>CAYMZJ010000023.1:0-47360 GCA_964394895.1 uncultured Phycisphaeraceae bacterium | reverse complement strand
GGCCTCCGCCGCGCGGCCGAGGGCTTCTCGTACATACGCGAGGTTGTTCAGGCTCAACGCCACGGCCGGGTGGTCGCCCTCGAACAGCCGCCGCCGCATCTCCAACGCCTCGAGATACAGCGGCTCGGCCTCGGCCGCGCGGCCGAGGGTGTCCCACACAGCCGCGAGGTTGTTCAGGCTCGACGCCACGTCCGGGTGGTCGCCGGGGTGCTGCGTGCGGCGGAGTTCGAGGGCCCGGGCCAGCAGTCCCTCGGCCTCACGCAGCGACGCGCCGTGGTCCTTGCTGTGGCGTGAACGCTGCAACGCCAGTGCGAGAGTATTCAGCACGCCCGCTTCGTCCGGTCGGGCGAGCAGGGCTTCGCGGTAGGCGGGGATCGCCTCGTCGTATCGACCGGCGTAGAAATGCCGGTCGCCCTTGGCTTGGGCGAACAAAAAGTCCTCGTCGGCGCGGCGTTCGACCAGCAGCCGCTCGACCTCTGGCTCGAGCCGGCCCGCTTCGTCGTCGTTGCCCTCGGCCACCGCGATGCGGTAGCGCGTCAGCGCGTCGGCCGAGGGCTTGGCGGCCTCGAAAATCGCCTTATCCTCATCGCTCAGCGGCGGACGCTCGGGCACCGCGTCTGAACCCGGCGAGAGACTGGGTGTGAACGACTCCTTTGCCTCCAGCAACGCCAACGCGCGGGTGAGCAACTCGGACTGCGCGTCGAGCTTGGCCCCGATCTCGCCCTTCACCCCCTGCACCTCGTCCCGCGTCCGCTGCCCGTCGTCCGCGATTTCCTCGCGGGTCGCTTCCCCCTCGTCGCGCACGGTCTCGCGCGTTGCTTCGCCCTCCTCACGCACGACCTTCTTGATCCCCACGGCGATGGCCAGCACCTCACTGGTCCCCATGTCCGACCCGCCCCCCACACCATGCACCAGATCGCCCGGCGCAAGCTCGGTCAGCACCGACATCGAGAACACACTCAAGCCCCCAAGCATCCACCGCACCGGATGCACCCATTCACCCTCGGGCGGCGCAGGAGACGCCGCCGGGTGCAAACGCAACGCCCCGCACCCAAACAACACCGCCGCCAGCCCCAGCGTCATATACCCCACCCACAAACGCGAACCCGGCCACAACCACCACACCAGCAGCCCGAACACCACCGCAAAGAACAACCCCCCGAGCACCTTCCCCGACTGCAACCCCTCGATCGCCCGCCCGCCCAGCACCCGCCGGGCGAGCCGACCCAGACGCTCGCGGTACAGCAGCCCGAGCAGCACCAGCACACACCCAATGAACGCGGGCACCAGCAAAGGCCACGGCCGGTCGCTGATATTCAGCACAAACCCGCCGATCACCGCGAGAGTCAGGACAGGCACGAACGCGCTCAACGCCGCCGACCGCCGCTTCATGATTTGACCCGCTTGTGCATCTGTATTCCCCGTGAATGTGGGGCTTTCGCTCCCCGCGTCGGGGGCCCCATGCGGGGAGTGTAGGGATATCACCGGCCACGGGCGGGCCGGACGGCGGCGGGTCCCTCACTCCCTCCTTCGCGCTCTTCGCGGCTTTCGCGTTCCACACCTTCTTTTCTCTGCCTTCCCCTCTGCGTCCTCGGTGTCCCCCTCTGCGAACTCTGCGTTCGGCCGTTCTTCTCCTTGCCTCCCCCTCTGCGGGCTCCGCGCCTCTGCGTGAGGCCGCCTTTCTGTCTCTGCCCCGCCGGGCCCGCTCACGCCCCGCCGAGTTTCGCGCGGATGGCCGCCAGGTTCTGCTCCATCTGCACCCGGCTCGGGTGGGCCTCGGGCATACACCGCCCCGCCATCGCCACCGCCTGCTCGGAAGGTTCGAGCGCCTCGGCCCACCTGCCCTGCACCGCCCGCACATACGCGAGGTTGTTCAGACTCCCCGCCACGAGCGGGTGGTCGCCGGGGTAGAGACGCTTGAACATCTCCAACGCCTCGACATACACCGGCTCGGCCTCCCCCGTGCGGCCGAGGGTCTGCCACACAGCCGCGAGGTTGTTCAGGCTCGACGCCACGTCCGGGTGGTCGCTCTCGAACAGCCGTCGCCGCATCTCCAGCGCCTCGACATACACCGGCTCGGCCTCCGCCGCGCGGCCGAGGGCCTCCCACACAGCCGCGAGGTTGTTCAGGCTCTGCGCCACGTCCGGGTGGTCGCCCTCGAACAGCCGTCGCCGCATCTGGAGCGCCTCGACATACATCGGCTCGGCCTCCGCCGTGCGGCCGAGGGTTTTCCACACAGCCGCGAGGTTGTTCAGGCTCGACGCCTTGAACGGGTGGTCGCTCGGGTAGAGACGCTTGAGCATCTCCAACGCCTCGACGTACACCGGCTCGGCCTCCGCCGCGCGGCCGAGGGTGTCTCGTACCGCCGCGAGGTTGTTGAGGCTCGACGCCTTGAACGGGTGGTCGCCCTCGAAGAGCCGCCGCGTCATCTCCAACGCCTCGACATACATCGGCTCGGCCTCCCCCGCGCGGCCGAGGGCCTCCCACACATACGCGAGGTTGTTCAGGCTCATCGCCACGGCCGGGTGGTCGCCCTTGAAGAGCCGCCGCCGCATCTGGAGCGCCTCGACATACACCGGCTCGGCCTCCGCCGCGCGGCCGAGAGTCTTCCACACATACGCGAGGTTGTTCAGGCTCCTTGCCACGTCCGGGTGGTCGCCGGGGTGCTTGGC
Source organism: uncultured Phycisphaeraceae bacterium (assembly GCA_964394895.1). Lineage (GTDB taxonomy): Bacteria > Planctomycetota > Phycisphaerae > Phycisphaerales > UBA1924 > PNC22. Next base: position 44,688 of record CAYMZJ010000023.1, on the reverse strand, counting down.
GCGGGCGAGCTTGAGGGCGCGGGTCCGCAGCTCTTCGACTTCCCGCAGTGACGCCCCGTGGTCGGTGTTCGCCCGGGCGTGTACTAACGCGCTGGCCAGCCAACCGAGCGCGTCGTGGCTCTCCGGCCGCAGAGCTGCGGCGGTGCGGAAGGGGTTGATCGCCTTGTCGATCTGCCCCGCCTCGTACCACCGCCGACCCTCGAGCAGCTTGATCTCGGCGGCGTGGTCCAGAGCGTCCGAGGCCCGGAGCTCGGCCAGCAGCCCGTCGGCGGCCTCGAAATCGCGGGCGATGATCGCCGCTGAGGCTCGCTCCTGCGTGTCGGTCGAGTACTTCCGCACCACCGCGGCTGCCTCGGCCAGTTGCAGCGGCGTGTCCTCTGCGCCCTTCTCGCCGGGCCGCTCGGCACGCTCGATCTTCTGCTCGGCGGCGGCCCGGATCTCGCCGATGATCGTTGCCTGCATGGCCGAAAGCTGGTCCCGCGTGAGCGAACCCTCCTCATGCACCGCCCCGAGCAGCTCGCTCAACCGGCCGAGTACCCCGGTCTCGAACACCGCGATCGACTCCTGCAACGGCAACAACCCCTCAGCGACCGAACCCCCCACCCGCAACAGCACCGCGTCGGCGTGGACGTTCGCCCGCACCGAAGCCCGGATCAGACGCCGCGTCTCTTCGTGCTCTTTCTCGCCCGCTTTGAGCAGGTCGGCGACGATCCGCTCCTGCCCCGCGCACAACTCACCCAGCAGCCGCAGCACCAGTGCCGGGTACCCCCGCCCGCTCTCTGAAAAGTCCCGACGGGCTGTGTCTCGTGCCGCCGCCGCGTAGGTGAGCCGGACATACTCCCCGATCTTTAGCGCGTCGGCGTCTGAAAGCCCGCCCTTGACCGCGCGGGTGCCGTGCTCGATCAGGAACTCTGACCACTCCGCAGCCGTGCCCACCGGGGGCGTCTCCCCCCTGGTCGCGTGTCCGGCCCGGAACAGCTCGAAATATCTGCCCTCGTTGAAGGTCGGGCCGTGGACCGCCTCGCCCTTGAGCACCTTCTCGAACCACACCCCGGGAACCCGCTCGGCGAGGGCGTTCAGCGTCGGGTGCAGCAGCGTGGACGCCGGGTCGCGGTTGTCACGCACCGCATAAAGCAACGCAAGCCGCAGCGAATCGGCCGCGAGCTTGTGAAGATCATGGTTGATCTGGATATCAAGCGAAGAACCCGCGGCGTCACGCCCGTCGAGGTGGGCACTGCCGAGCCTTTCCAGCGTGGACGTAGCGAACTCCTTGGCAATATCAAGCCCAAAGCCCCCGGCGGCGACGCCCGCCGCGCCAGCGGTGCCGGCAACTACCGCCGTCGGCCCCGCGCCGCCCGACCCCAGCCCGAGCATGTGGGCAACCACCCCCCCCGCGACCGCGACCACGGTCCCGCCCAGCACCCATTTGCCCGGAATGGTCGGCCCCGAAGCCGCGTTGCCTGTGCTCAAAGGAAACTCCTCTGCTATCGCAAGTATAGGAGAGAACGCAGCGGCAGAACCCCGGCGGTGCGGGAGGACGCGGCACCACTCCCCCTGCCCGTATACTCCACTTTCCCCCCGGAGCACCCGATGACCGCGACCGAGTACACCGTTCGGCTGGACGCCTTCGAGGGGCCGATCGACCTGCTCTACTTTCTCATCCGCAAGGCCGAGGTCGATATCACCGACATCCCCATCGCGACGATCGCCGACCAGTACATGCGGTTTCTCGACGGCATCGAACGGGTCGATATCGACCGCGCCGGAGAGTTTCTCGTCATGGCCGCGACGCTCACCGAGATCAAGTCGCGCATCCTCGGCGCCGAGGCCGCCGGCGAGCGGGAAGAGCACCAGGACGCCGCGAGTGACTCGGGCGAGCCCGACCCGCTGGCCGAGCTTGTCGCCCAACTGCTCGAATACAAGCAGTTCCGCGACGCGGCCGACTCGCTCGAACGACGGTTCGAGGAGTGGGGCAAACGGCATCCCTCCGGCCGCACCGGCTACGACACCGAACTGACCCGCGCCATCATGGCCGAAGACCGCGAGCTGGACATCGAAGACCTCTCGGTCGGCGATCTGGTCGAGGCGTTCTCGAATATCTGCGAAACCATCAACTTCGATCGGCTCGGCGAGCACGAAGTCATCTCCGACGAGACGCCCATCGAGCTCTACGCCGAGGACCTGCTCGACACGCTGCGGCGCGGCGCGGCAGACCCGGGCCAAGACGGAGGAACCCTCACGCTGCGGCGGGTCTTCGAGGGACGCCCGAGGCACGAGATGCTCGGGCTGTTCCTGGCGCTGCTGGAACTGGTCCGCAACCGGCGGGTCCGCGTGAGGCAGGAGAAGGAATCAGGGGAGATCGTGCTGGAGTTGGGGGAAGAAGCGGATTCCCAGCCAGACGAAGCAGATCCCACAACCCAGGAGCCCTAAGCGTCAGCGCCGGGTCTCTGGCTTTTCTTGGTGGTGTCGCCTGTCCCCTCGCTCGCGCGAGGGGCTCTACGTTCCGTGTGCGTGCCGCTCTCATAGAGCCCCTCGCGCAAGCGAGGGGACAACCAACCGCGGCACACAACCCACCGGCCCGACACCGACCGGATCGCGTTACCGCAGCTTCCCGAGGAACGTTTCCAGCCGGTCCATCCCGGCGTTGATCTGCTCCTCGCTGCACGCAAACGAAATCCGCACGCAGCGCTCGCCGCAGCCGCCGAAGTCTTCGCCGGGGACCAGCGCGACGTGGGCCTCTTCGAGCAGCGCCTCGGCAAAGTCGAGCGCCGAGTTGATCGCCCGGCCGCCGCCCGAGGTCGTGCCGAAGAACTTCGAGATATCGGGGAAGACGTAGAACGCGCCGGTGGGCTTTGGGCAGTGGACGCCGTCGATGGCGTTGAGACGTTGGAAAATCACCTCGGCCCTGGAGGCAAACGCCCGGCGCATCCGCTCGACATCCTCGTCACACTCGGCAAGCGCCGTGCGGATCGCGGGGTAGAGGAACGAGGTGATGCAGGTGGTCATCTGCCCTTGCAGCGTGCCGAACGCTTTGATGAGCGTGCGGCCGAAATCGCCCGGCATCGCCGCGTACCCGATCCGCCACCCGGTCATGGAGTAGGCCTTGCTCATGCCGTTGAGCGTGACGACCCGGCCGGCGAGCTCGGGCACCGACCCGATCGAGAAGTGCTCGATCCCGCCGTAGACAATGCGCTCGTAAATCTCGTCGGAGATGACGATGAGGTCCGGCGCGACAGTCGCGGCCGCCTCGGCGACGACCGCCGCGAGGGCGCGCAGCTCGTCGGGTGAGTACATCGTGCCGCAGGGGTTGCTGGGGCTGTTGAGAATCAGCAGCCGCGAGCGGGGCGTGATCGCGTCGCGGAGCTGTTCGGGTGAAATCTTGAAGTCAACCTCCGGCCCGGTCGGCAACTCGACGACCCTGCCGCCGGCGAGCTGGGCGATCGGGGCGTAGCTCACCCACGAAGGCACGGGGAGCAGGACTTCCTGCGCGGGCTCGCCGGGCTTGGGCGGATCGAGCAGGCAGTGGCAGCAGACAAACAGCGAGTGCTTGCCCCCGGCCGAGATGGCGATGTGGTCGGCGGTCAGGCCGGGGATGTGGTTGTCGCGGGTGAGCTTCTCAGCGATCGCGGCCCGGGTGCGGGTGTCGCCGAGGGTCGGCATGTACTTGGTCTGCCCGGCGAGCAGGGCGTCGATCGCGGCCTGTTTGATCGGCTGGGGGGTGTCAAAGTCGGGCTCGCCGAGCGAAAAGCTCAGGACGTCGATCCCGGCTTCTTTCATCGCCTTGGCCTTGCCGCCGAAAGCGACGGTGACCGAAGGCTTGATCGACCCGACCCGTGCTGATACCGAAAGTCCGTTGGTGGTGGCGCTCATAGGCTGAACGATATCCGCCGGGAGCGTGGGGGGCGTGGAGGAATGTGGCTGGTTCGGGGTTGGTCCGGTGACCGCGGGCGATTGATCGGGGTTTGGGGGCGGCTAGTATTGGTTGTCCGACTCGGTTCCGAACAGCGGAGTGGCTCCAAGCCGCTCTCACGGGGCTGCCGGGCGTTTCGTTCTTGTCATTCTTGTCTATCCCATCGAGAGTTTCCCCCTCGACCAGGCAGAGGATTGCTGATGCCGACGGCTCCTGAAGTTCGTTCTGAAATCATCTCCGAGTTTGCGACCCACGACGGCGACGTCGGTTCGCCGCAGGTCCAGATCGCGCTGCTCACACGGCGGATCGCCGAGCTGTCCGGGCACCTGCGCGAGCACCGCAAGGACTTCCACTCGCGGCGCGGGCTGCTTGCGATGGTCAGCCGTCGCAACCGGTTGCTTCGCTACCTGGCTCGGAAAGACCGCCCGGCGTATCTGGCGACGATCGCAAAGCTCGGTTTGCGCAAGTAAAGCTTCACGCACCGCCGACGGAAACGTCGGCGGTGTTCGTTTTGGATCCACAACGGGATCCACGGCTCTCGCGGGGTGCACGACGCGGCAGTCGGCACGGGGCAGCCTTTCGGGACTGCGTCATGCCTTCTGCCTCTCGGGCTTTGCGGGGTCGTGGGTCAGCCGCGACTGGTCGCTCGGCGTGTGGCTGAGGATCGGCTGTGGCGCAGTCAGAAGGCAGAACACATCATGACAGCCAAACCTCTCGGCAACGTCTCCATCGAGCGCGAAATCGGCGGCCGCACGCTGACCCTGCAGACCGGCAAGGTCGCTCGGCAGGCAACCGCCGCGGTGATTGCGACCTACGGCGACAGCACCGTGCTCGCGACCGTCGTCCGCGACAAGCCCCGCGAAGGGCTCGACTTCTTCCCCATGCAGGTCGATTACCGCGAGAAGCTCTCCGCGGGCGGCAAGTTCCCCGGCGGGTTCCGCAAGCGTGAAGGGCCGCCCAACGAGAAGGAAGTTCTCACGATGCGGATGATCGACCGCCCGATCCGCCCGCTCTTTCCCGACGGGTTTATCGACGAGGTGCAGATCCAGTGCTGGGTGATGAGCCACGACGCCGAGAACGACACCGATGTCCTCGCGGCGACGGCTGCCTCGGCGGCGCTTGCGATCAGCAACGCGCCGTTTGATGGCCCGACCGCGACCGTGCGTGTGGGCCGCATCCACACCGACGACGGGCCGGTCTTTGTCATCAACCCGACGGTGTCGCAGATGGACTTCTCCGACCTGGACCTGGTCCTCGCCGGGCACGCCGACGGGATCAACATGATCGAGGTCGGTGCTGCCGAGGTGCCTGATGATGATATTTATGCCGCGATCGAGTTCGGGTACGAGTACGTCAAGGAGACCCTCATCCTGATCGAGGAGCTGGTCGGCAAGGTCGGGCAGGAGAAGGTCATCAACTCTCTCGCGTTGCCGAGCGACGAGGTGATGGCCAAGGTCCGCGAGGTCTGTGGCGAGGACATGCTCGAAGCACGGCAGATCGGCGGCAAGCAGGAACGCCACAACCGCGTCAGCGAGCTGCGCACCAAGCTGCTCGACGAGCACTTCCAGATCAACGAGTCGGGCACCTACGGCGAGTACGCCAAGAGCGCCAAGCTCCGCGGCGAAGCCAAAGATGCGTTCCGCACGCTGGAGAAAAAGACCACCCGCAAGCTGATCGCCGAGAAGCACCGCCGCGCCGACGGGCGCGCGCCCAAGGAGATCCGGGCGATCGAGGCCGAGGTCGGTGTCTTCCACCGCACCCACGGCTCGGCGTTCTTCCAGCGCGGCGAGACCCAGAGCCTGGTGACCTGCACGCTGGGCACCGCACGCGACGAGCAGATCGTTGACGGCTTGCTTCCCGAGTACTCCAAGAAGTTCACGCTCCACTACAACTTCCCGCCGTTCTGCACGGGTGAAGCAAAGCGGATCATGGGCCCCGGCCGCCGCGAGGTCGGCCACGGTGCGCTCGCCGAGCGATCGCTCATGGCGATCCTGCCCAACCCCGAAGACTTCCCCTACACCGTCCGCCTGGTCAGCGACATCACCGAGAGCAACGGCTCGTCGTCGATGGCGTCGGTCTGCGGCGGGTGCCTCGCGCTCATGGACGCCGGCGTGCCCATCACCGGGACCTGTGCCGGCATCTCCGTCGGACGCTTCACCGATGAGAACGGCGGCAGCGAGGTCTTCGTGACCGACATCCTCGGCGAAGAGGACTTCTTCGGCGACATGGACTTCAAGGTCTCCGGCACCCGCGAAGGAATCACCGGCATCCAACTCGATCTCAAGGCCCGTGGGCTCGACCTCGACCAGATCAAGGTCATCCTTGCCCAGGCTCTCGAGGGTCGGCTCGAGATCATCGAGACCATGGAGAAGTGCATCGCCGAGCCGCGTGCGAAGATTTCGCCGTTTGCTCCGATGATGGTCACTCTGAAGATTTCGGTCGAGAAGATCGGCAAGCTCATCGGCCCGGGCGGGAAGGTCATCCGTGCCCTCCAGGACAAGCACGAGGTCAACATCGACGTCGAGGACGACGGCACTGTCATGATCTCCAGCTCCAACGGCCCGGCGGTCGAGGCAGCGCTCGCCGAGGTCCAGGCGCTCTGCGAAGAGATCAAGGTCGGGACCATCTACGACGGTAAAGTCGTCTCTGTCAAAGACTTCGGCGCGTTCATCGAGCTCGCCCCGGGCACCGACGGCATGTGCCACATCTCCGAACTCGCCGACGGCTTTGTCAAAAGCGTCGATGAGGTGGTCAAGATCGGCGATATCGTCAAGGTCAAGGTCATCATGGTGGACGAGCAAGGCCGCATCAAACTCAGCCGCAAGGCTGTCGAGATGGACAAAAAGGCCGAGACCGTCGAGGCGTGACCTCGCATCACTCGGCCTGATGGGTTGAGAATTCGACAATACAAACTCCGAACAGCCGGGTGTCCACATGGGCACCCGGCTTTGCTTTTCGGACCTTTGTTGACGTGGGCGCGCATTCTGGTAATCTGCGGTGTCCGGCCGGATTCGCTCTCTCGTGTCGCATCCCGGTCGGGTCGCGGATTTTGCCGCCCGTTCTGGGTGTTCGGGCGCGCTTTCCACGCGGTCGCGGGTTGCCGGGTTTGTGCCGGCCTCCGTCCTGTGCTGGCGTGGGGCAAGAGTTTGGGGGTGATCCATGAGCAGCCAGGAAACGCCGGGCCGGCTTGATGGTGTTGATGGTCAGGTCAAATGGTTCGACCCGCGCAAGGGGTTTGGTTTTCTTGTCGGGCCGGACGGGCAGGACATCTTCGTGCACTTCTCGTGCATCGTGGGCGACGGGTTCCGGGTGCTCAACGACGACGCCCACGTGAACTACGACGCCGAGGAAACCGACAAGGGGTGGAAAGCCACGCGGGTGCAACTGACCGAGCCGACGGTCGTTGTTCCCAAGCGGCAGTACACGCGGACGCCCCGGCGGTGAGGTGCGAGCCGGGAGCATCGCGCGTTTCGGCGTGGGGTCCGTAGACTTGTCCATGTCGTGGCTTTGTGCAGGTTTCCCGGGTGAGGTGAGCTGGCTGCTGAGCGTTGGTGCGCAGCCGACGGGGGCGGTGTCGCCCTGGGTTGGTGGAGTGCTGGTCGGGTTTGCGATCGGAACGCTCCTGACCGCTGCGGTGGTGACGCACCTCGTGCGGCGGTACGTCCGTCGAATTCGCGCAGCCGACGCCCGGGCCCGTCGCGCCGAGCGGCTTGCTGAGCTTGGCTCGATGACACGGGGGCTCGCACACGAGATCAAGAACCCGCTCTCGACGATCGGGCTGAATGTGCAGCTGCTTGCTGAGGGTGTGGAAGACCTGCCGATTGATGATGAGTCGCGTGCGCCTTTGTTGCGTCGGTTGGGCTCACTCGGGCGTGAAGCCGAGCGGCTGCGGGGCATCCTGACAGACTTTCTTGAGTACGCCGACGAGTTGCGGTTTGAGCCCCGCGCGTCGGATATCAACGTGGCTCTCGATGAGCTGATCGATTTCTTCCTGCCTCAGGCCGAGCAGCAGGGGGTGCGCGTGCGGAGTGACCTGTCGCCGGGTGAGTTGATCGCCTGGTGCGAGCCGCAGCTCATCAAGCAGGCGGTGCTGAACCTCGTGCTCAACGCGGTGCAGGCGATGGCCGGGCAGCCCGAGGGCAAGCCCCGCGAGATGATCCTGCGGACAAACCGCAGCGAGGACGAGCAACGTCGGCCGACAGCGGTGCTGCACGTCATCGACACCGGTCCTGGTATTGAGGCCGACGCGGCGCAGCGGATCTTCGAGCCGTACTTTACGACCAAGTCCGGCGGCACCGGGCTCGGGCTGCCCACCGCGCGGCGGATCATCGAAGCCCACGGCGGACGGATCGAACTGCACACCGAACCCGGGCGGGGGACGGACTTTCAGATCACGCTGCCGGGTGTTGCGCCGGTCGCCGAGGGTCCCGAGGCGTGATGCCCGTGAACGCTCGAGTTACCTGCTGTCGGCAAGATCACCGGCGTCGAGAATCGGGACGTAGGTGAGCGAGGCCGACCACGTCGGGTTGGTCGCGTCGGGCGTAAACTCGACGAGCGAGCCGTCGCCCTGGGTTGCCTCGTGGGCAGCGCTGCGTGCGACGAGATAGTCGGTCCGCGCCGAGCCGGTGGCGCACCCGCTCGCAGCAAGCACGACAACAACAACCACGGTCCCCTGCCCCGCCGTCTTGAGTGACTGACGAATGGCCATATACAATCCCTTCAGGCTTCGGACATGCTGATGCCCGCCCCGCACTGGTGGATAATCGGATTCGGCACCGGGGTGCGCCCAGCGAACGCATCGCTGAGCGAGTGTGTCTGGTTGGGTTTGCTCGGGCTCGGCCGGGTGTGCCGCGTTTTGCACGGTTTGGGGGGGTCGTGCGGGGTGTGGGGGCACGGGGCGTGGGGCCGAGAACCCTGCGGGCGGGCCAGACTGTGCGCCGCTACGATGCGATCGGTTCCCTTGAATAGTCGATGAGTTTGGTTGTGAGATCCTTGCCATGAAGATTGCTTTCAGCACCGTCGCCTGTCCTGATTGGACGCTCGAGCGCGTGATGAGTTTCGCTGACGACGCGGAATATCAGGGCGTGGAGCTCCGTACGTTTGGATGGGGCTGCACGGACTTTGCGTGCGACCCGGCGTTGACCGATTCAACGAAAGTGCGTCGTCTTGCGATCGAGTCGGGCACGCATGTGATGTGCTTGGGCACTTCGTTGCGGTTTGATGCGCCGGTGTGGCCGCCCGTCATGGGGCGGGCGATGCCCGGACACGACCGCAACCTCGAAGACGCCAAGCGGTTCATCGCGCTGGCCAACGACATGGAGTGTCCGCACCTGCGCGTGTTCGGCTTTGACTCACCCAAGGGCGAGAAGCGCAGCCGGACGGTGGCGCGCGTCGTCGAGCGGCTGCAGGAGCTGCTGACCGTCGCGAGCAAGCACCGGGTGACGCTCGTGCTCGAGAACGGCGGCGCGTTCAGCCACGCGGCGCAGGTCGCAGAAGTGCTGGACGAGTGCAACAGCCCGTGGCTGGGCGCAGCGTACAACATCACCGTCGGCGCGCGCAACGGCGACCATATCGAAGAGGCGCTCGATCTGCTCGGCGAGCGTCTGGTGACCGTCAAGCTCAAGGACATGCAAGGCACCCAGCCGGTCGAGATCGGGCACGGCGAGATGCCGCTCGAACGGGGAGTCAAGCACCTCGCGCGGCTGGACTATCCAGGATGGCTTGTGGTCGAGTGGATTCGGCACTGGAGGCCGGAGCTGGCAGAGCCCGAGGGTGTGCTGCGGCGGGCGCTCGAGACCGTCGAAACGTGGGTTCTCGAAGCAGGCTGTGGAAGCGGCGGGTGCTGCAACAGCGGGGCGTCGACCGACGCGGCGGCTCCCGCAGCGGCGGGCGCGTGAGGCTCACCCCTCCGGGGCGCAGCTGGATATGAGCACAAACGACCGAGGCGGAGTTTCTAGCCGGGTGCTTGCGATGTGCGAGCACGAGGGCTTTGCGCTGGCGGGGGCTGCGCCGATCGAGCCGGTCGAGCACGCGGGGGCGCTCCGCGAATGGCTCGATGCCGGCAAGCACGGCGAGATGGCGTGGCTCGCTGACACTGTCGAAGAACGTCTCGACCCGACACGCCTCTTGCCCGGCGCGAGGTCGGTTGTGATGGTGGCCGAGTATTACGCGGGGCGCGGCGTTGCGGCGGAAGAGCCCCAACTGGGGAATGGTCGCATCGCGCGGTACGCCCGCGGACGGGACTACCACACCGTCCTCAAGCGGCGGCTGCATCGGGTCTGCGATCGGGTGCGAGAGACGTTTCCGGGCACAGCGACACGGGCGTTCTGCGATTCGGCACCTGTACTCGAGCGCGAGATGGCGCTGCGGTGCGGGCTGGGGTGGATCGGCAAGCACACGCTGCTCATCCACCCGACGCAGGGCAGCTGGATGGTGCTCGGCGGGTTTCTCACCACGCTGGAACTCGACGCGCCCGCGGGCCAGAGGCGCGAACCCGACCACTGCGGCAGTTGCACGCGGTGTATCGATGCCTGCCCGACGAGCGCGATTACGCCCTACAGCGTGGACGGTTCGCGGTGCATCAGCTACCTGACGATCGAGCACGAACGCGAGATCGAGCCGTCACTTGCGGCGGGGATGGGCGACTGGCTGGTCGGATGCGATGTGTGCCAGGAGGTGTGCCCGCACAACTCGGCGCGCAGAAACGGTCAATCAATGAGCGGCACGGGGATGTTTCATCCCGAGCTTGCAGCCAGACGCGACGGGTTTGATCTGCTGGAGGTGCTCGGGTGGGACGAGGAATCCCGTCGCGCTCGCTTTGCCAGCAGCTCGATGAAACGTGTCACACTGTCGCAGATAAAGCGCAACGCGATCCTCATCGGCGTGGGGCAGATAGAGAGTTGCGATCCGGGCCGTGTGGCGCAGGATATGAAACTGCGCGATCGGTTTCGCACTCGGCTGGTCGACATTGCTTGGGACGCTGGCGAGCCCGAGCTTGTGCGCGAGACCGCGCGCGACGGGCTCAGGCGGCTCGACGCGCTGCCCGGGGCCTGACCGCCAGCCTCGCCAGCAGTACGATCCCGAGGCCGGGGACGAGGAAGAGCTCTTCCATCGCGATCAGACCCATCCCAAAGAGGGGGGCGGCAACGCCGACGGTGGCGCACCAGACGCGGAGCTTGTGCTTGCCTCGCGGGCCGCGGATGCCGGCGTGCCCGTCGGCGGTGGGGATGAGGCACAGCCAGACGTACGCCGGGAAGACCAGACCGTAGAACCCCATGAAGCTGTAGTAGATGACCTCGTAGGAGGACGCGCCCGCGATCGACCAGCCGTGAAAGACGGGGAGCCCGAGGAGCAGGCCGATGAGGGGCACGATAAAGAGGAGGCGGCCGCCGAGCGGCAAGCCTTCTTTCCAGTGCAGAGCGCAGGTGTAAATGGCTTGGGTGCCGAAGTGGGCGGCGAGCAGTCCGAGGGTCGCGGCACTCGCAAAGCCCACGGCGAAACTGTCCACCGGGAAGAGCGCGGCGTAGAGAAGTGTGAGGACGATCATCGCGGCAAAGACGAGCCCGAATCCCACGCCGAACGCGACCTTGGCATGCGCGGGCGAGCAGGAACGGCGTGCGCGGAGGAAGGTGGGGTCGAGGTAGGGGCAGAGCGCAAAGCCGAATGCGCAGACCGGGGCGAGCCAGAGCAGGTCGATCGGGGGCGTGGTGTTGCCGAGCGACCAGTCACCGGCAGCGGTGCGATCGCGCAGGACCGACGCGAGTGTCGCGATGGAGACGAGCCAGACGAGGGCCGCGACCGTGCGCGCGGTGCGTTGGGAGAGGCGGAGCGCGAACGCACCGACGATCGGCATGGCGACCAGAGCGCCGATCCACCACAGGCCGGTGAGGCGGGTGCCGATCCATTGCAGGAAGTAGAGGTGGAACGCGATCGTGACGGCGGCGAACAGGCCGCAGGCAAATGCGTGCTCTTTCAATATGCGTTCGGCGGCACCCGAGGTGGTGAGCACCCAGCCCATCGCGGCGGCTCCGACGACGTTGGGCACCGCAAAGATGACGAACCCCCACAGGCCGTAGTCACCGATCAGGAGGACTGGCAGGAACATCCCGATGCACCAGGTCCATGAGCACCCGAGATAGAGCGCCCAGCCGAGTGCTGTGCGGAGGGTGGCGGGGTTCTGGTGGGGGGCGGTGCTCACTGGGGTGCAAGTCTAGGAGATACGGCATTCTCTCGCGAATCCGGTGGCGGGGCGGCTCGATGTGTGGCATACTTTACTGGCCGATGGCTGGCGGCGGCTGCTGCGTGCGCTGGTTTGCTCGGTACCTGTCCGAACATTGAGGAGATACGACCCATGCCTGATTCTCGAATCCGTATCTTGGCAGCGGTTGGCTTCGTTGCCGCGGCGTCCGTCGCGAGCGCAGATTTCACCCGCAACATTATGATCACCGGCTACTGGCCGCCGACCTCGAACATGGTTCAGCAGTTCAGCACCGACCCCGAGCTCAACCCCAACGGCTGGGTCGGCGGCAACTGGGAGGGACGCGGGTACAACGTTTACTCGTACTTCCCGACCTTTATCGACAACGGCAACAACAACTGGGGGCAGGGCTCGGGCGACTTCGAGGTGGACTACCAGGACACCTCGGCCGACTGGGCGCGGATCACCGAAGAGATCAAGCCCGCGGCGATTATCACGTTCAGCCGCGGCAATCGTGGGTCGAACTGGGAGATCGAGACCCGCCACCGGCTGCGTGCGCCGGAGGACTGGGCCGCCGATTTCTCCGCACCCTTCCGACCGACGCTCGACATGCCGATCTACCAGTCGCTTGATATCGAGACCAACCTCTACAGCAGTCTGCCGACCGAAGCGATCCGCGACGCGGTGATCGAGTCCGGCCTCATCGACAATGTCTTCATCGACGACCGAGGCACCGGGGGCAACTACCTGTCGGAGTTCATCGGGCTCCATGGCGTGTGGTACAACTCACTCAACAACTCGCCCGACGCCCAGTGGCGGAACTTTGCCGCTGGGCATATCCACGTCGGCGTCAACACCCCGCTCGAAGCAGCAATCGCGGCGACGGAGATCTCGTTGCGAGAGCTCACGGGCTATCTGGACGGGGTGATTCCCGCACCGGGCACGCTGGCGGTGCTCTCGCCGCTGATGCTGGTGGGGCTGCGCCGGCGGCGGTAGCGTGCAAGCGTCGAGCGCACGCTCGGATGGTGCGGATGATCACAAGATGTGGGTGAGTGTCTATGCCAAGAATCCCGAGCTTGCGCTCGGGGCTCGTTGATGTCTAGGGTGCTACTTGAGCCGACCCTTGCTCCGCTGCTGCGTCTTGGGCGTGATGTGGAACGTCGCGGTGCAGCGTCCGACGCGGCGTTCTTTTGCGCCCAGCTTGGTGATCGCCTGGAAGATATTCATCTCGAGGACCGCGTTGAACTCGGCGCCGCTCCTGACCTGTTCTTCGATGTCGTCGCGGGGTTTGATGCGGTAGACCGCCGGCCCCAGGCACGGACGGAGGAACTTGTACTCGAGGTGTTTGCAGACGACCGTGTAGTCGCTGCCGCAGAACCCGAAGACGTAGCTGCCGCCGGCGATCTCGGAGTTGCCCAAGAGGGCGGCACCGGCCATCGCGTTGTACCAGTTGCGGTTGAAGCGGCGGAAAGGCAGGACCGCCTGGAAGGTCTGCCCGTCGAGCCGTTTCATTTTGATGCCGGAGTGGAAGGCATACGGCAGCCAGATCAGCGAGCAGACGCGGTGCCAGAAGGTGTTGCGTGTGCTGAGCCTGCTGACGAACGCCTCGGCTTTGACAAACAACGAGCGCTTGGGCTTGCGTCCTTTGCGACGCTTGGGTTGGGGCTTGGGAGTGATCTGGACGACGGGAGGCGCTTCGGGCGCGGCGGTCGCCGGAGCCTCGGTGGGTGCTTCGGGCGCGGTAGAACCCGTGGCGGGTTGGTCGGCGGTGCCGTTGGTCGATTCCGGGATGGTGGCGTGCGGGGTTGTCACTGGGCTATCTCTATGAGCATGGTACGCCGGTGGTCGCGGGGCTGGGAGAGCAGCGGGGGAGGTGTCAGTACGCTTGGCGGGACTCCAACCCGTCTACGCCCCGGTGATCGCCTCGGGCACGAGGTCGTACCACCCCTTGGTGTTCGGTACGGCTATGACGACCGGGGTGTTCGGTTCATGGTCGAGCATCAGCGTCCAACCCAGGCGTACGGCGGCATCAAGATACCACCGCCGAGTCACCATGCTGGTGTAAGGCTCGACGTCGTAGGCAAGGCTGTAGGCCGACCCGACGTGCCAGACCGTCGGCAGCACGTCGGGCGTGAACACGATCGTGCGACCTTCGACATCGGTGAACCCAATCGCCTGCTGCCCCCAGGTGTGCCCGGGCGTCAGCATGACCCAAACGCCCGGCTCGGTCTCGGTGCGGCGGAGCTCCGCGGCGATCCGAGGAAACTCGTCGCGGTGGGGGATGTGCCCGGGCGCAAAGGGCGGCACTGACTCGACCAAACGCAGCTTTGGCTCGATCGGGAGCAGGTGGTCGCGGTAGTAGGTCCGCGTCATCACCGAATCGTTGGCGATCGCGTCGCGCCATTCGCGCGATTGCACCCACACCGCTGCGTTGGGGAAGGTGAGTTTGAGGTCGGTCGCGTCGCCCGACGCTTCGCCGGGGCTCGCGGTCCAGTCGGGCGTCTCGCCCGTGCGGCAGCGCCGGGTCAGCCCGCCGGCGTGGTCAAAGTGCAGGTGGGTGACGACCACCGCGTCGATCTCGGCGGTGTCGAGCCCGGCTTCGTTGACCGCGGTCTCGATCGTGCGGTCCTCAAGGCCAAAGATCGTGCGCATCTTGGCGTTGAGCTTGTCACCTGTGCCGGTCTCGATCAGGATACGTCTGGTCCGGCCGAGCTTTGGATCGGGGTGTTCGCTCTCGAGCAGCAGGCAGTTGTGGTTGACCCTGATACGGTTCTGGTCGTCGGGTGTGACCATCCGCGACCAGACGACGCGGGGCACGACGCCGAACATCGAGCCGCCGTCGAGCAAGAGGCGGCCGGCGTTGAGCAGTTTCCAGCGGTAGCGAACATCATGCATGATTGGATGGTACCCGGTGAGCGCGCGGCGCGGCAGCGACTCTCGCACTGACTATCGAGGTGGCACATTCGGCACCGACGGCGTGCCGAGTGTCGGCGTTGCGAGCGGCGCGGGTACACCGACACGGAAGAACTCGAACTCGGCGTCGGCGCGGCGTCCGTTGCCGGGCGAACCCGCCCAGAGCCCGACCTGCACTTCGGTGAAGTCGGCTGCGAGCGGGGGACCGATGAGCCACCAGGTCTCGCCATCGACACTGACTTCGCAGGAATAGGTGCGACCCCGCCGCGTGATCTTCATCCACACGTCGTCGCCGATGGTGTTGGGGATTTCGTTGAGCACCGGCTTGCCGCCGAGTTCACGGACCGCTTGCCAGCGACGCCCCCCGGCGTAGACATTGCTCAGGCGGATGTAGTTGTTGTGGTCCTGCCAGATCATGAGAGAAACCTGGTCGTACCCTTGCCGGACCTTGAAGTCGGTCTTGGTGATGATCTCGAAATCACCCGGCCGGGTGGGTTGCAGGAAGAGATTTCGCAG
Organism: uncultured Phycisphaeraceae bacterium; assembly: GCA_964394895.1. Lineage (GTDB taxonomy): Bacteria > Planctomycetota > Phycisphaerae > Phycisphaerales > UBA1924 > PNC22. Next base: position 29,152 of record CAYMZJ010000023.1, on the reverse strand, counting down.
GTCGTACTTTTCTCCCCACACGTTGCCCGGCTGGGTGGTGATGACCAGCTTGCCGTTGCGGAGTTTCCATGTGCTGCCGTCTTCGCTGACGATGGTCCACCGGGAACGATCCAGGCGCGGGCGTTCAAACTCGTCGGTGATTGCGGGGCTCGGCGCCGGAGCGCCCGAGGGGAGCTTCTGGGCGAGTGTGGTCGGCCCGTCGATCTCGATCCGAAAACCGAACACCGGATCATCGACAAAGCGCATGCGGTCAACCGCGATCTGTCTGGGGTCTCCGGCGCTGGGTTGCTGGTGGGTGTGGTAGACGATGAACATCTCGGTCCCGTCGGGAGAGACTGTGATGCCGTTGTGCCCCGGGCCGGAAACGAGCTGGGACTGAGTAAGGACCGGAGCACCGTACGGCTTGACGAACGGCCCGAGCGGCGAGTCGGCGATGCCGTAGGCGACCGCGTACTGCGGCAGGTTGTACCCGGGAGACGAGTAGAACATGACGTACTTGTCGTCGTGGCGCAGGACGTACGGCCCCTCGGTCCAGTTCTCTTCCCAAGGCTGCGTCGGGGAAAGGCTGAGGACGGGGTCGCCGACGATCTTGGTGAGCGTGTCGTCGAGCGCGACACCCATCACGCTGCCGATGACGTAATAGAGGTAGCCGCGCCCGTCGTTGTCGATCAGCACGTGCGCGTCGATCGCCATACGACCGGTGTCGAACATGGGGGCGGCGATATCCGTGAACGGGCCGAGCGGGCTCGACGCCTCGGCAACGCAGATGCGGTGGGCCGACGCGCCTTCGCCCGCCCATTCGGGCTGGGCGTTGTAATACATCAGGTAGCGCGAGCCGTCCTTGATGACGCACGGCGCCCAGAAATCTCTCTGCCCCCAGCTCTGATCGGTCTTGCGATACGCGAGCCGGCGCCGCTGCCAGCGGACCATGTCGCGTGATGTCCACACCACAAAGCCGACGCCCGCGCGGGAAGTTGCGTACATATAATAGACGCCGTCCTCAAAGATCACGTGCGGATCGGCAGCCTGGACATCAAGCGGGTTGGCGAACGTGCCGACGCGCGGCATGGGGCCACGCTGCGCATGGACGGCGCTCGTCAAGCAGTTCGTCAGCACAAGTGCAAGGCAGGTCAGCAGCAAGGGCGGTCGGTGCATGGCGGGTCCTCCGTGGGCAGAGTGTATGATCGGTGTTCGGGGCTGATCTATTCGGCCTTGTCGAAGACGCTGAGGACCCCTCCATGCCCGCTGAGAAGCCGATCGAGATATTTCGCCTCGCCCGCTTCAACGAGATTCGTCATCGAGAGGTGACCCGCGATCTTGCTGAGGAATCGATCGATATCGGGGAGGGGATCGTCACTTGTTGCAAGGGGGTCGACTGGATCAACTGCGCCACGATGATCGGGCTTCACCGGGACGTGCCCGAAGAGGAACTCGACCGCTTCGAGGTGTTTCTTGTCGAGCGCGGCGAGAACCCGAAGATCGAGATTACCAACTTTGCGACCGAGCCGTTCCTTGCGAGCCTCGCAAAGCGACACTTTGTGATCAAGGAGTTTGAGAACGTCCTTATCCGTCGGCTGCACAAGGGCGAAGACCCCTTCGCCAGCATGTCGCACCCGATCGCGGAGGGGCTGAAGATCATCCGGGTCGATCGGAACGATGACGCGATGTGCCGCGAGCACGCGGTCCTTGTCATGAAGGGGTTCATGCCCGAGCCGATCCCTGAGGAGCAGATCGCGATCGGGATTCGCTCGATCGTGCACCCGCGGGCTGCGGGGTTTATCGCGTTGGTCGATGGCGAGCCCGCCGGTGCGTGCGGCATGGAGCTCTTCGAACATGACGGGATGCGGACCGCCTCGCTCTGGGGCGCGACGGTCGCCGAGCCGTTCCGCCGGCGAGGCATCCAGCAGGCGATGCTCGCACACCGGATGGCGTACGGCCTGGAACGCGGGTGCGACATCTCGACGATCGAGAGCAGGCCGGGCATCGCGACCGAACGCAACGCCGCCCGCATGGGCTTCTCGCTGGGCTATGTCAGGGTGTGCATGGAAAAGATGGAGCCCGGTGCGCGAGCGAGCAAAGCGTAGAACACTTCGTGCATGGGCCAAGGAATAGAGCCCCTCGCGCGAGCGAGGGGACACCGCCGGTGTCGCTAGTACGCCCGCCCGCTCGCCTGTTTCCATTCGGCGAACAACGCTGCGCACTCGTCGCGCATCACGTCTGTATGGATGCGTACGTCACTCTTGCCCTCGCGGTAGATCGTCTCGATCGGGAGCGAGAGTTCGCGGAACCCGGCTGCCTCGGCGTCGGCGATCCTCGCGCCGAAATGGACCGCGTCGAGGTTGGCCCAGTGGATCGCCGACGCGCACATCGGGCAGGGCTCGCAGGTCGAGTAGAGCTCGCAGCCGCGCAGGTCGATCGTCCCGAGCATCCGCGCCGCGTTCCTGATGCACACCACCTCGGCGTGCGCTGTCGGATCGGTCCACGCCCAGACGTGGTTGTGCCCGGTCGCGATGACTTCACCACTCCCGCTGCGCACGATGACCGAGCCGAAGGGCGACTGCCCGGCCGCGATGCTGGCACGGGCGGAGGCGATGGCGAGGGGCATGGGGGCGGGGCGTTCCAAGGCTTGGATGATAGTCCTAAAAGCGTTGTGTGGTCTTGGAGACAGGTGATGCTGTGCGATCCGAATGCCGATTGCATCCAGCAGCAAGGTCGGGTAGCGTACGGGGCATGAAGTACGAGCGTTTCGAGGATTTGCCGGTGTGGAAAGAGGCGGCTCGGCTGTTTGTAGACGTCGAGAAGCTGGTCGGCCATCAGGTATTTCGTTCCCACGGCGACCTCAAGGGGCAGTTGCTACGCGCGGCCTTGTCGGTTTCAAACAACATTGCTGAGGGGTTTGAGCGCGGGACGACCAACGAGCTTTTGATGTTCCTTTACATCGCGAGGGGGTCGGCGGGTGAGTGCCGGTCGATGTTCCAGGTGATGCTCGGCTCGCAAAGATACCAGGATCTCAAATCTCAGATTTCAAATCTGCGATCCAGATCAGAAAGCATCTCGCGGCAACTGCGCGGTTGGGCGGATTCACTTCAGAACTCTGACATCAAAGGCCAACGGCATCTCAACGACACCACGCGCGAAGAGTATCAACGAAAGCAACGGGCAGAGGCGTTCGTCAAGCGGCTCAAGGCCATGGCCGCCGATGCACAGCCGCGGCAGCAAGACGAGTCCCAAGCTGACGGTGCCGCGTAACGCCAGAGGGGCGTGTCAGATTTTTGACGGTCGTTCTACCCCCGCGCCGGCCCCAAAAGCTGCTCGGGCTCCTGCAACAGCTCGATAATCCGTGCAAGGCACAGCGCCCCCGTCGCGCCATCCACCACGCGGTGGTCGCACGCCAGACTCAGAGGCAGCAGCTTGCCCACGCGGAACCAACCCCCTTTGCCGACAACCATCCCCTCGCGGACCCGGCCGGCGGCGAGGATGCCGACCTCGGGGTAGTTGATGATCGGCGTGGCGAAGCGGCCGGCGTAGCTGCCGACGTTGCTGATCGTGAAGGTCGAGCCCATGAGTTGTTCGCGCGGGATGGAGCGGTTGCGGGCAGCCGCGGCGATCGCGCCGATGTGGCGGCCGATCTCGAGCACGCCCATCCGATCTGCATCACGAATCACCGGCACCATCAGCCCGGTCTCGGTGTCGGTCGCGATGCCGAGGTGCACCGAACGATGCTGAATGATTTCGGAGTTGGGGTCGTCCACTGTTGCGTTGAGGACGCCGAACTGTTCGGAGAGCGCGCGGGCGACGGCCGAGCAGACGAAAGGTAGATAGCTGACTTTCTCACCACTCGCGGCTGCAAGCTTTTTGCGAAGGGTGTCAAGGTCGGAGACATCAGCTTCATCCATGACGGTGAAGTGGACCGAGGTGTCGACGCTCTCGCGGAGCCGGTTGGCGATCGTGCGGCGGACGCCCCGGAAAGGGACGCGGGCCGAGTCTGCACCGGGCGCGAGCGCGGGGGACTGGTTGGGAGTGACGACGCTCGACGCGCCGGGCTGCGCGGGCGCTGAGGGCATGACGAAACCCGAAGCGGTCCCGGATGTTGCGGGCGCGGTCGGCTGCGGCGGTGGGGCGGTTTGTCCGCGTTGCGCGGGCGCGGCTTGGGCCGCTGAACCGCCACCCTGGGCGGACGCGCGAACGTCCTTCTCGGTCACCCGGCCGCCGATGCCGCTGCCCGGGATGCCGTTGATGTCGATGCCCAGGTCGCGGGCGATGCGTCGGACCGCGGGGGTTGCGAGCGCTTTGCCTTCAGCGGCGGAGATTCCCGCGAGCGAGCCGCCGACCTTGCCGACGACTGTGCCGGCGTCTTCGCGTTCTTCGGCTGCGGGGGGTTCGGGGGTCGACTCGGTTGCGGGTTGGCTCCTCGCTTGCGCTTCGGGCTCGGCAGCTGGCGGGGCCGGTGGGGCGGACGCACTCTCGCCGTTGTCCTGATACTCGACGAGGACGTTGCCGACGTTGAGGATCTCGCCCTCTTCGCCGTTGAGTGCTTTGATGACGCCAGCGCGCGGGCTGGGCACCTCGACGAGCGCTTTGTCGGTCTCCATCTCGGCAAGGATGTCGTGCTCATTCACCTGATCGCCGACGCTGACGCGCCACTTGATAAGCTCGGCTTCGTGGACACCCTCGCCCAGATCGGGGAGGATGAACTCGTTGGGGTTGGTTGACTTTGTGTTCGCCATGTCTGGTTCAGTCCTTGTCCATCTTCATCTTTGCGATCTTGTGCCGGTTGCGGCGTGCCTTAGTACGCGAGACATTCCTCGATCGCTTTCTGGATGCGGGGCGTCTCGGGGAGGTACTCGAGTTCGAGCTTGTAGTACGGCATGATCGTGTCAAACCCGGCACACCTTTGCACCGGTGCTTCGAGGTGGAGGAAACAGTTCTCCTGAATCAGTGCGCTGATCTCGGCGCCCATCCCCGCGGTCTTGGGCGCTTCGTGGACGACCACACACCGGCCGGTTTTCTTGACGCTCTCGACGATCGTGTCGATATCGAGCGGGTAGATCGAACGCAGGTCGATCAGCTCGACGCTGACATCCTCGGGCAGATTGTCGAGCGCGCCCAGGCACTGGAACACGGGCGCACCCCACGTGACGACGGTGATGTCGTCGCCCTCGCTGACGACTTTGGCTTCGCCGATCGGGATGGTGTAGTCCTCGTCGGGCACCTCTTCGCGGTAGCTGCGGTAAACGCGCTTGGGCTCGAAGAAGATGACCGGGTCGGGGTCGCGGATCGCGCTGAGCAGCAGCCCCTTGGCGTCGTAGGGCGTGCAGGGCATGACCACCTTGAGCCCCGGCGAGTGGGTGTAGATCGCTTCGGGTGAGTCCGAGTGCAGCTCCGGCGCATGGATGCCGCCACCGACGGGGACCCGGACGGTCATCGGCACGGTGATCGCGCTGCGTGTGCGAGTGCGCATCCGGGCGGCGTGGTTGACGAGCTGGTCGTATGCCGGGCCGAGGAAGCCCTCGAACTGGATCTCGGGGATGGGTCGCATCCCGCCGATCGCCAGCCCGATGGCGCTGCCCATGATGCCCGATTCATCGAGCGGGGTATCGACGACGCGGTCTTTCCCGAACTTGTCTTGCAGCCCTTCGGTGACGCGAAAGACGCCGCCGTTGGGGCCGACGTCTTCGCCGAGGATAAGGACGCGGTCGTCGCGTTCCATCTCCTGGGCGAGGGCGGTGTTGATTGCTTGGACGAGTGTAAGTTGCGGCATGGGAACTCCGTCAGTGTTTGATCTGCTGGCGGCGGTAGCGTTCGTTGAGTGCGCTTTCGAGTTTGACCTTGACGTCGCGGAACCCTTCCGCGATGGTGTACTCGTTGCCATCGGTGGTTTCGATCGCGGTGACCTCGGCGTCGCGCTCCATGATGACCGCAATTGCCATCGGGTTGACCGCGACGTTTATGCCGTCGGTTGTTGTCAGCTGAACGAACATGGTGCGTCTCCTGCCCCGGGGGGCGCGTGGTGGCTAGGCGCGTTGAGTGCGGGTTGCGAGCCCGATCTGGTCCGGGTCAAGCCCGAGGCTCGAAGTCCGCATCGTGTCGCGTTGGCGGGCAAGAGCGTCCGGGAGTGTGGCAAACATGTGGTCGAAGAAGTCGGCGGTCGCTGGCGCCTCGATCTCGAAGGCTGTCTTGGCAACCTCGTCGACGATCCGCTTGGCGCGGTCTTCGAGTTCGGTCTGGTGCTTGTCGCTCCAGAGTCCCTTCTTCTCCATATAGATCCGCGTTCGGATCAGCGGGTCTTTTGCTTTCCACGCGTCGACCTCGGCCTGGTCGCGATAGCGGCGGGCGTCGTCGGCGGTGGTGTGGTCACCCAGCCGGTAGGTCACCGCTTCGATAAAGCTCGGGCCGCCGCCCTCGCGCGCACGCTTGGCGGCGTCTTTGGTGGCTTTGTAGGTCGCGAAGATATCGTTGCCGTCGATCTGGATCGTGGGCATGTCGTAGGCGATCGCTTTCTGCGCGACGGTCGCCGAGTTCATTTGGCTCTCGCGGGGCACGCTGATCGCCCACTGGTTGTTCTGACAGTAAAAGACAACCGGCACCTGCATGACCGACGCAAAGTTCATCGCGCCGTGGAAGTCGCCTTCGCTGGTCGCGCCGTCGCCAAAGAAGGTTGCGACGACCGAGTCTTCGCCGCGGAGTTTGTTGGCCCAGGCGATCCCCATCGCGTGGAGCATGTGCGTCCCGATCGGGATCGAGAGCGGGGTCATGCGGCAGTCCTCAGGGATCTGGTTGCCGCGCTCGTCGCCCATCCAGTGCAGCAGGACGTAGTGCATGGGCAAGCCGTGCATGAAGAGCGCCGCGTTCTCGCGGTAGCAGGGGATGAGCCAGTCCTTGCCCTTCTCGAGCGCGAGCCCGGCACCGACCGCGTTGGCTTCCTGCCCCTTGTTCTGGGGGTAGGTGCCCATGCGGCCGGACCGCTGGAGCTTGAACGCGATCTCGTCGTACTGCCGCCCGATCGACATCTGCTCGTAGAGATACACCACCTGCTCGTCGGTGAGTGTGTCCTTGGCGAGTTTGTCGTCGAGCTTTCCCTCTTCGTCGAGGATCTGCATGTACTCGATCTTGGCTTCGTACACGGTCTTTCTGGGCATCGTGGTCTCCGAATGCTCACGTCCGAGGTCTCTCGGCAAGTACCGCCCGGCCCCCCGAAGGGGCCTTAGGCCCTACAGCATAGCCGGTCCGGGCTTGGCAGCCCTTTACTCGGTCTTGGTCGCCTCGCGGCCGACGCCGGGGAACTGCTTGACCGCCGACCGGTCCGGGGTGCGACCCTTGCCGCGCAGGTCGGTCGGGGTCCGCTCGGGGATGATAAAGTCCGACGCCGGCTGGGTGTCGCTGAACGCGATCGCCGCGTCCGCCGCAGCAAACATCGTGTCGTCGGCGTGGTAGTAGAGGTCGCGGAACAGTTTCTGAATCTCGAGCTCGGCGAGGTCGAAGAAGTGCAGCGCTGCCGCCTTGTCGCGGGCAAACTCGGTCCCGCCGTTGGCCCCGTGCGTCTTGAGATCAAGGTCCAGCTTCGAGAGCGTGCAACTCCAGGCGTGCAGTTGGATCGCGATCAGCGCGAGCCGGGTCTGTACCACCTGCCGGTTGACAATCGCCGCGTCGTACCGCTTGCTCGCCTGCTTGAACTGGTAGGTGAACTCGCTGATGAGCTTGCCCAGCCGATCGGCGGGAGAACGCAACGACGCATCGACGCCGGTGATCTTGGGCGCCGCCTTGCGGATGCCGAGGAACACTTCGGCAGCGAGGGGCACGATCTGCGGCAGCATCGAGAGCTTCTTGCCCATCGGCGCTTCGCGCACGCCGAGCATCCACTCGCCGAGCTGCTTGCCTCCATAGGCAAAGATGAACGACCACATCAGATCGTTGGATCCTTCGACGACGAGGTTGATCCGCGAGTCGCGGAAGATGCGTTCGACCTCGTTCTCGGTCATGTACCCTTCGCCGCCCATGATCTGGAGCGCATCGTTGACGACGCGCCAGCCCATCTCCGAGCAAAAGACCTTGCAGACAGCGGTCTCGACCATGATGTCTTTGTCGCCGCGGTCGAGCATGCCGGTGGTCATGTAGAGCACCGCGTCGCTGGCGTAGACCAGCGCCGCCATGTTGGCGATGCGCTGACGGACCAGCTCTTTCTCCGCGAGCGGGTCGCCGAACTGGTAGCGGGTTTGCCCCCACTTGATCGCCTGGTCCATCGCCCGCTTGGCCCCGCCGAGCATCCCGGCGCTGAGCGTGCAGCGGCCGTAGTTCAGGCACGTGAGCGCGACGTTGAGCCCGCGGCCCTCTTCATGCATGAGGTTGAACCTGGGCACCTTGACGTTGGTGAACCTGATCCGCGCCTGCCAGGTGCCGCGGATGCCGCACTTCGAGCGGTTTTTCTCGAAGATATCGATGCCTTCCATGTCCGGCGTGCAGACCAGCGCGGTGACCTTGATCTTGCCGTCGGGCATCTTCTGCTTGCTCATCACGGTGAAGAGCCCGGCCAGTGCGCCGCTGGTGGCCCACTTCTTCTCGCCGTTGATGATGTAGTGCTCGCCGTCCTCGGTCAGCTCGCACATGGTCTCCTGCCCGCCGGCGTCGCAGCCGACGTTGGGCTCGCTGAGGCAGAACGCGCTGAGCTGATCGCTCGCCAGCCGGGGCAGCCACAGCTTCTTCTGCTCGTCGGTGCCAAAGAGCATGAGCGCCTTGCACCCGATTGATTGGTGGGCGCTGACCAGGACCGCGGTCGAGCCGCAGTACTTGCCGATGGTCTCGAGCGCGCGGTTGTAGCTGGTGATACCAAATCCACCGCCGCCGTACTCCTGGGTGATGGTCATGCCCAGCACGCCCAGCTTGAACAGCTTGTCGATGACCCAGCGGGGGATCTCCTGCTCCTGGTCGATCTGGATCGACGGGTGCTCGTTCTTGAGGTAGTCCTCGAGCTCGGCGACAAGCTGGTCGCAGCGGGCGGTCTCCTCGGGGCTGACCTGCGGATAGGGCATCACCAGGTCTTCGCGGAAGCGCCCCCAGAAGAGGTTCTTGACAAAGCCCATGGAGTCCGGTTCCGGGCCGAGCAGGTCCTCGGCTTCCTCGATCATCCGGCGGTCCTTGTCTGAGACACCTTTCATCGTTTTCAGGTCAGCCATCGCTCACACTCCTTGCCCGCCCTTGGGGCGAGCGTTATCAGGGTCTTTGGTCCGGCGCGGTGTCGAGCGACACCGCACCTCACGAGACGAACATCAGTCCCCAGCTTGGGTCAAGCTTTGGCCGAGGCTCGCTCGAAGAACGTCTGGATCGCGGCCGCCCCATCGGGGGTCCGCCGCAACCGCACCAGATGTCGGCGCTCGCAGTCCAGCGCCGCCTGCCAGCCATTGGTCAGGCCGGCGTTGACCGCGTCGGCAACGGCCGCCGCGGCTTCGGTCGCGGGCAGCTCGCCCCGCACCGTGTCAAACGCCTTGAGGCACGCCGCCGCGCACGCGCTGCGACCGATCCACCGGGAAGGCGCCCCGTCGCGCACGACCGCGCCGGTCTTGATCCTCGCCGCGACCCACTGCCGGGCCTCGTCGAGCAGGTCGCCCTGCGACCCGGCGACAGCATCAAACATCCCGGCTTCGCTGGCCTCATCAAACTTCATCGGCTTGCCCGTCGCGGTGCGGCGGACCGCCTCGCCCGGCTCCATCCGAGCCGGCAGCAGGTTGGTCCCGCCCCAGCCCGGGCAGATCGAGAGCCCCGCTTCGGGCAGACCGACCGGGTAGGGCTTGCCGCTGGCCGAGGGTGCCGCGACGAGCGCGTCGCAGTGCATCGCCACCTCGAGCCCGCCGCCGAGTGCCGCCCCGTTGATCGCCGCAGCCGTGGGGAAGGGCAGCTGCGAGAGCCTGCCAAACACCCGCTGGCCGTAGGCGAGATAGCGGTCGAGGGGCTCGTCGTCGAGGTCGACGATGGTCTTGAGGTCGGCCCCGGCGACAAAGACTTTCGGGCTCGCCGAGGCGAGAATCAGCCCTGTACACGCATCGGGCAGCGCGTCGAGCGTGGCGTCGAGCCGCCGGATGAGTGGCTCATCGAGCACGACAACCGACCGCCCGGGCTGTTCGAGCCGGACGGTGCATATCCCGCCGAAGGGGCCGTCAGTTGCGAGTTCGATGGGAAACGGGGTGATGGTCATCTGGGAAGCGGCTCCGCCGCGACCGTGAGCCCCGGCGACTGTCGCCAGCGTCCCGGTCCCGGTAGGCAGTATAGAGGCCATGGTGCCCCCGGGACAGCACAACGGGTCGTCAGGATTCAGCGCTCGGCGGCGAGGTGGCCCCGTTCTGGCCCCCCTCGCCTCCCTCGATCCCCTCGATCCCCTCGACCCCCTCGGCCCCCTCGCCTCCCCGGCCCCCCTGCCCCCCGGCCCTCCCGGCCTTCCCGGCCTTCCTCGGGGATCTGCACCAGCCGAGCCGGCGAAGCGCGGCAGGAAGGTGCCGATCCGTGACGCGAAGCCGTCGATTCGTCGCGCGAAGAGGCTCCATCGCGGCACGAAGGCGTCGATTCGTCGTGCGAAGCGGCTCCATCGCGGCACGAAGGCGTCGATTCGTCGCGCGAAGAGGCTCCTTCGTGGGACGATGGAGGCGATTCGCGGGACGATTGGACCGTTTCGTCGAACGATCCGCCCGAATCGCGGGACGATCCGCCGGTTTCGTAGAACGATCCGCGCGTTTCGTGGAACGATTCGGCCGTTTCGTGGGACGATTCGGCCGAATCGTGCGACGAATCGCGGTGCACCATGAACGAGCGGCCTCCAACAGCCGGTTTTATGGGCTCGTCCGAGAAGGTGCGTGAAAGTTGGCGACTGTTTGGTTCCCCAAGAAACGAAACACTCCCGGACCCCTTCCGTGGATTGGTATTTGCGGTCCCTGAAGAAAGAGCCCAGCCGAGTACACACCTCGATCCGAGACCGAACGCTCCGACTGTCAGCGGAACGTTCCGGAGGGTCCTCCATGACGGGTGAGAGACGGATACCTGACGGCATCCGATCACTTGACTTGCCAACCCCCTCACAGTCCATTACGATGCCCCACTTGAGGTGGAGAACTGGGTAGGGGGTGGATGTGCGTTCGTCAGGCGACCGACCGAGGGGCGAGCTCTTCATCGTCGATAACAGCGATGCCGACTGGAAAGTCGCCCGCTATCTCCGCGAGTGGTCCCCGCTCGCTCGCCAGCTCGATGTCGCAACCGGCTATTTCGAGATCAGCGGCCTGCTCGCCATCGGCGATGACTGGGGCCAGATCGACCACATCCGGCTCTTGATGGGCGATGGGGTTTCGCTCAAGACCAAGCGTGCATTCGTGGAAGGGCTTCGCAAGGCCTGCGACACGCTCGATCGGAGTCTTGAGGCCGAGAAGAAGACCAACGACTTCCTCACCGGCGTACCCCAGATAGTTGAAGCCATCCGTTCCGGCCAGATCGAGTGTCGGGTCTACCGCAAGGACCGCTTCCACGCCAAGGCGTACATCACCCACGCGCGGAGCGAGGTGATTGGTTCATTCGCCCTGGTGGGCTCCTCCAATCTCACCGCCCCGGGGCTCACGCAAAATGTCGAGCTCAACACTCGCTTCGGCGGGGCCGAGGTCGCGATCCTTCAGGAGTGGTACGAGCGTCATTGGAACGACGCGGAAGATGTCACCGCCGAGATCCTCCAGGTACTCGAACGGCACACCCGCGAGTTCTCTCCGTTCGAGGTCTACAGCAAGGCTTTGTTCGAGCTCTTTCGAGGGCACGATCACGCGGATGCCGAATGGGATCAAACGCAATCGCGGGTCTATCCAATCCTCAGCCAATACCAGCGCAATGGCTACGAGGGTATGCACAACCGGGGTGCTCGGCACGGGGGTGCGTTCCTCTGCGACGGGGTTGGGCTCGGCAAGACCTTCATCGGCCTCATGTTGATTGAGCGACTGGTCCTGCGTGACCGGCTGAATGTCGCCCTGTTCGTCCCAAAGGCTGCCCGAGAGTCAGTCTGGGAAGCCACGCTCAAGCAATACCTCCCCGAAGTGTTCGAGGGCTTCCACGGCTTCAAGATATTCAATCACACCGACATCCTGCGTGAGTCAGACAGCATGCCTCAGAAGATGAAGCAGGTGCGAGAACAGGCGGATGTGATTGTCATTGACGAAGCGCACCACTTCAGAAACACCGGAACCAAGGGAGACAAAGAGGGCGAACGCCGCTCTCGATACTGGCACATGTTTGATCTTTGCGGCGAGAATGCGCGGGGTCATGCCAAACAGGTCTACATGCTCACAGCCACACCGGTCAACAACCAGCTCACCGATCTCCAGCACATGATTGAGCTCTTCTCCCGTGGCGAAAGGGACCATTTCAAGGCAGCACCCCTCGGTATTCACTCACTCGCAGGTCACTTCCGCAAACTGGAGAAGTCTCTCGACAAGGTGGCGGGCAGGAAAGGTACGGAAACCGACGCGCAAGATACCGATCTCATCGAAGCGGAAGAGGTGTTGAAGCAGGATCAACTTTTCCAGGCCATCGTCGTCCAGCGGAGCAGGGCGTATGTCAAAGAGAGCATGAAGCTCCAAGACGACAACCAGGCCTTGTTCCCTGAATCCCGCAAGCCCAAGGTCCAGCCTTACTCCGTCAAGCAGACCTACGGCAAGCTCCTCGCCATGATCGAAGCGGCTTTCTCCAAGGAAAAGCCGCTGTTCGCCCTCTCCATGTACTACCCGTGGGAGTACTACAAGGGCGATCTCTCGGAAGTCGAATCATTCGTGATGGGCCGGCAAAAGCAGATTGTTCGACTCATCCGTATCCAGTTTCTCAAGCGGTTTGAGAGTTCGGCGGCGGCGTTCGAGATGTCATGCCGCACCATTCTGCTCAAACTCATGGCATGGATCGAAATCCACAATCAGTCTGAGAAGGAAACCGACCAGTTCGAGAAGTGGAAGATCCGTCACGCCGACCTCGTCGGCTATGTCCACCAGAAGCAGGGCGAGCTCTTCCCCGATCAAGCCTCTCTCGACGATGCCGACGAAGATGTCATTCCCCCCGAGTTTCTCGATCACGCCGAGAAGAGAGAACTCAACCGCGAGGACTTCAATGTCCCGGGTATCCTCAACGACGCATACAACGATCTCGATCAGCTCGTCGTGTTCCTCACCGAGTTGCAGAAGTTCAAGCCCAGCCAGGACAAAAAGCTCACCGCCCTGCTCAAGCTCCTTCGCAACGATCCCGTCCTCAAGCAGCACAAGGTGCTCATCTTCACCGAGTACATGACCACCGCCCGCTACCTGGCCCGGCAGTTAGCAGAGGCGGGCATTGAGGGTGTTGAAGAGCTGGACTCCACCCGCAATATCAAGAACCGTGGTCTCATCATCAAACGCTTCTCCCCGTACTACAACGGCTCGTCTTCACAGGAGTTGCACAACCTCTTCGCCTCCACGGAAATCCGCGTCCTCATCTCCACCGATGTCCTCTCCGAAGGGCTCAACCTCCAGGACTGCACACGCCTGATCAACTACGACATCCACTGGAACCCGGTCCGCCTCATGCAGCGCATCGGCCGCGTCGATCGCCGCCTCAACCCCGACACCGAGGCCCGCATCATCGCCGACCATCCCGATCAGAAACAGATCCGAGGCACAACCGCATACTGGAACTTCCTTCCTCCCGATGAACTGGAAATCCTCCTCGGTCTCTTCAGCCGCGTCGCCCACAAGACTCTCCGCATTTCCAAGACGCTCGGCATCGAGGGCGGCAAGCTCCTTACGGAAGATGACGACTATCTGGACCTCAAGAACTTCACCGACCTGTGCGAGGGCACCATCTCGCCAATGGAAGCGCTCGACCTCGAACTCCAGCGACTCCTTCACGATCATCCCGATTTGGAGACCCGTCTGAATGGTCTCCCCGGGCGCATCTTCTCGGGGCGAGAGTTCGACGACAACGCCACGATTGAAGGTGGCGCTCTCTTCTTCTGCTATTCCCTGCTCGGCCGCATCGCCGACACCCCCGAGAGCACCCCGATCTCAGAAGCCTGGACCGAAGAAGCGGGCGAGGTTCGGTGGTACCTCCTCAAGATCGACACCGGCGAGGTCATCGAGGGCGCCGCCACCATCGCTGCCTCCATCCGCAGCACGCCCGAGACACCGCGTGTCTGTCGTCAGGAGCAAACCGCCCTCGTCGATGCCAGGAAGGTCATCGAGAGGCACATCAACCGCACCTACGAGAGAGCGGTGAACCTCCCGGCTGGCCTCAAGCCTCGCCTCATCGCCTGGATGGAACTCAACTAAGGGGGACCGATGCCCACGCTCACGCTCGAAAACATCCACACCTTTGCCCAACTCCTCCGCTACCTCGAAGAGGAGCTCGATTGGCCGATTCCAGAGATGGAGATCGAAGAGATCGACGATCTGGCTTTCTTCCGATACGACCCCGAGGAAGACCTCGGGCTCGATGCCAAGACCGCCGCAAAGATCAAGTCGATCAAGCAACTCCGTCAACTTTCCAGCAACCAGCCCTTCGGCATTTTCTTCATCGAGTTCGACCGCAAGAAGCTCCCGGTGGTTGCTATGCGCCGCATCCTCGGCCGCCTCGTCTCCAAGAAAAGAGATTCAGCAAACCCCGCCGACCGCAAGACCTGGGCACAGGACGATCTCCTCTTCATCTCTGCCTTTGGCGAGGACGACACCCGCCGCCTCGACTTTGCACACTTCGCCGACGATGCCCAGAACGGCCTGCCCACGCTCCGCGTCCTCGGCTGGGATGCCGACGACACCGACCGCAAGCTCGAATGGGTAGACCGCCAGCTCCGTCAAAACCTCCTCTGGCCAGACGACCTCAACGCCGACGAATGGCGCATCCAGTGGCGTGAGGCGTTCACGCTCCGAAACCGCGAGGTCATCGACACCTCCAAAAAGCTCGCTCGCGAACTAGCCCTGCTCGCGCAGAAGATCCGAGCCCGCGTCCTCGCCTCCATCAGCCTCGAAACACCCAAAGGCCCACTCCGCAAGCTCCACACCGCCTTCCAGGAATCCCTCATCCACGACCTCGACCACGCTGGCTTTGCCGACATGTACGCCCAGACCATCGCCTACGGCCTGCTCTCGGCCCGCATGTCCCGACCCGCCGGGCTCGTCGCCGACGACGCGGCACTCATGATCCCCAACACCAACCCCTTCCTCCGCGAGCTTATGGAAGAGTTCCTCCGTATCGGAGGCCGCCACAAGCAGACCCCCGGCGGCATCGGCATCGACTTCGACGAGCTCGGTGTCGGCGAGGTGGTCGAACTCCTCCGCGAGGCCAACATCAAGGCCGTCATCGCAGACTTCGGCCGCGAGAAGCCGGGCGAAGACCCTGTCATCCACTTCTACGAATACTTCATGACCGTCTACGACAAGAAGCAGAAGGTCTCGCGCGGCGTCTTCTACACACCCCGCCCCGTCGTCTCATTCATCGTCCGATCCGTCGATGAAATCCTCCGCGAAGAGTTCGGCCTCCCCCTCGGCCTCGCCGACACCACCACTTGGGGCGAGATGGCAGAGCGTCATGCCTCCCTCTCCCGCCCCCGGCGGGAGAGGGCCGGGGAGAGGGCTCCTTCTTCTACTCCTTCTTCCTCTTCTGATTCTGAGCCCAAGCCCTTCACCATCCCCGACACCGTCAAGCCCGAAGACCCCTTCGTCCAGATCCTCGACCCCGCCACCGGCACCGGCACATTCCTCGTCGAAACCATCGACCTCATCTACAAACGCATGCGCGAGCACTGGCTCAGCGAAGGCCACGGCGAGCTCGAACTCGAAAACCTCTGGAACGAGTATGTCCCCGAACACCTGCTCCCACGCCTCTACGGCTTCGAGCTGATGATGGCCCCCTACGCCATCGCCCACATGAAGATCGGCCTGAAGCTCGCCGACACCGGCTACCGCTTCCAGTCCGAGCAGCGGCTGCGGGTGTTTCTCACCAACTCGCTGGAACCGCCGACGGACCTGAGCGAGATGCTGGAGTTCGTGGCCTCGTTTCTGGCACATGAGGCGAGGGCGGCAAGTGCTGTGAAGGAGGCGATCCGCCCAACAGTTATACTTGGCAATCCTCCATACTCGGGATCATCTCGCAATTCGAACGAATGGGCAGACCGCTTCGTCCGCGACAGCCTGACGGGTTTGCCGCGTCACTACTACGAGGTAGATGGTCGATCTCTGACAGAGATGGGAGAGCAGAACACCCGCTTCCTCCTCGACGACTATGTCAAGTTCTTTCGGCTGAGCGAGTGGATGCTCTCTAGGAGCGGCGCTGGCACGCTCGGCTTCATCACGAATCATGGGTACATCGCGAACTCAACATTTGCAGGGATGCGCCGTTCTCTGTGTACGACTCTTCCAGAAATCGATATCCTCGATCTTCACGGCAGTCTCATCAAGCGCGAGCGAGTCCCGAGTGAGGTTGGGACACTAGACGAGAATGTCTTTGATATCCGCCCTGGCGTCGCAATCTTCCTAGGCCGAAGGACGGACAATGCTAGCAGACCGACGAAAATCAGAATCGGTGATGTGTGGGGTCGTCGACCGAAAAAGCTTAAAATCCTGACTGCGGCGACTATCTCGGACCTACCCCGTACAGAGGCAGTGGCCCAATGGCCACGGTACCTCTTCGCTGCACACCACGAGTTTATGGACGCGGTTTACACAGGTGCCCCCTTGGTGACCGAGCTGTTTCCGCATAACTCGAACGGCGTGATCACCAAGCGCGATCACTTCGTTGTAGATTTCAATCGCGAAGCCCTACTTGTGAGAATGAGTGAGTTTGCTGACACAAGCATCCCCGACGAAGCAATCACCGAGAAGTACGGGGTTGTGTCAAATTACGAATGGGACATGCCGCGCGCACGCAGGGTGATGCGGTTCGACCCCGGCTGCATTCGCCCGTATCTTTACCGCCCGTTTGACTATCGCTGGATCTACTATGACAATGTAGTGATCGCTCGACCGACCCACGGGATAGTTGACCATGCTTTCAACCACAACCCGATGCTCATCGTTGGACGGTCCGGCGATGCCGTTTCGACTAACTGGGACATCACATTCGTCACAGACACCGCGTCGGACTGGAACATATTTCGTCGGGGTGCTGGTTGCATTATGCCGTGTCTACTCATGAAGCATGATCTCGTGAGCGGCATCGGCGGTGTGCCGAATGTGTCTGTCCATGCCGCTCGGTACTTCGGCGCCGATGCAGAATGCACACTGCCACGGGCCGACGCAATACGGCTTGTGGCGCTGTCCTACTCGATTCTGAACGCACCATCTTTCCGCAGGGAGTTCGCTGAGGTGCTCAGCCGCGACTTTGCGAGAATACCGATACCTCGGGACGCCGTACTCTCAAAAGCACTCTGGGCGTTCGGGCACGACCTCATCGCCCTCCACCTCCTCGAAGACGACTACCCCCACGCCTCCTGGAACCAGCCCGCTGCGACCAACACGAACCCCCTCGCCACGCCCACCACCACCTTCCACGACTCCGGCGACCGCGAGGTTCGCAAGGTCGGCGAGAAGGGCAAGACCATGGCCCCCAGCCCCGACCACGGCGAGGGCTTCGGCCGCGTCTCCATCAACGACACCGCCTACTTCGACGGCGTGCCCGAGCCCGTCTGGAAGTTCCACATCGGCGGCTACCAGGTCTGCCACAAGTGGCTCAAAGACCGCAAGGGCGTCGCCGGTGGCAAGAACCCCCACCCCGGCCGCATCCTGACCGACGAGGACATCGCCCACTACCACCGCATCGTGATCGCCCTCAACGAGACCATCCGCCTCATGGGCGAGATCGACGAGACAATCGAAGCCCACGGCGGCTGGCCGGGGGCGTTTGTGACGGATCCCGAAGAAGTTTGAGTCCGCGACAAGAATGTGTTCGACATTCGACCGGGTATGCCGATATCCTTGATGGTGAAGCCGCAGGAGGAGAAACGATGACGCTGACGAACACCGAGTTTGAGAGCATCCTGAGCGACGACTCCAAGCGGATTGATGCCGACATCATCTGGATGGAGGATGAGGACCACTCGCCCTCGGTCGAGTTTGGGGCGAAGGTAGAGTCCGACGCGGGCTGGCCGCTGTTCGTCCGGGGCAGCTACAACCCGCTGATCTCGGCTCTGTCGTATGCTCTGATCCTCAAGACCGCGGGACGGGTGTACGCACTCGACCTCGGGAAAGACCACCACAACCCACAGTGTGACCAGGTCGGTGAGAAGCACAAGCACAAGTGGACGGAGCAGTTTTGAGACAAAGAGGCGTATGTACCCGATGACATCACTGCGGAGGCAACGGACCCAGTGGCCGTCTGGCAGCAGTTCTGCACCGAGGCGAAGTTGACGCACAACGGCTCCATGGCCCAGCCGCAACCACCTGCAGGAGACTTGTACACATGACTCCTTTGAACATCTGCGAACAGTTCACCGGCGGCTTGGGCGCGTTGTTCACTTGCTCTGAGCATGGTGAGTATCAGCGTATCCGCACGCCGTACCTGTATCCCGATGGCGACAACATCGACATATTCTGCAAGCAGCAGGGCGATGTGGTACTTGTGTCCGATCTCGGCGAAACCACCCGCTGGCTGCGCATGCAGACGGTTGCGCCTCGTCGTTCCCCAAAGCAAAAGGCGTTGATCGAGGATGCCTGCCAGACACATGGCGTGGAGTTCTACAAGGGGATGTTGCTGGCGCGGTGCCGACCCGTTGACCAGTTGGCAGCCGTTACCTTCCGGGTGGCCCAGGCGGCGCTGCGAGTCTCGGACCTGTGGTTTACCTTCCGCACGCGATCATTCGAGTCCGTCACAGACGAAGTGGCCGAGTTTCTGACCGAGAAGCAGTTTCCATTCGATCGTGGAGAAAAACTGACAGGACGCTCTGGCAAGATTTGGTCGCCCGATTTTCATGTTCGAACGGATACCCGCAGTTCACTTGTGTATGTCATGAGCACGGGAAGCCGCTCCGCCGCTCGCAGCATCGTCAATCAGGTCCATACCGCGTTCTACGATCTGAATCATCTTGCCGTCGGACCCGAAGCCCTGAAGTTTGTCTCGGTTTTCGATGATACGGCGGATGTATGGAGCGATGAGGATTTTCGTCTTGCGGAGCAGATCTCGACAATCGCACGCTGGTCACAACCGGATGAGTTCGCCCAGATCCTGAGTGATGCGGCATAGTGTTATCGTCGGGACTCGCATTCCGGATCAACAAGTAGCTTCCACATCGGTGGCTACCAGGTCTGCCACAAGTGGCTCAAAGACCGCAAGGGCGTCACCGGTGGCAAGAACCCCCACCCCGGCCGCGAGCTGACCGACGAGGACATCGCCCACTACCACCGCATCGTGATCGCCCTCAACGAAACCATCCGCCTCATGGGCGAGATCGACGAGGTGATCGAGGCCCACGGCGGCTGGCCGGGGGCGTTTGTGACCGAGAAGGATGCCGAGTAATCGCCGTGAAGACCAGACCGTCCCGGCTGGCTCGACCGAGGTGCTCTACTTCCTCAAGACCATCCGCGATGAGCTGACCAGCGACGACTCGGAATCCATCACCGTCCGCCTGGGCGTGACCGCCGAGCAGTCCACCGACACCGGCACCACCGAGCTCGGCCTCGCGGCGTAATAGCCTGAACGCGAAGAACGCGAAGAACGCGAAGAACGCGAAGGCCACGAAGAGCACATGAAACCAAGGCGGCCCGGATCAGAGGATCCGGGCCGTTGTTGTGTGTGGGGCGCGGCTGGCAAGCCGGTCAGCGGGAGGTGTGTGAGCACGGGCTGCTCGGTGCACCGCCTGGAAGGTGGTCCCACGGCCAGCCTACCCGTACAGCGCACGCAGCGCCGCCTGCGCTTCTTCTGACGCCACCACCTCCGCCGAGATCGCCGCGCCCGTGCGCACAACCTCCGCGTCGTCCGAGCCGTCGAGGGCATTCAGCAGCCGCTTGGTCTCCGAGAGCGCCCGCCGCCCGCCGCCGGCGATTCTTGTTGCCAGCTTGTCTACAGCGGCGTCCAGCGCTTCGAGGGTCTCCAGCGAGCGGTCCATCAGGCCGAGCGCCGCCGCCTCGGCCCCGCGCATCAGCCCTCCCCGCAGCAATATCTGCCGCGCCCGGCCTGCCCCGACCTTGCGCACCACCCACGGCGCGACCACCGCCGGGCAGACCGAGAGATCGACCTCGGGAAACCCGACCTTGGCGTCGTCGTGGGTGAGGGACATATCGCACACGCACGTCAGCCCGCACCCGCCCCCGATCGCGGCCCCGTTGACCTTGGCGATCACCACCATCGGCAACGCCCGAATCTCGAGCGTCAACTCGGCCAGCGTGCCGAGCAGCTTGCCCGGGGCGTCGGGGTCGCCCAGCACCCCCACCACCCCCACCACCCCCAGCACCGCCTTGAGGTCCATCCCCGCGCAGAACGACTTGCCGACGCCGGTGAGCACGACGACCTTCGGCCCGTCGGCCGCCCCGTCGAGCGCCGCCAACTCCTGCACACGTTCGCGCAGCGCCGCGATCAGGTCGAGCGACAGCGCGTTGCGCTGCTCGGGACGGTTGAGCGAGAGAGTGGCGAGCGGGCCCTGGACATCGAGCGTGGCGAGGGAGGGGTCGGTGGGGGAGGTGGGAGTGGGGGTGGTGGGGGTGGTGGGGGGCATGGCGGATGGTACGGGGAGGTGTGGGCTTGGGCCATGCGCAACCCGATCCCAAACGCCTCGCGTGTTCCTGTGTGCCACGGCCATCATGGCCGTGCCAACATCCCGTCTGCCAGGGGGCCCCACACACACAGCTCACAGAGCCGTGGCACACAAGACGTGACGACCGCGACAAAAAACCTCCCCCGTCTGGACGGGGGAGGCGTTGGCTGGTTGCGTGTTTATCTGTGGACAGGTCAGATAGAGCTGGTCGCCCCGAGCGGGACGCCGAGCGTGCCGAACGCGCCGGGGAAGAACGAATCAAACCTGCCGAGGTAGCTCACGATCGGTGAAGCGCCCTTGACGGTGATGCCGTAGAACGTGTCCTGGGCGCGGCGGTCGCCGGTGACGAACTCGTGGATGTCGAACTCGGCGACCCGGCGCGCCTCGACGACGCGGCGGAAGGTCTCCTGCCCGAGGGGGACGCTTGTTCCCTTGAAGTTGCCGTCGAACCGGATGGTGATCTCGATGACCACGTCGGCGTCTGAAGGGTTGAAGATGCGGAGGTACTCGGTGACGATCTGGTTGGTGCCGTCCATCGGGCGGAACCCGGCACCGAACGCCCAGAGGGTGTACGCCTCGTCGGTGAAGGATGTCGATGCGCCGTCGTCGAAGATGAGCGTCGGCAGCGCGAGGGCGACCGGGAGTGTTGCGGAAAAGACGACCGAGTAGGGCTCGCCGAGCGGGAAGTTGGGCAGCGAGGCAACGTCGAGCTGGGCCTGGCTTCTTGCACCGACATCGACTTTGGTGCGGTAGGCGCTGCCGCTGGAAAACAGGAACGAGAATGTGACGGTGGTAGAGGAGTCGTTGACGTTGGTGATCCCGATGACCTCTTCGGTGGAGTTGAGCCCGAGGGCACCCTCGGCGGTCGCGCCGGTGACCGAGCCCAAGCCGGCGAACCCGAGAGCGGCGGTCGCCGAGATGCGGCCGGTGGTCGTGCCGTCGTCGAAGCTGGAAAGCGTCGCAACGATCTGGCCGGACGCCTCGATGATCATGCCGTAGTCGCCGTCGGGGATGCTGTCGATTGTCGAGAGGTTCCACCCGCCGCGGCGGTTGGCACCGAGCTCCTGGGTGAGCACGATCTCGTCGCCGCCGTCAGCCGGGAGCAGTGTTGTGGTGACCTTGACCGTCTCGTCGGAGGTGTTGATATAGACCGGGAAGTCGAATCGGCCGTCGGCTTTGCCCACGCTGGCGAAGGTCCAGACGTCGCTGGTGGTCGCGGTGAAGGACTCGCCGAGCGCCGCCTCCTCGCCCCCGAGCAGGAAGGTGTCGAAGTAGCTGAACGTCGCGGCGATCGGGCGCTCGGACCGAATCTCGAGGGCGTAGGGCTCGAGCGGGCGCACGAGCGACCCGCCGGGGTTGCCAAAGCCCGCGGCGAATGTCGCCGGCGTGTTGGTGGTGAAGCCGCCGCGGGCCTGGGCCTCGATGGTGAAGTCGGCGATGAGGTCGTCCCGTTCGCCGACTTCGTAGCGAGCGATCGCGACGACGCGGGTCGCCTCGTCGTGCGGGTTGATCATGGGGACGAAGCTGAAGATATTTTCGCTGCTGAACCCAGCGGGGTAGTAGTAGACGTAGGGCAGCGTCGGCGCGAGCTCGCCATTCGAGAGAGTCTCATTCGCGGGAGTTGCAGAGTTCGCCGCGAGGTTGCCGGTGCCTGTGCCCGCGTTGACCTCGTCGTACATCGCTTGTGCCGAGTCGGGCGAATCGCCCAGGAAGACGAAGTAGCGGAGTGTGGCGGTTTCGCCCGGTGCGAGCGTGCCGATATCGAACGCCAGCGCCATGTTCAGGTCGTCGCTGGTGCCGTTGGGGTCGTTGAGCCCGAACTCGAGCACCTGACTCGGGTCGCGGACGACGAGCGAATCGGGATCGATAAACGTCGCCAGAGCGCGGCTGTCGGCCGCGGGCGCGCCCATCGAGATGGTGACGCCGTCGGGATAGGCGTTGGTGACCACGCTCGCCGAGGCGTACCTGCCCGCGTCGTCAACATTGTTGGACGTCGCCGGCCCCTGCCCGTCGAGGTTGCTGCCCTGGTTGGGGTCGAACATCTCGAGCCACGCGACGTCGGTCGCCGAGGTGAGCCCGGTGTTGGTGAGCACGACATCAAAGACCATGAACTGGTCGCTCTTGCCGAGCGTGACCGATCGGTCCACGCGGATGTCGCGGAACAGGCCCACGGCGTTGACGCGGTTGTTGAAGGGATCGGACTGGTCGGTGATCGAGACCGGCAACGCCGAAGCGCCGCGCGAGCCGTCGTTGAGGAAGTCGTAGCCCGAAGCGGTCAGGCCGTAGAGCGAATCGAGCCCGGCTCCGTTGCCCTCGGTGAGGAGGAAGTCAGCGCCCTCGAAACGAATCCCCAGCGGGTTGCCCAGCGAATCGGTCGCGCCAAAGGTGCCGTCGCTGGCGAGCCCGATGTCGAGCACGCTGCTGGCGTACGCCGCCGCAGCATCGGAGATGCCCGCGACCACGGTGACGTTGAGTGTGTACGCCCCGGTCGTCGCCGCCGGCGTGCCGGTGGTCACGTTGAAGGGGTCGTACCCGGTGTTGGCACCCTCGCTGACCGCGATGTAATAGGTGCCGCCAGCCGGGAAGACGAAGCTGGTGATGGTGGCGTTGTTCGATCCTGACGGGCTCGCGGCCTTGAGCTCGGACCCGTCGGCCTGGAACAGCCGCAGCGCCGTGTCGAGCGTCCCGCCGGACGCCACCGAGGCGTTGAGCGTTGCCCCGGCATCGACGGTGAACTGGAAGATGTCGCGGTCGAGCGTGCCGAAGCCGCCGTCGCCGATATCCGCCTGGCGGATCGCGGTGCCCGTGCCGAAAATCTCGTCGAGTGAGCGTGCTGTTGCCAGCGTGTCGTTGGACTCGAACGCCCCGAAGATGTCGTTCTCGAGCGTGAACTCGAGCGACCAGCTGTTGAGCTGTCCGCTGTTGAGCGCCTGCAGGTCGCGGACGAGCAGCGTCCACGTCCCGATCGCCGACTTGCCGTCGAACTTGTTGAGCCCGTTGGTCGGTCGGAGGCTTCCGGAATAGGGCGCGGTGGCGTCCACGACCGAGGATCCTGCTTCGTCGTCAAAGAGCAGGTTATTGAAGTCGTCGCCGTCGTTGCCGTGGCGGTCGAAGATGACCTGCTCGGTGCCGTCGGGCGCGATGAGTGTGATCTCGAGGTCGCTGACAAAGTTGTGGTCGATGTCGAGCCGGAGGTTGAGGTCCTTGATCTCACGGGCGTCGGAGACGGTGATGGTCGAGCTCTGCACCCCCTGCGTGCCCTCGGCGGGGACGGGCAGCGGGGTCGGGATGTTCCCCGAGACCGTCAGGCGGTCGTCGGCGATCTGCTGGTAGCGGAAGTTGATGTCGTAGACACCGTTGGACTGGCTCCGCCCGCTGCCAGCAACGAGCGGGTTGTAGTCAAAGTTGGGGAACCCCGACACCCCGACAAAGTAGGTGCCTCCGGTGGTGACAAAGAAGTCCAGGAACGAATCGCGCCCGTTGAACTGGTCGTTGTTGGCCAGCTCGACGCCGTTGGCATCAAACAGCCGAACATAAGAATCGAGGCTCGAAGGCACGATCAGGTTGGCAGCGGTGATATCGACGGTGATGAGCCCGCCGCGGGGCACGTCCACGCGGTACATGTCCACGTCGAGAGCCGCCGAGAGCCCGTCGCCGAGCGTGACGCTCGTGAATGTCGCGTCGCCGCTGCCTCCAAAGGCAACCGGCGTGGCGAGCGTGGTGGTGTCGTTGGGCTCGAGCGCCCCGCCGACACCGACAACCTCGAAGTCGTAGGTCTCGTCGTTGCCGCTGCTGCTGTCGCCGTTGAGCAGGTTGCCGTCGAGGTCCTGGAACTTGGGGTCAGACGACGTGCCGGAGAACAGTGTCACACGGTACTTGCCCAGCGGCAACCGCTGCTGGGGAACGCCGGTGAGATCGAGACTGATATCGACGATGCGGGTTTGCCCGGTCTGGAGCGCAACGCCGCTGACCGGGGTGAGCGTCGAGGTGTCGTCGGCGGTGCCGAACACCCCGTCGGAGCCGGCAAAGGTGAGCGACGCGGCATCCGAGTCCAGCGTCGCGCCGTCGATGTCCTTGTTGAACGTGACGGTGACCGTGTCGATGGGCAGCCCGGTGTCGGCGTCGAGCCGGCTGGTGATCGGCCCGGGCTCGAACCCGATCGCGATCGGGCCGTCGGTCCCGATGATCTGGAGCGCCCGCTCCATGTTGAGCCGACCGCCGGAGACCACGCGGCCCTGGAACGCCGGGAGCACATCGACACTGTCGAGCAGCGCCTGCCGGATCTCGACCGCCGAGGCGTTGGGTCGGAACGCCTTGAGCAGCCCGACTGCGCCCGCGACGTAGGGGCTCGAGAACGAGGTCCCGCTGATATAGCCGTATGAACCGCCGTTGAACGTCGTGAACACCTGCGCACCCGGGGCCGCGAGGTCGACGTTCTTGGCGCCGAAGTTGCTGAACCCGGCAAGCGCGTCGTCGTTGTCGCTGGCCGCGACCGAGATCAGGCCCGGGATGTCGTAAGACGCGGGGAAGGCGGTAAAGGTGGCGTCGTTGTCGTTGGCGTCGTTTCCAGCCGCGACGACGAACGATGCGCCGGTTGCGATGAAGTCCTCGATCGCCTGTTTCTCGCCGGAGATCCCCTCTGGGAAATCGTCAAGGAAGAAGGAGGGAAGGAAGGCACCGTAGCTGTTGTTGCTCGCGACGATGTTGTACCCGAAGTCGGTAATCATCATCGTGAGATAGTCGTGGGCACCGATGATGGCCGCGGCACTGAGGCGGCCGAACTGGTCGGCGATCTTCATCGGCACGATCGAGACGTCCCAGTTCACGCCGGCGATGCCGATGCCGTTGTTCCCGACCGCACCGAGCGTGCCCGCGACGGCGGTGCCGTGACCGGCGACATCGTCGGGGTCGTTGTCTGACTCGCCGAAGTCCCAGCCGTTGACATCGTCGATGAATCCGTTCCCGTCGTCGTCGATTCCGTTGCCGGGGATCTCGCCCGGGTTTTTCCAGATGTTGGCCGCCAGGTCCGGGTGTTGCAGATCGACGCCGGTATCAATGACCGCGATGAGGACGCTTCTCGAGCCGGTGGTGATGTCCCATGCTTCGAGCATGTTGGGGTCGGCCCCGACGGTGCCCACGCCGCTGCCGGGCACGTTCTGCCCGGTGTTGTCGAGTTGCCATTGCTGGGCAAAGAGATCGTCGTCGGGGATCTGGCTGGTCTTGTAGATGATGTTGGGCTCGAACGCCTGCAGCCACTCGACCGAGGACGCAACAGTCCGGATCGCCCAGTCGCTGGGCGTCGCGTCGAACGTGACCTCGGCCCACCTGCCGCGACCGATCGCTTCGACACTGACGACCGACCGGCCGGTCCGCTCGGCAGCCTGCCGCGCCAGCGACTCTGCCTCGTCGAGCCCGTACGCCCGGTCAAAGGTCAGCAGCCACGAGTTCTCGATCGTTTCGACCGTGCCGCCGCGCCACGCGACGTACTCGACGCCTGTGTTCGTCTCCGGCTCAGCGCCGTACGCCAACTCCGGTGACATCACGCCCGACCAATCCGCACCAAACGGATCAGCAGCGAGCAGGATACGCGATTCCAGCGTTTCCAGAAGTGACTCAGCCTGACCTGCAGAACGCGCTACCCGGGAGGCGTTCCCGTCGGCAAAAGCATCCACAGACCCGCGACGTGTAAAGCGGCTCATCGACATTGCATTATCTCCAACTGCGGGGGTAGTCCCTGCAACCATCCTTGTACGCAGGCCTGAATATCAGGATACCGTCCGGTTCGTCACCCTGCTGGGGACACCGGAACCGGGCCAGCGGTGGGGTGGCCGGGGGTGGCCTCGCCGTGCCCATTCATTGTTGACACGATATCCGATCTGCGCTGCTCCGTGGTTCCCGATCTTGTCATTGCCACCAAAAACTCCAAGAATGCACAACGGAACAGGTGTTTGTGTGGGTGTTCGTGGGGGAGTTCTTCTCTACCGATCTCGGCTCGCCCAGAATTGCTCCAACAAAAGCCGCTCCTCGTCACCCCCAGCAAGCCCCAGCGAGACCGCGAGCCCGTCCGGCGATCGAGAGCTCTGAGCCCCTTGCGCACGCGGGGCGTCTTGAGATAGAGCCCCTCGCGCAAGCGAGGGGGCAGAACCACTCGGCCCGACACGGGCCGGCTCGCTTGGAGCAGTCCCGTCGAGCTCGCCCAACCAACTCTTGGTCGCGACGATCGCGCTGCGCCCCTTCCCAGCCAAACACTCCGCGAGCCGCTTCGCCGCCGGGTGGACCTCGTCCCGCGCCTCCACCAGATCACTCACCAGCCCAGTCTTCGCCGCCTGTTCACCCGAGATCAGCCCCGGATCGAGCATCCGCACCCGCGCCGCTCCAGAGCCAACCCGGGGGATCAGCGTCGGACCCGAGACCGCGGGCGATACGCCCAGTAAAACAACGGGATATCCCAGTTTCGCGTTCCGGTCCGCAACCGCAAAGTCGCTCCCGGCAACCAACGCACACCCGCCCGCGATCGCTGCTCCATGGCACGCCACCACCACCGGCACCGGGCACGCACGCATCGACCGAACCGCCGCGTCGAGTCCGGTCAGGAGCGAGCGCATCACCGAACCATCACGAGACTCGCGGCAGAGCATCAGGTCAAACCCCGCGCAGAACACTGATCCTTCGCCGGAAACCACGACCGCTCCGACCCGTGGCCCGAGATCGTCGATCGCGGCTGTCAGGCTCTTGAGCATCTCTGGCGTCAGCGCGTTGCGGGACTCGGGGCGCGAAAGCGTGACCGTCCCGACACCACCATCTACCGCGATCCGGATCAACTCGCCGACCCCTCGGCCTGTCGTGATTCGGCGACCACCCGCTGCGCCAGAGCAGTGGCCTGCGCCAGCGCGGCGTGATCGACGTGGTGCCGCAGTCCCGCCCGTTCGATCTCCCGCAGCAGGACCTCGGTCGAGATGTTGCCGGGGGCTCGTTGTTCTGGAGTGCTGGCAAACGGGCACCCGCCCAGCCCGGCAACCGAGCTGTCAAAGCTCCGCACACCGAGCTCGAGCGCGACCCGGACGCACTCGGCTGCGAGCCCGTGGGTATCGTGCAGATGGACCGTGACCCGCGAGGCGTCGGACCACTCATGGGCCTCGTCGAGCGCTTGGAGGGTCGTGGACAGCACCCGGCCGAAGGTCGCCCCAGTGCCGGCACCGATGGTGTCGCCCAGGTCGATTTCCTCGACCCCAAGGTCCGCCAGCCTGGTCGCGACAGCCGCCGTGGCGAAGGGTTCGGTCGGCCCCTCGAAGGGGCACGCGACGATGCACGAGACATAGCCGCGAACCTTCAGCCCGTGCTTGTGCGCTCTGCCGATGACCGGCACGAATCGTTCGAGCACCTCCGCGATCGACGCGTTGCTGTTTTTCTGGCTGAACGTCTCGCTGGCCGAGGCAAAGACGCCGACCTTGTCGATCAGCTTGAACCCCGCCCGCTCGTTGGCAGCCAGCACCCCATCGAGCCCTTTCTCGTTGGGCACCAGCGCCGAATAGACCACCCCCTCGGGCTTGTCAGCCGCGAGCAGGTCACAGAGCTCCGCGGCATCGCCGAGCTGGGGCACCCACTCGGGGCTGACAAAGCTCGTGATCTCCACTTCACGGACGCCGGTCGCGGCGATCGCCCGGACCATGTCGGCTTTGTCGGCGGTGGGGACAAAGCCGGCTTCGTTCTGGAGCCCGTCTCGGGGCGCGACATCGGTAATGCGGACTCGTTCTGGCATAGTGGCGATGGTATCCGGGCCGCGCGAGTGCTGAAGCACGGGACGGGGGTGGAAAAACACAACCCGGCCACGAGGGCCGGGCCGTGCGGAGATCATCATGTCAGAAGGGGGCGGGCCGAATCAGGCGACGTCGCGTCCGTTGCAGTTGACCGGGGTCTGGGGGTATGCCCCGGGCGTGCCGGTGCCGGCCAAGTTGTCCGGGGTGCCGGTGTAGGAGGGAGTGGGCTGGTTCCAGTTGTTGTTGGTGGGGGCGAAGTTGGGGGGGGCAAAGTTGGGGGTGTTTGCCTGCGTGTAGTTGGGGGTGTAGTTGGGGGTGTTGGCGGGGGTGTTGGTGTTCCACCCGAACCCGGTGTTGTTCCAAGGCGCAGCGTTGTTGAACTGGTTGGCAAAGCCGAAGGACGGCGTGAAGGCGTTCTGGGTGTTGAAGGTGTTCGGCGTGTTGTAGCCGTTGGCGAAGGGCTGCCAGCCGGTGTTGAACTGCGGCGAGAATCCAAAGGGAGTTGTGTTCTGGAAGGGGCTGTTCTGGGTGAAGTTGGTGGTGTTTGCCCAGGGGGTGTTGAAGAACTGGGGGCTGGCGAACTGGTTGTTGGCGAACCAGGGTGTGGTGGCCGAGCCCCAGGTGTTGAAGTTGGGAGTCGAGCCGAAGCTGTTGTCAAAGCCTTGGTTGAACCCGGTGT
>CAYMZJ010000022.1:0-47639 GCA_964394895.1 uncultured Phycisphaeraceae bacterium | reverse complement strand
CAAATCTCCCAAGAGACTCCGGCGACCGCAACCGCACCTCGCCGTTCGCGTTCACGGGCAACAAGTTCGAGTTCCGGGCGCTGGGCTCGACCGCCGCGATCTCGTGGCCGACCACCGTGCTCAACACGATCGTCACCGAGGCTCTCCACGAACTCGCCGATCAACTGGATCGAGGTTTCGGCACAAACCCGACCAAAGAGAAACAAGAACAGGTTGTGCGCTCGGTGCTCTCAGCATCGATCAAAGCCCACAAGCGGGTGCTCTTCAACGGCGACGGGTACGACGACGCCTGGCAGGAAGAGGCCGCCCGCCGCGGGCTGCCCAACCTCCGCAACAGTGTGGACGCGCTGGTCGAGCTCAACAGCCCCGAGAGCGTCGAGGTGTTCCAGACGCACAAGGTGCTCAGCAAGGCCGAGCTTGACAGCCGCGCGACCATCCTCATGCAGAAGTACTGCAAGCAGATGCTCATTGAAGCCGAGACCCTCCGCACGGTCATCCGCACCCGGGTGCTGCCCGCGTCGCTCCGACACCAGACCGAGTCGATCGAGGCCCTCACCGCGACCGAGGCGGTCGACATGGAACTGCCCGAGCTGCGCGACGAGATCGAACGGCTGGTTGACCTCAACCGCGCCTGCCACGCGCGGCTTGCTGCCCTTGACAAGGTCCTCGACCACGAGCTGACCGACCCGATTCAGCTCGCCAAGTACATCCGCGACAACATCCGGCCGGTGATGAGCGACGTGCGAGAAGTTGCCGACGAGCTTGAGGGGCTCGTCGCAGCGGACCTGTGGACACTGCCGACCTACCAGGAAATGCTCATCGTTCGATAACCCACACCCCCACACCCCCTCGGCCCCGTAGCTCAGCGGTCTAGAGCTGGCGACTCATAATCGCTCGGTCCTCGGTTCGAATCCGAGCGGGGCTATTTCCTGACTGTTTTGCTGCTGGCCAGAAACGGCCGTTTCCGTGCATGTTGTGGCTCGGAGTGGCCATATGCAGAGACTTGGCACGATATCGCTGCTGGGCGGCCGAGAAGTATTGACACGGGGGGGTCGAAGCACCACAATAGAACTCGTGTCGCCCAGCCCTCTCGCTTGAGCGGTCTGAACGGAGCTGCGCCTCTTCATGTTTGATCGGCTCTCCAACCAACACCAGAGCACCACGCGGGGTGATGCCCGCGCGTTCTCGCTCGTGGAGTTGCTGGTCGTCATCGCGGTGATCGCGATGGTCATGGGGCTCTTGCTGCCGGCACTCTCCCACAGCATCTCGGCGGCGAGGCAGTTCCGTTGCCAGGTCTCGCTCCGCAGCGTCGGGTTTGACTTCGGCGTCTTTGCTGACGACACGATGCACGGCGACCGAGGCACCGACGAACGGCTCGCGCCACGGTTCAAGCTCGAGACATTTCAGGAGTCCGAGTACGGCATCGACGAGTTCTGGCGCTGGGGCGACAAGGACCGCCACGAGCTGCCGGACGAATCGAACAACGACCCCATGCGGTGCTCCGAGGTCGACGGCTATGTCACGCTGCAACGGGGTTCGCCCTGCCGGTCCGGCGGGGTGGGACCGGCGGAGAACGTCTCGTACACGTTCAACGGCCGGCTCGATCGCGCCCCGGCCCGCGGGTCCAACGGAGCCCGCTGGATGCAGACGACCCTGACCGACGGCGTGGTGTCCGAGCCGATGATCCCGCTGGCGTGGGATGTGGACGGCGCGACCGCTGCGGCCCGCCGGGTCACGCCCGTGTTCTCTGCGCCGATCGCCGACAGCACCAATGGTCCCTTTGCCAGCGGGTCGCTCTGGTTCCCCGCGATGCGGCACAACGGTTCGCTCAACGTGCTGTTCACCGATCAGCACGTCGAGGCCTCGAAGGACCCGCTCGGCGAGAAGAGCTGGAAGTGGGGATTCCTGCCCCGCTAGGACAGACCGGCCCTGCGGCGGTACGCTCTGGATCGCATGTCGCTTCACACACGATTCTTGCTGTTGCTCGGCCTTCTCGGGGCGGCGGTCATTGCCAACATCGGGGTGACGGTCTGGACCGTCGGGCTGCTCGACCGCGAGCAGCGGCGGCCGGTCGAGCAGATCGGTTCGGCGCTGGGGGTGCTCAACGACACCAAACGCATACTCTGGGCGCAGGCTGGGGAGTTCGGGCTCTTTGTGATTCCCGGAAGGGTGGCCGAGGCAACGCCCGGCGAGGGCCGCACGTTCCCGCCCGAGCGGGTGCAGAGGTTCCGCGAACTCGGCGAGAAAGCACTCGAAAGAATCGCGGATCTCGATGATGTTGACGCCTCGCTGGTCCGCGCCGGGGTGAACACCGCAGCCAATCTGCGGTCCAGGATCACAAGAGTGAACTCCGGGTTCGAGGCGTATCTCGACAACGGCGACGAGGCGGCGTGGCAGGCCTCGCTGGGTGAGCTCTACACACTGCACGAGTTCATCGAGCGGTTGGAAGCGAGACTCATACACGAAACCAGGCTCTCCGCTGCACACGGAGCGCGGATGCAGCAGCGGCTGATGGTGACACTCATCAGCTCGATCGTCTCGGTGGTGATTGTCCTGCTCGCCGCGGCGTGGCTGTTCCGCCGGTGGGTGCTGGTCCGGGTCAGTCGGCTCGGGGTGGCAGCCGAACGAATCGGGCGGGGCGAGTTCGACCACCGCGTCGAGGTGCAAGGCACCGACGAGTTGGACCGGGTCGGCCAGCAGATCAACGACATGACTCAGACCATCGAAACGATGCAGGCCGAGCGTATCGATCGGGAACGGCTGGCCGCGATCGGCGACATGGGACGCCGGCTTGCGCACAACATCCGCAATCCGCTCGGGGGCATCCGCTCGCTGGCCGAGCTTTCGACACTCGAGCTGGACGAGGAGAGCCCGGTCCGAGAACATCAGCAGCGGATTATTCGGACGGTCGACCAGTTCACCCGCTGGTTACAGGACCTGCTCAGCGTGTCCAACCCGCTCGCGGTGAGCATCGCCGAGGTCGTGGTCGAGCCGTGGCTGACCGAGTTGGTCGAATCCCACCGGGCGCTGGCCGAGTCACGCGGCATCACGCTGACGCTCGACACAGCCGATTCCCCCGCGACGGCCCCGTTCGACCGCGGGCACCTCGAACACGTCGTCTCGGCGTTGATTACCAACGCGATCCAAGCGTGCAGACGGGAGGGGGCGGTCCAAGTCAAGGCGGTCGCCGAATCGCCCGATTGGCGCTTGTCGGTCCTTGATGATGGGGCGGGAATCCAACCCGAACATTTGCAGAGTATGTTTGCACCCTACTTTACCACCAAGCCGGGAGGAACTGGCATCGGTCTTGCACAAGCAAAGAGAGTGGTAATGCAGCATGGCGGCCGAATATGGGCTGAAAACCGCGGCGAAAGCGGTTTGCCGGGCTTTGGAGCGGCATTGCACGTCGAGTTGCCCTTGCGATCAAGGGTGAAAATGGCCATGACTGGCCAGAGTAATGAGGCGGACTGTGGCCAGAATACTCCTGCTTGAAGACGAAGAGACGTTGCGTTTCAGCGTGAAACGTGCGCTGGAGTTGGACGGCCACGACGTCACCGAGTTTGAGAGCACTGACGCCGCACACGCCCACGTCGCCCGTACTGAGGTTGACGCGGTCCTGACCGACGTGAATCTGGCCGACAACAGCGACGGAATCGAGTTTGCCAAAGACCTCCGAAGCCACGGCTTTGACGGCCCGATCGTCGTGATGACCGGGTACGCCTCGGTCGAACAGGCGGTCGCCGCGATGAAGCTCGGCGTCGATGATTACCTGCAAAAACCGGTCGTCCTCGAAGAGGTCACTATGCTCATCGCCCGGCTCCTGGAGGCTCGCAAACTCCGCACCCGGGTCACACTTTATGAACGCCTGGACAGAGCTCGCGCGGATCAGCAATCCGTGCTCGGCGAGAGTGAGGCGTGGCGCAAAACACTCGAACTCGCAGAACGCCTGGCATCTCTCCCCATTCCCGAGCAGGTCGGACGCGGCGAGAGTCTGCCGACCGTGCTGATCCTCGGCGAAACCGGCGTGGGCAAGGGCGTTCTTGCAAGATACATCCACGAGTGCGCGCAGCGGGGTGGAGCACCCTCCGAGACACCGCTCGTCCATGTCAACTGCACTGCGCTCCCGCCGACCCTCATCGAGTCAGAGTTGTTCGGCCATGAGAAAGGGGCGTTCACGGACGCCAAGACAGCCCGAAAAGGGCTGTTCGAGATCGCCGGCGACGGAACGATTTTCCTCGACGAGATCGGCGACATGCCGCTCGAACTGCAGGCGAAGATATTGACGGTTGTCGAGGAAGGCCGGTACCGGCGGGTCGGCGGCACCAAAGAACATACCGTCCGCGCGCGGATCATCACCGCGACAAACGTGGACCTCGAAGATAAGGTTCGCCAGGGGAGTTTCCGGGCGGACCTCTTCTATCGTCTCAACACATTCACCGTAAGCATCCCCCCGCTCAGGGAACGCGACGGCGACGCCCTGCGTATCGCACAAGCGATGCTCGAACGGCTCGCCAGACAGTACGGACGCGATGAGCTGACGCTCTCCGAAGGGGCCGCTCGGGCGATTGCTGGCCACGTCTGGCCGGGCAATGTCCGTGAACTCATCAACATCTTGCAACGGGCGGCGCTGCTCGCTCGGGACACCGAGATTTCTGCTTCCGATCTTGGGCTTGCCTCAACCGGTGCGGGGTCCGGAGTCGTACCGGAGTCTGGGCAAGCCGGAGAAATGCGTTTCGACTTTGAATCCGGAGAATGCTCTGCGGAGAATGTCGAGCGAGAGCTTATAGTGCAAGCGTTGCAGCACACCTTCGGCAACGTCTCGAAGGCGTCCAGATTGCTCGGCATGCAACGGAGCAGCCTGAGATACCGCATCGATCGGTTCGGACTGGAGAGCATGGTCAAGGAGTTGGCGAGCAAATGAACGCGTTACGGTATATCTCGATTGTCGGCCTCGCGGCCGGAATGGCACTGGCTTCGAGCGACGACAACTGTACCGTGGTCTTTGACAGCCTCGGCGACGCGGTGATCCGCCGCACCGATCCCGGGAATGACGGCGCGATGCACCCCGACGCGGTGCTGCCCGATATCGTCAGCATGTCGGTCTGCGCCTGGGAGTCGTTTGACCCGGTGAACGACCCATACAACGGGCAGGTCGCGGATGAGAACGGCGCGCACCTCTTCCGCCTTGACATTACTTTCGACGGGCTCGTCAACCCGGCGGGGAGGGTTCTGGGTTCCAACCCCGACCCGTTCGCCTATGGGCCGTCGCCGGTGGTCGGCTTTCTCGACATCGACGTCGACGACGACGAGGACTCGGGCGGGGAACTCGGGACCGCTGCGGAGACGCGGTATCTGGCGAACATCTCACGATTCGGGATCCGTCCCGACGGCTCATGGGGCGATCGCGCCGCGAAGAACCGTGACGATCTCGACAACAGTTTTTACACCACGCCGCAGTACGAGCGGTCGGGGGCCGACTTTGCCCTCGTGCTCTGCGGCTGTTCCGACCTGATCGTCGTCAGCGAGGGCGGCGACGGCAACGGACTCTTCGACGCCGGCGAGACCTGGATCGTCCAGGCCCGCCTGTTCGAGCGCTCGCAGGGATATCTCGAAGCCAGCGCCGCGTTCGGCGGCAGCGCCTCGGGGCTGTACGACCCGCTCATCGATGTAAGGTTCTCTCACGACACCAACACCGACCAGACTCTTGTTTCCATGGTCTGGGCACTCGACATGACGGGCGCTGCCCAACTCACCGGTCAGCCAGAACAAGCGATCGACCTCAACGTTACAAACCACACCAGCGTGGTCGAGGCGCTCCAGGACATCATCGACGGGGCAGATATCGGCGGGTTCAGCGGCCCCGGTTGGGACCTTGTCGAACAATGGGAGGGCGAGACGGCCGACGACTTTCTCGAACCCTCGGAGTGGCGGATCACCGGGCTGTTCGGCGCACCTTATCTCGATCGAGCGGACGGGCTGTATGTGTGGACCGACACCGCCGGCGATGACGAACTCTTTGGCGACGGCAACGGGGACGAGTTCGTGACCAGAATGGACGAAACCCTCATCCGCTTGGCGGTCTACGGTGCCGACGGCACCGCCGACGACGCCGACGGCGTGCTCGACGGCGTGTGGACTCTCAACAACCCGGGGTTCAACTTCTCGTTCTTCGATCTCGACGGCACAATGAAGGTCGAGACCCAGGACATCGCCGGCATCCGTTCGCTCGGCGACTTCAACTGGGACGGCACAGTCAACACCCAGGACTTCATCGCGTATCTCAACGCGTGGGTCGCGTCCGATGCGACCGCCGACTTCAATCTCAACCAGACCGTAGACACGATCGATTTCGTGAGCTTCCTGAACGCGTGGGTTGCGGGATAAAGAGACACCACCCGCCGCACTGTTGCAACGCGACTCGCCGCAACGGGCACGGCACCGTTCATAAGTGTGACACCGGGGCCGGCGAGAGACCGGGCCGCTGCCGAGGTCTTTATTCGTCGCTCTGCTCAACCCCGATGACTACCACGAAGTGCTCGGTCTGTACGCCATCTGTGTCGTCGCCCAGACCTACAACAAAGGTGTTCGTGGTGTCGAGACTCACAAGAGCTGCGCGGTTGGCCAGGACCAAGTCCGTCGTGTCGCCGCTCGCCTCGGTTGCCAATTCCGGCCCGTTGTCGTGTTGAATGGCGTTGAGAAACCCGCCTTCGGCATACGCCTCCAGGCTTGGGTCGTCCGGTGGTGCGTGAAACGAACCGAGCACAACGATCCGTTGATGCATACCGAAATCCGACGCAAGCCTTACAATCGCCTTCGCCTCGGCCTCACGCCAGTAGGCAAACCGATTGCCGCCCTTGTGTTCGACGATGAACAGCGTGATCGGCGTCCGCTCGCCGGGGAGCTGGGCCTGGACCATCAGCGGCGAGCGGCGGAACCGTATCGGCTTCCCGCTGTTTGGGTTCGGAGAGCCGCCGGCTAAGGACGGGTGCTTGCCACCGATCTTGAGGGTTGGCCACACGCGGCTATTGGTGATCGGAACGCGGCTGAGCACGGCGTTCTCAAGACCGCGACTGTGACCGACGTCGAGCGAAACAAAATCGGTATAGCCGGACTCGGAAAGATACGTTTGGTTGAACCAGAGGACCGCCTCAAGAGACTGCACACCTTGCAGCGCGAGAATATCGGCGTCGGCCAGACGGATCGCTTTCGCGAGTGCCTCGAGGTGCGCCTCACTGGATGGATCAGGGTCCATCGGCGCGGCGAGCTCTTCGACATTGAATGTCGCCAACCGGAGCTCACCCTCGGCACGCGCGGGGGCACCGCCGTTCCCTCGGCCGCAGCCAATCTGCAGCGCTGTCACCACCGCCACGCACGCGGCGAGGAACATAACTCTAGCGGTGCTGTTCCACCCGTTCATTATTCCATCTCCGGACATGAGTTCTCCGTCCCGCCGGAAACCCGTATCCCGTGGCGGTCACCGATTGGGGTGCAGATCAACCTCATTATTCCCGGTGATGCTGTAGAACCTGTCCCCCCAGAGACGCTTCTTCACCGTCTCCCGGAGCGAAAGAATCTCGACGTGGCCGTCAACGAATGTGTAGTTCGCC
This sequence comes from uncultured Phycisphaeraceae bacterium, assembly GCA_964394895.1. GTDB lineage: Bacteria > Planctomycetota > Phycisphaerae > Phycisphaerales > UBA1924 > PNC22. The sequence goes on along the minus strand of CAYMZJ010000022.1, from coordinate 40,032 downwards.
TTGCCGATGCCGTGGTGGCGACCGACCGCGTTGAGCCGCGTCAGGGTGTTGTTGATCTCGTGCTTTCCGAGGTCGCCCTCGTCAAGCAGGTCGCCCCGCCGAGGATACACAAAGCTGGGTCCGTCGCTGAGTGGCTCGTCGTAGACCTTGACCCCGGCCGTGACCCCGATGAATGGTTCGATCGCACGGTGGCTCTGCATCTCGCCCCGCCGGCTTGATGTAATAGAGGTCCAACTGTCACGGTTGTCATAAAACTCAGTCGCCAGAATAACACCGGACGGCCCGCGGCGCGAGGAATCGATATCGCTCCCCCGGACGAACCGATTGCCCCGGCCCCTTATCACCGACAACTTGTTTCGCGGGAACACCGCCGCGTTCCCTGTGTACGCCATCCGTGCGGCCTGACGGTCCTTCGGGAACCCCGAGGGCTGGCTCGAACCCAGCCCATTGACCTGCCCATCTTCCCAATCGTCGGGGTTCGGACCCGGATTGGTACGCGGGGCACCACCGTTGAGCACCGTCGGGCACTGGAAGCTCTCTTCCGGCAAGCCGGCACCGCCCGGCAAGCCGTCATACAACGCGAAAGACCAGTGGACGTACCCGTTGGCGGGACGCGGGTGCGCGCCCGCCTGATCCTCCGGCCGCCAGGCCCCTGTGTCCTGGTCGGCCCCGTACACATAAGAAAGAGGAAAGTAATCATAGCTCGATGTGTACATCGCCACCGACGCTGAGACCGAACCGAGATTACTCGTGCAGGTTGCCTGCTGTGCGACCGCTCTCGCCTTTCCCAGCGCGGGAAGGAGTATCCCGATCAACAACGCGATGATCGCGATCACCACCAACAGTTCGATGAGTGTGAATCCGTGTCCATGTTTCATGTTGAACTCCTGCATGCTTTCCGCACAATACACATCGGAATGGCACTTCTCAGCAACCCGTCGTCCACAAGTTCAGGTACAAGATGAAATCGAGTGTGTTGACCAATCCGTCGCCGTTGATGTCGGCACTCAGATCACCCGCAACCCAGGCGTTCAGGAACAGAAGCACGTCCTGGGTGTTCACGATGCCATCGCCGTTGAAGTCCGCAACGCATGCGTTTCCGATAGTGAGCACAACACGGGACGCCTCGTAGGAAATCGAGAACCCGGCGGGCAGGTTCTCGACCGCAAAGACGCCCGACACCGACCCACCCTGGACAATGACGAACTCACCCGAAGCCGGGTTGAACCCGTTGATGAGCGAGACACTCAACGTGCCGCCGAGCGAGATGGTGCTGGTCGCCGAGAGCTGGTCGTACTCGGTGCCGAGCCCCGGCCCACCGAGCTCGATATTGAGCACCCCGAGCGTCTGTGTGAAACTGCCGCTCACGGCGAGAATACCCGCACCGTTTCCGGGCGCCACGGTACCCTGGTTGAGCACGTTGCCGGTCACGCTCCCCGAGCCGCTCATCGTGCCCAACGGAGTAACGGTCACCAGCGGCGACTGCACAATGCCCCCGTTGGACAAGGTCAACGTCCCAAGCGCCCGGTTGCCAACAAACATGCCGACAGTATCAACCACACTCCCGCCATCGACAGTCACGTCCCCGAGCGCGTCGTCGGCAATGTGGAGGCCGGGTGTAGTCAACAGCCCGCCGTTGGACACCATAAGAACACCCCGGCCGAAGTTGCCAACCGTGGTGACCGCGCCGCTGGTAAAGGTCGAGTTTGCGCCGTTGACCTCGAGCGTACCGGAGGAGCCGACATCGTCACCGATCTTCGTGTTGAGGCCGGCGCTCACCGTCCCCCCGGCCTCTACTCGCAGGATCCCGGTGCCGCTGTTGCCGATGAGTGCACTGTTCTGAATGGTCCAATTGCCACGGATGACCGCGTCACCATTCGACCCCGGCTCGTCAGCAATGAAGGTGATGAGGCTGCTAGCGGTGCAGCCAGCATTCAGCACGAAGAAGCCACTCCCACCGTCTCCAATGATGAGGTCGCGTTGGTTCACGAGAGACGCGCCGTTGCTCAATGTAAGATGGCCGGTTGATGGCGACAGCTTCCCGATACGGGCGAGCCCGGTGGTCGTGCTGAGTGTGCCGCCCTCCACCGCCAGCACGCCGACATCGATCATGCGGTCGCCAACGACGAGGTCGGCCATCGAGTAAGTCCAGCCGGTCAGTTGAAACACCACGTCGTCATTCTCGACCGACAAGGCAGTGTTGGTGGGGCTGGATGCAAACTGCACGGCCTGCATCCCGTTGGCGTCAAACTTCGCCTCATCCAGCACACCCGGCACCCCGTTTGGTAGCCAGTTCATGGGGTCGCTGAAGGTGACCCCGTCGCCCAGGGCAACCCATTCGCGGGTCACCTGTGCCGCCGCCGGAACTGCCGCACCGCTCAACGCAACGAGTGCCAGCGTCGAAACCAAACGTCGATTCATTCCTGTTGCCGTGCTCATTCTGTCTCTCCTTCGTGTAATGAACTTCCTTCGAGTAGAACTTTTCATACTATGGATGGGAGGCCGTCGCCTGAGGCTTCTGCGCCCCCCACTCCTGCTTGTACTTCTCCGCCAGCGCTGCCACGGGCCGAGAGATTCTCGCAACTCCTCTTTCGTATCCCAACTCCGACAGCGTGTCGCCAGCGACCGCCTCGAACATCTCGATCGAATCGTCGGGCATCTGCGTCCGCCAGTCCCGCAACCCCGGCGTCGGAGCCATCCACGAGGCATTGGCGGATCGACCGGTTGCCGGTTCGCTCCGCCCCTGATAAAACGCTGCCATGCCCGCATCGGGAGCAAGACCAAGGTACTGACATATCTCGGCACACTGCCCGCTTGGATCAGCGACCAAACGTTCGTACCGATACTCGCGATACACATCATCTCCAAGCTCGCGCCCGTCCTCCATCCCGGATCGAACATGCCAGCGCCACCACACAGCGGTAGCCGCAACGGGGTCGATCTCCCACAACCGATGGCGGCCCGCCGCTCGCCGGGCTTTCGGCCACGTGAGCATCGAAAGGCACACCTCACGGCCGTCGCGGATCAGGTGAATCACACGCGACGCCGGGCATATCTCGTGCAACCTGGAAAGATTCCGCAGGTAACCTCCGGTCGACTTGTCACCAACGTGTGCCTTCGCTCTCTCTCGCCGGTACAGGTCATACACAAGACGAACAAAGGTTGCATAATCGGTTGGTTGGCTCGCCAGCAACTTATCAAGACGCTCTCGCTCGGGAGCCATTCTTACAAATCGCCGGTCCGCGTACAGCCTGTCTAACATGTCCGCACCGACAATACCCCGCCGCGAGACATCCCTCCGCCGCTTCCCGTACTTGGTGATCCAGTGCGTTTCGTGCGCCATCGCCAAGTCCCGATGGGCATCGAGCATCCGCTCAAGCATTGTTGTTCCTGAACGCGGGCAGCCAACAACAAACACCAAAGGGCACGCGGCTTGATCAGACACCGGACGCTGTTGGGCAACAGCACGAGACGAAGCAACGTTGATGACGGGTTGCTGCACTTCCTGCTCGATACAGGACGCCGTTCCGATCGTTGCAAGAATCCTGCGGGGCAGCCCCGACCACTTCGGCCAGAACGCATAGAGCACCGCGAGCCGCAGTCGGGTGGCATCGAGGTAAGCCGCGATTCGTGCTGCGTCCTCGCGGACCCGCTCATTCCCATACGCGTGAAGGAACGCACGCGCCCCGTCCGTTGCCGCATCTGTGTTGCAGTGTCCCTGAAAGCATCGGAGTTCCAGGTGCCCCAACATGTTGGCGACGTCGAGCGCGGGCTCGCCGGCTGCAAGCGTGTCAAAGTCCAGAATACCAATGCGGCCGGTGGGGCCGATGACGATCTGCTTGTCGTAGAAATCGCGGTGAATAACGGTTTCTCGGCCCGGCGTCTCTCGCAATGTATCAAACACGCTGATCGCCACTGAGGAAAGCCCCTCGCTCAACTCCGGGAGGAATGCCCGAGCGCAGGAGAGCCTCTCCTCAAGCATGCCAATCTCGGCCCCCGCGTCGTGAACATCCATCCACGCCGGCGGCTTCTGATGCATCGCTCGCAACGCCCGCCCCGCTTCAGCACACGCCGAGACAAGAGCAGCATTACTACTCGCCGGAATATCAGCCATGCAGGTACCCTGCAACTCGCGGGTGAGCAGCACGCCCGACTCCTCATCGGCATCCTCAATCACCGCGATATCAAACGCTCGATTGTTCATGCGCTCCATGAGCCCGTACAACTTCATAATCTTCCCGAGCCGGGATGGACGCAGCACCTTCGCGAAGTGCGCCACGCCGTTACCTTGCAACCTTATAACCGCACGCCGACCCGGACGGTGCGATACAAGGGACGCGTCAGGCCGCTGCAGCAACTGCTCCAAGGCAGGGAGTTTGGGATCCGCCCCATTCGGTTGGAGGGCGAGAAGGACACCCCCTGCTCGCACCAACAGCCCGCCGACCCGCTCGAGCTTCCGCCCGAGCCTCTGCGTTTCCTTCTCATCGGCGTACCACATCGCGGGCACGGATATCCCCGCAGCATCCGTATATTGCATCGCCAGCGACGACTCGTGCCGCGGCCAAACTCTGCGCAGATGCAACGGGCTCTCCAGTCCGTGTGCCGCGGCGTCGGCCGCGGCCAGCACCACTTTAGAGGGCGCCGGGCTACACATCGAGAGTCTCCGTCTGCATGATCCGCTCAGCATGATCTAACAACGCCGCCACGCGAGCGGGCCACGCCTTGACCCGCAGGCGGAACGGCTCCGGCGCTCTCATAAGAAGCGCTCCAGCAGTGAATACTCGGACCCCAGCGGGATCCTCAAACCCCATCGCCCGCCAGTACGCCGCGGAGAGATCGTTCGCGATGGCAGACGCCCGAACTAACGGCACCCGGCCCTCCGTAGCAAGCCCGAGCAACCCGGCGGCGAAGGAACCAATGTCCATGCTTGGGTTGCCGTAGGCGGCGCGATCAAAGTCCAACACGGTCACACCATCGCTGTGTACGACAACCTGGTCTGCTGAAAAATCACCGTGCACGACCTGCGATCGCCAGTTCAACTCGAGCACCGCACCCTGCACCGTGTCGCGCAGCTCTGCTGCCCGAACGCCGAGATCCGGATCGACCGCGGCAACCGCATCGCATGCCGCCGCCACACCACGGCAATAGTCGCTCGCAGAGTACATCGCGTTCAAGCGCGGTCGTTGCCGGTGCAGAGTCGCAAGCGCGCCAGCGACATGCTCGAGCAATGGGCCCGGATCATCATGGCCGCAGAGCATGTCCTCGAGCAGCTGCCCGTCTACCCACCGGTGCGCCAGCGCACTGTACCGTTTCGAGTCCCCGACCACTCGCGGCACACGGAGATCGCCCTGCTCCTTGAACGCCCACGCCCGCTGTCGAATGTCCTCGTACTGCGCCTCGGGATACAACCGGAGTACAACCGCCTCACCAATCCCGTTGTCGAGCTTTCCAACAAAGCGGCGTTCGGGCTTGTATCGGAGTGTTGTCGCCAAGACGCCGTGCAGGTGGGGGCTGGCCGGGAGAATCCGCCGCATCCGAGGCAGCGTCCGCTCGCCCTCATACAACTTTCGAAGAGACCTAATCTCATAATCGTTCGGATACGCAAAGATGGCAATGCCATCTTCTGGGACTGTGTGCAGCCCGGCACCCAACGCACCTCGCACCTCCATCTTAAGACGAGCGTTGGCGACCTTGACTATCTGATCCTCCGCGTGACACCTCGCATATACCCCTGTGTGGGTGTCGCCAACCTGCACAGAGTATGCGACGAGGCAGCTCTTGTGCGGCTTATATCGCACATAACGTGCCTGCACCGACCGAATATCGTGTTCTGGACACAACGCCCGCAGTGTCGCGAGGAATGCATCCTCGTCGAGCAGGGTCGCGAGCCCCCGCACCCCGGCATCGTGCCGAACAAGATTGGTGTCGGCTTTCCTAAGCATCGATGCTCTCATACTCCGCGGACTCATCCGAATGCAGATTGTGAACCCGTGCATACGCACCATTTGCAGCAAGGAGCGCCGCGTGGTTTCCACGCTCTACGATCTCGCCGCCGGCCATGTAGACAATCTGGTCGGCGTTCGTGATCGCACGAAGATCGTGTGTAATAATGAAACAGACCCGATTCTTGGAGAGACCCCGGATCGCGCTCCCGATCATCTCGGCGCTCTCACGATCCAGGCTCGCGGTGGGTTCATCGAGCACGATGATCGGAGCATTACGAACAACCGCTCGCGCGATCGCGATACGCTGACGCTGACCCTGGCTCAGCGTGCAACCGCGCTCACCGACTGGTGTGTCGTAGCCGTCTGGAAGGGCGCTGATGAACTCATGAGCACACGCGACAGTCGCGGCTTCGACGATCTGCTCATCGGTGATGTCTTTTCTTCCGAAGGTAATATTCTCCCCGATGCTCGCGGCGAAGAGCGTGGATTCCTGCGGCACCACCGCGACTCGGCTCCTCCACGACGCCACCCGGAACTCACGAATATCCATCCCGTCTGCCGTGATACGACCGTCTACCGGGTCGTAGAGCCGGAGGAGAAGACTCATCAGCGTGGACTTCCCAGCCCCGGAGGGACCCACGATTGCGACGACCGCGCCGGCGCGCGCTTCGAGCGTGAGATTACTGATCGCAAGCTTGCCCGGCTCATACTCAAACCGAACGTTCTCAAACGCAACCCGAGCAATCTGCGTCGGTGCGTCCACGGCGTGTGGGACGTCCTCGATCGCGGGCGCGGTGTCGAGGAGCTCCACGATCCGCTCAGCCGACGCGAGCGCTTTGGCGGTCCGGCCCGAGTACTTCGCCACATTCCGGATCGGCCTAGTCATGTTCTTGTGGTAGAAAAAGAACACCAGCAACGTGGTCACCTGCAGCTCGCCCTGCATCACGAGGCGAGCGCCGTACCACAGCATGATCGCGGTGCCCAACGCGATAAACACATCAGCCGCACCCAGGAGCTGAGCCGAGAGGCGCTTGCCCTTCACACCCTCCTTCAGGCTCGACATGTTGCGGGCACCAAACCGGGTGTTGTGGGTATCCTCGCCACCGAGCGACTGCACGACTCCGATCGAGCCGATCGCTTCGGTCGCGATTGCTCCCATCTCGCCGTGGCGCTCACGTTCTCGCCGGGCTGTAGATCGGATTTTCTTCCCAATCCGTTGCGTCGAGAACCAGAACAAAGGTAACACCGCGAACGCGACAAGCGCGAGGCGCCATTCGATGAACAGCATCACTACCGCGACACCAACTACCGTCAGCAGGTGTGCCACCAGCGGCAGGACCGCCGTCGACACGACCTCCTGAAGCCGACCGATGTCGCTGGTCAGTCTGGTAGCGATATCGCCGGTCCGGCGCCGATTGTAAAATGAGAGCGACAGCCGTTGGATATGCGCAAAAAGATCCGCACGAACGTCTGTAAGGACGAGGTTTCCTGCGAGCGCAAACCCGACCCGCCGCATGTACGCCGCGCCCGCCCGGGCCGCGACGATCAGGACCAGCGCAATCGCACACACCGTCAGCACCGTCATCGGCGCGAGCCTGTCGAGCGCTGGCACGCCTGTTGTTGATTCGCCGGTCTTGTGCAGCGCCGCGTCAAAGATAAACTTCAGCGGCCAGGGCTCGAGCAGCCGCAGAGTGATCTCCGCAAACATTGCAAACGAGGACCCGCCGATGATCTTCCAACGCGTTCGCATATAAGGAAAGAACCGTCTCACCACAGCGGCTGCGGGGATGTGCGTCTTGTCGCTGTTCTCGTCCTGTGTCATACCGCAGCCCCCCCACGATTCGTCGCCCGCGCGAGGATGCTCTCGGCAACGAGTTCCCACTTGTGCTCCTGCTCTGCCGTCTGTCGCGCCTGCTCGCCGAGTTGTTCACGCAGCGCGGCGTCTGTCGCAAGCCGACGCAACGCGGCGCACAGCCCGTCAGCGTCATCCGGCTCGAACAGCACCCCGGTCTCGCCGTCGAGAATAACCTCCTGAACCTGCCCGCATGCGCTCGCCACGATCGCCAGGCCCGCCGCCATATATTCAAAGAGCTTGAGCGGCGAAAAGTAGAACGACTCAAGCCGCGGATAGGGTGCGACCGCGATATCCATCGACGCCAACAGCCCCGGCACACGATCCGGCGTCACCGATCCGGTCAGGACAACCGCCGCTGCCGCCTCTTTGCAATCTTCCTCAATGCGCTCGAGCATCGGTCCGTCACCAACAATGAGTAGCCGTACCGGCAGCCCCTCTTTCCAGAGACGAAGAAACGCTGCAACCAGCCGCTCCACCCCGTGCCAAGGCCGCAGCGATCCGACAAATCCGATGGTCACAGTGCCCGCGTCTGCGGGGAGTTCCTTTGTAACATGCGATCCGAACCGTGCTGTATCAACACCGTTTGGCACAGCGTGAACTCGCTCGGGGCACGCGACCCGGTCGCGGAGCCACGCCGCGAGTGGCGCCGAGACCGCCAGCAGCGATCCGGCGCTGTCCCAACACCTCTGCGCAGCTGCTTCTGCTTCCTCGACCATGTGCAGTTTCCGGTACCGAGCTTGCTCGTCTACCAGCGGCGCATTCACCTCGAGCACGCCCGGCAGGCCCGCGCTCGCCGCGTACTCCATCGCGGCATACGACCACAGCGCGTGGCGCTCGTACACCATGTCCAACTCGGGCTCGGCCGCCAGCGCATCCCGGAGCGCGACGTTGGCATCAAGCAGAAACCGCTCACGCTCCTGGGTCTGTCCGCTCGGCGCCCGGTCAAGCCGGCGCAGTGCAACTGACTCGAGCCCGCGCGGGGTATCTCCTCCAACACGCCGCGCAAACAGCACAACCTCGACGCCCTTGGCAATCAGCGCACGCAGCACCTCCTGGACGTGGATCGACCCGCCTTTGCTCCCGTACACGGGCACGCCGGGATCGGTACAGACGTACGCCAGCCGCATCACACCACCCCCGTCACGCCCGCGGCCTGGAAAACCTCGCGGATCTGCACCGTGTTCCGCGTGAGATCAAACGAACCCTCGATCAACACCCGCGCCTCCTTCGCAAATCCTGCTGCCAGCGCCGGGTCATCGAGCACCCGCCCAAGAGCGCCGGCAAGAGCCTGCGGGTCCCGTTCGGGAACAACCAGCCCGGTCTCCCCGTCGCGCACCACTTCCGGTATCCCCGTCACCGGCGTCGACACACACGGCGTCCCCAGCGCCATCGCTTCGAGCAGCACCGTCGGCAGCCCGTCGCGGTTGCCATCGTTGCCGACGACGCACGGTGCCGCAAACACCGCCGCGTCTGTCATCAGCGAAATAACAGCCTCTCGCGACAGTGCGCCAGCAAGCTCAACATGATCCGCAAGATCGAGGCTGTCGCGCAACGCGCTCAGCGAATCCGCCTCTTCACCGTCGCCCACGATCACACAACGAAACTCGCGGCCGGCGTCTCGCATCACGGCGCAAGCTCGCAAGAGATCGTCAAATCCCTTCTTCTCGACAAGCCGTCCCACGCCGAGGATGAGGCCCGCCGTGCGCGGCCGATCGCAAAACGGGAAGCACCCGAGATCGAGCCCGTTGTACACCTTGTGCACCGGGCACGCATCGGCCCCGAGCACCCCCGCGAGGTGCCTGACATTGAAATCGCTCACCGTCACAAGCCCGGCCGCGTCGCGAGCCATGCGGCAGAGCCTCGCCTGGTCCACCGATTCGTGAAAGATGTCCTTTGCGTGAGCTGTGAACGTGTACCGCACCCCAGCCTGCGCCGCAGCCAGTCGCGCCGTCACCGTGGCTTCGGTCGCAAAGTGAGCGTGCAGGTGGGTGATTCCCCGCTCACGCACCGCCTGGGCGACTTGCCCGGCAAGCCACAACGACCACGGGCGTTTCGCGTCTCGGTAGGTAAAGACTCGCTCTTCGGGATCAAGAAACATCTCGGCGTCGCGCATCGCCCTTGCGAACGCGTGAAGCTCAACAGGCTCCTCGGTCAGGTACGTCACGCGAGCCTTCACACGCGAAACATCGGCGTGCTGCGGCCCGGACTCGGCGGGCCGAAGCGAAAAAATCTCAACTTCGAGACCCGCAGCCTCGTGCGCCAGGATCTCGTTCAGAATGAACGTCTCCGACAAACGCGGATATCTCTTGAGCACATAGCCCACACGGTCAGACATGCCGAGCACCCTTCCCATTCCGGACCACGATTCCCGGGAACTCGGGCGAATCGACACGACCCACACGCAACTCGTCAAGCAGGCTCGGGAGCCGGCTCAGGCCGCGGAAATCGAGCACCGTTTCTGCCGGACGCACCGGCGCATCCCCGCCGCACATCCACGCCGAAAGCGAATCACCGTCGAGCTGATCCGGGTGCAGCATGTCCAGCAAGCCCAACTCGGCGAACCGCTCGGCACGGATGATCTGCTCACGCCGAGGTGTCACCCGAGGCACGATCAACGCCCGCTTCTGCAACGCGAGCACCTCGCACACCGAGTTGTACCCGCCCATGCTGATCACACGATCGGCACAGCACAAGAGCGGCTCGGGATCGGTCACGAACTCGATCAGCCGCATATCGGGACGATTCGCAACCATCGCGTTGAGCAGCGCCCGGTCTTCGCCGTCCATCAACGGCCCCGTCACAAGCACACCCCCGCTCCCCGCGGGAAGCTCGGACTGCAAGAAACTCATCGCCAACGGCAACCCGTCACGACCGCCACCGATAGAGCACAGCGTCAGCGAGCCGCCGGGGACATCCATGATCTCCGAGAGCGACGGCGACTGCTGCGGCCGAGAACACGAAGCGCTCACCGCCTCGTCCCTGGGGTTCAGGTACCCCGTGTATCGGATCTTGGCCGCGATGTCGGCCGGGATCGAATACTCCTCTTCGATCGAGTACACGTCCCGGTCGCCGTACACCCAGACCCGGTCGTAGTACTCGCGGATCACCTCGATCGTGTTGTCGCGAGCCCACTCACGCCGGACGATTTCTGGTTCGTCGAGGATGTCACGGATACCAACAACCAGCTTGGCTCGCGTGTTCTTCTTCAGCCACGCCAACGATGGTGCCAACTCTCCCAGCACGCCCAGCGGGAGCTTGTCAACGATGAGCACGTCGGGCCGATACGACCGGATCGCGCTGAGAATCAGGTCACTCCGCAGCGAGATCAAATCGTCGGTCTCGATGCCCAGCGAACGGGTTTCGTACTTGCCCGCCGCGTCCTTGCCGAGCGAGGGCAGTGTCACGCAATCGACACCCTCGGGCAATCCAAACGTCGCCGTCTCGCGCAGCCCCGAAAGCAACAGGATGCTCGGTGCAGGCTCGATCGCAGACAACGATCGGCTGATCAGCAGGTTGCGACGCAGGTGCCCAAGCCCCTGCGCATCGTGCGAATAGAACGCGATCCGCAGCGGAGAAGAGCCCCGCGAACCCTCGCCGTTCAGCGATTCGGCCAGATCCAGCCCGCGAACAAGTTCATCCTCAAAGAACATCATGGGAGATCACCCGAGAGCCAAGACGTCTTGGCCTGTACATATGGATTGACGACAGCGTGAGAGAGAACCCCGCACACCCACAACTCGAAGCCCCGATCGGGAGAACCCCGCCGGCTTGAAACTCTGCAAAAACTTGTCACGATCCTGACACATACTTCACGAGACTGCAACATTGATGCCAGCACAGAAATGTGCCTTTACGACCCTTTGCAGGGCTCTCTTGGCCTGTACTGGCCACCCGAGCGGTGGTTGGAAGCCAGGTCCCCGAAACGTCAGCTCCCGTCCTCACCCACCTCGCGGCTCCACCACGCTTCACACGCCGCTGCGACCTCAGAAACCTCCGCCGAGATCGAATCGCAACTCGGCGGATACCCCATATCGGCAAGCTCCTTGCCCGCGAGAGCCTCGAAAAGCTCTCGCTCCCGCGCCGACATCTGCGTCCGCCAGTCGCGCACGCCCCGAGTCGGGGGCAACCACGCCGCCTTGGCGCTCAGCCCGGGCTCGTGGCGGGTTCGACCCTGGTGGTACTCGAGCATCGCCGCGTCGAACGGCAACCCGAGAAACTCGGCCATCTCACGCAGCGAAGCCTCCGGATCGACCACAAGCCGCTCGTAGTTGAACTCACGGTATCTGTCGGTCGGCAACGCCCGCCCCTGGGCGCAGCCGAGCCGGATATCCCGCCTCCACCACAGCGCCCCGATCGCGATCGGCTCCTCTTTCCACAACTCCAGCTTCGCCGCCCCCTTGCCCCAGTCCTTGATCGACAACGCCACATCCCGGCCATCTCGCACCAGATGCACAAACCGCGCCCAAGGCAGCAGCGCGTGCAGCCGTTCCAGATGGCGGCAGTACCCCGGGCTCTTCTCCCCAGCCAGCGGTTTGTCCTGCGATGCGGCCAGTTCGTCGTACACCGCCGAGACAAACTCGCTGTAACGCCCCCCCCGCTCCACCGCCCGCGCAACCGCCGCGTCAGAAAGCCCCAGCCGCGAAAACCGCGGGTGGGTACACGCCGTTTCGATGACTTTCTGCGACAGCGGCGGGTCAAACCCCACCGGCTCCCCCTTGATCGCCCGCGTGATAAACAGCGAGTCGTACGCGCACGTCAGCGCCGGGTGCGCATCGAGCATCCGCTGCAGCATCGTCGTCCCCGAACGCTGGCACCCCACCACAAACATGTACGGGTTGTGCCTCCCCGTCTTCCCTCGAGGGGCCGCGCCATGGTCCGAGAAAGATTCAGCTACCGCCTCGGATTTCAACGCACTTCTCCCTCAGCAAAGACAAAGAGCACCCGAAGAACCACGGGGACTCAGACACCGGATCGTGCTCCGCACACAACGATCGCCCCCTGCACCATGCAATCGCCGTGCCGAGGCCCTTCACCCGCGGGGAGAATCCTCAAGCACAGCTGCCGCAAGGCCCGTCCCTGTCGTGTGGCTCTCTCTGGCCACTGCGCACGCCACCCTGGCGAGTTCTGGCCAGATCGCCCCGCATCATTGTGCTCGTTGTCCTGGTGGTTGGTGTCCCCTCGCTCGCGCGAGGGGCTCTAAATAAGATAGGGAATCGCGGGATCATGAGAGCCCAGAGATGTGTGGTAGAGCCCCTCGCGCAAGCGAGGGGACAAGGCAACACCCGCAAAGATGGTAAAGCTCAACAAAGACCCCTCAACCATAAAGCACGATTCCGCAAGATGCGCTATGCCACTATCAAGCAGGAATCAAAGCCCCGGCAACGGCCCCGTCGAATCGCCAAAGCTTGCCACGTCGCACCCCATCCGCTCGAGCAGCGCCATGTACAGATCACACATCGGCGTCTCCTTCGGGTAGTGCAGCAGCCGCCCGGTGTGCATCGTCCCGCCGCCGCCCCCCGCCAGCACGATCGGCAGATTTTCGTGGTTGTGGATGTTCCCGTCGCTGATCCCGCTGCCGTGCATGATGATGCAGTTGTCAAGCAGCGAGCCCCGCCCCTCGGGCGTCGCGGCCATGCGTTCGAGAAACGCCGCGAACCGCTCGACATAGAACCGGTCGATCCGCCGAATCTTCTCGACCATCCCCTCGTTGTGCTGGTGGTGCGACAGCTCATGGTGCCCCTCGCTCACGCCGATCTCCGCCAGCGAACGGTTGCTGCCCCCGACACCCACCATAAACGTCGCGATCCGCGTCGAGTCGGTCTGGAACGCCAGCAGCATCATGTCGTACATCAGGTCGATGTGCTCGCTGAGCTTCCGCGGGATGCCAACCGGCGCGTCATAGTCAGGCAACGGCTCGTCGCCGGTCTCGGTCATCGCGTGCTGAATCCGCCGCTCGATCTCACGGACCGAGGTCTGAAACTCGTCGAGCTTCTGCCGGTCCGCCACCCCGAGCCGGCGTTCGAGCCGTTCGGCATCCGTCGAAACATAGTCGAGCACGCTCGACCGCCGCCGCATCCGGTCACGCCGCTCGGCCTTGCCCGTCGCGTCGCCGAACAACCGCTCGAAGACCACCGCCGGATCGACCGACTTGGGCACCGGCGTGTTCTCGTCCCGCCACGCGACATTCGACGTGTACGCGCACGAATACCCCGAGTCGCAGTTGCCCGCCGGGCGGCTGTTCTCACACCCGATCTCAAGCGACGGCAGCCGGGTCTGGTGCCCGATCTGCCTGGCTGCAAACTGGTCAACACTCACCCCGAGATTGATATCGTTCCCCGAGGTCTTGCGCGCCTGACGCCCGGTCAAAAAGGTCGCCGACGAACGGGCGTGGTCGCCCGGCCCATCGCCGTTCGAGCGGGCTTTGTCGAGCGTCAGCCCGGTCACAACATTGATGTGTTTCCGCACGCGCTCCAGCGGCGAAAGCGTCGGTGAGAGCCGAAAGTTCCGCCCCTCGCCCTCAGGAAGCCAGTGCGGATAGTTCACGCCGTTGGGCGTGAAGATGAACGCCGTGCGCAGAGGAGCTGCGCCCGCCTCTCCAGACGCCCCGAGCACGCCCCCCGCCGCCCGCGCCACCGAAGACATGCCACCCATCGCTTCGAGCCAGGGCAACGCCATCGACACTCCAAGCCCGCGCAGCACAGCACGCCGCGAGACCCCCCCGGCCCTCCCGGTCACAAAGTGTGCCGCGCGTGCCGGGTTCGACTTCGACGGGTTCCCCTTCGATATGTTCGATTTCTTCATCACTCGCTCTGCTCCATTGCTCTGCCCCGACAAGACCGGAACGCCTCGCTCGACACCACACCCTCAACGAGCGCACCGAACGTGTCCCCGCGCGCGCCCATCTCCTCGGTCACCCGCCTCACCGTCGGCCGGTCGAACGGCTCGAGCCCGCGCCCCAGCCCATAGGTCAGCACCTGCCTGGTCAGATTCTCCACAAAATCGTCCGCCCGTGCCAGCACAATCTCACGGAGTTCGACCGGGCCCGAAAACCGCACACCCCCGGGCAGCTCGCCTGAAGCATCAATCGGCACGCCGTACTCGCGCTCCCGCCACCGCCCGATCGCGTCGAAGTTCTCCATCGAAAGCCCGATCGGGTCCATCCGCCGATGGCAGGTGATGCAGGTCGGATTCGTCAGGTGCGCAGCCAGTTTCTGCCGGGGGGTCGCGTCCTCGGGCAACGCCGCTGCCGATTGTTCGAGCCTCGGAATATTCGCCGGCGGCGGCGGCGGCCGAGCGCCCAGCACCTGATCGAGCACATACAACCCGCGCTTCACCGGGCTCGTCCGCGTCGGGTTGCTCGTCACCGTCAGCACCGCACCCAGCGTCAAAATTCCCCCCCGCGGCGATTCAGCGCCCAGCGACACACGCCGGAAGCCCTCGCCCTCCACGCCGGGAATCCCGTAGTGCGCCGCGAGGTCCGCGTTCAAGAACGTCTCCCGGCCTCGGATCAGTTCGAGCACACTCCGCTCGCTCCGAACCACATCACCAAAGAACATCACCGCCTCGGTCCGCAGGTCCTCGCGAAGCTCCGCTGAATACGCCGGGAACACCGCCGGGTCGAACTCCATCCGGTCCAGATTGCGCAACAACAACCACTGCCCGGCAAAGTTCTCGATAAAGGCATCGGCCCGCGGGTCGGCAAGCATCCGTCGCGCCTGCGCGCGCAGCACGCCATCATCATCGAGCTTGCCCCGTTTCGCAACCGCGAGCAACTCCGCATCGGGCAAACTGCTCCACAAAAAGTACGACAACCGGCTCGCCAGCTCGTGCCCGCTCAGCGTGTAGACGTGCCCCGGATCGTCGCTGTGACGATTCCCGACCGAGCGGTACAAAAAGTTCGGCGAAACGAGCGTCGCGCTGAGCACCACCCGCACCGCCTCTTCGTACGTATCGCCCGCGCCACGCGAGTCCTCATAGAGCTTCATCAGCCTGCGAAACTCCTCATCCCGCAGCGGCCTGCGAAACGCTCTCGCCGCAAACCGAGAGAGTACCTTGCGCGCAACCACCCGCTCCGCCGCCGTGTTCGCGCCCTCGCCCGGCCGCACAAACATCACCGTGCCGTATGCCTCGGGTCGCTCAAGCCCGTCCTCATCCAACGGCCCCGACAGCGACACCGCCTCGATCGCCATGTTCCGGTCCGCGACGTTGGGCACCCAGTAGTCGTTGGTAAACGCCCCCGAGATCCGCCGCGCCCCGGCCTCGAGCCGCACCCGAACCCGGCACGCCTGCACATCCCCTCGCTCGGCTCCGACAAAGAACTCCCCCACCTCGCGCCCATCGACACGCACGCTCAACCGAGGCAACTCGTCGCCACCCGGCGTGCCCCACGCCTCGACAATCACCTCGTACTCGCCCGTCAACGGCACGTCCATGACCCCGGTCACCTCGGCATTCGTCGTCAGAAAGTATCCCCCGGCGCTCAATGGGCTGCTCTCCCGTGAGACCTCCAGCGGGTGCAGATTCCGCGGCTCGTCGCCCACCACCACCACCGGCCCCAGCCCGATCTCGATCGCCCGCTCGGCCGCGTCGAGATACAGCTCGAGCTGCAACGTCGACATGCTCAGCACGTCCGCGTTGTTGTCAAAGCCGTAGCCCGTGCCGTCCGGAGGCAACCGCGCCGCGAGATCAACCACCTCCGGCTCAACCCCCAGCAGGTCCCGAAGCGTGTTGCGATACTCGGCCTTGTTGAGCCGATGGATCGTGAACCACCCCGGGTCGATCTCGCCGTCGGGCGGCGTGTACCGCAGCACGTCGTCGATCCACTGCACGATCGTCAGCCGCTCGAGCTCGGTCGGCTGGGGCTCGTCTTCAGGGGGCATGTCCCCGAAGTGGACCATCTCCCGCGCGACCTCCCAGTCCTCAGCGATCGCCAGAAAGTCCTCGATCGTCTCGACACCCTCAAAGCGGATGTCCGACTCGGTCTTGCGAGAGCCGTGACACCCAAAGCAGTGCTGCTCCATGATCGGGGCAACGTTCTCCGCGAAGCGCTGTTCGAGCACCCGCGCCAGCACGTCCGGCCCGGAAGGCTCAGAATCCCCACCCTCGGGCTGCCCCACCGCGAGCCACCCCCCCGCCGAGAGCAGGCCAACCACAACAATCACACCCAATCGTCTCCAGAACATCCCGCCTCCGTACCGCCCTCTGCAATATCCCGGGCCCCGTCGCCCGGCTCATCAAGAACCCTCCACACCATACCACAACTCCCCGCCGCCCAGAGCGCCAATCCGGGGGTAGGCTTTGCCATGCAGACCCATACCCGATTCGGCACACTCGTTCTCGCCCTCGCGGCGGTCCTCGTCCCGGCGCTCGCCGCCCACGCCCAGTCCCAGCTCTACGTCAACGCCAACATCTACACCCTCGACCCTGACAACCCCCGCGCCGAGACGATGCTGGTGGACAACGGGCTCGTCACCGCGATCGGTTCGAGTGAGCAGGTCCGCACCGCGATGCGCGAGCAGGGCGTCCGCGTCTACGAGAAATTTGACCTTGAGGGTCGCACCGTCATCCCCGGCCTCATCGACGCCCACGGCCACATGATCGGCCTGGGGGCGCTCGGCCTGGGGCTGCTTGACCTCCGGGCGGCGACATCCTTCGACGACGTCATCAACATCGTCCGCGACCGGGCCAGCCGCGCCCCCGCCGGCACCTGGATCATCGGCCGCGGCTGGGACAACGAGTCATGGCCGGACACCGACCTCCCCCACCACCGCCTGCTCTCTGAGGCCGTCCCCGACCACCCCGTCTGGCTCTCGCGGGTCGATGGGCACGCGGGGCTCGCCAACGACCGCGCCATGCGGGCCGCCGACATCAGCGGCTCGACCCCTTCCCCCGCCGGGGGCGAGGTCCTGCTCGACCAGCTCGGCGAGCCCACCGGGGTCTTTGTCGATGCCGCCATGTCGCTCATCGGCCGCCACATCCCTTCGGGCCTCACCGGCAGCGCTGAGGAGAGCATTCTCAAGGCCCAGGAGATGTGCCTGGCGGTCGGGCTCACCGCGGTCCATGACGCCGGGGTCTCGCCCGAAGATATCGCGGTCTACCGCAAGCTCGAAGCCGAGGGCAGGCTCAAGATCCGCATCTATGCCATGCTGCACGGCCGCGACGCCCCCGAGTACTTCGAGACCTACGGCCCTTACGACAACTTCAAGCTCAGCATCTACGCCGCCAAAACGTATATGGACGGCGCGATGGGTTCGCGGGGCGCCTGGCTGCTCGAGCCCTACACCGACCGGCCGACCGACCCCGACGGCAACCCCTACACCGGCCTCCCCGCGCAGACCTCCGCCGACATCGAGGCCCTGGCGGTCCACGCATTCAACCATGCCTACCAGCTCAACACCCACGCGATCGGCGACCGGGCGGTCCGCGAGGTGCTCGACGCCTACGAGCGTGCCCTTGAATCGACCAAAGACACCCGCCCGCCGCAGACCATCCCCCGCCACCGGATCGAACACGCGCAGCTGCTCCATCCCGACGACATCCCCCGCTTTGCCAAGCTCGGCGTGGTGGCGTCGATGCAGCCCACCCACGCCACCAGCGACATGCGTTGGGTCGACGCCCGCGTCGGCACCGACCGGGCCGAGGGTGCGTACGCCTGGGCCTCGCTGCTCAAGTCCGGCGCCCACCTGGCGCTGGGGTCTGACTTCCCCGTCGAGAGCCACAACCCCTTTCTCGGGATCTTCGCCGCGGTTACCAGGCAGAACCCCGACGGCATCCCCGCTGGCGGCTGGCACCCCGAGCAGCGGCTCACCCGCGAAGAGGCCCTCCGCGGCTTCACCATCGGCGCGGCATACGCGGCGTTCTGGGAGGACCGTGCAGGCACCCTCGTGCCCGGCAAGCTCGCAGACTTTGTCGTGCTTGACCGCGACATCATGACCTGCGACGCGGCGGACATCCCCGGCACCAAGGTCCTCCAGACCATCAGCGCCGGCGAGGTGCTTTACAAGGCCCGCTGAGCCCCCCTCACCCCGAAAGGCCCCCCCCGTATGCCCCCCACGCCCACCGCAATCGTCCTCGGCGCCGGCATGGTCGGCAGCGTCATGGCCGCCGACCTTGCCGCCGGTGCCGCCGGAGACGCCACCGGGGCTCCCGGCACGCCCGACTTCGCCGTCACCATCGCCGACAGCCGTCCCGAGGCTCTTGAAAGGGCCAAAGCCCGCGCCGCCGCCGCAGGTTTCTCGATCGAGACTGTCTGCGCCGACCTCGCCGACCCCGCCGTGCTCAAGCGGGCCATCGAGCCTTTCGATATCGTCCTCGGCGCGCTCGCCAGCAGCATCGGCTTTGCGACCCTTCGCACCGTCATCGAGGCGGGCAAGGACTACTGCGACATTTCCTTCATGCCCGAGGACGCGATCGACCCCGACGCGGGGAGCGATAGCCCCGACGCGGGGAGCGATAGCCTCGATAGTCTCGCCAAGAAGCACGGCGTCACCGCGATCGTCGATTGCGGCGTGGCTCCGGGCATGAGCAACCTGCTCGCCGCCCGCGGGGTGGCGATGCTCGACCGCGCCGACTCGATCGAGATCTACGTCGGCGGCCTGCCCCGCGAGCGCCGCTGGCCGTTTGAGTACAAAGCCGGCTTCTCACCCGCCGACGTCATCGAGGAGTACACCCGCCCCTCGCGGATCGTCGAGGGCGGCAAGATCGTCGTCCGCCCGGCGCTCTCGGAGCCCGAGCTGATGGACTTTGCCGGCGTCGGCACGCTCGAGTCCTTCAACACCGACGGCCTGCGCTCCCTCGCGTACACGATGAAGGTCCCCGACATGAAGGAGAAGACGCTCCGCTACCCCGGGCACATCGAACTCATGCGGGTCTTCCGCGAGACCGGGCTCTTCGGGCACGACGAGATCGAGGTAAGTGGCGTCCGGGTCAAGCCGATCGATGTTATAAGTAAACTTATGTTCCCCAAGTGGACGTATGAGCCCGACGAGGAGGACCTGACCGTGATGCGGATCATCGTCGAGGGCGAGCCCCCTGCGAGCAACGGCCAGCGCGCAGCCGGAAGCGGCGGTGGGGGTCGCCGGGAACGCCATACCTGGGACCTGCTCGACTTCTACGACAAGAAGACCCGCGCCACCAGCATGTCCCGCACCACCGCCATCCCCTGCACGATCATGGCGCGGCTCGTTGCCACTGGCTCGCTCAGGCAGCCCGGCGTCAACCCCCCCGAACTCCTCGGCGCAGACGCCAAGCTCGTCGAGCACGTCCTCGCCGAGCACAAGAAGCGGGGGATCGAGTACCACCACAAGGTCGAGACGATCGAGTAGGCGAAGGAAGACGTCTTGCCCCCGGCGGGGGCCACGTTCCTTGCCCCGGGCGCAGCCCGGGGTCGCCGGCGCGGGCGATGATCGAGCCCCGCCGGGGCGATGGACTGGTGCGCCCCCGGTCTCTTCCTTCGCCCCGACGGGGCTCCGGCGCTTGGGAATGCCCCGCTTCCCCGGGCTGCGCCCGGGGCAAAGGACAACGCCCCCGCCGGGGGCAGAGCCAACCCCGACGCGGGGAGCGATAGCCCCGACGCGGGGAGCGATCTCCCCACCCCCGACGTGGGCCGCGGCCACAATCGCGCAACTCCCGCCGACTGCGCGCGGCTATCGGGCGTTGCGAGGTGATGCTTTGTCGGCGCACGGTCGTGTTGCATGGCTCCACGACGACCGCAACGCCGCGCGCGCTCGTGTCGCATGGCTTCACGACGACCGCTACGCCGCGCACGGTCCTCTTGCAGGCCTTCACGACGACCGTCAAGCGGCGCACCACGGCCTTCGAGCGGGCGATAACGCCCTTCGGACACGCCACCGGGGCTCCCATGGTGGCACGGCTCTCCGAGCCATGAGTCAGTCACTCCTGGAGAAATCCACACGGTTCGGAGAACCGTGCCACCGGGGCTCCCGGCCGCACTCCGGGCAGGGGGCACCGTCCGGCACCCCCGCCAGGTCGTACCGGCACCCCGGACACTGCCCCTCCCGCACCCGCCGGTGCCACCGCCACCAGTCCAGCCCGCCCAGCACCAGCAGCCCGGCCGCGACCACCATCCCCACGTTGAGCGAGAGCCCTGACCAGATCGGCCGCCACGGCACCTCCCAGCTGCCAAGCCGGACAAAGCCGGGCGAGTACGCCGCGCCGCTGGGCGTCAGCATCGAGTTGACGCCCCGGTCCAGCATGCCGTTGTAGAGACGGTCCCCCGAGAAGCTGCGGAAGGGGAAGCCGACGCCGAGGCGGGCCATGGTGATGACCGTCGGGCTCTCGCCGGAGCCGCCTCCCTGTTGGATGCGCCCGGCAAAGTCGCGGACCTCGTGGTCGGTCCACGCGCGGTACCACCCCGGCGGGTCGGGATCGACAAGCTGCCCGCTCAGCGTCGTCCAGAAGACACGCCGGGGGTCCGCCGCCTGGACCTCGTACGACAAGACCACCAGCAACGGCGTCACACAGTCGGTCGCGCCGAAGTACTCCTTGACCATCACGCCCCGCTCGCCGCTCTTGGGGTAGACCAAGAACGCCCACCCGGCCGCCGGGGTGATGGGGTTGGTACGCATCCGCCACACCACAAACCCCACCTGCACAAGCACCCCCACCACCGCCAGCACGACCACTCGCCGTCCCCACTTCCCGATGCGCTCGCGTCTGCCCGCCATACCGCCGAGTCTACCGCAACCACTCCCCCCCGGGGCGGGACACTCCGGGTCCCGCGTGTCTTCCCCTGCCTCCCCACCCCCGACCCGGGGTGGGGTATCCCCGACCCGGGGTGGGGTATCCCCGACCCGGGGTGGGGTATCCCCGACCCGGCGCTGACGCTGAGGGCTCCTTTCTCTGTTGTTCCTGCCTTTCCCTCTGTGGGCTCTGTGCCTCTGTGGTGAACCTGCCTTTGTTTTGTTCTTGCGGCTGGCCCGGCGCGATGCTCGGACGGTCTGCGTTCGTGTTTCAACATGCATCGGCGACCGATGGACGTTCATCGACGAGCGATGAACGCCCTATAACCGCCACGCCCCGCCCGCTCACGCCGTACGCTCTCCCCCATGCCCGACACCCCCCCACACCACCCCCCACACTCCCAAAGCACGCCCCCGAGCCCCGAGCCCTTCTTCCTCTGCGGCTTTGGCAAGTCCGGGACCAACTGGGTCGGCAACCTGCTCAACCTCCACCCCGAAATCCGCTGCGACGGCGAGTGGCACTTTCAGCACTTCTTCAAGGCGTGGGACGAGTTCAGCAAATATCCCTGGCAACTCGGCAGCAGACAACCCGCCCGGGCCATCGCCCGCGCCGGCGTCGAACGCCTCATCCGCGACTGCCTGGCCACGCTCGCCGAGGGCAGGCCGGGCGTCCGCCTCGTCGGCGACCGATCGCCCCGCCCCCTGCGCGAACTTGTCCGCGGCAGCAAAACAATCTACGTCCTCCGCGACGGCCGCGACGTCGTGGTCAGCTACACCTTCCACCACCTCCGCGCAGGCGAGGCCCACCACTTCCCCAAACACCTCCGCGAATCGTTCACCCGCCACCAACGGGCCTTCCGCGACGACCCCGACGCGGGGAGCGGTATCCCGGGCACCATGAGCCCCGAACACCCCGGCCTGCTCGGCGACGAGGCGTGGGTCCGCAGCACCGCCCGCTTCTGGGCCGGCCGCGTGCTCGAAGACACCCGGCACGGCGCAGGCACCGACCCCGACGCGGGGAGCGATAACCCCGACGCGCTGCTCACCATCCGCTACGAAAGCCTCCACGCCGATGTCGCCGCCGAGTGCCGACGCATGTACACCTTCCTCGGCCTCGACCCCGCCCGCGCCACACCCCCCGACCAGAGCCGCCGTACCGCCCCGGGCTTTGGCAACGCCGACCCCGCGAGCGAAGACCGCGACAGCCTCTACCGCAAGGGGGCGGTCGGCGACTGGAAACGCTTTGCAACGCCCGACTTCACCCGCTGGCTGAAGGAAGAAGCCGGCGAAGCCCTCGAACAACTCGGCTACCGCTGGTAACGCCGCGGCACGCCCTCCCCCGCCGCCGCGTACCATCCCCCGATGCCCGCCCCGCCGCACACAACCCCCAAGGTCTGGACCACCCGCACCCTGCTGGCGTGGATGAAAGACGCCTTCCTCAAGGCCGACCTCGACTCGCCCCAGCTCTGCGCCGAGATGCTGCTTGCTCACGTGCTCGGCTGCGAGCGCCTCAGGCTCTACACCGAGCCCGACCGCCCCGCCATGCCGCTGGAACGCCAGAGCCTCCGCGAACTCACCGCCCGCGCGCTCAAAGACGAACCCGTCCAGTACCTCGTCGGCGAGGCGTGGTTCTTCAGCATGGCGTTCACCGTCGACCGCCGCGTCCTCATCCCCCGCCCGGCCACCGCGACGATCGTCGAGCACGTCCTCCAGCACGCCCGCGCCACCCCCGGCTTCGGCGGCGACGAGGGAGAAGGAATCCTCCTCGCCGACCTCTGCACCGGGTCCGGCTGTGTCGCGGTTGCCCTCGCCAAACACATGCCCGCAGCCCACGTCATCGCCACCGACATCTCGCAGGACGCCCTCGACGTCGCCACAAAGAACGCCGAGCGGCACGGGGTTGGCGACCGCCTCGACCTGCTGCAGGGCAACCTGCTCGAACCCCTCGACACCCACCCCGTCGCCAACGCCAAGGGGTCGCTGCACTACCTCACCGCCAACCCGCCCTACATCCCCGACGCCGAGTGGGACTCGACCGACCCAAAGACCGGCGTGCAGGCCAACGTCAAAGCCTACGAGCCGACGCTCGCCCTGCGTGGCGGTGCCGACGGGATGGATCTGGTCCGCCCGATCCTCGCGGGCGGCCCGGCACACCTCCGCCCCGGCGGGCTGTTGCTGGTCGAGGTCGCCGCCTCGTGCGCAGCCGAAGCAAAGGCCCTCGCCGAAGCCAACCCGCTGCTCGAAGCGGTGCTGGTGCTCAAAGATATCGAAGGCCACCCGCGCACAATCGTCGCGCGGCGGAAGTAGCCCGCCGCGGCATCCAACGGTGTGTGGCTTCTCTATGTACTTCATATTTATGTACTTCATAACGAGCCCTGTGCGCGAGCACAGCTTCTGGCAATGGGTATGGTGCTTGCGCCACCTGTAATACGGATCGCGAAAGATTCGCGTGCGTCGGCTGCCCTTCCCCAGTCCGGAGGACTGATCGTCGATAGCCGGGGGTGGAGTCCCGCGCAGCGGACGACACCCCCGGAAGGCGACCGTCGAATGCCATGCACCCCGAGAGGGGTGCTCGTGGGTATCGCTGACACGAGGACCCCTCTCGGGGTCCGTACTTTGTGTTGTGCGGGACCGGGGGTGTCGCGGTACTCCACCCCCGGCTATGCAAGAACATCCCTCCGGGATGGGGAGGAGAGTTCCTTCTCTCGTGTGATGCTCTCAAGCTCAAACCGCATCGAGAAGATGGAGCACAAGAGTTTCATGGGATCGGTACGAACCCGAGCTCGCGCTCGGGGCTCGTTGTGTCGCAACAGACGCGGGCTGGAAAGCCCGCCCCCCTTATATTGAAAGAACACGCCATGTAGGGAGAGAACGCGCTGCCGCCGCTACTCCGCCGAGAGCGCCTTCCGCGCCTCGTCGATCAGCCGCTCGATCTGGAACGGCTTGAACAGCACGCTCTGCAGCCCCTCCTGGCTCGCCCGCACGATCGAGTGGTGCGGGTCATACCCGAACCCGGTCATCAAGATCACCGGCAGGTCTTTCCCCAACGCCCGGACCGCACTGAACACCTCGTACCCGTTGCGGTCGGGCATCTTGATATCCGAGATCACCAGGTCAAAGCCGGGCAGGTCCGTCGCGTGCAGCCGGTCTATCGCCACCGCGCCGTTCTCGCACACCTCGACCTCACACCCACGGCTCCGCAGCACGTCGCGGATGATCCGCCGAATCTTCGATTCATCATCCGCAACCAGCACCCGCCGCCCCTTGAGCACCGGGTCCTCGGTCCGATTCCCGAGCGCACGGTCCACACCCAGCAACGTCTGCGGCCCATCGGCCATGTTCCGAACCCGGGCGCGGATGCTCTCGACATCGGCGCGGATCCGCGCGATGTGCCTGGCGGTCTCCGAATCGTTGGTCGGCACGCCGGTCAGCCAGTCGGCCTGGCTCAGGATGTCCTCGAGGCAGTCCTTGAGCTCGCCCTCGACCCGCCCGCTCACGCTCAGGTTGGTCGAGCTCCGCTCGACGACCAGCAGGTCGAGCATGTGCAGCGCGATCGAGATGTACCTGGCAAAGACCTCGCAGAACCGCCGGTCGGACTCGCCGAAGGCGTCCATCTGCCGGCTCTCGATATTCAGCACCCCGATCACCTTGTCGCGCAACCGCAGGGGAACTGTCAGCGAGCTGCCCGCGTTGTCCACCCCGGGCATGAACCGCTCGTCGTTCTGCACGTCCGGGCTGATTACACTCCGCCCGGTTGCCGCGACATACCCGCTCAGCCCGTTGCCCTCTTCCTTGGCAAACAGCTCGAGGTCGAGCGCCTCCTGCGGCAGCCCGACCGCCATCACCGGCTCGAGCCGACTGGTCTTGCTGTCGATGATCCGTACCACAAAGTGGTCAAAGCGGAGCAGGTCGCGGGCGACCCCCGCGATGCGGCCTTCCAGCGTCTTGAGCCGTTCGGCCGAGTGCTGGGCGCGGATGACCTCGGGGTCGATATCCACCAGCTCGGTGCCGGCCCGCTCGATCGCCGCCAGCCGATGCTCCAGCCGTCGATCGGTTGAGACATCCCGCACCACCACCGCCAGCCGCGGCTCGCACGCCGGGGCCTCCTCATCGGACGCAGGCGTTCCGCCGGGCCGCTCGGCCGCGAAGATGTACACCTCGTGGGCCGAGTCCTCTTCTGGATCGGTCAGCTCAAACTTGCACGCCGCCCCGGCTGTCCGCGAGAGCAGCCCTCTCGGACCGGCGAGTGTCGCGACCGCCTCGGCGTAGCACCCGCGGACCCCCTCGAGCACCGCCTCGGGCAGTTCGGCAAAGCGTGCGCTCGCCCAGACCTCGACCCCCGCCGTGTCGATGAGGCACACCGCGTCGCTGATCGCGTTGAGAAGCAGCTCCGCCGGATGCCCAGACGACACCAGGACCTCCGGATCATGCCCCCCCGCACCCAAGGTTGCGCCGGAGCGGGAGCCCGGGCCCGCGACCACGATCTCGAACTGATCACCCAGCCTCTTGCGGAGATCTTCCGCAGAGATTGAGGGTGGACCGACGATGAGAAGTTTAGGTTTCGGCTGCGACATCACACCCGCCACACCCGTGGCGTCCTCCGCGAGGTACTCTACCCCAATCCCACGCCCGGCTGTCGGACCAAATCCGAAAACCTCCCCCGAACCCGAACGTTGCTTTCCAACCATTCTTGACATCGGCTCCACCCATGCTCGTACTGTGAACCATTCATGATCCTGGTCCGAGAAATATCCAAGTCCTACGCCCGCATCCGGGCTGTCCGGGGCATCAGCTTCACGGTCGAGCCCGGTGAGATCGTCGGCCTGCTCGGCCCAAACGGAGCCGGCAAAAGCACCACCATGCGAATCATCACCGGCTTTCTCCGCCCAGACCAGGGCTCCGTCGAGATTGACGGCTTTGACACACACGCCGATTCGCTCGCCGCACGCCAACGGATCGGGTATCTCCCAGAATCTGCCCCTCTCTACCCGGAAATGTCTGTCAAAGGCTATCTCGACCACCGCGCACGCCTCTTTTCCCTCGACCGAACCCAGCGCATCAAGGCGATCAACACCGCGCTGGACCGCTGCAACATCACCGATGTCGCCCGCCGACGCATCGGGCAGCTCTCCAAGGGCTACCGCCAGAGGGTCGGCCTGGCCGCGGCGATGCTCCACGACCCCAAGGTCCTCATCCTCGACGAACCCTCCAACGGGCTCGACCCTTCGCAGATTCGCCAGACCCGGTCGCTGGTCCGGGAACTCGCCGAGAGCCGGACCATGATCGTCAGCTCGCACATCCTTCCCGAGGTCGAACGCCTCGCCACCCGCCTGGTCGTCATCGCCGGCGGGCAGGTCCGGGCTGACGACCAGCTCGACACTCTCCTCACCACCCGAGGCACCAGGCAGATTGTCGCCGAGATCAAGACCACCACCTCGACCACCACCCAGAGCGCGGTCGAGCTGCTGGCGGCGATCCGGGGCATCACCGAAGTCACCGACACCAACACCCCCGACGGCTGGCTCGCTCTCACGCTCTCGGTCGACCCCGCTTGCCCCGACCCCCGCCCCGAGATCGCCCGAAGGCTCACCGCCGCCGGCTTTACCCTCCGCGAGCTCCGCGAGGTGCGACCCACCCTCGAACGTGTGTTCGCCGACCTGATCGAATCCCCCGCAACCGAAACCCCCGCCCCCACCCCCACCCCAACACCCACACCCACACCCGCCACGCCATGACCGCCACCCTCACCATCGCCCGCCGCGAGCTTGCCTCGATGTTCCGCCTCCCGGTGGGGTGGGTGGTGATCGCGCTCTTCCTCGTGCTCACCGCATCGGTCGTTGCGCTCTCGATTCAGCCCGGCGCCCCGGCCAGCCTCCGCGGCTTCTTCACGCTCTCGGCGTGGCTGCTGATGCCCGTCGCCCCGGCCGTCTCGATGCGGCTGCTGGCCGAGGAACGCCGCACCGGGACCGACGAGATGCTGCTGACCAGCCCGGTCTCCGTGCTCGGCGTGGTGGTCGGCAAGTTCCTCGGCGCGTGGTTCTTTCTGCTCTGCATGCTTGTGCCGACGCTGGTCTATCCCGTGCTGCTCTTTGCGATCTCCGACCCCCGCCCGGACCTTGGGCCGATGGTCTCGGGCTACATCCTGCTGCTGTTGCAGGGGACGCTCTACCTGGCGATCGGGACGGCTGTCAGCAGCATGACCAGCAACCAGACCCTCGCGTATCTCGCCACGCTCTTCCCGATCCTCGCGTTGCTGCTGGCCGGGTCTTTGGCGTCTGAGTCGCTGCCCGAGGTTCTGCGGCCGATCCATGACGCCCTCCAGATCAGCCGGCGGGCCGGTGACTTTGCCCGGGGCATCATCGACACCGGGCACGTCGTCTTCTTCCTTGCCGCCAGCGCGTGGTGCCTCGCCCTCGCCCACGCCGGGCTGGAATGGAGGAAGTGGCGATGACTACCACCCCCACCACCCCCACCACCCCCACCACCGCTCCCAAACCACCCCACACCCACCGCCCCCACCGCCCTCACCGCTCCCACCGCCGCCTGGCCGAGACGGTCGCAAGCGTTGCCGTCCTCCTGCTCGCGCTGGTCGCAACCGGCATCGTCGTCGCGGTGGGTGACCGCTTCCACGCCCGCGCCGACGTCACCACCACCGGCGAGCAACAGCTCGCCCCGCGCACCCTCGCTGTCCTCAACCAGGTCGCCTCCCTCGGCGAGATCGAGATCGTCGTCGCGGTGGACAGCTCGGCGGTCGAGCCGTGGTCGCGCCAGACCGTCCTCGACGTGCTCGACCTCTTCGGCAACGCTGCCAACGTCCGGGCCGCCGAGATCGACATCAGTTCCGCCGACGGGCAGGCCCGCTACACCCGCCTGCTCCAGCGGCTCGTCGATCGCGAGCAGGCCGGGATCGACCAGCACGTCGAGACCATCGCCGCGGCCTCGGCGCTCACCGCCGAGACCGCCCGCGCCCTCGAGCAACAGCTCGCCCCGGCGCTCAACGCGCTGGGCACCGCCCTGCCCGGGACCGACGCCAACACCCGGACTGCGCGCTCGGGGCTCGACCAGTGGGCGGCACTCTTCCGCGTCGGCAGCCGCCAGCTCGCCGAGGCCGCGGCCCGCGCCGGGCGCGCCCTCACCGAGCCCGACCCGGCCTTCCCGATCCCCCCGCTCGATGCCGTCGAAACGGCGCTCCGCAACGCGATGCTCCAGCGGACCACCGAACTCGAAG
Source organism: uncultured Phycisphaeraceae bacterium (assembly GCA_964394895.1). Taxonomy (GTDB): domain Bacteria; phylum Planctomycetota; class Phycisphaerae; order Phycisphaerales; family UBA1924; genus PNC22. The sequence goes on along the minus strand of CAYMZJ010000022.1, from coordinate 11,304 downwards.
CGCTCGCGGGCGATCTCGACGAGGTCGCTGCGCTCGAAGGGGCCGCCGCTGCGTCCACGCTTGCCGACCGGGCCCGCACCCTCCGCGATCAACTCGCCCGCGAGGCCGACGCCCTCGCCCGCCTGCCCCGCCTCGACGTGCTCCGCGTTGCCAAAGCCCTGGGCTCGGCCGAGGTCGCGCTGGTCATCGGGCCGCCCGGCACCGGGGTCACCGGCATCGACATCCGCACGCTGTATGAGCCCACCATCGTCGCGGCCGACGGCACCCGCACGATGGGCGATGTCCGCCTGCGGGCCGAGGAGCTGCTCGCCAGCGCCGTCTCGTCGGTGGGGTCGACGGCCCGGCCGATCGTCGTCCTCACCCACGGCGAGAGCCGCCCGATCCTCGAAGCCGCGTCGTTCTTCTCGGGCATCCGCAACCGTCTCAGCCAGCGCGGCATCGACGTCGCCGAGTGGGCCGCGTCGCGCGATGCCGAGCCCCCAGCGATTACCGACCTCGACCCCGACGGCGTCCGCCCGGTCGTCTACCTCGTGCTCAGCCCGGACTCCTCAGCCTCGACAAGAAACGAGGACGACCTGTCCGGACCGGAGCGCGCCAACGCTCTCGGCCGCGCGGTCTCGCTGTTGCTGGCCCGTCGCGAGCCCGTGCTCATCAGCCTCAACCCTTCGGTGCTGCCCAGCTACGGCGAACGCGACCCCATCGCCGCGCCGCTGGCCGACCTTGGGATCATCGCCGGCACCGCGACCCCGCTGCTGCGTCGGATATCTGACACGCGGTCGTCGCGCGTGCTCACCGAGTTCGCCCTCCGCGCCCCCCACACCCCGGACCCCGGCGACACCCCCCACTCCGCCCACTCCGCCCACTCCGCCCACGCGATCCTCGCCGCAACGCGCAACCTGCCAACCGCGCTCTCCTGGCCGATCCCGCTGACGACCTCTCCCGACGCCACAGTCACCACCACCCCCTTGCTCACGATCGACGCCGACCCAGGGAACGACACCGACCCCGCGATCTGGGGCGAGTCGCAGTGGCTCCGCCTGTGGCAGACCCCGGCCAAGCAACGCCAGTTGCTGCCCGACCCGCCGCGCTTTGACGCGGGGGTGGACCAGAGCGCCCCGGCCGGGGGTGGGGGCGGGCCTTGGGTCGTCGCCCTCGCCGCGACCCGGACCGACCAGGCTGCGGGTGCGCGCTCGGGCCGCGTCGTCGTGGTGGGGTCGAACGCCTGGTTCGCCGATCCGCTGGCGTTTGCCTACGAAACGACCGACGGCCGCGTCGCGCTCCGCACGCCGGGCAACGCCGAGCTCTTCGAGGCCGCGATCCTCTGGCTCGCCGGGCAGGACGAGCTGATCGCCGCCTCGGCCAGCGCCCGGGCCCGCCCGCTGATCAAGCCGCTCGACCCGAGGACGCTCACGGCCTTGCGTTGGGCGCTGGTCGCCGGACTGCCGCTGCTGACACTCGGGCTGGGGATTGTGTGGCGGATCGTCCGGGGCTGAGCCGGGTGAGCCGGGCGGGCCTGATTCGTCCGACATCAGGTATTTGAACGGCTGATGTGCGGGATTTATCGGGCGGTTCTATGGTTATCGGGAGAGCTACGGTCATCGTAGCTGCCGCTGCGGTCGTCGCGCCTGCCGGTTCGGCCACCGCCGCTGCCGTGTTGGTCACCGCTGCTGCCGCTGCGGTCGTCGCCGCTGCCGTGTCGGTCATCGCTGCTGCCGCTGCGGTTGTCGCCGCTGCTGTGTCGGTTCTCGCTGCTGCCGTTGCGGTCACCCCCCCTGCCGTGATATGCTCTCACTCCCGTGATATGCTCTCACTCCACCGGGGGACGTGGGGGGCGTGGGGGGACCCCAAGCCCACAGAAAGGAACACCAGCATGCACTCAATCCGTACCGCCGCTCTCGGCCTGGCCGCCGGAGTTGTTCTGGCACTGCCCAGCACCCTCTTTGCCCAAGCCCCCGCCCCCGCCGAACTGCCCCAGGCCCGCGACGACTCGGGCAACGCCGTCGAGACCTACGCCGTCGTCAACGGCGAGATGGTCACGCCCCCGGCGATCCCGATGGGCAACCCCGCCACCATCGCCGCGATCTTTGATGAAGGGGTCAACAACTCCCAGGTGATGGACCTCCTCACCCACCTCTCCGAAGAGATCGGCCCGCGACTCACCGGCTCAACCAACCTCCAGCTCGCCAACGAATGGACCCGCGAACAGTTCGAGAGCTGGGGGCTCGACAACGCCCATCTCTCCGAGTGGGGCACCGTGGCGATGCGCTTTGACCGCGGCCCGACCACAGGCAAGGCCTACCAGGGACGCACCGAGCACGACATCAAGGCCCTCACCACACTCGCGTGGGTGCCGGGCACAGACGGCTCGGTTCGCGCCGACGCGGTCCGCCTGCCCCGGACGCTCGAAGAGTTCGAGGCTGTCAAAGACCGACTCGCCGGCGCGTGGGTCATCATCCCCACCGACTACTCCGGCCGGCGCGGCATCCGTGGCGTCACCGGCAGCGTCCGCGCCCGCTACCAGGCCCGCGCCGACATCCGCGAGAACGGCGCCACGCCGTCAGAGCCCGTCGTCACGAGCATCCCCAACGACCCCTTCGACGGGCCGTGGGATGGGGCGCTCTCCGGCGGGGTGCTCGGGGACATGCGCTACCCGATGGCGCTCACCATCAACCGCGATGGCGACGCCGCCAAAGGCAAGATGAGCGTTGGAGAATCCGCGTCCATCGCGATCGACAACGGTGCAATCTACGACGGCGTGCTCACCTTCGAGTGGGAAAGCCCACGCGGGCGATCGACCTTCCAGATCACCAATGTCGACGGCGAACTCACCGGCACCGGCCACCGCGTCGAGAACCCCGACATCTTTTATGACGTGGACTTCACCCGCCCGGACCTCCCCGAACCACAACCCCAGCCCACCGCCGGCCTCAACGCCGAAGAGATACTCGCCATGGTCCTCGACGAAGCCCCCGCCGGCTTTGTCTCAAGCTCCAAGGACGAGCGGGTCTGGACCACCTCGGCCACCGGCTGGCGCGAGCTCACCCCAGACACACTCGCCCGTGATCTCGAAGTCATCGTCAGCGGCCCGGACTACGACTGGATCAACAGCCGCCTGGCCGACGGTGCAGGCGTCGAGCTCGAGTTCGACATGAACAACACCCTCACCGACGGCCCGATCCCGGTCTACAACACCATCGCCCAGATCACCGGCACCGAGTTCCCAGACGAGGTCGTCGTCGTCAGCGCACACCTGGACAGCTGGGACGGCCCGGGGGCGCAGGGCACCACCGACAACGGCACCGGGTCGTCGGTCACACTCGAAGCCGCCCGTATTCTCATGGCTGTCGGCGCCAAGCCCAAACGCACCATCCGCTTCATCCTCTGGACCGGTGAAGAGCAAGGCCTCCTCGGCTCGGCGGCCTACGTCGAGAGCCTGTCTGAGGAAGAGCGGGCGAAGATCGTCTGCTGCATGGTCGACGACGGCGGGACCAACACCCAGGGCGGGATCAACGGGCTCGAATCCATGCGCGACTACCTCGCCGCGGCCACCGCCCCGATCAACGGCCGCATCTGGGACGAGACCGACGGCAAGTACCTCAACGTCAACGTCAAGACCATGGACGCCATGCCCCGGGGCGGCGGCTCGGACCACGCCAGCTTCAACAGAGTCGGCATCCCCGGATTCTTCTGGGATGAGGTCGGCCGCTCGGTCTACGGGTTCGGCTGGCACACCCAGCACGACACCCTCGATCTGGCGATCCCCAACTACCTCCGCCAGAGCGCGACCAACACCGCGATCACGGCGTACAACCTCGCGTGCGCGCCCGAGATCCTCTCGCGGGACCTGCCCGAAGAAACCGAGACCGAAACCGAGACGGAGACGGAGACGGATTCCGAAGGCTGACCCAAGCACCCCGGGGCGGGACACTCCGAGCGGGGCGGGACACTCCAGACGGGGCGGGACACTCCGGGTCCCGCGTTCATCGAGTTCACCAGGTTGCGCCAACCCCCGAACGCCCACGCCCTCGCGTGGGCGTTCTTTCTGATCGCGGCCCTTCGCAACGCCCCCACTGTGCCACCGAGATCGGCTCGACGATCTCGGCGTGCTCCAACATGAAGAGAGAAGGCATCTTCCAAAGTCATGCACCCTGCATAACTTGCAAAGCCGGTTGCCTCTTTCGTGCTTTATGGGCATTGCCCTGTCCCCTCGCTTGCGCGAGGGGCTCTATAGCAACACCTACCCGACTGTTCCTGGACCCCGTGCTCTCTCCTGACAGAGCCCCTCGCGCAAGCGAGGGGACAACAACGGCGGAACTGCCCAAATAAAGATGACGACACCGGGTACTCTGCGCCATGCCCTACCGAGGAACGGCTCGAAGCAGCCGCGTCTCGGTGGTACATGGAATCATCTCGCAACGCAGGTATTCCGCCCCCGCCGCACCTTCCGTGCCAAGAGCCACGAGCACGCGAGCCCCACCGGGACCGCCAGCACCGTCTCGGCGGCGCGGTTGAGCAGGTCGGCGGCGAGCCCGATCGCTGCGGCCTGTTCGCGCATGTCAACCGTCGCGGCGCTCCCGGCGAGGGCTGCGAGAGTCAGCCCCACCGCCCACTCGCGCAGGCCGATGCCGTTACCGGTCAGCGGCACCAGCATCGCGACCTGGCACACCGCCGCCACGATCACCAGCCGTTCGACCGAGACATCCTGCCCGACCAGCGCAAAGACGATCGCGTACCGCCCGACCCACGCGAGCATGTCGAGGCTCCGCACGCCCAGGGCTGCGACCTCGCGCCACCACGATGCGCCCACCGCGCGCGCAAACAGCGCCACCGCCCCGACCCCGACCGTCGGCCCGGCGAGACACGCCGCGGTCCACAGGGTGCTTTCCACCCGGGACACCCCGACCGCCGCGACCAGCAGTAAGCCGAGCGACACGCCGCTGCACACCATCGCCGCGACCATCACCCGGATGCTGTCGCCGACCGCCATGCCGTGGTACTTCTTGTGGAACGCGACCCGCCCGACCATGCCCGGGCGCAGCGGCAAGTGGTTGAGCAACCACGCCGCGCCGATGAGTTGCACCATGTCCGACGCCGGCACCCGCGCGTATCTGCGGGTGAGCAACCAGAACGCCGCAGCGGTCAGCAGCCAGCTCGCCAGCGGCAGCACCAGCGCCCCGCCAACCAGCCAGGCCGGGGCCTCGCGCATCGTGTTCCATGAGTCCTCGACCACCGACCCGCGCGACCAGACCGCCCAGACCGCCGCCGCAAGGAGCAACACCCCGACCGCTGCGCCGATCACCCGTCGCCACGAGCCGAACGACCCTCGGCGTCTCCTGGGCGCGCGCAGCCGCGGGCTGGTGCTCATCGCCCGGAACCGGCCGCCGCCTCTTCTGCGGGTGGCAGGATCGGCCCGAGCACCGAAGCGGGGAGCCTCGAATAGGTCACTTGTCGGGATGCCAACCTCGTCTGCAGCGCGCGGGCGAAGTCGCCGAGCCCGTCGGCCTCGCTGTCGAGCAACGCGGCGAGCGTCGGGTCGTCGGCGGTGACCGCCCGCGTCCCCAAGACCAGAGGCACGAGCACGGGGTCGAGTTCCTGCATCGCTACCCGGTCGAAGGCTTCCATCGCCGGGACTGCGGAGCGGGTCGGCAGCACCGCCAGCATCATCGCCCGGCCGAGCTGCGGCAGGCTTTCGTAGCGGGAAGCCGCGATCGACGCCAGGCGCCGGACCTCGTCGTCGGTCAACGAATACTCGGATGCTGCGGGCGCGAGCACCCTCGCGCGTACCGCCGCGAGGACGTCGACGAGTTGGGAGAGCCCGGCCGATTCGAGCGCATCAGCGAGTTCGAGCCCGGTGGCGCGAGCGAGCGGGAGCGGCGCGCGCACGAGCCTGTCTGTTTCGGTTTCGAGGCACAATACCCCGACTTGGGGGACGCCCTGGCTGTCGAGCCGGTAGCCTTGGAGCACACGCCACATCTGCCGAACCGCCTCGGTCGCGCTGACCTCGGCGAGCCAGCCGGTCATGCCCGGGTCGGGCCAGATTTCGGCGACGAGTGTCTCTCCGGGCATGAGCCGGAGCCGGCGATCGAGTTCGACGACCTCGGCGCTGGCCCGCGCGTACTCCTCGAGCATCCCGGCCTGCAGGCGGGGCGAGAGCATCAGCCGGCTGTTGATCGGGCGGTCGCCGCCCACACCCAGGGGGATCGGTGCGAGGTTGGTCAGCTTGATCGTGAGCACCGTCCGATCGGTCGGCCCGATCGAGGTGTCGTTGAGCTCGACCGAGATCGCCATGAAGAGTCGGGCGTCTGAGACCATCCGGTCCACCCACCCGGGTACGTCCGATGCCAACGCCACCAACGCCTCACGGGTCGGGGTCGCGAGAGGGTCGTTGCCGGTCGCGTCGCGCACCTGGGCTCGCGCCCACACGCCCGAGAGCGACAGCGGCAGGTCCTGCGCGAGCCGCGTGAAGATCTCGATCGCGTCGTCGGCTCGGCCGGCCTCTTGCATCGCGATGCCGAGCCCGACACGGTTGAGCGGCGCCGACGCGTCGAGCGCTTCGAACAGCCCGACCGCGGCCGCCGGATCACCCATGCGCAGCTCGGTCCAGGCTTCGAGTGTTTTGGTCGGCCCTCCACCCTTGGGAAACGAGATTGCCGCCTGCTCGGCCCATGTCGCGAACGAATCGTCCTGCGCATTTGCCCACGCCACCGCGATGAGCTGCCGGGAGAGGCTCTGCCAGAGTTGGACACCACCTCGCTGGAGCTCCTCTTCTGTCGAGAGGCCGGCCCGCTGCTGGAATGTTTCGACCATTGCTTCGTATGCGCTCTGCATATCAACCAGGCACGCCTGGATCGTCTCCTGGTCGTCTGCCATCAGTGCCGCGACCAGCCTCATCTGGTTGTACTGCGGCGCGAGCATGATCTCTTGGGGCTGGGGCAGCGACTCGGTCGGCATCCGCGCTTCCTGGAACTGCTGAATCCGCATCACCGCCTGCTGACGCATGATGCCCAGCTGGTTGTTGAGCGTCTCGACCACGACGCCGGGGCCTTCGATCTGCCACCGCAGCACCGCCGACTCGAGCACGAGCTGGTCGGCGACCGCAGAATCGGCCTGGGTGAACAGTGTCAACGCCATGTTGTGGAACCGCTGGGCCTGATCAAACCCGCCGGCGAGCGCGAGCTCGGTCGAGATCAAACGATGCACGTTCGGGTCGGTCGGGTCTGCCATGAGCAGGTTGAGCAGGAGCTCGAACCGCTCGCCGGGCGTTTCCATCATCGGCCCAAACATCTGCCACGCCAGCGACGCCGCGTCCTTGTTGGTCGAGTCGAGCTGCAACGCCATCGCGAGACGATCGGCAAAGCCCGCGAAGTTGTTGTTCTCCCGGCACAGGAGCGCCGCGTCGAGCGCCAGCCGACTCCGCACCGACGGATCAATCGCGGCCCCGGCCGAGCCGATCAGCCGGTCGTACATCGCGAGCCGACCCTCTACGGTCTGGACCGCCCGTACCCGCGACGACGCGAGCCGGAGCTGCGCCACCGTGTCGGTCGGGTCGAGCCGCACCAGTTCCCGGGTGAGCGATTCGAGCGCATCCTGTTGCCCAGCCGACCACGCCGCCCTGATCCGCCCGCGCAGCAACTCGGCGTCCCGGGGTGCGAACACCCTCGCGACATCCAACAGCTTCCCGGTCACGACATAGTCGTCGGGCGTCGGATGCACCCTCGACCGCAGATCAAGCAACGCGACCCGCGCGATGGATCGGGCGGTGTACTCCTCGGGAGAGACTACCCCCTCGGCGGCTTGCGACCCTGCTTGCCCTGAAGCGGTCGGCACCAAGCCGGCCCCGAACGCCAGCCCAATCAGCATGACGGCCGCACTTGCCACCGCGTTTCTCGGCCGCCGCCTTACGCCACGCCCAGCCGCACCGGGCCGATGGTCAACACAATCCACAGCAGACCTCCGATCAAGACAAGCGTTGCCGCCAGTTCCAGCGGCCAGGTGACGCCCCGGTCCGCACGTGGGAACCATCGGTCCGCCACGAGGTACATAAAGAGAAACTGTCCGGCGCAGAACAAGACCGCGCCCCCGACCCGAGGCCCGACCGGCGCAACCAGCGGCCAGCGGGCCGGGCCGTCCACCGCGAGCCACACCCCACCGACCGACAGCACCCCCGCCCACAGCGTGGCCGCGACCGATAATAGCATCAGGCTCGTCCGTCTGGTCATCGCCACGCGGGCACACTCCACGATTCAAGGGCCGCCAAAGCCCGCCGGGAGTGTACCGCCACGACCTGTCAACTGTTCGCCGAACCCCGACACAACCCCTCGCGACACCCGCCTGGAGCCAGCCTCATCGATCGCGGCCCCGGACACCCCCGATGGTGTGTGCTGTGAACGGGTAATCAAAGGGATGTGTGTACCCGCCTTGGAATACTCCATCCCCCGTCTCGTATCCCGGGTTGACCGACGCGACGGGGAAGAGTTCTGCAGAGCCGTCAACAAAGCACATCTCGGTCGTGAGAGGGATCGCGGCCAGCGGTGGTAGAGGATTATACTCGCGCTCGATCTTCTTCAGCATCGGCCAATCCGAGATCAAGAGAGTCTTCGCTGCCGGATACACAACTTCACTCGCACGGGTATACCCCCACTGATTCGGACCCGTGCGAGATTCAGGACGCCAGTACTCCGGGCGAGCGATGAACGCACATCCATACGCATATGGAGTTGGACCGCCCCGAAAGCCGAATGTCGCTTCACCCTCAGGCATCCCCGGCGGATAAAACGATTCATCGTCAAAGTTCCCCTCGTAGTATCCATCGGCCAACGCATAGTTCCAGGTGTTGCCCGATTGGAAATACCATATCTCGATACTCGTCTCCCGCTCTTGACAGCGAATAACCGTTTTCGTCGCCTTCGGGTCGGCAAACCATGGCCATGCATCATCCCAGTCCCCGGCATACATATGCATGATCTGTCCGTGGCCCCGAAGTTGAGACACCGACATAATCGCCTGAGCATGATCGCGAGTCCTCCCCAATGCAGGGAGAAGCAGCGACATCAGAATGCCGACAAGCAGAACGACCAATACCATCTCAATCAGCGTGAATCCGGCGGCACACGCGCCGCACCTGCCCGGAGCCAATACAAACTCCCGATCGTGAGTATGAAGAGAACGGCATTTCGGAACAACAGCCACGGGACACCCCCCAGACTTGTAAAGTAACGATCGACTACGCCGAAACAGCCGCAATCTGGCGGCTCCCCCCAGAATGCCTGGACACCCAGCGCCATCGAGAACAGGACAAGACAAAGAGCCCAAGCCTGCAAAGCACGACGCCTCGACAAACCAAGATACCACACCAACCCAATCGTCAGTTCTGACAGAGGGACAAGAAACCCGCTCACACCGAGTATGGCATCCGGAAAGACGGTCCACGTCTGCAAGTCAACTCGAAACGCAGAGAGATCAGCGAGCTTGAACAAGGCCGATAGCGTGGGAACAAGCATCACAGCATGCCCGAGCCGTACCGGTGTCAAAGCAAAAACACGCAAGATCACTCGCTATCTCCGGTTGAACATGCCAGGCCCTGAGTTCGAGCTCACTCTACCCCGTCTCCCTCGCAACTACTGCCGCTCAGTGTATTTTGGTTGCACACAACCGGATACGGCGTCCCCGCATCACATTCGCCCGGGACAGCACCACAAGAAACGGGGGTGCGAATGCAGTTGCCTGCAGGAACCGAATCCACAGTATCTCGTCCAGATTCAGACTCGTTTGCGGGTCGGAACAAGTTCACTGGGATTGCCGTACCGTCGGTTGTACTCGAACAGGGCCAGAAGTTTCCATTCTTCATGCACATGGTGGCCACGGTACCGCAGCACATCACCGAGCTTGAATACACCCAGCAAGCGCTCGCAAACACAACGGACGAACCCATCGCGAGCGCAAAAGCAGCCACCCAGGCCATGTTCCGCGTCTGCCCCCGGCCTCGTTTAGTATTCGAGTCATCACATTGCTGCTTCTGCATGACAATTCTCCTTCATCAAGAGTCTTCGCACATTCAGTTCCACACACACAGCACTCCGTCTACAGCCCCTGACGCCGGAGGCGGAGAAGAACGAGGGCGGCGGCAACCACGCCAGCCGCGCCCCATCCCATCCATCTGATCGCTTTCCGATTTGTTGCGGCCGGTTTCATCTGGAACGATGCAACGTCCCCGCTTGCAATATCCTGAATCTGGTTCTTGCGAAAATCGACGATTGTGGTATAGGTCACCGGCCCCCGCACAGCGTCCACTGAATCGGAATCGGGCATCCGCACCGCATCGGCAAAGCTTGGTCCATCATCCCGAACCGACTCAAAGACCAGTTGCCGGTCAGGCCTCCCGTCCGGCCGGATGGTCCGCGCGGTGCTACACACCCAGGTGCCGAGTTCCTCCTGCCACGACCAATCCGAAAAGCGAGTAATCTTTCCGACAGACTCGGGCCTGTAGCTGTGTGCGATGATCTCCATCGAGGCAACAAGCGGTGTTTGCGTTGATGGGTCATATATCCCCGCATACTTCATCCTGATACCCTGCTCAGGAGTTTCCGGGTCCATCATAGAAGCAACAAACTCCCAATCGCCGTTCTCATCCACACTTGGAACTGCGGGGATAAACCCTGCCCGAACTCCCGTGGAAAATCCACCAGTCAGGAGGCGGCCGAGTTCTGGCCAAAATATATTATAATCTACCGAAGGATCTCGGCCGTCATCCGCAGCACCCTCCCCCGGATACACACGGAGTACCTGGGGTGTTATCTCCCACCTGTTTCGATCCGAAACAATAACATCGATGTATGTACCCGGTAACGGCTCGGTCCCCCAACGCCACTTGTCCGCCGAGCGGATCATGAGTTGGCGGGGCATTGCTGTAGGATTGCCGCGCAACCGTTCCTCGTACGCAGCCAACAAATGCTTCATCGGATGGTCAGGATGACCGGGAACCGATCGGCGAAGACTCTCAATTTCCTTCATTGGCGGGACATAGAGCAACTCCAGCCGCCAGCGGATCGTGCTGTCGCCAAGGTCGGGCGGCTCCTTGGCATTGTCCCATGCCTCTGCAATGGCGGCAGCGACCTCAGAAGCCCGAACCTCCTGCGCCGCAGCAGGCCGCGAGAATACGCCCCACACCAACAGCCCCATCAACACAAGCCGGTATCGCTGTGTCTTCATGCCAAGAGCATACCACAGGGGGGGGGGGGGGGCAGCCCCAAAGCGGTTTAGTAGCAAAAAAAAATAAAATCCACCAAAATGGGTCAACCCGCCCAC
>CAYMZJ010000021.1:0-48575 GCA_964394895.1 uncultured Phycisphaeraceae bacterium | reverse complement strand
CCCCCCCCCCCCCCCCCCCCCCCGCCCCCCCGCCCCCCCCCCCCCCCCCCCCCCGCGCGCCCCCCCCCCCCCCCCCCCCCCCCCCCCCGCGCCCGCCCCCCCCCCCCCCCCCCCCCCCCCCCCCCGCCCCCGCCGCGCCGCGCCCCCCCGGGCTGACGAGGCACGACTGCGCCGCCGAGGATGAAGCAAGAGAGAGAGAAGGCGGAGTTGCGACGAGTCGCGGTATCTATGTTCGGGCCACCCGCCGCTCTTCATGGCTGTCCATGGGCCTTGCCGGGCCGTCCTTTTGCTCTCGGAGACCGTCCGTGAACTCCTCACGGCCGTCCGTTAGCTGTTCAAGGACGTCCTTTAGCTCTTCACGGCCGTCCCTTAGCTCCTCACGGGCGTCCTCGAGCTCCTGACGGACGTCCTTTAGCTCCTCACGGGCGTCCTCTAGCTCTTCACCGACGGCGGTAGATTCCCTATTTTGACACGCCGGCCCCTCGTTGGTCTCCTCGCACAGCCCCTCAGGCCACACGATCCCCACACGATCACGACAAATCCACCCGCGATCCCCCCACGATCAACGCAGAACCACACCCGGGCCACACCAGCCGCCAGCACCAAGCCAAAGACTCGACCAAACGGGTGCCATCACTCGCGGCCTCTCCTCCTCCGTTCCCTTCGCTTCCTCCCCGCGCAGTGATGCGAGCCGGTATGCTGGCGAGGCACTACTGCGCCGCGGAGATATGGAGTAGGAGTAGGGAAGAAGGAGTTGCGGCGAGTAGTGGCACCCTGATTCGGGCCACCCGCCGCCGCCGAGGATGGAGGAGTAATCGAGAATGCAGAGTTGCGGCGAGTCGTGGCACGCGGCGTTCGGTCCGTCCGTCGGATCCTCGCACCTGCTATACTCGCCAACTAGAGCATGGGTTAGAGCATCATGACTCTGGAAGGATCAGCCATGGAACGACCACTGATCGTACTTTGTGTGTTCACTACATTGCTCTTGTGGACATCGGGTTGTAGCACAAGCGACGAGCCCGATCGCCCATTGTATTGGCAACCCGCGAGGGAGTTAGCACCTCGAGAAACGAAGCGCGAGACTGTGAAGCGTGAGGCTGACGCCGCCCGGCGAGAAGCCGATCGCCGTAGTGATCTGCGTCGGGTGGAACGCGATCGAGAGTGGGCCGCCAAGCTCGAAGTGCTCGCCCATTCGCTGACATCGGAGGCTCGGCTGCTGTTGAACGAAACGGAGTTGGAGGCCATCCTGAAGGGCCCACCCCGCCCTGGCTACGGTGTGGATCCAGAGCGTCTGCGAATCCGAAATGAGGCTATGTTTAGGGTGGTAGAGCATGATCCTCGATGGCTGGCCGCAATGGACGCATTCGTTCAGAAGTGCGATAGTCTGGCGGAACAGTACCACGCAAGCGATCCCAGTGCCGAGACAATTGCAGACGCATTGGTGCCAAGACTGACCGCAGAGATTGCGGCGTTTACCAATGCGCACAATCTAGTCTTCGAAGAGAATGGATGGGTCAATGATATTGAGCCTCGCATTGAGGAGGCGTTCAGAGACGGTGCTCGGCGGCGACTCATTATGGCTGTGATGGACATACGAGCGAGGGTGGACAACGCTGGCGGATCCTGAGAGTAGCGGACACTCTGGTCATCGGTTTGGGTGGCCGTGATGAGCCACGGATTGTCGCCACGCCAAGCTGTGGCCGCGGTGCCCACTCGCTACTACAGTGTCTTCGATGGCAGGCGAACGCCAAATCCTGATCGAGCGTGGGCTCGGCCGACATCGGACTGTGGACACTGTCCAGATCCCCGCCAACTCCGTCCTCGTGGCGGCGGCGCAGGAGTTGCGTCGCGAGAGCGGAGGCGTTAGGGGTACCTACGGGATGTTCGGGGGGAGGTGCGTGGGTCTGTATGAGCCGCCTGGGAGGTTCGCAACCAAGGTGGTAGACCCGTTCACCGGTCAAGAAGGCAAAACCGCCGAGCACTCGATCGACGAGAAGTGTGTGTTCTACCACTATGACGGCCGCCTAACGATGGTAGCCGTTGCATGCTTCGAGACCGATCCACCCTCGATCAGATTGCTGGCTAAGCCAGCACCAGATGTGCAGAAAGATCTCTTCGCAGGCGAAAGCGAGCCTGCACGAGTCGAGGGTACTCAACTTAATATCGAGTTGACGACTTATGAGCGGGATCCGCTTCTTCGAAGCGTCTGTATCTACCACCACGGAGCGAAGTGTGCTGCCTGCGGTATGGAGTTTGGGCGGACCTACGGGGCGCTCGCGGAGGGGTACATCCATGTGCATCACCGGCGGCCGTTGGCATCGGTCGGCGAGCAACACGGTGTTGATCCCATAGCTGACTTGGTGCCGCTATGCCCCAACTGTCACGCGGTGGCGCACATGCGAGACCCACCTTGGACACCGGAGGAGATCGCCATCATGCTCAAGGACACTCCGTTCTGAACATGGGCAGGTGGCACCGATCTCTTGACCCTGTGGCGGGGTGGCACCGAGAACATTCCCCGTGCCACCGAGATCGGCTTGGCGATCTCGGTGCTCTTACTCCCGGGCAGCCGGAAGCACCGAGGAGCGTCTCCAAGCAGCCGTACCTCGGTGGCACAGGGGGGTGGGGCGCGACGAACAAGCCGAAGCTCTCGATGCGCTGTCCAGCATCGCCCACCTGATGAACGAGTTCTGGATTGCAGGTGAGGATGTAAGGTTGCGTGGCGAGGTCTCGGATCGTCCGACGGTGCGTAACCGATCGGATGCCGTCGCCCAGATCGCCGAGATACTGGCAGGGGGGCTTGGATCGGATTCTCATCCGACGGCGATGGCAGACACCATCGTGGGTGAGAGGGAATGGCTCACTGATTGGCAGGCTCTTCAGACAGTGTCGCGTGCAGAGAAGCTGATCTACGACGGGCTTCGGTTGAGGGGCAAGGGGCTGCGGTGAATCTGGTGATTGCGATGTGGCAGGTGGCCTGGATAACCGCAGTTCTCGGGGGCGGTGGCACCCGGCTCCCCTTCCCCAGTCCGGAGGACTGATCTTCAATAGCCGGGGGTGGAGTCTCGCGCAGCGGATTCCACCCCCGGAAGGCTGCCATCGAACACCATGCACCCCGGCAGGGGTGCCCTTGCGCATTGCAGAACACGAGGACCCCCGGCGGGGTCCATGTGTTGTGTGGTACGGAACCGGGGGTGTTGCGGTGCTCCACCCCCGGCTATTGAAGATCATCCCTTCGGGATGGGGGGAGGGGGGCGGGGGGGATGGGGGCAGAGAGAAGAAAGCAGGAGAAGGAGGCCGCGAGTGATGGCACCCTGGGTCTTTGGAAGCGTTCTCTTCTTCAAGGCAGCCGCTGCAACCTCGCATACTCCAACACCAGCGTCTTTATCCCGACGTGCTTGAACTTGATCTTGGCGCGGACACTGGCGCCGCCGTCGAGGCTCAGTACTTCGCCGACGCCGAACTGCGGGTGGCGGACCTTACTTCCCACCGGCAGCTCGCGGCGGGTCTGCGCGAGCTTCCCACCCCCACCCCCGGGTTTGGTTTCGTAGGCGCTGCCTGAACGGGAATGCCCGCCGGTCGGCCCGGCCTCGAAGCCGTCGCTGGCGTCGTCGTGCAGGCTGTCACTCGTGTCGGCCCAGGTGTCGGACTGGTCGCTGACTTTCGCGTGCTCGCGGGGCAGTTCCTCGATGAAGCGGCTGGGGATGGTGCGTTCGGTCATGCCTCGGATGGTGCGGTACTTGGCGCTGGTGAGTTGGACGTGCTCCATCGCGCGGGTGATGCCGACGAAGCACAGCCGGCGTTCCTCTTCGAGGTCGGACTCGGACGTCTGCGCCCGCGAGTGGGGGAGCAGCCCTTCTTCGAGGCCGATCATCGCGACCACCGGGAACTCGAGCCCCTTGGCGGCGTGCAGGGTCATGAGCGTGACCGAACCCTGGGCCGGGTCGATCGCGTCGGCGTCGGCGACCAGCGAGACCTTTTCGAGATACGCCCGCAGCATCGCAAGCAGCGGCGGGGTCTCGGCCTGCTCGGCGGGGTTGTTGTTGTTGGTGGTGGGGGTGGGGGTGGTGGGGTCGAGGGTCGCATCGGCAGCGTCGGCTTGGGCATCGGCAGCCGGGGCAACGCTGTCGGCAGCAGGGAACGCGAACGGATCGGAGGCCGGGTCGTAGTCCTCTTCAAACTGCGCAGCCGAGCTGACCAGCTCACTGAGGTTGTCGAGGCGTTCGGCGTCGCTCTCGCTCTTGCTGGTCTGGGCCTGCTTGGTGTACATCCGTTCGAGCCCGCTCTCGCGGACAACCCGTTCGACCAGCTCGGCGAGCGAGCCGCTGACCTCGCGGCCCATGAACGCGCCGCCTCCGGTCCAGCCACGGACGGTCTCGACGAACGTGCGCACCGCGTTGGTCGCGCGGGCAGAGAGCCCGGGCACGTCCTCGACCCGGCCGAGCGCTTCCCACAACGTGAGGCCGGTGGTCTGCGCCATCTCGCGCACGCGCCCAAGTGAGGTTGCGCCGATGCCACGGGCGGGGGTGTTGACGATCCGCCCGAGCGAGACATCGTCTGCCGGGTTGGCGACGACCCGCAGGTAGCCCAGCGCGTGCTTGATCTCTTCGCGGTCAAAGAACGCGGTGCCACGGGCGATGACGTAGGGGACGCCGGCTTCGCGGAGGGCGTCCTCCATCACCCGGCTCAGGGCGTTTGTCCTGTAAAACACGGCCATCTCGCGCCAGCGGGCGCCCTCGCCCTCCTCGTCCTCAGCATGAGAACGGAGCCAGTCGGTGACGAGCTGCGCCTCGTGGCGTTCGTCGCGGCAGAGGACAACCGTGACCGGGTCGCCGCCCTCGCGGCTGGTGTAGAGGTCCTTATGTTTGCGCTGCTTGTTGTTGCGGATGAGCGCGTCGGCAGCCGCAAGGATCGGTGCGGTCGAGCGGAAGTTTTCGCCCAGCGTGATGACCGAGGCATCGGGGTAGCGCTCCTCAAACTCGAGGATGTTGGTAATGTCAGCCCCGCGCCAGGAATAGATCGCCTGGTCGGGATCTCCTACGACGCAGACGTTGGGGCCGATGCCGCCTTCGGGGCCGTCGCCAGCCAGCAGCGAGGCGATGACGAACTGGGCGTGGTTGGTGTCCTGGTATTCGTCGATCATGAGATACTGCCAGCGCTTCTGGCATTCCTCGCGCACCGCTGGTGAGTCGCGCAGCATCTTGGCGGTCAGCACCAGCAGGTCGTCAAAGTCCGCCGCATTGGCAGCCCGGAGCTTGGCCTGGTACGACGAATAGAGCTTGGCGATGTTCTTGGCATAGAAGTCGGACGCCCGGAGCGAGAACGCCTCGGCGTCGAGCAGCTCGTTCTTGGCTGCCGAGATCGCGCTGAGCACGCTGCGGGGCGGCCAGTTGCTGGTCGAGAGCCCGAGCGCCAGCACGGCGGCCTTGATCGCCGAGAGCTGGTCGGCGGTGGGGTAGATGGTGAAGTCGGGTTTGATCCCGAGCTTGACGCCGTCGTGCTCGGCCAGCTCGGCGTAGCGCCGCAGCAGACGGGCGCAGAGGGCGTGAAAGGTGCTGACGGTGAGCCCGCGAGTCAGGCGGGGGTCGTCGCCGCGCGGGTTGAGCATGGTGTGGACCCGCTCGCGCATTTCGCCGGCCGCTTTGTTGGTAAAGGTGAGGGCCAGGATCGACCACGGGGGCACGCCGCAGCCGATGAGGTTGGCGATGCGTCTGGTGATGACCCGGGTCTTGCCGCTGCCGGCTGCTGCAAGGATCAGGAGCGGCCCCTCGGTGTGGGTCGCGGCCTCTTTCTGAGGAGGGGTCAGATCGTCGAGAAGGTGGTCAAAGTCCATTGTTTTCACAGGGTCGTCCGTGGTGGTGTGGGGGTCGGTGTGGTGGTCAGTGTGGTGGTCAGTGTGGGGGTCGGGGTGGGGGTCGGGGATTCCCGCTAGCCTACGCCATCGGGTGCCGGGTGGAGGTGCAGCGGATGGCGTTGCGGGGTGATACTCGGACCGTCGCGTGGTCCGCAAACCCGAATGATCCGGGCATTCGGCGAACCGGTCTACACGCAGCAGCGGAGAGTCGGTAGAATCGAACCACCACCCACCCGAACAGGTACAGAGAGTGGGATGAGCACGAACGCTTGGACGCCATTGTTGGAGGGCGTCAGGAGTGTGATGCCTGACCAACCGACCGCCACGGCAACGACGACCAGCGACAGCAAAGGAACGCTACAAAGACCGATGAGCAACACCACCCGCGAGCAGGATGCGAGCAAGCCGGACCCCGACGGGGCGGGGGATACCCGTCCGGTGCCGTCGGGCGATACCTCGACGGTCAGCGACGCCGAGCAGGCGTTGCAGGACGCGCTGCCCGAGGGCACCAACGTGGACACCCTCGTCGGGCGGCTGGTGATCGAGCAGGGGCTGGCGACCGAGGACGAGGTCACCGAAGCCTCCGACCGGGTGAAGACGTTGCGCGAACAGCAGCAGAGCCACCTCTCGCTGGCTCAGGCGCTGGTCCAGAACAACTACGTCACCAAACGGCAGATCGCCCGCCTCCGCCAGATCATCGAAGCCGAGCGTTCCGGGCAAAAGATCCCCGGCTACAAAGTCCTCGGCAAGCTCGGCGCCGGCGCGATGGCGACGGTCTATAAAGCCAACCAGATCAGCCTGGACCGGGCGGTTGCGATCAAGATTCTGCCCCCCAAGTTTGCGAGCAACCCGCAGTTTATCGAGCGGTTTTACGCCGAGGGACGGGCCGCAGCCCAGCTCAACCACCCCAACATCGTGCAGGCGTTCGACGTCGGGCGGTCGGGCGAGCTGTACTACTTCGTGATGGAGTACGTGGACGGGCGGACGGTCTACGACGACATCGTCAAGCACCGCCGGTTCAGCGAAGCCGAGGCGCTCGACACGATTATCCAGATCGCCGAGGCGCTCGAACACGCCCACTCGAAAGGGCTGATCCACCGCGACGTGAAGCCCAAGAACGTGATGATCACCCGCGAGGGGGTTGCCAAGCTCGCGGACATGGGGCTCGCCCGCGCGATCACCGACAAAGAAGCTGCCGAAGCCGAGGCGGGCAAAGCGTTCGGCACGCCCTACTACATCTCGCCCGAGCAGATCCGGGGTGAGAAGGACATCGGGCCGCCGGCGGATATCTATTCACTCGGCGCGACGCTCTACCACATGGTCACCGGGAGCGTGCCCTTCGACGGCAAAAACCCCTCGGCGGTGATGCACAAGCACCTCAAGGCCGAGCTTGTCCCGCCCGACCACGTCAACCCCAAGCTCGGGGCCGGCATCTCCGAGGTCATCGAGATGATGATGGCCAAGGACCCCCGCAAGCGGTACCGCTCGTGTGCCGACCTGCTGCTGGACCTGCGGGACGTGCGGGCGGGCAACTTGCCGACGATGGCACACAAGGACGTGCTGCCTTCAGACGCGATCGCAACCCTCGCCGCGGCCGAGGCTCAGGCGGCGGTTGAGACCGGGATCCCCGAGGACCGCTCGGCATCGGGTGGGCAGGTGATCCGCCCCTGGCTGTTCATTGTGCTCTGTGCGGTGGCGGTGATCAGTATCTCCTTCAACATCATCCAGGCGATCAGCTGACCCCCCGCCCCTCAGGAGAGCCTCCGCAGCCGCGGTCTGGGCCCGAGGCCCCGGCTTTCGCTTGCTTTGGTCGCCGGCTTGGGTTAGCCTTTGGGGTGTCGGGCGGCACGGTGCCGCCCGGACCGAGTGGTTCTCCCGGAGTTCGGCCTGTGCTTTCACAAACAATCTCCACATCGACGGTGCTTGCGAGCCCATCGGTCGTGCGTTGTTGTCAAGCCGGCCGCGTCATGTCCGCATGAACCCTCGCAAGATCTCACATCATGTTTCGGTCGCAGGCTCGAATCCGCCAGAGTGCGGTTGTGCCGTCGCGGCTTTTGTTCCCGGTTGCTGAACACACAGGAGGCATTACCATCGCCAGAGGAAGACGCTTTTATCGAGACACGGGACCGGTCCGCCGCACCCGCGTCAACTTCATGATCCGGATCACCCCGATCCGCGTGATCGGGTCGGAGAACGAACAGATCGGGGTGATCGAGACCCAGGAAGCCCTGCGCATGGCGCAGGAGCAGGGGTTCGATCTTGTCGAGATCGTTCCCGATTCCCGGCCGCCGGTCTGCAAGATCATGGACTACGGCAAGTACAAGTACGACCTCTCGCAGAAAGAGCGTCGCAACCGGGCCAAGAGCAAGCAGACCGAGACCAAAGAAATCCGTCTGGGGCGGTCGGTCAAGATCGACCCCCACGACGTGCAGATCCGTGTTGATCAATCGCGTCGGTTCCTGCTTGCCGGGCACAAGGTGCAGATCACCCAGCGGTTCCGAGGCCGCGAGATGATGCACAAAGAGCTGGGCATCGAGCGGCTCGCGCGGATCGTCGATGACCTCTCCGATATCTCGAAGGTCGAGATGCCCCCGCGTTGGGCCGGGCGGTCGGCGAGTCTACTGCTCGCGCCGGACAAGCCCAAGGTCGAGGCCTACAAGCGGCGGCTCGAAGAAGAACGCCGGGCCAGCGAGGGGCCGGTCGAAGAGGAAGAGGTCAGCATCGAAGAGCTCGAAGCCCAGGTCGAAGCACAGAACCTCATCGACGATCCTGACGACGACGACGATGCCGCAGATGGTGCCGAGGTTGTCGCGGTCGTGTCGGAAAGACCGACCAAGAAAAAGGGCAAGGGGCCCAGGGACGACCGGGCGAAGAACCCGGTCGACGACGAGCTCCGCGAGTTGCTCGGCTGATCATTCTGGCGTACTGATCCTCGATATCTGTTGAGAACTGCAAGGACGGAGGCACACGCCTCCGTCCTTGCTCTTTGGGTGTGGATTGAGAAAGAGTGCCGAATCCAGAGCCTCTTGCAGAATCCTCTCTCTCCATGATTGAAGGGTTCGGCTCTGTCTCTCTCTGCTCTTTGCAGGGTGTTGCTCTGTCCCCTCGCTTGCGCGAGGGGCTCTATTTGTCATGTACACAACATTTGTTCTGTACAAAACGCCTTTGTTGAGATGCACAACGCCTTTGTAGAGCCCCTCGCGCAAGCGAGGGGACAACGACACGCATCCAGAACAACGAAATACACTGACGTAAGTGCTCTAATCGTGCCGGAGCGCGACGATCGGGTCCTGCCGGGCGGCTTTGATCGCGGGGAAGATGCCGAAGAACAGCCCGGTGAGCACCGCAACGGTGAACGCCAGCGCCACCGACCACCCGGTGACCTCGGCCGAGATGACGGTCTGGGTGTCAAAGGTGGCTTTGAGCCACGGCCCGATGCGGTCCATCCCGACACTGAGCCCGACCCCGACGAGCACGCCGACGAGCCCGCCGACCGCGCTGAGCACGCCGGTCTCGACGACGAACTGGGCGGTGATGTTGTGTCTCGTTGCGCCGACCGCGCGGCGGATACCGATCTCGCGCGTGCGTTCCTGCACCGTCGCGAGCATGATGTTCATGATCCCGATGCCGCCAACCAGGAGCGAAATGCCAGCGATCGCGCCGAGCACGATCTGCCAGGTCATCGCGGTGCGCTTGGCCTCTTCGAGCAGCTCGTAGGGGACGATCGAGACGACGTCGTTCTTCGCCGCGTGGCGGACGTCGATAATCCGTTGCAGCCGCTTGGCGTCGGCGATCACCGTGTCACGGCTTTTGCTGACGACGTAGATTTCCGAGATTTGCACCTCTGCGCCGGAGAACGATCCACTCTCCCGGCGGATGACGGTGTCGCCGTAGACCGAGCGCGCTGTGGTGATCGGCACATGCACGTCGAGGTTGAGATCGCGCCCGATGAGTGAAGCGCCCGACCCGCCCGCGAGCCCGACCGGGGCGAGCACGCCGACAATCAGAAACGATTTTTCATCAACGCGGATGGTCTGCCCGAGCGGGTCCTGCTGGGGGAACATCTGCCGCGCGACGTCTTTGCCGATCACCGCGACCATGCCTTTCTCAGCAAGATCGCCCGGCGAGATGTACCGCCCGCGGTCGACCCGCAGGCGTGCGGCGCTGAGCAGCTCGGGGGTCACGCCGAAGGCCTGGCTGAGCTGAACCCGGTTGCCGTTGATGAGCTGCCCGCCGAACTCCTTGATGGGCGCGATGACCTCGGCGTCCTCGAAGTTGGTCCGGATCACTTCGAGGTCGTCCCGCGTGAGTCCGTAGGCAATGACGAAGCTGCTGCGCTGTCCGCCCTGCTGGGTGTTGGTCTCCGGCGGCTTCTGGCTGCGCAGAATAATATTCTTGGCCCCGAGCCTCTCGATCTGCATGAGGGCTTCCTGCTTGGAGCCTTCCCCGATCGCGACCATGGTGATGACCGCGCCGACGCCGAGGATGATCCCCAGAGCGGTCAGGAACGACCGCAGCAGGTGCAGCCGTAGATTCGTGATGCCCATGCGAACGATCTCAAGAAGAAACGTCAAAGTCCGAACCCTCCAAGCCCCGAATCACTCTCTATCCCTCTCGGGTCGTGCCGTTCCGCAGCGTTGTACTCTAGCGGCAGCCGGCTCCGAGGTTGCGTTCCGTGTTTCAAGAGCTGTTCACAGCAGGGCTCCTGCCATCCCCACCATTCGTATCCAGTCCGAAAAAGAAATCCCGCAAGGCTGGCGGTACGTCGTGGAGGTCGCTCGCGGCGAGCACCCCACGACGGTCCACCGTGTCCGTCTGGGCTGGGTGGACCACAACCACTGGACCGGGGAGCGGCCGTTCTCGCCCTCGCGGGTGGTCCAGGCGTTGTTTGAGTGCCTGCTGGAAGCGAGCCCGACGGTCGAACTTCCTGAACGGTTTGATGCCTCGACCGCGAGGCGGTGGGTCGATTCGCTCGACACCGAGATCGCGTCGCGGCTCTGAACGCGGGCGCGGAACGATGTCCCCTCGCTTGCGCGAGGGGCTCTGCATGGCATCGAGTTTCTGATAGAGCCCCTCGCGCAAGCGAGGGAAGACACGCCCCCATAGAGCCCCTCGCGCAAGCGAGGGGACAACGACGGTGTCTACGCAGGAACACCTTGCTGCGGATCTCGCTAAAAAAACCCCGCCAGCCTTGCCCCCGAGACCGCCAGCACGACCGAGACCGCGATCCGCAGGTACTGCAGGTTGAGCACGTGGGTGAGCCGAGCGCCGATGGGTGAGCCGATCGCGGCCCCGACCGCCATCGCGAGCCCCAGCGTGACCGCGTCGGTCCAGCGGAGCCCGTGCTCGCCGAGTGTCGCAAGGCGGAGGATTGCGCCGATCGGGGCGACCGCGCACATCGCGACGGCGCTGGTCGCGATCGCCCGCCGCAGCGGGACCCGCGCGGCGATCTGCATCGAGGGGACCATGACGATCCCGCCCCCGATCGCGAGAAACCCGGCGACGAATCCGGTGATGATCCCGATGATGCCGATGCGGGTGCCGGTCGCCCGCTGCTGGTCCGGCGCAGGCTCGGGGAGGTTGCGGAAAACCGTGAACATGGTCCACGCGACAAACAGGAACAGGAACCCGACCATGAACAGCTTGGGGATGCGGCCGGACGCCTGGTTGCTGAGCACCACCCCCCCGATGATGGCGATCGCCATTGGGGGCAGGAGTTTGAGGACGATACTTCGATCGATGGCTTTGGCTTTGAGGTGCGGCCGGATCGACATGCCGGCGACAACCACGTTGACCATCGCGGCGGCGGCCATATAGAGGTGGTGGTTGGTCGCGGCCGGGTCGGGCTGGCCGTCGGGGAGTTTGTATCCAAAGATGAGCCCGAGGGCGGGGATCATGACGATCGAGCCGCCGATGCCGCAGAGCCCGCCGACGACGCCGGCGACCAGCCCGATGAGTGCCGCGATGAGGAGGTCCTGTGGGCTCATGGGTCGGCGTGGGGCCTTGGTGGGTGGATGGGGGCGGCAGGTCGAGAAATCTTCGTCCGATAACACATTTTGTGCAGTCTTTTACGGTGTCGGTTCCAGTTATAGCGACAGTGGCACCGTTCAGCACCCGAAACGACCCAAGAGGGTGGCACGGATGCCGCCTTTTGGCTGCCCGCCCGGGATTTCGGGGTTAGACTTCCCCCAATCGACGGACCGGGCCACAGGGAGGTGGACCCAGTTCCCGGCCGGAAAGCCTTCAGGCTTTCTTGGAGCAGACGCCTCTGCTGCCGTCGTATCTGGGAGGCGGATCGTGAAGAACAATCGCAAAGAACTGATGACAGCATTGTCCCGTTGTGCGCGCTCGCGGCACGCACTCGAAGCGGGTGTGTTCGTGGTTTTGGTATCGATGACCGCGGTCTCGGCGGCGATGGTCAAAGAAGCGCAGCACCTGCCGGCGCTGGCATCGGTTGCCCAGCGTGGCCCGGACCGCACCACGCCGGTGATCACCACTGTCTCGAATCCGGGTACTCCCGCCGAGACGTCGATCGTCGAGACCGTCGAGGTCGAGCCGACCCAGGCCGAAGCCGTCCGGGCCGAGCGTTTGCTCGAGCGCCAGGCGGCGCAGGTCCGCTGGTTCAACGGCCGTCCGGTTCGCCCTGCGAGGGTGGTGTGGATGAAGGTGACCGCCTACTCGCCTGACGCCCGGTCCTGTGGCAAGTTTGCCGACGGCATCACCGCCACGCTGCACTCGGTCCAGACCAACGGCGGGCACCTCGTCGCGGCTGACACCAGGCTGTTCCCCTTCGGGTCGATGCTCTCGATCGAGGGCTACGACGAGGGCAACATCGTCCCCGTGCTCGACCGCGGCGGCGCGATCAAAGGGCACCACATCGATCTGCTCATGCCCACCCACAAGGTGGCGAGGCAGTGGGGGGTGAAGCGGATGCCCGTCGTCGTGTGGGAGTTTGCCGACGGCAAGCCGATGGACGACCCCCGCAAGTTCCGGTGAATACGACCTTGCAACTGTGCCGAGCCCCGGACTTTAGTCCGGGAGTGGTACGCTACCCGCATGCTCATCCGCCCCGAACGCAACCTGCCGACCACGATCGACGAGCTCATGGGCCCGGGTCTTGCCAAGCGCCTCGACCGGCTCGATGTCATGAGCCGCAAGGTCTTTGCGGGACGACTGCCCGGCGAACGCCGCAGCAAGCGGCGGGGTGAATCGGTCGAGTTCGACGACTACCGCGACTACACGCCCGGCGATGATCTCCGGCGGCTCGACTGGAATGCCTTTGCACGCTTCGACCGGTTCTTTGTCAAGCTCTTTCGTGCTGAGGAAGACCTGGGCTTGCACATCCTTCTCGATTGCTCGGCGTCGATGCTCGCCGGCGGTGGTGACGAGCCGAGCAAGCTGCTCTTTGCCCATCGGCTGGCGATGTCGCTGGCGTATGTCGGGCTGGTGAACCAGAACCGGGTCTCCGTCGCGACGTTTGGCTATGCCGGAGCTGACCCGCTGCGCAGGCTTGCCCCTCTCCGCGGGCGGCGACAGACGGTGCGGGTGGCAAACTTTTTGCTCGAGAGTCTGAACACCGCCGAGCACGCTGCGCCCGCGCCCGAGACCGACGCGAAAGGGCTCGGCCCGTTCGAGCGCGCGCTGCGGGCGTTCGGCGTCTCGCGGGTGGGGTCGGGCGTGGTGATCCTGATCTCCGACGGCTTTGTTGCCGGGGGGATGGAGCAGGCGCTCTCCTATCTCGTCGGTGGCGGCGGGCTGGACGCGACGCTCGTGCAGGTGCTCGCGCCCAGCGAGATTGCGCCCGAAAGAGCAGCACAAGCCGGGCTCGTGGGAGACCTGAGGCTCACCGATGCCGAGACGGGCAAGGGCGTCGAGGTCACGATGTCCGGCGCAGTCATCCGGCAGTACAAACAACGCCTCGACGCCCACCTCGAACGGGTGCAACGGGCGTGCGCAGCCCGGGATGTCGGGCATCTGCTCGTGGGGTCGGATGTTGATGTCGGCGGACTGCTGTTCGGGCAGCTCCGGCAGCGCGGGGTGCTCGGGTAGAGCACCTTGCATCAATGTGATTTGGCGTTCTGGATGCGTGTCGCTGTCCCC
The DNA here is from genome assembly GCA_964394895.1 of uncultured Phycisphaeraceae bacterium. Lineage (GTDB taxonomy): Bacteria > Planctomycetota > Phycisphaerae > Phycisphaerales > UBA1924 > PNC22. The sequence continues at coordinate 34,621 of CAYMZJ010000021.1, read as the reverse complement.
TCGCTTGCGCGAGGGGCTCTGTGATAGAGAGGCATGTGCGGTAGAGCTTTCCGTGTCCAGTAGAGCCCCTCGCGCGAGCGAGGGGACAGGGCGTTCAATCGTGTGCGCGGCACCTTCAGAACTCGATACACTCGGGTATGACCGAATCGCACGATCGTGGTAATGAGTTTCCGCAGGGTCCGCGTCCGCACCGCTGGGGCAAGGGCACGCGGTCGCACGCCGAGGGGCAGTTTCTTGCCGGGCCTCGGAGCAGGCTGTCGGAGTTGCACCGTGCGTTCCGTATCTTTACCGAGTGCATCAAGGGGTTCCGGTCCTTGCACTTCACAGGGCGGTGCGTCACGGTGTTCGGGTCGGCGCGGTTCGAGGAGGACCATCGGTACTATGCGCTCGCCCGGGAGGTGGGCAAACAGCTCGCCGAGGCGGGGTTTGCCGTGATGACCGGCGGCGGACCGGGGGTGATGGAAGCGGCCAACCGCGGGTGCAAAGACGCCGGCGGGTTCTCGATCGGGTGCAATATCAAGCTGCCGATGGAGCAGAACCCCAACCCGTATCTTGATAAGTTTGTCGAGTTCAACTACTTCTTTGTGCGCAAGGTGATGCTGGTGAAGTACAGCAACGCGTTCGTCGTGCTGCCCGGCGGGTTCGGGACGATGGACGAGTTGTTTGAGGTGGGGACGCTCATCCAGACCGGGAAGGTCGAGAAGTTTCCGGTGGTGGTGATGGGCAAGGACTACTTCGGGCCGCTGGCGGATTTTGTGCGTGACACGATGGTGCCCGAGGGGACGATCGACCCGGAAGACCTGCACCTCTTTACCGCGACCGACGACCCGGCCGAGGCGGTCCGGCGGGTGGTGGAGTGTTGCAAGAGTGCCGAGTGCGCGCCGGCGAAGTCGCCGAGCGTGATATTGGGTGAGAGCCGGTAGGGGCGGGTAGAGCGGTTGCGATGAGTGTGTTTCGCGGTCCACGGTTTTGTGATACGCGGCAGGAAAAGGACTTACGCGAATCTACGAGCCCTGTGCGCGAGAACAGGTTCAGGCCCCACGCATGACCTTGGCCAGACATGAACACGAGCTTGCGCTCGAGGCTCGTTGTGTGTCCGCGATGCTCTTGCGATCCGTATGAACCGTGTGGACGCTCAGCGGCTTGTGCCGGCTTTCTCGCGGTCTTTGTTCTGCCGCTCGAAACGTTTGCGCTCGCCTTCGGTGAGGATGCGCTTGCGGAGTCGAACCGCGCCGGGGGTGATCTCGACCAGCTCGTCGTCCTCAGAATATTCGAGCGCCGATTCGAGGGTGATCCGGCGGGGAGCTTTGAGGGTGACGGTCGCTTCTTTGTTTGCCATGCGCATGTTCGTGAGCTGTTTTTCGCGGGTGATGTTGACGTTGATGTCGTTTTCGCGGTTGTGCTCTCCCACGATCTGCCCGGAGTAGACCTTGTCACCGGGCGAGACGAACAGCATCCCCCGGTCGTGGAGGTTCTCGACCGCGTGGGCGGTGACCTGCGCGGTCTCGGTCGCGATCATGACGCCGTTGACGCGCCCGAGCCGGTCTCCAGAGTCCGGGACGTACCGATCAAAGCGGTGGTGCATGATCGCCTCGCCGGCGGTCGCGGTGAGGATGCGGCTGCGCAGCCCGATGAGCGACCGGCTGGTGATCTCGAACATCATGTGCGAGGTCTCGACGCCGCGCGATTCCATGGTTTTGAGTTCGCCCTTGCGGGCTCCGACGAGTTCCATCACCGGGCCGACCGCGGTAGCCGGGCAGTCGATCACAAGCGTTTCGAGCGGTTCGCAGACGGTGCCGTCGATCTCTTTGGTGATGACGATGGGGCGGCCGACGGACATCTCGAACCCCTCGCGGCGCATGGTTTCGAGCAGGATGCCCAGGTGGAGCAGCCCGCGTCCTGAGACAAGAAACTCGTCGGCGGTGCGGCCGCTCTCGACGCGGAGCGCGACGTTGTGCTCGAGCTCTTTGTCGAGCCGATCGCGGATCTGGCGGCTGGTGACGTACTTGCCCTCGCGCCCGGCAAAGGGCGAATCGTTGATGCGGAAGATCATCGAGATCGTCGGCTCGTCGATCTGGACCGTGGGCAGGGCTTCGGGCTGGTCGATGTGCGCGATGGTGTCGCCGATCTCGACGCTGGGCAGCCCGGGCACGGCGCAGAGGTCGCCAGCGAGAATCTCGTCCACCTCGACTCGCCCGAGCCCCTGGAAGCGGAGCACGCGGCCGGTCTTGCCGAGTACCCGCACGCCGTCGCGCTTGAGCAGCGCGATCTGTTGCCCGCTGCGGATCGAGCCGCTGAAGACGCGTCCGATCGCGATGCGACCTAGATAGTCGGAATAGTCGAGGGTGGTCACGAGCATCTGCAAGAGTTTGTCTGGCTCTGCGCGCGGCGCGGGGACGTGCTCGATGATTGCTTCGAAGATGGGTCGCAGGTCACCCTTGCGGAGTTCGTCGAGCGGGGGGTCGATGGTGTTGCTCGCCCAGCCGTCGCGGCCGGAGCAGTAGACGATGGGGAACTCGAGGGCGTGGTCGTCGGCGCCGAGATCAACCAGCAGGTCGAACACCTCGTCGATGACGCGCGCGGGCTCGGCGTCGGGGCGGTCGCACTTGTTGATGACGACAACCGGGAGCAGTCCGGCATCGAGGGCTTTGCTGAGAACGAACTTGGTCTGGGGCATCGGGCCGTCGAAAGCGTCGACCAGCAGCAGACACCCGTCGGCCATGCGGAGCACGCGCTCGACCTCGCCGCCAAAGTCGGCGTGCCCGGGGGTATCGACGATGTTGATGCGGATGTCCTTGCCACTGGCGGCGTGGTAGTTGACGGCACAGTTCTTCGAGAGGATCGTGATCCCGCGTTCGCGTTCGAGCGGGTTGGAATCGAGGATGAGGTCGTGCTGTCCGCCGGCGAGTTTTTCCAGTTCGCCCTTGCGAAAGTTACCGGACTGCATGAGCAGCTTGTCGACCAGGGTGGTCTTGCCGTGGTCGACGTGGGCGATGATCGCGACGTTGCGGATCGTGGGGTCGGGAGTGGTCATAGAGCGGTTTCCACGCCGGGGGTTGCCCGGTCTGTGTGAGCGGTGTGAGCAGGGGCTGGATTGGGGGCGGGGCGGGCACTCCCCGCCGGGGGCAATCGTAGGCAGTGGTTTGTGCGTCGCTGCCCGAGGGGAGGTGGTCCGGGCGGCAGCGTCCGATCACCTTGGTTCGGGAGTTTCCGCGATTGCCCAGCCCGCACAGGCCGCACGGGTTTCGGCTGCCCGGGCTCTGCTTGGGTGGGGCGAGCGGGATTCTGCGTCATCTTTGTTCTGTCGGCACCGCGGCACATCAGCCGTGCACGCAGCGCCATCCAAACTTGGCCGCAACGGACGCAGCCTGACAGGGAACGCTCAATCACGCCGGCAGGAGAGACACGACATGCCCAAGACACGACTTGTAACACTCGGCGCCTTCGTCACACTGCTCGCAGCAAGCTCGGCATTCGCCGACGTTACCGTCTACAGCACCGACTTTGAGGGACAGGGCCTCGGCCCGGAGTGGAGCACCAACAGCCGGCTTGATAACAAACCGCTCTTCACCCAGTTCAACGGCCGCCACAGCGATCGCGGGATCACCCTCTCGCTGTTTCAGGAACCCCCGCCCCCGGACGGCGGTGGGAAGCCCGGCGGGTTCTCCGGCAGCTTCGGCGCGGGTGGCGGGATCAGCCCCTTCGGCAAGACCAAGATCGGAGACGGGGGAGACGGGGGAGACGGCGGCGGTGGTGGAGGCGGAGGCGGTGGCGGCGATGGGGATGGTGGTGGTGATGGCGGGAACACGCCGTACTACACGCTTACATTCGACCTCTACGCCTTCGACTCTTGGGACGGCGACGGCCCGAAGTTTGGCCCGGATATCTTCGAGGTGCAGGTCAACGGCGAGGTGCTTTTCAGCGAAACCATCTCCAACGGCGACAAGCCGCAGAGCTACCGCGCTCCCGACATCGGCCCCGAGTTCCTCGCCTATTCCCCGGCTTGGGCCGACTCGATCTACCGCAACATCACGCTCACGTTTGACCACCCCGGCGACACGAACTTCCTCTACATCACATGGCTCGGCAAGGGGCTGCAGGGCATCTACGACGAGTCATGGGGGATCGACAACGTCACGCTCACCGCCAACACCCGCACCATTCCGGTGCCCGGCACGCTCGCACCGGCAGGGCTTGCGCTCGGGCTGATCGGCCGTCGCCGCCGGAAATAAGCATCGAGAGTCTCCGTTCGCCCTGCCGGGTCGGAGGGGAGAGAGTCGGCTCGCCCGCGTGCAAACGCGGGCGATGCCGCGCGCGGCAGGAGAGCAACCGCCGTGCTCTGGTCTTGTGTGCCACGGCTCTGTGAGCCGTGCGGATCCATCGGCACGGCCAAGATGGCCGTGGCACACCAAGAGGGCCGCTACACCTTGACGCAAAATGCTCTAGCAATCAAACGCGGCGAGTGCTGCAAAGCGATCGCGGAGGACCGGGTAGAGTCGTCGGTACTCGTCCATCAGCGCGGCGTACGTCGCGACGGTCTTGGTCTCGGGCGAGCGGGATTCGGTCACGCGGATCGTTGATCGGCACGCCTCGCGGAGGTCGTTCCACACCCCGGCGCCGACGCCGGCCATCAGCGCCGCTCCGAACGCGGGGCCGTCTTCGGTGTTGGGCAGCTCGACGGTGAGCCCGTAGATATCCGCCTGGAGTTGCCTCCAGAACGCGCCCTTTGCCCCGCCGCCGCCGAGTCGAATACGGGTTGCCCGGGCGTCTGTTTCCACGCCCACTGCGGCGAAGATGTCGAGGATCTGCCGCATGGTGAGCGTGACCCCTTCGACGACCGCCCGCACCAGGTGCCCGCGCCCGTGGCGGCTTGTCAGCCCGACGAACGCCCCGCGTGCTGAGGGGTCCGGGTACGGGCAGCGTTCGCCGGTGAGGTGGGGCAGGAACACAAGCCCCGCTGCGCCGGGGGGCACGGCTTGGGCTTCGGCGAGCAGCGTGTCGTAGGGGGTTTCCGGGAAGAGCGCGTCGTGCAGCCACGCCAGCGAGCCGGCGGCGCTGAGCATGCACCCGGTCAGCGACCAGTGGCCCGGGCTGTCGGCGCTGCCGTCGGCAGCGCACATGGTGTGGACCCGCCCGGCGAGGGTTGCGCCCGTTCCCGAGTCCTTTCGCGGCTCGTTGGTGTGGGCATAGATCACGCCGCTGGTGCCGAGGGTGGCAAGCACGAGCCCGGGCTCGACCACGCCCGCCCCAGCGGCGCCGCACTGGTTGTCGCCCGAGCCCGCGATGACGGGCGTGCCCTCGACGAGTCCGGTCTGCGCCGCTGCCCACCCCGTGACGCGCCCGGCGAGAGCGCACGATTCGAGTACTCGGGGCGCGAGGCTCGCGTCCATACCGAACAGCGAGTGTGCGCGATCGCTCCACTGCCGGCGATCAACATCAAAGAGCAGCGTTCCCGCAGCATCGCCGACATCGGTCGCCAGTTCGCCGGTCAGGCGGAGTCGGATGGAGTCTTTGGGCAGGCACCACGCCGCGACCTGCGCCCACAGCTCCGGCTCGTGCTCGCGAACCCAGAGCAGCTTGGGAAGCGTGAACCCCGTGAGTGCTGCGTTGCCCACCATGTCTACGAGTGCTGTGCGGCCGCCCGCAGTTCTCTCGACCTGGGCGCACTGCGACGCGGTCCGCTGGTCGTTCCAGAGTAGCGCGGGTCGCAGCGCGCGAGCGTTGGATCCATCGCCGGCGAGGGATGTCTTGGGCAGCAGCACCGAGCCGTGCATCTGGCCGGAGAGCCCGACGCCCGCGATCTCGGCAGCGTTGATGTCGGTCTCGGCGAGCACACTACGGATCGCGGCAATCGTCGCGTTCCACCAGCCGTCGGGGTCCTGCTCGGACCAGCCCGGCTGCGGGGTCAGAAGCTCGTGGGGTGACGATGCCGAAGCGAGGATCGTGCCGCGATGGTCGCATACCACCGCTTTGGTTGCGGAGGTTCCGATATCGATTCCGAGCAGGCAGCACACGCGGGCAGTCTACTCAGGCAGCGGGTCTTTGTCGCCGAGCTCGATCCTGACCTCGGCCCGCAGGAGGTTGTCGTCGCGTGCGTGCCAGACCGCCCAGCTCGCCGAGCGAACATGCGAGAACACGATCTCGTTGAGCGCGAGCACGCCGACGCTGCCGTTGATCGCGGCGTCGTCGTCGTCCTGGGTGGAGAGTGTGTCCACGAGCTGTTGGCGGATCCGCATCGACCACACCGAGGGCATCGCGCAGCCGACGTGCAGATAGTTTCGTGCGGGCAGGGCTCCGAGCTCTTGCAGCGCCGGGGTCGTGGTTGTTGGTGAGACGGTCTCGGCCGACTGGCCGTCGGGGAGATAGTGCATCACCCACCACCCGTCGCTGGCGGTGTTGCGGTGGGCTTCGGCTTCTGGGACATAGGTCCAGCTGAGCACGGGAGGAGAAGAGGACGCGGCCTGGTCCACCTCGGTGAAGGTGAGCGAGCGGACATCCGAGAGCGCAAGCGGGACGGCGGTCTGGCGTGCGTTGGGCGCGGTGGTCGGGAGTGACTCATGGTCGAGCGGGGTCGCGGCGTTTGCGAGCAACTGCTCTTCCATATAGGCGTCGGCCCGCAACGCCAGCCGCGCGAGGTCGGGCGTGTCCATCGCGAGCAGCACCTCGGGCTCTTGCAGCGCGGGGGTGCCGTTGCTTGACTGCTCACGCAGCCAGACCGCCAGCATCGACCGGCGCCCGAGCAGGCGGTCAAACGACTCGCCCCGAGGGTCAGGCAGGCTGGTGCGGAGCAAGGGGTCGATCCACCCCCGTGCTTCATGGACGGCCTCGCGGCTGCCCATCATCGCCAACGCCGCGCCGGGGGGGAGTGTCCCAAGCAGTGCGGGCGACCACCGGGCGATCGTGGAGATGTCCAGGTCGCTCGTCCAGCCGTCGGCGGGGTAGGCCATCGCGTCGATCCGCCATCCTGTGGGGTCGGCGCCGAAGGTCGCACCGATGAACCGGTTGGGCGAACCCAGCGGATCGGGCAGCCGCCAGACGACGAGCGCGTCCCGCGTCTGCCACGACTCGACCATGCGGCCGGCGGGGAGATCGAGGAGCGTCTGCTCGGGGTTGCTGCAGCGAAGAAGCGGGAGCATCTGCTCGAACAGCTCGCGGTCGCTCGCCGGCGCGAGCAGCATGATCGACGACGCCGGGGTGTTGTCGAACGTGCCGCCGGGTGTGCAGCGGAGCCGTCCGCTCGAGGTTGCCAACAGGAACGACCCGTGCTCGAACTCGAGCACCGGCTGCCCGGCGACGATGCGGCGGGGGACGGCCTTGAGCGTGGTCCGTAGCCGACGCTCGGTCTCGGGGTCGAGCTCGCTGAGAATCGCCCAGCGGGGCTGCCCCTCGTCGTCAGCCTGCAGCTCCGACCCGACGATGATCACCCGCTGCCCGAGCAGCAGGTCGAACGCCTCGGCGTCGGTCATCCCGAGGTCGCCCGCAAGCGCGGTCCAGGCGTCGATGACCGCGGCGGGCCGGCGCATGGTGGAGATCGCGAGCATCAGCGGAGAGCCGCGGAGGTCCTTGCGGAGTGCTGCGCCGTTGTCGATCGCCGCAACAAAGTCCACCGTGATCGGCATCCTCGAAACCACCTGCCCCAGGTCCGGGCCAGCCGCGGCGATAGAACCCAAGCCAGCGAGCGCACCCACCACGCCTGCGCGCACAGCACGCCACAACAACCCGGCGCGAGCCTGGATTCGGGCAAACAGCATCGAGTGGGCAGAGCGCATCTGGAAATGACCTATTCGTCCGACTCGGTGACATCGGTCTCGAGCCGCCCGGGCGGATCGCGCAGGTACATCAGCAGCGGGCGGAATCGGCTCAGGAGCGGGCTCGTGGTGGGTGTCTCTTCCTGTGCTGCTGGGGGAACAGCAAAGGTCGGGACGCCGAGCGTGATGAGTTGCGTCCTGACCGGGGCGGCTGCGTCGTGGCTGGCGGACGCCCAGACTGCGCCCGGGGTGTGGTCGATCGAGAGGTCGTAGTGCAGCGATTCCCCGATCCTGACCCTGGGCGAGAGGGTCAGTCGGCTCACCGAATGCGCCGACGAACGTGAGCCGATACCCGATCCGAGCGAGGACTGGATCGTCTCGACAGTCTGGGCCGCGAGCGCCGGCCGGTCCACGATCTCGGGTGCTGCGGCTTCAACCAGCCGGGTCACGACAGCGGGGTCGTCGGCGAGCCGTACCGCGGGGACATGGCGCTGCACAAGCGACGCGATGCCGACAGCACCCACAAGCCCCGCTGCAAGAGCAACCCGCCCGGCGGTGACCATCCGTCTGGCTCGCTGGGGCAGGAACCGGCGGCGCACGTGCACGCGGGCGAGAATCGCGTCGCTCAGGTCGGGCGTCTCGATCGGCTCGCGGAGGCGTTCGATCCCGATCCGCGTGCGGGCGAGGTCTTCGCACGCAGCCGGGTCATCGCGGAGCCGACGCAACACCTGTCGCGAACGTTCTTCCGAGAGGTCGTCGTCGAGCAGCGCATCAATCAGTTTCGCCGAATCCACAGCCGCCCGGGGTCGGGCGTGCTGTTGATCCTTGCGGCGATCCGGTCCTCGGTTGTGATCGGTGTTTCCTGATGTCACCCCCACACCTCCTCGACGCGGCTGGTGGCGCGTTCGCTGGATTCGAGCGCCTCGCGCAGCCGGCGTCGGCCGCGGTGCAGGTGGCTCTTGACCGTGCCCTGAGGCATATCCATGTGCCGGGCGATCTGCGCGATCGACCAGTCGAACTGGTGAAACAACACCACGACCTCGCGCTGGATTTCGGGCAGGTACAGGAGCGCCCGCTGAATCTCGTCCTTGGCATTGGTCGAAACCTCGGCGTCGATCGTCGCGGTTTCGGGCCGGTTTGCGCGGCTGCCGAGTGTGCTGATGATCTCGGTCTGGTAGATCGGCTTGCGCTTCTGCATCGCGTTGATGTACAGCCGGCGGGCAATCGTGAACAGCCACGTCGAGAACCGGTACCGGTCATCAAACCGGTCGAGATTGGTCAACGCCCGCACGAACGCTTCCTGCACGATGTCCTCAGCAACCTCGGGTCGGCCCGAGAGCCGGAGGATGTAGGCGTACAACTGCCCCTGGTACGCCCGGACACATTCACCGGCCGCCTTGCGGTCTCCCGCCGCGGCTTTCCGGATCAGTTCTCGTTCTGCTGTACGGTCCATAGGGTCTCCCGACAGACACTATACAGGCACCCTTGATTCCGGTTGCGGTTGTTTTGGCTGGATTTCGGAGAACTCTGTTCCCCAAAATGACAGGCCGTCCCGACGAACGGGACGGCCTGAAACCATCAATGCCATGGACGTGAGGCTCTCAGGCAGCCTTTCGGCGGGGTCGCCGGGTCCTTGCGGTCCCCTCCCGGTTGGCCTCTGACCGGTGGTTCGGTTTCTGGGAAAGCTCCTCATAGAGCGCCTGAGGCGAGCAGGCCGAGATATCCGCCCCGATCTCCTCAGCCAGCCCGTCGGCCCGGGTGAAGACGCCGCCGCCGACCGCGATCTGCATGTTCGGGCAGGCCCCGATCTCGCGGATCGAGTCGATCAGATGGCGAATCTGGGGCAGGTCGCCCGGTGCCGAGCAGAACATCAGCAGAATCTGTGGCTTGGATTCCTGCACCATCGCCAGAATCTCGTCGGCCGCGACGCCTCCGCCGGAGAAGGTCACGTTGTACCCCTCGGCTTCGAGCAGGTCGATCGCGATCTGGCCGCCCAGCTCTTCGCCCTCCGACGGGCCGCAGGAGGCAAAGATCGAGCGCCCGTTGCGGGGCGCGTGCTCGAGCAGCGTCGAGGTCTGATCGATCATGACGCGGAGGAGTCTGGTCGCGAGCCTGTAGCTCAGGATGGTGAGCTGATCGTTGCGGTTGAGGCGCTCGATCGCTTCGTAGCTCGGCCAGTAAATATCGGTGAGCATGTCGTTGCCGGTCATGCCGCCGTCTTGCATCTCTTTGATCAGGGCTCGAGAGGCGGGGCGGTCCCCGTTGATCAAGATCTCAAAGAGACGTTCCATCAGGTGTTCGTGGTTCATGGTTCGGACTTCACTTCCGTGTGTGTATCAGTCCGACAGCGGATCCCCGCGATGCCGAACACCAGGTTCCTCCACGGGCTCCGCCCGACCGCCCGGCACGCCACCGGGCACCGGGGATGATCGGCCTCCGTGTTGCTGTGCCATGAGGCAGCATCAACAGGTGAAAAACGGACGTTGGGCGCAACAGGTGCTTGGAAAGGCGTGTCCGATAAGGGCTTTGCGCCCGGCAAGAACTGCCGCTGGCGGTTCACCCGGGCCGGGTGGCAAGCGAGCGAACACAGACCCCGAACGTCATGCGGCGTTGGTTGACGGGGCCGAATCCGACACCCTCGATCGCCGCGGCCAGCTCGCGGCTGGACATGAACGCCCCGACGCTTTTGGGGAGATACCTGTACGCCCCGCTCCGGTCACGACTTAGGAGCGTTGCTGTGCGAGGCATGACCCAGCCGCAGTAGAAGTCGTTGCACCAGCGAATGGGTGCGAGTTTCGGGCGGTCAAACTCGAGGACCACCAGCCGTCCCCCGGGGCGGAGCACTCGGTAAAACTCCCGGAGCGCACGGGTTGGTTCCTGGACATTTCTGATGCCGAACGCGATGGAGAGCACGTTGAACGAGTGATCTTCAAAGGGCAGATTTTGCGCATCGCCCTGGAGATACCGGACCATGGGGCCGGGCGAGCGGCCGGGGGTGTTGGCGCGGTCTGTTTTTTGCCGGGCTATTTCGAGCATTTCAGCGGTAAAATCGAGTCCGATAACCGACTTGGCGGGTGTTTTGGCAAACGCGAGGGTCAGGTCCCCGGTGCCGCAGGCGCAGTCGAGGACCTCGTCTCCGGGCTTTACCGCGGCTGCTCTGGCCGCTTCCCGCCGCCACGCCTGGTCTCGGCCGAGCGAATGGACGCGGTTGTTGAGGTCGTAGCTTTGGGCAATCGCAGCAAACATCGACCGCACCCGGTCGGCTTTGTCGGCCCGGGCGTGGGGGTCGGCGAGCTCTTTGGCTGTCCATGCCGCCCCGGTGGGCGATGGTCTGGGTGAGCTTTCTTCGGTCGGGGTTGTCGTCGGGGTCTGGGTCATCTCTAATACAGCCTTGCCCGCAGCCGAACTCCTCGGCGGGCCGGGCGTCCCACCGCACGGGACTGTAGGAGGGTCTTCGAGATGTACACGCTGTCTGGATTCCGAGCGGTCTGTCTGCTCGCGTTGTTTGTCGTTGCTGGCGTTCTTGGGGGGTGCTCGACCAACCCGGCGACCGGGAAGCGGAACCTGATGATGATGAGCTGGGCCAAGGAGCGGTCGCTGGCCGCCGAGGCAGGGCCGCAGTTCACGAAGGAGTTTGGTGGCGAGGTGCCCGACGCGGGCGTGCAGGCGTATGTCGATGAGCTGGGTGCCAAGCTGACGCGGGTCGCGCTCGAGCAGGCGTACGCCGAGGTGCCCGAGCTTGATTGGGACTACATCCTGCTCGATTCGTCGGTGCTCAACGCCTTTGCGTTGCCGGGGGGCAAGGTGTATCTCTCGCGCGGGCTCGCCGAAAAGCTCACCAACGAGGCGCAGCTGGCCGGGGTGCTCGGGCACGAGGTCGGGCACGTCATGGCCCGCCACGGCAACCAGCGGATGTCCAAGCAGATCGGGATGAACATCGCGCTTGCGGGGCTTGCGATCGGAGTCGGGCTCGCCGACGACGACTCGGCGTTCCGGCAGTACGGCCAGTACGCGGTGCCGGCGATCACGGTGGGGGGCAACGTCTTCCTGCTCAGCTACGGCCGCGACGAAGAGCTCGAGGCCGACCGGTTGGGGATTCAGTACATGGTCGCCAACGGGTACGACCCCGCCGGGCAGATGCAGGTGATGCAGATTCTCGGCAAGGAGTCCGCCGGTGCATCGCGGCCGCCGGAGTGGTTGAGCACGCACCCGGCCAGCGCGACCCGGGTGAAACGCATCCAGGCGATGCTCAAGGATCAGTACGCCTACACGCAGGGCACGAGCGAGTACGGCTTGTATCCCGAGCGGTACAAACAGCGCATGCTCTCGCGGCTGGCGACACTGCCGCCGGCGGCGCACGGCGGGGGCGCGGCGATGCTCAACCTCGACCAGCCGGCGCAGTGGTGTGGGATTTGTGCTGAGGACGCCAGGCTCGCGGCAAAGGAAGATCACAACACTCGGAAAGTACGAGTGCGGCCCGGGTGAAGATGGTGCGGCGGTCGCTGTGCGCCTCGGCCATTTTGGCTGTTCAGAGGTTCCGCGCGTCGTTGTCCCCTCGCTTGCGCGAGGGGCTCTACAAAGTTGTTTTGTATCTCTACAGAGGCATTGTGTACATAATAAATAGAGCCCCTCGCGCAAGCGAGGGGACAGAGCAACACCCCGCAAAGACCCGACTTGGTCGTGCGCACGCGATGGATGCCCGCCCGCACGGCTCACAGAGCCGTGGCACACAACATGAGAGCACCGCGATCACTCTCAACGGAATCCGTGTTATTCGATCCCCCAGAACCGCGCCCAGTTTCCCCACGCGAAGCCTTGGATTTCGTCGTCGCTCCAGCCTCGGGTGGTGAGTGCATCGCAGAGTTTGTGCAGGTCGCCGGGTGCGTTGATACCTCGGGGCAGGTCGTTTGCGGTGATGCCGCCGTCCATGTCGGTGCCGAGTCCGACGCCGCAGCGGTGCCCCATGATGTCGCAGACGTGCTCGACGTGGGCGAGTGTTTCGTCGATGGTGGGGCGGTCGGTGGGGGCGGTGGGATCGTTGCGCTTCAGACCGGTCTTGATGAAGTTTCGGACGAGGTTGAGCCCGACGACGCCGCCCCGGCGGCCGATCTCGGCGATGGTCTCGTCGCTGAGGTGGCGTTGCCAGTCGGGGTTGGCTTCGCCATCCAGCAGCGCGCGGCAGTTGGAGTGCGACGCGACAACCACCCGGTCGGTGTGGGCGAGCAGCTCGTCGGTGGCCTGCTGCGAGAGGTGGGAGAGGTCGTGGACGACGCCGAGGTTGTCCATGCGGTCGGCCAGGTCGCGACCGGCAGCGGTGAGCGGGCCGCCGAGCCCGTTGCCCCCGGCGTAGCGCGAGCCGCGCCACCAGGCCATCCCGATCGCGATCACGCCGGCGTCGGCCCATTCGTCGAGCTGGTCGGGGGTTTCGATCGGGTCGGCGCACTCCATCAGGATGCCGAGCAGGAGCGGGGCGTCGGTGTCGCGCGCCGGGGCGGCAACGGATGCCGCTTCATCGTCCCGGGCGGGAGGTGCGTCGGTGTTGGCGTGCGTGCTTTGCGGGCGTCTGGACATGAGCTCGATCACCCCTGCCTCGGCCCACGCCTGGTAGAGCTTGAGCTGGCGCATCCCGGCGCGCCAGGCAGCGAGGGCGTCCCCTTCGGGATAGGCGGCTTCGGGGGTGTCGGTGGTGGGGGTGGAGGTGTTGGTGGTGTTGGTGGCGAGGGCTTCGGTGAAGATGGTGCCCAGGCAGGCGTGGACGTTGCCGTCGCGGAGTGAGGGCAACGTGACGGCGGCGGGGAGGAGCCTGCCCCGGCAGTCGTCGAGCGGGGCGTGCATGTCGCGGCCGACCTCGGTGAGATAGGCGAGATCGAGGTGGGCGTCAAAGAACCGTTCAGCGGGCTGGGGCATGGGGGCTCCACAGGGTTGGGTCGCGGCCGATCACGAAACGACGGGGCCGGTTTTCCCAGTTATACTCCGGACAAGTACCGGCAAATGGCACCCGACGGAGAGGGCCAGCCGGGGAAGGGTACGGTTTCTATGCAGAATGTCAGGAAGCATATTCGTCGCCGCGGCGGCGTCCTTGGCGGGTGTCTGATTGCGCTGGCGATTGTCGGCGTGATCCTGATCGCTGGCGGCATCTTTGTCGCGATGAACTGGCGAGGGTGGGCAAGCTCCGGGGTGAATGCCATTGTCGAGAAGGGGCTTGAGCAGAGCTCGATCCCCGAAGCAGAGCAGCAGGAAGTCATGGCGGTAGTCGGCTCGTTCACCGACGAGTTCGAGGCCGGCGAAATCTCGGTCGAGCAGTTCGCAAAGGTGGTTGAGAAACTCACCGAGAGCCCGGTGATGCCCGCGATGATCGTCATGGGGATCCAGGAGTCGTACCTCGCTGATTCCGAGCTTACCGACGAAGAGAAGGCCGACGGCTCCAAGCAGCTCAGCCGCTTTGTCCGCGGGTTGTCGGAGGAGAAAATCTCGACGACCAAGATCGACGATGTGACCGAGCCGATCCACGCGGCACCGGGCGATACCGACAAGTTCCCGATCCAATCGAACAAGTTCAAGATCGAGCTCAAGAACCCGAGCAAGGTGACCGCCGACGAGCTGCGGGCGTTCCTGGCCAACGCCAAGGCCGCAGCTGATGAGGCGGACGTGCCCGATGAGAAGATCGAGATCGACTGGTCCGACGAGTTGCAGGCCGCGATCGACCGAGGGCTGGGGCGCGTGCCGGTGCTGCCCGAAGCTGGTGACAACGAAGACGGTGACGACGAGAGCGGCGACGACGAAACCGACGACGGGTCGGATGCCGACGCGGACGATTCGGGCGGCTGATCCGGTGAGATTCATTGCAAGCAAAGCAGGCCGCTCCCGGGGGAGCGGCCTGCTGTTTTAGGCGGGGGTGGTGCAAGTGCGTACACCAAGGTAGTTGCTTGCCATACGAGCTGGGTCCTGTGGACCCGGTTTCCTCGGGTCTACCCCGTGCGCTGCCTGCGTATGTACCTCAAGACATTCGCAAAGTACTCCTCGTCTTTCACAGGCTTGGTCGACCCCCCATCGACCCCCCATCGACCCCCCATCGGCCCACCACGGGGTGCTCCGTGCTCCCTTGAACTCCCGATTCAACTCCTCTGTGAGCCACTGCTTGAGCCATCGGCGGACCTGTTTGCCGTGGATTGTTGAGTCGGCGCGCAGCAGTACATGCACGTGGTCTGGTGCTGCTGCGCTCTGGATGTGGTCCCAGCCGCCCCGCACGCAGACCGCGGGAATCCGGGTCTCGACCAGGCAGCGTTGCTCAGGTGAGAGGAGCACGGGCGGGGTTGCGAGTTGCGATCGTTCCCGTTCCTCCCGCGCAGGGTCGGGAGCGAGGAATGGTGTGCCGCGTTGGTTGTGTTTGCGATCGACGGTGAGGCGGGGGTCGCCGTGGAGGCGGGTGCCGTGGGTGCCGAAGGTGATGTGCCAGGCGGTGCGGTGCATGGGGAAGTGGAGGAGTGGGGAAACCGGGTTCATAGAACCCGGCTCGCGGGTGGGGCGTCTCTTGAACACTCACACCTCGATCGTTGCGAGGTTGTCTGCGACGAGGAGTTCCGCTTCGGTCTTGTCGAGCACCTCGTCTTTGTCCACGCCCGGCGCGAGTTCGGTGAGCATGAAGCGGTGCTTGTCGTAGTCCATCTGCAGCACGCACAGGTCGCTGATGACCATGTCGATGCACCGCTTGCCGGTGAGGGGGAGGGAGCACTCCCTGAGGATTTTGGGTGCGCCTTTTTTGTTGCAGTGGTCCATCATGACGATGACTTTCTGGACACCGGCGACCAGGTCCATGGCGCCGCCCATGCCTTTGACCATTTTGCCGGGGATCATCCAGTTGGCGATGTCGCCCTCCTGGCTGAGCTCCATGGCGCCGAGGATGCACATGTCGATGTGCCCGCCGCGGATCATCGCGAAGCTGTCAGCCGAGCTGAAGTAGCTCGCGCCGTCGCGGGCGGTGACGGTCTGCTTCCCAGCGTTGATGAGGTCGGCGTCGATGGTCTCCTCGGTGGGGAAAGGACCGATCCCGAGGAGTCCGTTCTCGGATTGCAGCCAGACGTCGACGCCGTCGGGGAGGTGGTTGGCGACCAGGGTCGGCATCCCGATCCCGAGGTTGACCATGTAGCCGTCGCGGAGTTCGCGGGCGGCACGCTTGGCGATCTGGTTGCGGTCAAGTGGCATGAGGATATGGTAGGGGATGTCGCGGGGCTCGTCTGCGGTGTAATCCTCCGATCCCGAGCCCCGGACTTCAGTCCGGGTTGGTCCGTGTGGTTCTGTCCATCCGTGTGCGCACCGGACACTCCTCCGGACTGAAGTCCGGGGCTCGGAGGTTGGGTGCGTTGTGTGTTTGGGGGTGTCACGCGCGGTGCGCTTCGCGGGATTTGTTGCGTGCGCGGATGAGCTTGCGGACGATCGAGCCCTTGACGATCATGCTGCCGACGAGGAAGGGGACGATGCCGATGGCGCCGATGATGACGCCCCGGTACATGCCTTGCTGGGTGGTCTGGACCGCGTCGTCGGGCTGACCCAGCGCGTCGTTGACGAACCCCGAGTAGAGCCCGCCGAGCGAGAGGAGAGCGATGACGATCCCCGTGATGACGATCGCAGCCCCGATGAGCATGATGACGAGGCCGAGGGTGAGTTTCATGTGCGGGTTACTCCGAGTCTGATTGATGCGGTTCGGTTTGGCTTGGGGAGCACGAGGAACCGAGCGCACCGGCAAGCAGTCGCACCGCACTCCAGATGGCGAGGAACCACGAGAGAGAGTACAGGATGGAATAGAGCGTCTGCATGAGACTCGCGGGCCGAGCGAGAGCTGCAAAGAGTGACTCGGCCGGACGACCGCGCTGGTCAAGAGGCATCGCATCTGCGATCGCGGTCCAGAGATGACTGGCGATATAGCCAGCAATGAGTACCAGGACCGCGTCTGTGAAGAGTGCTGCGGGAGAGCGTCGCAAGAAGTAGAGCGTGAGAAGGCGGTGTGGGCCCGGTGAGGTTTTTTCGGGGGGTGTGTTTGAGTCTGGCATGGTGTTACCTTTCGCGGATGGTCCTCTGCTCGATCCGTTTCTCGCTTTCGGTGCGGACGACCCTGTCCACGTAGCTGCCCGGCGTGTGGATGGTGTCGGGGTCGAGGCTGCCGGTGGGGACGACCTCTTCGACCTCGGCGACCACGAACGCGGCAGCCGTCGCCATCATCGGGTTGAAGTTGCGGGCGGTCTTGCGGAAGACCAGGTTCCCGAACTCGTCGGCTTTCCACGCCTTGACCAGCGCGAGGTCGGCATACAACCCCGACTCCATGACAAACTCGCGCGGCGCGGTCGATGGATCATCGGCGTTGATGCGCGCAGCGTGTCTGGGCGCGCGCATCGTGCGGGTCTCTTTGCCCTCGGCGATGATCGTCCCGGCGCCGGTGGCGGTAAAGAACGCGGGGATGCCGGCCCCTCCGGCGCGGATACGTTCGGCGAGGGTTCCCTGCGGGTTGAACTCGACTTCAAGGTCGCCGTCGATGAACTGCTTCTCGAATGTCGCGTTCTCGCCGACGTAGCTGGAGATCATTTTCTTGATCTGTCGGGTTTGCAGCAGCAGGCCGAGCCCCCAGTCGTCGACGCCCGCGTTGTTGGAGACGCAGGTGAGTTCTCGGACTCCCGTGTCGCGGAGGGCAATAATCAGTTGCTCGGGGATGCCGCAGAGCCCGAACCCGCCGACCATCACGGTGCATCCGTCGTAGAGAATGCCTCGGTCTTTGAGGTCTTGCAACGAGTGGACGGCTGTGGTTTGCACTTTCGATGGCATGAACGGCTCCGTGTGGTAAACTGGGGTGTATTGTACGGGGTCTCATCAGGGAGGGGTGGGATTGTCGGTACTGCGGCAGGAAGAGAGAGCGTGTCCATGCCAGAAAATTCTAGATTACCCGATAACAAGGTGTTCGAGCGGTTCGCGACCACCGCTGGTCTCAGCGTCTGCCTGATGGAGGCCGACGGGACGATTGTCTACGCCAACCAGACCGCGGCGAAGATGTACGGCGGGGGGACGGTCGAGGAGCACATCGGACGCAGGCTCGACGAGATCTATCCGCCCGAGTGGGCACGCGAGAAGATCGCGCTGCTCGAGCGTGTCGCCAGGACCGGGGAGCGGCTGGTGATCCGGTACATCTGGAACGGCAAGCGCGTCGAGGCGCAGTATCAAAGGGTCGATGCCGACAGCGAGGGGCCGACACGGATTCTCGTGACAGCACGGGAAGGCATCACCGATAACAACCTGCTGCCTGACGATTTCAAGATCGTCACGACCGGGACCGCGAACTTCGGGCCGCTCGCGGTGCTGAGCCCGCGGGAGCTTGAGGTTCTCGCGTTGATCGGGCAGGGCAAGAGCGCCAAGCAGATCGGGGAGATTCTCACGCTGTCGCCGCGCACAGTGGAACGGCACCGCGACTCGATCGGCAAGAAACTGCAGAAGCGCGACCGCGTGAGCCTGGCGCTGATCGCCCAGGCCGCCGGGCTCGAGCTGCGGGATGCCCATCTGACGCCGGTCGGCCCGATGGTGATCGCGCGTCCGAGTCGCACCGGCCTGCCGTCCAGTGAGACCGAGGCTAAGCCGGACGCGGGGCGGAAGAGCCCCCACCCCCCCCACGTTTGAAGAGCTCCTGCTGATCTTTCCCGCTCTTTGGGCGGTTGGTGAGGTCTTCGAGTTCTTTCTTGATATCTTCGATGGTGTCCATCTGCAGGTGCTCGGTGGCAAAGCGGATGTAGGCGATGCCGTCGATCTCGCGGAGGCTGCGCATGACGCGCTCTCCGATCACGCTCGACTCGACCTCGCGCTCGAACTCGCGGCTGAGCTCTTCCTCGACCTCTTCGACGAGCCGGCGTTTGGTCGAGTCTGCCACGGGGCGCTTGCCGCAGGCGTTGATGACGCCCGCCAGCACCCGCTCGGCGTCGAAGGGCACGCGGGAGCCGTCGCGCTTGACGACCATGAGGCGGGAGGTGTGCTCGATCCGCTCGTAGGTGGTGTAGCGTTTGCTGCACGCGGCGCACTCGCGGCGGCGGCGGATGACCCGTCCGGCTTCACTGGCGCGGGAGTCGATGACCTTGTCGTCGTCTTTTTCGCAGAACGGGCAGATCAAGCGGGTTGCTCCCCTTGTGGGCCGGTTGGCCGGTGGCCCACTATCTTGACCGATCCTGCGCGCCGCGTCAACGCGGGTGTGTGTGGGGGGGTGAGCCGGGTTCTGTGAACCCGGTCTCTGTCGGGGACTCGACGCACCTTGTAGACACGCCGACGGTTCTTGTAGACACGCCTACGGCTCTTGTTGGCACGCCTACGGCTCTTGTCGGCACGCCTACGGCTCTTGTTGGCACGCCTACGGCTCTTGTCGAACGCCCGATAGCGTTGGTTGTTCGGCTGATGATCGGAAAATCGCCCCGCAAGGTGCCCTGGTACAAATGGCAGATGCGCAAATGGCAAATGGCAAAGCAGGACCGGCACCTCCTGCTTTGCCATTTGCGCATTTGCTCTTTGCCATTTGTGCCATGGCTATGGGTGGCCATGACCACACCGAGGAACCCGGGCGGGAGACCGCGCCCTCGATCCCTACCGAGTCTGGACGGCTGTGGGGAGGGTCAGCACCCGGCCGACTTCGAGACCGCCGGCTGAGATTCCCGGGTTGGCTGCGATGATCTCTTTGGCGAGCTCGGGGTTGCCCAGCGTCTGCTCGGCGATCGAGGTGAGCGTGTCGCCCGGGCGCACGGCGTGGGTGCGGGGCTCGACCATGTGGGCGTCGGGCATGGTGAGAGCGTCGCCGCTGCGGGTGTGGAGCGCGTCCTTGCCCAACTCGGCCAGCAACCACGCCACCCGGGCGTGGACCCGTGCCGGGGCGTTGATGAACAACTGGTTGCCCACAGCCGAGGCCGAGGCGTAGCCGCCGTTGTCCTGCCAGACACCGGGCTCGACCAGTGTGGTGACCAACTCGATGAGTGTGTCCGATTCGATGCTCTGGTCAAGAGGTGACTCAGCATCGAGCAGAAACGCGACCTCGTACCCGACCAGTTCAAGCTCGCGGCGGTCGAAGAACTCGACGGTGGCGATCTCCATCAGCCCGTTGTCGAGGCGGTAGGCAAGCTGCATGCTGCCCCGCATGGACAGCGTGTCGCTGAGGATCAGGAACGCCTTGTCGATCGTCTGCTCGGCAAAGGGCATCGGGTCGATCGTGGTCTCGCTCTCAAGGCCGAAGTCGATAAACAGGTTCCAGTAGACATAGACCCGGGCGTCGGCGGCTTCGCCCATCGAGAGGAACAACTCGCCGAGCTCCTTGCCTTCCATGTTGTGTGCGAGCACGGGGAGCGCGCGGCCGTTCGTTTCAGAGTAGAGGCTGATGAGCTTGGGGACCTGCGAAAGGACCGCGGTGATATCGATACTGCCGTCGGCCGAGACTGTGGGTTCGAGCGTCAGCGTCAGGTCCGTCTCGGGCTGGGTGCCGGCGGCGTTGGTCGGCTGGGGGGCGGTCTGCTGGAGGGCAACGGTGCTGATGCCGAGTGCGGCAGCGGCGGCGGTGAACAGTGCGATGTGCATGAGCATTCTCCGTTTGGGCGAGCGGCTTGCGTCGCGGTAGCGTTGGGCGAGCAGGGCAAGATCGCCCAGCTCGGAAATGGACTTGTGGATCGCGTCGGGCTCGTCGTGCCCGACCAGCATCAGGTCGCGGACCCGCTCGCGGAGGTGGGCGTCGAGCTCGTCACGCAGCTCGGCAGCCTCTCCCGACGGCAGACGGGTCAGGCGCACCAGGCGGTCGAGCCAGGCGCCGATCTGATCGGGTGTGCCCGAAGGTGGAGGGGTGGTGCGGGTTGGTGTTGCAGGGGTGTTGAGTGCGGTCATGCCCCGGCCTCCGATTCGTCCGGCGGCAGGAAGACCTCGATCAGCCGCTGGTGCTCGCGCTGGGCGCTGGCGTGCTGCGCGAGCCGACGGCGACCCTTGGCGCTCAGGCGGTACCACTTCCGTCGACGGCCTTCGGAGCCCTCCTCGGCCCGCTCGGAGCGGACGGTCTCCCAGGTCGCGGTCACCAGCCCGGCTTTCTCCAGCCGCTTGAGCAGCGGGTAGAGGACGCCCGGCGTGAGGCGGAGGCGTTCGTCGGACCGTGCCGCGACCCGCTTGGCGATCGCGTAGCCGTAGAGAGGCTCCTCGGCGAGCACCGAGAGGGCGACGAGTTCTGTGGTTGCGGTGTCGATGCGTTTTGTCATGGAGCCTCCGTCGTCAATATATCGGCTTGCGATATATCTGTCAAGAGGGTTGCAGAAAACTTCACCAAGAACGCGAGCCGGGTCCTGTGGACGCGGGGGTACGGATGTGCGTGGGATCCGGGGGGGTCGGGGGATGGTCGTTCGGGTGTTTGCGTCTCAGGTTGTCCATGGAGTCCGGGCTCAGAGAGCCCGGCTCGCGTAAGGTCCGGGAGTAAAAAACACCCGTATCGACCAGGAACTGGAGAGCCGCCCGATGAGCCCCGCAGCCGCTTCTGACACAATCCGCATCACACTCCCCGATGGGTCGGTCAAAGAGTTCGCCGGGCCGACGACCGCGTTTGAGGTCGCCGAGAGCATCGGGTCGAGACTCGCGATGGCCGCGGTGGGAGCCAAGATCAACGGCGAGCTGGCCGACCTGCACGCCCCGATCACGGCCGACTGCGAGCTGGCGATCGTGACGCCCAAGACCCGCGACGGCGAGTTGGACCCCGACGCTCTGTTCATGCTGCGCCACTCGGCAGCCCACGTCATGGCCGAGGCGATCCAGCGGGTTGTGCCGGCAGCCGAGCTTGTGTACGGGCCGCCGCTGGAGACGGGGTTTTATTACGACATCCGTTTTCCTGAGGATCGGCCGCTGCGGGAGGGTGACTTCGAGGCGATCGAGGCGGAGATGGTGAAGATCGTCAAAGAGGATCGGCGGTTTACGCGGTACGAGCTGCCAGTCAGGCGAGGGTTTGCCAAGCTGGAGGCTGAAGGTAGCAAATATAAATTGGACAACGCGAACCGAGCCGTGGAGGCAGGTGCGATGTCGCTCACCTGGTATGTGACTGGACAACTTAGACAAGCGCTTCAGGGCGGATACATCGTTCCGCACAGCAAAAGGCACGCAGAAGTCTACAGGGCGGATGCGGGTTCATCGACATCGCATACTCGCTTCTTTGAGGATGATTCGCCGGGAGTTACAAGTTCACAGAATCTCGACACCGGTGAATCAGCAGCGCCGCAGAGTCCTTGGGAAGACCTCTGCCGGGGACCTCATGTTCCGAGTACCGGGCGGATCGGCGCAGTCAAGATTATGTCGCTGGCGAGCAGTTACTGGCACGGCGACGAGACCTCCGACCGGCTCACCCGTGTCTACGGCACCGCGTTCTTCAAGCCGAAGGAACTCAACCAGTATCTTGAACAACTCGAACAAGCCAAGGCCCGCGACCACCGCGTGCTCGGCAAGAAGCTCAAGCTCTTTCATATCGACGAGGCGGTCGGGCAGGGGCTTATCCTGTGGACGCCCAACGGCTCGATCGTCCGCAAGGAACTCCAGAACTTCATCAGCGAGGAACTGAAAAAACAAGGTTACTTCGAGATCTTCACGCCGCACATCGGCAAGCTCGGGCTTTATAAGACCAGCGGCCATTTCCCCTATTACGCCGACAGCCAGTACCCGCCGGTGATCGAACGCGAACAGCTCGGCGAGCTGGCGGCCGAGGGCTGCTCGTGCGCCGACCTTGCCAACCGCCTCCGCGAGGGCGAGATCGACGGCTACCTGCTCAAGCCGATGAACTGCCCGCACCACATCAAGGTCTTCGACAGCCAGCCGCACAGCTACCGCGATATGCCCGTGCGGCTTGCCGAGTTCGGGACGGTCTACCGCTGGGAGCAATCGGGCGAGCTCAACGGCATGACCCGCGTGCGGGGGTTCACGCAGGACGACGCCCACCTCTTCTGCACGCCCGAGCAGGTGCAGGATGAATTATTAGGTTGTCTCTCGCTGGTCAAAGTGATCTTCGGCACGCTGGGGATGAGCGACTACCGTGTGCGTATCGGGCTGCGGGATACCGACTCGGCGAAGTACACCGGGGACCCTGCCAACTGGGACAGAGCCGAGGCGGCGTGCCGACAGGCGGCGGAGACGCTCGGTGTGCCCTTTACCGAAGAGCCCGGGGAGGCCGCGTTTTATGGTCCGAAGATCGACTTTATTATCAAGGACGTCATCGGCCGCGAGTGGCAGCTGGGGACGGTGCAGGTCGATTACAACCTGCCCGAGCGGTTCGATCTAAGTTATATCGGACCGGACAACATGCCCCACCGCCCGGTGATGATCCACCGCGCCCCCTTCGGCAGCATGGAACGCTTCATCGGCTGCCTCATCGAGCACTTTGCCGGGGCGTTCCCGGCGTGGCTTGCGCCCGAGCAGGTGCGGGTGCTGCCGATCAGCGAGAAGACCAACGACTACGCCCAGCGGGTGCTCGAAGCCCTCCGCGACGGGGGGGTTCGCGCGTCGCTCGACGACGGCAACGAGCGGGTGCAGGCGAAGATCAAACACGCGGCTGAGGAGAAGATTCCGTACATGGCGGTCGTCGGGCCGCGGGACGCCGACGCGGGCAATGTAAGTGTGCGGGCGCGGGGCGTGCAGAAGGACCTGGGCGCGATGCCGCTCGAGGAGTTTGTCGCGGGAGTACTGCGCGAGGCGGCCGAGCGGACGGCGTGGGGCGAAGCGGGGTCGGTGATGGCGGCGATGTCCTGAGGCCGATCGCGATTCAGATCGACATGCCGAGATATTGCACCATGACAAACACCGCCAGGAGTGTCGCGAGTATTTTGGCCAGGAACATAACAACAGCGGTCCAGATGGCATCCGAGAGGTCGATATCGAACAGGTCCATCAGCACGCCGAGATAGACAATCGTTCCCGGCGTAAGAAAGAAAAAGCTG
The DNA here is from genome assembly GCA_964394895.1 of uncultured Phycisphaeraceae bacterium. Taxonomy (GTDB): domain Bacteria; phylum Planctomycetota; class Phycisphaerae; order Phycisphaerales; family UBA1924; genus PNC22. Next base: position 10,920 of record CAYMZJ010000021.1, on the reverse strand, counting down.
ATCGGCAGAATCTCGTCCACCGCGCCGCCCAGTGCCAGCGCGCTGGCGATCCGCACCGTGTTGAGCGGGATCGTACCGATCTCGCCGAGAAAGGTCTTCTGGCACAACCAGAGCCCGAGGAGCATAAAGGGCAGTTGCATCACCAGCAGGATCGTGTAGCCGAGAAACCCCATCGGCTCGCCCTTGACCGCCAGTGCGATCCCCACGATCACAAAGCCGATCGCAAACCACACCATCGGTTTCTTATATTCCATGTGAAAGGTCTGCGATCTGAACTGCTCGTCCATCCTGCCTCGGCGGGAGAGATCGACCCGCGTGCCGCACTTGGGGCAGACCGGCTCGGGGAGCTCGGCGAGGTCGTAGCCGCAGTTGTCGCAGCGGTACCCGCGGGTGCGATTCATCCATCCTTTGCCGGCTTTCTTGACGATCTTGGTCGAGCTCTGGATCCCCTTTGCCGGGTCGTAGCCGCAGGACACGCAGATCTTTGCATCCCGCGGCATCGAGCGGAAGCACATGGGGCAGTTCCGGGTCGGCTCGGTGTTGTCGAGCTCGAAGGTGTCCGGGTCGTCGGGGAGCGCCGCTGCAGCCGCTGCGCCCACAGCACCGCCCGCTGCACCGGCAGCAACACCCGGTGCCGCATCGTCATGGGTCCGGGCTCGTTCTGAAGCGCACCCTTTGCAGTAATACCGCCCGTGCCGGTCCTTGACTCGCGGCCGATCGCTGCAATCTTCGCCGCAGATGCCGCAGATCTTGCTCATGCCGATACCCCCATTCGCACCCGACACCGGGACAACGCGGGCACGGATTACGACCGTTGGTTGGTCGTGTCGGTCAGTGCTCGCAACTCGCGCAGTCTATCAAATGCCTGCAACGGCGACAACCCGTCGAGTTTGAGTTCCCGAAGCTGTTGGATGGCGGGATGGTCGAGGTATTCGGTAAACAGCGAGAGCTGGCCTTGCTCGGGCTCGCTCTTGCGGCCGGATGGGGGCTGGATCACGCCGCGCTCGCCGGTCCGTTCCACGCTCAGCGAGCTGAGAACTTCTTGAGCGCGTTCGACAACATCGCTCGGCACGCCCGCGAGCTTTGCAACGTGCAGCCCATAGGACTGATCGGCCCGCCCGGGGACGATGCGGTGGAGGAACACGATCTCGTCGACGCCGTCGGGCGTGGTCCACTCGCGGACGCTCACCTGCAGGTTGGTGATCCGCGTTTCCAGCTGCTCGGCCAGGTCGGTCAGCTCGTGGTAGTGGGTTGCAAAGAGCGTGCGCGGCCCGCGCCGGGTCGCGAGCCATTCGGTGATCGCCCACGCGAGGCTCAGGCCGTCGAGCGTGCTGGTGCCGCGACCAATCTCGTCGAGGATGACCAGCGATCGGTCGGTCGCGTGGTTGAGAATGTTGGCGGTCTCGGTCATCTCGACCATAAAGGTGGACTGCCCGCGGTGCAGCGCGTCGTCGGCCCCGACGCGGGTGAAGACGCGGTCGCACAGCCCGATCGTCGCGCGGTCGGCGGGGATGAAGCTGCCGGTGTGGGCGAGCAACGTAAGCAACGCGACCTGGCGGATGTAGGTGCTCTTGCCCGCCATGTTGGGGCCGGTGAGAAGGGCCAGGGCAGGGCGGTCGGTGCCGTCGACTGCAGCAACCGCACCGAGTTCGGTGTCGTTGGGGACGAAGTCGGCGCCGAGCAGTTCATCGAGCACCGGGTGTCGGCCGCCGTGGATGGTGAGGGTTCGGGTCTCGACAATCTCGGGCTTTGTCCACCCGCGCTGCGCGGCTTTGTCTGCCATCGCCAGCAGGACGTCGATCGCGGCGACGGTCTCGGCAAACGCGGCGATGGCGCGGAGTTGCCCGAGTGCCGCGTCGCACAACTCGCGGAAGAGCGCCTGTTCGCGGGCGACGGCGCGGGCCTCGGCGGTGGTGACCTTATCCTCAAAGTCTTTGAGTTCGGGAGTGATATACCGCTCGGCGTTGCGGAGCGTCTGCTTTCGGGTGAGGGCGGCCTGGTCGATCTGCTGGCTGTAGTCGCGGGCCTGGACCTTGGTGAGTTCGATGTAATAGCCGAAGACCGAGTTGTACCCGACCTTGCACCCGGCGAGCCCGATTTCGTCGGCGAGCTTTTGTTGGTACTCGGCGAGCCAGACCCCGCCGTCTCTTTGCAACTTCCGCGCCTCGTCGAGTTCGGCGTCGATGCCGTCGCGGATGAGCCCGCCCTCGCGCAGGTGGGCGGGAGGAGATTCGACACAGCGGGCGACGATGTCGGCTGCGAGCGGGGCGAGCGATTCGTGTACATCGTCGAGTGCGGCGGTGTGCTCGGCAAAGGCGTCGGCACCGGTCAGCGTTTCGCGCAGCCGATCGAGCGTGTCGAGGCTGCGCCCGAGGGCGACGATATCGCGGGGTGTTGCCCGCGCCAGCGCGACACGGCCGGCGATGCGGGCGACGTCCTGAACGTCCGCGAGCACCTCCCCGAGTTCGGTTGCCGAGCGGCGGTCCTCGACCAGCGCCGCGATGCAGCGTTGCCTCGCGATGATCGGGTTCATCTCGGCGAGCGGGCGGCAGAGCCAGTCGCGGAGCAGGCGGCGGCCCATTGCGGTGCGGCAGTTGCCCGCGCCGGTCTGGGCGCGGAGGAAGACCCCGAGCAACGAGCCGTCGGTTGAATCGCTGCTGTTCGTTCCGGGGCCGCCGCCTCGGATGGTGCGCTCGATCTCGAGTGCGCGCAGGCTGACCGCATCCACGACGCACCTGTCTTGGTCACGTTCGCGGCGGGGCGGCTGGAGGTGGGCGAGCGTGGCGGTGAGCCCGGGGTGGCGAGGCGTGCTTGTGGCGTGGTCGCTCTGGTTTGCGTTTGTGTCGGCAGCTGGGGTCTGGGTCTCGCGGAGGTAGCGGACGACCGCGCCGGCGGCGGGGAGTGCCGGGTCGTTTTCGTCGAGCCCGAACCCCTCGAGCGAGGCGACGCCGAAGGTGGTTTTGAGTGCTTCGAGTGCTTCGTCGTGGCGGAAGTGCCACGCGGGCCTGGGTGTGCCGGCGATGCCGAGCGCTTCGAGGATGGTCTTGATCCGTTCGGGCGGCTCGGCCGAGTGGGTCTCGGCGTAGAGCAGCTCGCGGACGCCGCGCTGGGCGAGTTCGTCGGCCGCGTGTTCGGGCGCACAGTCGAGCACTGTAAATGCGCCGGTCGAGACCTCGACCACCGCGACCCCCGCGCGGAGCCCCTGGCTTGCGTCAACAAACCCGACCACGCCGAGCCGGTTGGCTTCGGCGTCGTCGAGCAGCCCGTCGTCGATAAGTGTGCCCTGCGTGATGACCCGTGTGACCGCACGATCGACGACACCCTTGGCGTCCTTTGGGTCCTGGATCTGGTCGGCGACCGCGACCCGCAGCCCCGCGTCGATGGCTTTGCGGAGGTAGTTGGTGAGCTGGTGGTGGGGCATCCCGGCCATGGGCTGCCCTTTGGAACGCTCGGTGAGCGTCAGCCCGAGCACCTTGGAGGCGAGCACCGCGTCGTCATAGAACAGCTCGTAGAAATCGCCCATGCGGAAGAAGAGCACACACCCGGGGTGCTGGGCTTTGAAGCGGTCGTACTGCTGCATCGCGGGGCTGCGTTTGGTGGCCACGCGGCAAGGGTAGTAGGTCGGGGTGGTGTGGGCGGCGGTGTCCCCTCGCTCGCGCGAGGGGCTCTACAAGAGCCCGAAGACGCCGCGCAAGCCCCGAAGACACGGTGCATAGAGCCCCTCGACACGGCGAATAGAGCCCCTCGCGCGAGCGAGGGGACAAGGGGCGGGGGCAAAGGCTCGCCCGGGAACACGATTCCGGCAGATGTCCTATCGTGTAGGCATGAAGTTCCGCACGATACTGCCGTTGCTCGCCGTTCTGGCCTGCCCCGTCCTCTTTGCCCAGCCTGCCACCCCCAGGTCCCCAGACGAGGGTGACGGCTGGTTGCCCATCCGGGCCCCCGCGGCGTGGGAGAGCCTCGGCAGCGAGATGGAGGCCTACGACGGCTTCGCCTGGTACCAGACCGCGGTCAACATTCCCGATTCGTGGGCGGGCACCGACGCGACGCTCCTGTTCGGCGGGATCGACGACGCCGACGAGACCTATGTCAACGGCGTGCGGGTCGGGGCGACCGGCTCGATGCCGCCCGATGCCGCGACCGCCTGGAACGTGCCGAGGCAGTACACCGTCCCGGCCGACCTGCTCAAGCCGGGCGAGATCAACACCATCGCGGTGCGTGTCCACGACAGCGGCGGGGCGGGGGGCATCACGGGAGGCGCGGCCGGGGGCGTGCCGCTCTTGCTCGGCCCGGGCACCCAGATACGCCTGCTCACCGAGTGGCGTCTCCGCGCCGGTGACGATGCCTTGTGGGCGACCCCATCGCCAGCGGCGCTGGCCGCCCTCGCCGCCGCGAGCACGCCGAGGATCGAGAGCGCCCGGGTTATGCAGGGCGCACCGGTCCGCGACCACGCGCTCTGGTACGACAAGCCGGCCGCGTCGTGGAACGAGGCGCTCCCGGTCGGGAACGGGCGGCTCGGGGCGATGGTCTTCAGCGGCGTCAGCGAGGAGCGGATCCAGATCAACGAGGAGACCATCTGGGCGGGGCCTCCGATCCCTACGCAGCGTGAGGGCGCAGCCGAGGCGGTCGAACGGGCGAGGGAGTTGTACTTCGCGGGCAAAGCTGGTGAAGCCGAGGCGTTGTTGCAGGCCGAGGCGCTCTCGCCGCGGATCAGCCCCAGGAGCTACCAGCCGCTGGGCGACCTGCTGCTGCGGTTTGACGGCATTGCCGAGCCTTCGTCCTACCGGCGATCGCTCGATCTCGACGCGGCGATCGTTTCGACAGCCTTTCTCGCCAACGGCAAGTTTCACCTGCGGCGTGTCGCGGCGAGCCGGCCGGACAACATGATCATCGTGCAGCTGCGCACCGACGATCCGGAGGGGTTGCGTCTGACGGTGTCGATCGAGCGAGAGTCCGACGCCGAGGTCGAGACGGTGGGGGAGAACACGCTGGCGATCCGGGGCCGGGCGCAGCACAACGGCGAGCACCAGGGCGTCCGGTTCGAGGGGCGGGTCCGGGTGAACACGGGCAAGGCTCGAGAGGTCCGGGCGATCGACGGGGGCATCCGTATCGAGGGCGCGATGAGTGTGCTCATCACGATCGCGGTGGCGACCGACTACAACATGCTCGATCCGTTCTCACCGTTGGAGGACGACCTCGGGGCGGCCTGCACCGAGACGTTGGAAGCGACCGGCGATCGGGTGGCCAAGTCGATTTTTTCACGCCTTATCGGCGACCACGGGCGGATCTTCAAGCGCGTCGAGCTGGACATCGGCGTGGACCGCAGAGAGCTGCCGACCGACCAGCGGCTGGCGCTGGTCCGGGCCGGGCGGCCTGACACGGCGCTCGACGCGCTCTACTTCCACTACGGGCGGTACCTCATGATCGCGTCATCGCGCGAGGGCGACATGCCCGGGAACCTGCAGGGGCTCTGGAACGAGCACATGGAGGCCCCCTGGAACAGCGACTACCACACCAACATCAACCTGCAGATGAACTACTGGCCGGCCGAGGTGACGAATCTCGCCGAGTCCCACGAGCCGTTCTTATCATTTATTGATCGGCTTCGCACCGACGGCCGTCGCACGGCCGCGTCGTTCGGCGCGGGCGGGTGGGCCGCCGGGCACGTCACCGACGCATGGCTGTGGACCGCGCCGACCGGGCGGGTGGTCTGGGGCATGTGGCTCATGGGCGGGGCGTGGTCCAGCCAGCACCTGATGGAGCACTACCGCTTCACGCTCGATCAGGAGTTTCTGGCCGAGCGAGGGTACCCGATCATCAAGGAGTCGGCCGAGTTCCTGCTCGACTGGCTCGTCGAGGACCCGCGGACGGGGCTCCTGGTCTCCGGCCCTTCGACCTCACCCGAGAACGCCTACCGCGACAGTGCTGGCAACACGCTGCACATCGCGATGGGGACCGCGATGGATCAGCAGATCATCTGGGACAACCTGACCAACGCGCTCGAGGCCGCAGCAGTGCTGGGGATCGAGGATGAGTTTACCGCTCGCGCCCGCGAGGCGCTCGAGCGCCTCGCGCCGAGCCAGATCGGGCCCGACGGCCGTATCCTCGAGTGGGACCTGCCCTACGACGAAGCCGAGCCCGGGCACCGGCACATGTCGCACCTCTTTGCGCTGCACCCCGGGCGGCAGTTCACCTTTGCCGAGACCCCGGAGTTTATGGACGCCGCCCGCAAGACGCTCGAGTCGCGGCTGGCTCGCGGCGGCGGGCACACCGGGTGGAGCCGGGCGTGGATCATCAACCACTTCGCCCGCCTGCACGACGGCAACGAGGCGCACAAGCACGTGCAACAGTTGCTCGCCAAGAGCACGCTGCCGAATCTGTTCGACAACCACCCGCCCTTCCAGATCGACGGCAACTTCGGGGGCACCGCCGGCATCGCCGAGATGCTGTTGCAGAGCCACGAGGGCACGCTCGCCGAGCCGGTGGTGCGGCTGCTCCCGGCGTTGCCGGACGCCTGGCCGTCGGGCCGGGTGCGGGGGCTCCGCGCCCGTGGCGGGTTCGAGGTGGACATCGTGTGGGACAACAATCAGCTCAGCGCCGCAGAGATTCGTTCCTACGCGGGCACCCGTTGCCGGGTGTGGAGCCCGGTGCCGTCGCGGGTCTCGACCAAGGAGGGCGAGCTGGTCGCCGAGACCGACGCCGACGGCTTTGCGAGCTTTGCGACAAAGGTGGGCGAGGCGTACCGGGTGGTGCCGGTGCGGTAAGGGGGACGGTTGGATCTAGGCACAGTCCACGACCACTCCTTTGACGGGTGCCATTTACCCGGTCGGCCCGGTGTCTTGATGTCACAACGCAAACGCGGCCCGGTTTCCCGGGCCGCGCAATCGAACTGGCTGATGTTATGTGTGTCGTGGACCCGGGCGGGGTTACGCCGCCAGGCCCAGCGATCCGGACGACTCGCCGGAGCTTTCGCCGCCGGTGTTGATCGAGCCGCTGCCCACGCCGAGCATGACGCTGACGTGCTCGGACTCGCCGCTGCTGAGGGTGTCGCGGTGGGTGATGAGATAGTAGATGGCGCTGGGTGTGCCGCCGGGGATGGTCGCGTCGGTGAACGTGCGTCCCGAGGCGTTGCCGATGATGGAGAAGTTACTTTCGGTGTTGAGTTTGCGCCAGACGGTGTAGTAGGTGCCGTTGGCGGTGGTGCCCTTCCACGAGAGCTCGATCGCGCCGGAGTTGGCGAGCGTGGTGACAAACCCGGTCGCGACCGCGGGGGGCGCGATGGGGGCGGGGACGTTGCTCGGGTCGATCTGGGCGGCGGCGTAGACGGCGGGGCTGTTGCCGGTGGAGTCGGCGAAGGCCTTGATGGTGGCGATGAGCGCGGTGCCCAGGCCGAGCATGGAGCCGAGTGCCTCGCGTTGCAGGACGGTCATGCTCTTGCTCTCGGCGCGGGCGGCCTGGGCGTCGTTGTACGCCAGGCGCATGGTGCCGGTGAGGGTTGTTATATCCATGATCTGCTGGGCGTCGAGGCCGATGGCGGCGGGGTCTGCGGCCCAGACGGGGATGTGCTGCTCGAAGTATTCGAGCTGGCCGAGGATAGTTTCGGGGAGTTCTGCCATGGTCTGGATTCCTTATATAAGGTTGCGATCGGGACACGTCCGCCAGCGTCTTGCCGACGGTTCTGTAGAGTGGAGTATTGACGAGGGTTGGGATGGCTTGAGCGCGGGCCGTGCAAAGAAGAGAAAACCGAAGAAAAGAGAGGCCTGGGAGAGGGCAAACGAGGGGCAAACGTGCCCCCGAGCAGACGGGCACCGGCCCCCGTCGATCTGGCAAGGATCGACGGGGGCCGGTGTATGAGCGATGGTGTTGCCGCGAACGGCTTGGCCCTTGCCTCAGTCGTTGCTGTTGGTGACGGCCTCGATGACATCGACCAGGTCGTTGTTGTCGGCGGTGCCGTCGAGGGTGGTGTCGGTGGGGTTGGCGATCCACGCGGTGATGTCGTTGGCTTCGAGGCCGTTGGACATGGTGGTGTTCTGCAGGTAGAAGACGCGGATGCGGTAGTCGTAGTCCATCACCGGCTTGACCTCCATCGGGTCGGTGAGGCCGTCGCACAGAAGCATGTCGCTGCCCGTGGTCTTCGGCTCGATGAGGTAATCAAAGCCGTCCTCGAAGGGTCCGGCGACCTGGAGCGCCCGGAGTTCGCCGTTGGGGTGCAGTGTGTGCGTGAACGGCCCGCCGACGACGGCATCGGTCACGTCGATCCAGTTGGGGTTGCCCATGCCGTCGCAGGGGGCGGCCGACGAGGAGATGCGTTTGACCGTGAACGGCTTGCCCGTCCCTTGTTGTTTGATCGGGCCGTAGTGGCGGATCGTCACCGACGGGTTGAGCTGGGCGTAAGAGATCTTCAGCAGCGCGTGAGAGCCCGCGTCGCACTCGCCGAGCTGATCGAGCCCGGTCGAGGTCTCGTTGTATTTGTTGCCGATCGGCGTGCAGTCCTTGTAATGCAGGTAGTACGGCACCAGCCCCACCGCGCCGCCGCCGACGTCCGCAGCGATGTTGTTGTAGTAGGGAACGGGAGCGAGTGCCGTGCTGTTGACGGCCACCGCGCCTGTCCATGCTCCGCTGTTGTTGTTGGCGTTGATGATGACCTGGCCCTTGAGACCCTCGCCGTTGGACGGATCGCCGAGCACGTCAAACCCGGTCGTTGCGGCATTTTCATCGGCTGCAAAGTTGTCGCCGATGGTAAAGGTGCCTTCGTAGCTCTTGGCAAACCTGGCGTAGGACAGCGGGCCGGAGAGGGAGCTGTTGATGAGCACGTCGCCGACAAAGGCTCCGCCGAAGCCTGTCTCTGGGTTTTCCTTGATGTTGATGTACCCGCTGAACACACGCTCTTCGTCACCGGTTTCTCCGGTGAGATTGTCGCACTCGATGCTCCCGGCAAAGTCGCCGCCGATGACCTCGATCGCTTCTTTGATATCCCCGGAAGTAAAGATATCTGCGGCCATGCCTGTGATGCCCCGGATCACACCGTTTTTGTCATCATCACCGTCGCTGTCGTAGATGTTCTGGACAATGATTTCTCCCTCAAAGACGCCGTCGAGTGCAATAACGCGAGCAATATCGCAGCCCTCGTTGCTTGTGGAGCCGAAATCGGCGTACACATTCTTTGCAAAGACTTTGTTGATGCGGTCCCCTGCCTGAATGATGACGTGGTTGTTGGCACCGGGAGCACCGATATCCCCATTCAGTGCTTCGATGAACCCGATACTGCCGCCTGATCCAGCGGTAATGTCCGCAAGTACACTTCCCATTTCTGACACAACTGTAGTGATGCTGCCCGCAGCAGAAATAGGTCCCAATACATTGCCCTTGATAGCTCGTATGTTGCCGATCTCAGTTGCGTCAAGGCTCCCAATGTCGCCGAGCACATGGGCATTCAGGTTAACAGGCTCTTGTGTCGGGGTTGTCACCGCATCGAGCCGGCCACTGGTGGCGCCGTTCTCTGGACGAATGATCAGCGAGACGTGTTTGCCTGATCCGTTGGTGAACGGCACAGTGACCTGCAGGAGCTGGACCACGTCACCGTCGCCGATGGTGATGAAGTACTGGTTGGTATCAAACGGGTCGTCTTCGTAGTAGGCGATGATGTCGATGATGTAATCGCCGTCTGCGTTCTGACCTATTTCATAGTGTGTGTCCTCGACAAGCGGCGGTCCACCGGACCTGCCGGTAACCGTCACGTCGGCGAGGCACGATGTGGCGATGGTGACAGCGACCATATATGCGAGTGTTGCGAACGGTTTCATGTCTGTCTCCTCTTTCGTGCAAGGAACATTGTCATCAGAAAGCACGGTGCCACAAGCGTGGGAACCGCCGGCACCATCGCGATGCGGAACCCGACAAGCCCTGTGAACACAGGGCTAAAGACCCGGTGGTCCTCGCCCACCCAGTCCCATATCATCACTTCGCCGGGGAAAGTGATGAGGTCCGATCCGCGTGCAAACCGGCTGTGCTGCACCGAATCGCTCCACTCTTCCGTCCACTCGGCCTGGCCGCCGGAAGCATCGAGCAACCCCCACGGCGTGCGGACATCCGGGTACTGCCCGGAGTTAAGATGGTCGCCGTATCGGCCGTAGACCCTCGCCAGGCTGGCGTTGGTTTCACCGCCCTCGCCTGGAAGCCCGACAACAAGCGGGATGTCCGAGCTGTTGGGCTGTTCCCACCATCCTGCCTCCCCCGGGCCGTCCTTGTTCGGGTCGTAATAGACCGCCTTCATCCACTCGTCCATCGAGGGGATCCAGTACCGCGCGCCGGGCGACCTGGTGGTTTGGTCGGTGTAGAAAGGCGGGTCGTCCTGCCGCTCGAATGTTGACGTGTCGTACGCCCCGCTCTCGAACGCCCACGCCTCGTTGGCCTGCCCGTTGTGCATCCAGTTGGAGAACCGGGCGGCCATCCGCCAGTTGACGTCCGTCGGGTACAACCCCGCACCCGTCCTGACGTCGTAGCGGACCTCGTCCCCTTCGTAGCGGGCGTTGATGTAACTTCCGGTGATGTCGAAACTCAACGGGTCGGGCGCGTGCGGCCCGTACGCCCGGGCGAACTCGACCCACTGGTTGACCGTGACCTCGGTCTCGGCCATGCGGTAGCGGTACCCGACCGCCCCCCGGCCGTAGAACCCGAGGTCCTGGTACCGCGCGTCGAGCCACGCCTCATTCCCCGGGTCGCCGATGTCGCGGAAGACAAGCGAAGAAGCCTGCCCGAGAGCCGTGCCCGCAGCGAGCCCCAGCCCCACCCCCAGCCCGGCGAGTAACCCGAGCCGGTGACCGAGCGTACGACCGAACGAGTTGGTGAAGAGTCCCTGTTTCATATGTCAACCTCCTTGTTGTACAGCCAGCATCCGTGCCGGTTGGAGGAAGATACACG
>CAYMZJ010000020.1:2509-49794 GCA_964394895.1 uncultured Phycisphaeraceae bacterium | reverse complement strand
AACATGGTCCGGGTATGAAAGGTGTGGCCGTGCAGTGTAATCGATCCCGCCCCGAGAGCAAGCCGCAACAACAAGACTCTGCACTTCCCGCACGTTGCCAGTGTAATCGATCCCGCCCCGAGAGCAAGCCGCAACAGTGGTCGGTGTCCACACGAGCAGGGATGCAGTGTAATCGATCCCGCCCCGAGAGCAAGCCGCAACACGGCGGCGGCGGCGTTGCCAGCATCGGGCAGTGTAATCGATCCCGCCCCGAGAGCAAGCCGCAACGGAAATCCGACGGCTCGATGAATACAAAGTAGTGTAATCGATCCCGCCCCGAGAGCAAGCCGCAACTGCGCAGGGACTACGCCAATATGTTCTCTAAGTGTAATCGATCCCGCCCCGAGAGCAAGCCGCAACCGGTACCGTGGAAGCGAGCATCGCCACGAGAGTGTAATCGAGCCCGCACTCAACGACATCCTCAACGACACCTGTCTCGCCGCCATCGTGACCTCATCGGTTTACTTCCCACATCCAGGAGCCCCGGCTCAGTGACGGGCACCGGGCAGACACCGACAATCCGGCCCCATCTCGGACGGGCCCATAATAACCTACCTGAGAGCCCGGGCGCGAATGTGTGGGGCTTCCATGCGGCGCGCGCACGCCTCCTCGGGGTAGGGGGATGCCGGTGCGCGGCACGGGGAAGCTGCCCCGCGGCACGGGGATGCCTTTCCGCCGCGCGGGGACGCCCCTCTGCGGCGCGCGCACGCTCCTCCTTGGCACGCGGACGCAACTCCATACCTCATGCACGCGCATGCGCGCCATCCGCTCAAGTCGCCCCCGCGTTGGGCCGAAACTTACTTTGCGGGCCGGGCCTCTCCCGCGCAGAACGATCCGTCGTCCTGCGACCACCACCCTCGCACCCGCACACACGGCGCACACACGGCGCACACACCTGCGCACACGGCGCACGCGCTCGCGAACTAAGGATGCACCCAATGGCGACACTCCCCCGGACCAAAGACGGCATGATCGAATACTTCGAGGAACGCCTCTCCAAGTGGCAGCTCGACCCGGGCGCGGTCGGGCTCACCGCCGAGCAGGTTGATGCGCTCGCGGCCCTCGTTGCCGACGCCCGGACCTCCTATACAACAGTCCAGCAGGCCAAGCAGGATCTGCGGAACATGGTCTTCTCGCAGGACACCGACATCGACACGATGATGGGGCTCGGCTCGGCGCTGCTGGGCATCATCCGCGCCCACGCCGACGCGACGGGTGTGACCGACGGCAACGCCGCCGCCGCGGGGGTCTTTGCTGCCGCCAACATCTCGCCCGCAAACGCGCGCACCCCCGCGCCCCCGCCGGCGCCCGCGACGAACTTACAAGCCTCGCTGCTCAACACCGGCGGCCTCAAACTCACATGGAACGGCACCACCGCCAACGGAACGGTCTACGCGCTCTGGCGGCGCACCAACAACGACACCGCGTTCACCCAACTCGCCACCAGCGGGCAGCGAACCTATGAAGACCAGACCGTCCCCGCCGGCTCGGCCGAGGTTGTCTACTTCCTACGAACCATCCGCGACAATCTCGTCAGCGACGACGCCGAACCCATCACCGTCCGCCTCGGTGTCCCGCTCGACCTGTCCAACACCGAAGCAGGCACCGACACAAGCAGCACCGAACTCGGCATCGCGGCCTAAAGCGGCCTCACCCAAGACGGCGCGAGTATCCCTGTGTGCCACGGACATGCTGGCCGTGCGAGCGTTCCGGATGCCCACCGGCACTGCTCACAGAGCCGTGGACGATATCTCACGAAGCTCTGATTCTGAGCAGGACTCTTGCGTTGTAGAGTGCGACTTTGGCGGTGACCCAGCGGGTCACCCGTTCGAGGCGGCGGACCCACGCCGGCAGCGGGCCGAGGCCGCCTCCGAAGCACGACAACGCGCTGAAGATTCGTTCGATCTGTCCGCGCAGGCCGTACACCTTCTGCGCCAGTTCGGGCTCGTCACGCCATACTTCCATCGCGGCCCGACGCTCGGGGCAGGTCCGCTTCATCGCCGCATCGGTTCTGCGGTTCTTCTTTTGCGGCGTGAACAGCATCGCGCCACGCGCGCCCACCGCAGAATATAACTTCCGTCCGTCGTAGTTCCCGTCGGCCATCACCAGGCAGCCCGGCGGCACGTGCTGCACCAGGTGTTCACGCGCCACCGTCGGCTCGCCTTCATTGAGCGGCGTGAGCCGAAAACACCTTATTCTACAGCGTGAATCGCCCAATGCGTGCAGTTTGTACCCGAGACTGAACCTGCCGTTACCGCGGCCGGTCTTCGCGTCGGGGTCCTTGCTCGATTCGCTGATCGGCAACGCCTTGCCATCGATGAACGCCAGCTCGACCGGTTCATCAAGCCCGGCCAGCAGTTCGTTCACGCGCGTAATGATCTGCTCGATGCGCGTTGTTTTGACCCGTTTGCAGAACTGGCTGTACGAGGGCAACCGGCGCGGCCTCATGATGCGGTTGTAACTCGAACGTTGGCACGCCCAAAGCAGCGTCCGATCGTGCGCGACAGTCCAGAAGTACATCATGGCGATGAGCTGGTCGCTGAAGAGTGGCCGTCGCCCGGTTCGTGGTATGCTCCTGTCGGCCGACGCGATCGCACACCGAATCACCTTCCACACACACTTGTCCATGCTTGCCTCCTTCGTGGTCCTGACAGACCAGGAGGCAAGTGTGGCATGCGCAGAGAGTTAGCGCAAGTTAGCGGGCGCTAGGCGCGATATCGTCCGTGGCACAGGCGGGCGACATCACTGAGATCAGCTGTTTCCGAGCGAGTAATCGGTAGGTAGCCCGTACCCCCGGGGCCGAGCCGACCCTAGGCGTACCCAAACAAACTCCGGCTGCAACCGGCACGCACCTCGATGCGAATCGGTGGAGAGGATTGCCCCTGCCGGGGTGGTCCCCCCATAGAGTCTGCGAGGCCGATCCCGTGTGCGGGGGGGCGGCCGACGCCACGGCGGCTGACTCAACACACGACAGCACGAACCGGCCGCCGGGTGAGATCACCCGCAGGCCATACGGAGAACGAAGGCATGCTCAACTTCCTGTCACGCCGATCCGGGATCGCCAAGGACCGCGCAGCACGGGCCAATGACCGCTTCGGGCTCGAAACGCTCGAGCCCCGCATCGTCCTCGATGGCACCCCCGGCGATGCCGGGAACCCGGTCGTCGAGATCAGCACCGACCTCGGCAACATCTACATCGAGCTCTTCCCGGACGTCGCGCCGGTCACCGTCGAGAACTTCCTCGGCTATGTCGCACGCGGTGACTACGACAACACCTTCTTCCACCGCCTCGTTCAAGGGTTCATCCTCCAGGGCGGCGGCTGGACCTACGACCAGGACCGGATTCCCAGAACCGATCGCATCGAGCAGCAGGACACCATCGTCAACGAGTTCAACCTCTCTAACCTGGAGTGGACCGTCGCGATGGCCAAACTCGGCGGCGACCCGGACTCGGCGTCGAGCGAGTGGTTCTTTAATCTGGCAAACAACGCCTCGAATCTCGACAACCAAAACGGCGGCTTCACAGTCTTCGGCGAGGTCGTCGGCGGGCGGGATGTGGTCACCAGCATCACAGAACTCCGCATCGTCAACCTCGGGAGCGGGTTTGAAACGCTCCCCGTCAATGCGTCCTACGACCCCCAGGGTAATGAGGTAAACAACGAAGACCTCGTCAATCTGAACAGTGTCAGACTCGTCTTCGACCCGGACCTGAGCCTTCTCGCCGACACCACCGTTTCACCCAGCGGCACCGCGACCGGAGCGAACGTCACCACCGTCGTGCTCGAGAGCGGGTTCGACCGCGCGATCGCGTTCAAGCAGGTCGGACTCTCCGGCGGCTGGACCGTCACCGACCTCAACCTCAAGGCCGACCAGTCCGGCAAGACCAGCACCCCCGTCACCTGGATCGACCCCAAGGACGGCCTGACCTACGCCGCAGCGACTTCCGACAACGGACTGCTGCTCTACAAGAACACCTCGGGCACCACGTGGACCGTCCGCAATCTCAGCAACGAACTCAGCACCACACAGTCCATCACCGGCAACCTCACCGTCTTTGTGTCTCAGGGACGGAAAGCCCACATCGCCGGGCTTACCGATGGTGGTGATGTGATCCTCTTCAATCAGACCGGCGGATCAGCCAACGGCGAGTACACATGGACTGCGCGCAATCTCTCAGAAACCGATCTTCTCGTCAACAACATCAACACCACCCCGGCCTTCACCGGACAACTCACCAGTTACGTCACGAGTTGGAACGCGCTCAATGTCGTCGGCCTCGACGCCAACGGCGATATCCAGGCCGTCTGGTGGTCGCCCAACCTCGATGCGTGGACCACGTCCAACCTCAGCGACATCACCGGTGCCCCACCGATGCAGGGGACCATCGCCCCGTACCTGACCACCTGGAACGCGATCAACCTCTCCGGCACGGACGCCGACGGCAACGTCGTCGTCAGCTGGTGGGTGCCGAAGTTCGAGGGCAACTGGGTGCAGAGCAACCTCACCGATCTCTATAGCGGGCCACAACTCGAGGCGGGCTCCGTCGCGACATGGGTCACCCCCTGGGGCGGGACCAACATCCTCGGCCGAAATATCAACGGCGACGTCGTCGTCTACTGGTGGGCACCCAATCGCGGCCCGGGGCAGTGGAGAATCGACAATCTCAGTCAGGTCATTGAAGGCGCGGAAGTTCCCACCGGGCCGATCGTCGGGTTCAGTTCGCCCTCGGGCGTGGTCAATATCTTCGGCGCAGCAGACGACGGGGAACTGATCCGCTACTGGTGGAGAGCAACCGACGGCTGGCAGTGGGAGAACGTCTCCAGCACCGCGCAGCTCACCTGATCGGTTGCCGACTGTTCACGGTATTGTCGGGTTGCGGGGCGTAGACTGCGCCCATGCGCACTGCCATACCACGCACCGATCCCAAGCTCCTCGCGGTCGCGCGCGGCGACGAACCCGCTGACCTCCTCATCGACAACGTTCGTGTGGTCAACGTCTTTACCCGACGCATCGAGCCCGGCCCCGTTGCCATCGTCGGCGGACGCATCGCGGCGACAGGTTTCCAGGGCGAATCACGCGAAACCATCGACGCGGGCAACGCCTTTGCCGTGCCGGGGCTGATCGATGCGCACATGCACGTTGAATCGACGATGCTCATGCCCAGCGAGTTTGCCCGGCTTGCCGTCGCACGCGGCACCACGGCGGCGGTTCTCGACCCGCACGAGATCGCCAACGTTCTCGGCCTCGACGGCGTCCGCATGCTCATGGACGATGCCGAGGGCTCGCCGATCCAACCGATCTGGATGGCGTCTTCCTGCGTCCCCGCGTCACATATGGAGACCTCGGGCGCCGCGCTCGACATCGACCAGACACGTCAACTCCTCGATGACCCCCGCGTCTGCGGCCTCGCCGAGATGATGAACTTTCCCGGCGTGGTGCACGCGATGCCCGAGGTGCTCGCAACGGTTGCGCTCGGGCTCGAACGCGGCCTCGTCGACGGGCACGCCCCGGGGCTTGGCGGTCGCCACTTGCAGGCGTATGTCGCGGCCGGGATCATGACCGACCACGAGTGCACCACCGCTGACGAAGCCCGTGAGAAGCTCGCGCTGGGCATGCAGATCGCAATCCGCGAGGGCTCAGCGGCCCGCAATCTCGCGGCGCTGATCCCGGCGATCACACCCGAAACGCTCCACCGGTTCTGCTTCTGCACCGACGACCGCCATCCGGGCGACCTCATGGACCACGGCCACATCGACCACGTCGTCCGCCGGGCGATCGCGCTCGGGCTTGATCCGCTCGACGCGATCATGATCGCCACGATCAACACCGCCAACCACTACCGCCAGCCCGACCTTGGCGCGATCGCTCCGGGGCGGATCGCGGACCTGCTGCTTGTTGATGATCTCCAGACGTTCGTGCCTCGCATGGTGCTGTCGGCGGGGCGTCTGGTTGCTCGGGATGGAGAGTTCATCGCCCCCCGGCCACCACGTCCCCCCCACGCACCAGCAGCTGTGACGGATGCAGGCTGCGTTGTGCTTCCATGCTCTTTCGATGCTGAATCGCTACGAATCCCGGCCGATCCTGCTTCCACCCGCGTCCGCGTCATCGGCATGGACCCCCACCAGCTCATCACCGAGAGCCTCGTGGTCGAGCCCAAAGTCCACGACGGATGCATCGTCACCGACACCGAACGCGACATCTGCAAACTCGCGGTCATCGAACGCCACGGCTGCGGAGGCGGCATCGGGCTCGGGCTCATCCGCGGCTTTCAACTCGCTCGCGGCGCGCTTGCAAGCACCATCGGGCACGACTCGCACAATCTCGCGGTGGTCGGCGCCGATGACGAGGACATGGCTCTCGCGGCCCGCGCGGTTGCGGAGGTTGGAGGCGGGCAAGCGGTCGCGGTAGACGGCAAGGTGCTCGCGGTTCTTCCGCTGCCGATCGCGGGGTTGATTTCACCAGAGCCTGCCGTGGTCGTGGTCGCGCAACAGCGGGCATTGCTGGCAGCCGCCCGCTCGCTCGGGTGCCCGATCGAAGACCCCTTTATGCCTCTGAGCTTCATGCCTCTGGTGGTGATCCCCCACCTCAAGCTCAGCGACAAGGGGCTGGTCGATGTCGACCGGTTCGAGCTTGTTTCGTTGCAAGTTCTCTGAACGCATATTGCGGCGAGTCTCCGAATCTGTGCACGCGAGGACACGGACTGATTCGAGCTTCTTGCAGAGTCGTCTCTCACGCTGATTGTAGGGTTCGACCTTTGAGAGGGGTTGCCCTGTCCCCTCGCTTGCGCGAGGGGCTCTTCTCTCGATGCAGACAACACATCTGCAGCAATATGCAATGGTGTTACAGAGCCCCTCGCGCAAGCGAGGGGACAACGATACCCGTGCACAACAACGAAACATATTGATGCAATATTCTCTAGAACAGCTCGAACGCGTAAAAGATCGCGGTGAACACAAGGTCGGCGATGATGATCGCGACAATGCACTGCACAACGGTTCGTGTGGTCGCGTTGCCGACACCCGCAGCACCGCCCGAGACCCGGAGCCCGTTCGAGCAGGAGATCAGGCCGATCAGTGTGCCAAAGATCGTTGCTTTGGCAATCCCGGTCCAGAAGTCGCTGGGTTTGACTTGAAACAGCATGTTTTCCATGAAGACCGAGGGGGGGATATCAAGCATGAAGGACGCGATCCCCAGCGAACAGCCGATCGCCATGAGATTGGATATCACCCCGAGCAGGGTCATGCTCACGATCGTGGCGACGACGCGCGGGACAACCAGAAAGCGGACCGGGTTGAGCGCGTGCGCTTCCAACGCTTCGATCTCTTCGCTCACGACCATGGTGCCAAGTTCGGCCGCGATCGCGGCACCGGCAAACCCGGTCAGCACGATCGCCCCGATCAAAGGGCCGAGCTCGCGCAAAACCGCGACCCCGATGATGTTCGCCACCAGGTCCCGCGAGCCGAACTGGTCGAGCGGCGGCGCGAGTTGAAGCGTAAGGATCAGCCCGACACACCCCGACACCAGCGAGACGATGAAGATTGACCGCACGCCCACACGGACGATCTGCTGGACAATCGCGGCCCCTCCTCGCCCGGCGCGTCCGGGCCGCATCCCGCGACCGAGCCACACCGCCGTATCGATCGCCAGATTGACCGAATGCCCGACGTGGGCGAGCATCCGCAAGGCGGCTTCCCCGATCCGTTCGATCGGCCGTGTGAGGCGGGACCCGGATTGTGCTGGTTCGTTGGAGTCAGGCATGACTGGTGGTGTATCGGTAAAAATGCTCTGCCGAAAGGGCTCTATCCCGGCTGACCCGGCCGAGCAAAACGGGTCTAACTCGCAGCGATCGCGTCCTCGACTGTCGCCTCGATCTTGAAGAACTGGTGCAGCCGCGCGATCTCGAAGATCGCGAGCACTTTCTGGTGCAGGCCGCACAGCATCAACGCCACGCTCGCCTGCTTGGCGTTCCGCATTGCCTCGACGAGCGTTGCGAGACCGGAGCTGTCCATGTACTCGACCTCGGAAAGATCGATCACGACCTTGGGCGCTCCCGCGTTGATCGCGCGGCGGACATGCTCGCGGAACGAAGGTGCACGGCTCATGTCGATGTCGCCCCGAGGCACCAGCACAGTGACACCGTCGAGGCTGTCGATCCGTACCGGGAGTGCTGCGTCCTGCATCTGAATCTCACCCTTCTTTCGGAGCGTCCGGTGCCGATTCATCGGCTCGCGGCGCGTGTTTGGTCATCGTCAGGCGCATGCCGCGCGGCGACCGCTTGGAATACTCCACCTCGTCCATCACCTCACGGATGATGTGCAGCCCGAGGCCGCCCGGCTTCGGATCGTCCAGGTCTCGACCCTGGAGATCGCACGTATCGACCTGCCGCGCCTCGTCCTCGATCACCACCCGCAGATACGCCCCGGCTTTATCATTCGCCGGGACCGTCCAGACGCTGACCCAGATCGGGCGATCGCAGGCACGGCTGTACCCGTGGCGGATGACGTTTGCCAGCGCCTCATCGACCGCGAGCGCGACCTGCGAGCAGCTCTTCTCGTCGAACCCTATCCGCTGGGTCACCCCGGCGATGAGCTGGCGCACACCCGCGAGATAGTTCGGATCGCTCAAGAGCTCAACCCGGATGTGCGGCTGGTCACCCATGGTCTGATTCATCGTCCCCGCTCGGGCTGCGGCGTGATGCCCCCGCTTGTGCATTGAGTGCATCGGCGTTCTGGTCATACCACTCGACCCAACGTCCGACCGCGGCTTCACGTTCTGCAAGCGACGCGGCGTGGTCGTAGCCAAGAGTCTGGCCGGTGAGCCGGCGCAACGCAGTGATCGACACCAGCCGCGTCGCCGGGTCGTCGCTGTCGAGCAGGGCGATGAGGTCGGGTACCGCCCCGATATCGCCCGACGCGGTTGCCTCAACAGCTGCTGCGATCCGGGCGGCCGGTTCCGGCGAGTCAAACCCCTTCGGGATCGGCACGCACCCCGACCCCGCGCCCAGCACCATTCCCAAAATCAAGACACTCCGGATCACAGGATGATCCTACCCGTTCCCGTCCCCCCACGCCCCTCCCTCGCCCCCGCACACCCCCGCACGCCCCCGCACATCCCTTCACGCTCCTCCCCCACCGCTCGTCCCGCCCGAGCAAGGCCGCTACCCTTAGCGTTTCCCCTGTTCGCACTCCTGCCCACCGGAACCGCCGCATGCAATCGCCGCACGACGAGGTTATTCCGATCCTCGACTTCGGAGCCCAGACCTCCCAGCTCATCGCCCGCCGGGTCCGCGAGGCTGGCGCGTTCTCGCTCCTGCTCTCGCCGGACACCCCGCTCGACAAGATCCGCGCGCTCAACCCCAAGGGCCTCGTCCTGTCGGGCGGGCCGTCGAGTGTGTACGAGGAGGGAGCCCCCACCTGCGATCCGGGGATCTTCGACCTCGGCGTGCCGATTCTCGGCATCTGCTACGGCATGCAACTGGGCGCGCGCATGCTCGGCGCGAGGATCGAACCCGCGCAGCACCGCGAGTTTGGGCGCGCCAGCCTGAACATCGAGTCCACCACGGACATTTTCGGCGCGATCCCCCAGAACACCACGGTTTGGATGTCCCACGGCGATCAGGTCGAGGCGCTCGACGACGCCGGGCTTGAGACCATCGCGTCCACCGCCACCTGCCCCCACGCGGCGGTCCGCTCGACCGACCCCGCGAAACGGTTCTTCGGCGTGCAGTTCCATCCCGAAGTCACCCACACACCCCACGGCGTCGAGATCCTGCAGAACTTTGTCTACAAGGTCTGCGGCTGCACGGGCTCGTGGCGCATGGCCGACTACGCCCAGACCGCCTCGGCCCGAGTACGCGAACAGATCGGGGACAGTCACGTCATCTGCGGGCTCTCCGGCGGGGTCGATTCGTCGGTTGCTGCGGCACTGATCCAGAAAGCGGTCCCGGGACAGATCACCTGCGTGTTCGTCGATACCGGCATGCTGCGCAAGAACGAGCGCGAGCTTGTCGAAACGACGTTCCGCGACCACTTCCGGGTCGATCTGCGGGTGGTCGATGCCGAGGCTGAGTTCCTGGGCGACCTCGCGGGCGTCACCGACCCGCAGGAAAAGCGTCGGCTGATCGGGCACCGGTTTATCGAGGTCTTCAAGCAGCAAGCCGAGGCGATCGCGACAGAGGGCAAGCACGCCAAGTTTCTCGCCCAGGGCACACTCTACCCGGACGTAATCGAGTCCGGTCAATCGGCTGCGGGTAAATCGGCGGGGATCAAGCTGCATCACAATGTCGGCGGGTTGCCCGAGGAGCTGGGCTTTGAGCTGGTCGAGCCGTTGCGCGACCTGTTCAAGGATGAGGTCCGCAAGCTCGGCGAGGTGCTGGGGCTTCCCGACCAGATCATCTGGCGTCACCCGTTCCCCGGCCCGGGGCTCGCGGTGCGGGTGCTGGGTGACATCACCAAGCCCAAGCTCGACCTGCTGCGAGATTGTGACGAGATCCTGCTCGAGGAGATCGTCTCAGCCGAGCTCTATCGCAAGACCAGCCAGGTCTTCGCGGTGCTGCTGCCGGTGCAGTCGGTGGGTGTGATGGGCGACGGGCGGACCTACGAGAGTGTCGTCGCGGTGCGGGCGGTCGAGACCCAGGACTTCATGACCGCCGACTGGGCGCGCATCCCCTACGACGTGCTCGCGACGATCTCCAACCGGATTATCAACGAGGTCCGGGGCGTGAACCGGGTGGTGTACGACATCTCGAGCAAGCCGCCGGCGACGATTGAGTGGGAATAAGCTGGCTTTTGCCAGGCTCTTGACCGATAATGAAAGCATGGTTGCCCCAGTCACCAATGTGCCCTTCCCGGCTGATCTTGCCAGAGAGATGGAAATCCGTGCCGTCAAGCGCGGCATGTCTCTCCCGACCTACATGGCATTCCTCGCCCGTGTACAAATCCGCCAGCACGATCCGGCATTCACGCAAGCAGCCGAGCAAGTTTTCAAGAAATTCCCTGAATCCATGCGGAAGCTCGCGGAGTGAACATCGGCGTCCTGCCCAAGCCGCCGCGGTTTCTTGAACTCAGCGAGGTGCTCACGCTGCATGATTCTGCCATCGACGAGTTCGGCGGCAGCCACGGTGTACGCGATAAGGGGCTTTTGGATTCTGCCCTCGCGATGCCCCGTCAATCATTTGACGACGAGTTTGCCCATGCTATTCCTTTCGGGATGGCTGCCGCATACGCCTACCACATCTGCAAGAACCACCCCTTCGTGGACGGCAACAAGCGCACCGCGTTGGCCGCAATGGTGGTATTCCTGCACATGAACGGATGGGATTTGACTGTCCAAGACCTTGATGCAGCCGACCAGATTCTCGGTGTCGCAACAGGAGCCGTGGACAAAGTTGCCTTGGAAGCGTGGCTTGTGGATCACTGCAAGTCACGACCTTCCATAGAGCTTCGCGATTTCTTCGCGTCGCTCACATCAGAGTCAGATTATTCGTTTATCGAAGCCTCGGCCGCAGGCGGAGGGGCTGAAATCGGAGCCTCCTACGAAGATGCGGCACAAACGATCCCCGTCCTCAACCATCTTGCGCAACGGTCTGTAGAACTCCGTAATCAGGGCAAGGAGATAGAAGCAATGGTCTTTGCTGCCCGAGCGCAACTGTTGATTGCCATATACCGCATCGCCGAAGATATGGGCTACGAGTGGTAGTAACTCCCACCTCTTGATGCCTCGATACCTTCCTGCCTCGATGCCTTTCTTCCCATCAACATTTCCATGCTCACCCGCCTCACCATCCCGACGACTCACCAGGGCCTCCACGAGATCACCAGCGAGATTGCCGATGTCGTCGCGGGCGCGGCTGCCTCGTTTGCTCCTGACGCTACCGGCCTCTGCACCATCTTCATCCGTCACACCTCCGCCTCGCTGACGATTCAGGAGAACGCCGATCCCTCAGCGCGGCGTGATCTGGAAGCCTGGCTCAACCGTCTTGTGCCCGAGGGTGACCCGCTCTACACCCACACCGCCGAGGGGCCCGACGACATGCCGAGCCATATCAAGGCGATCCTGACGCAGACGTCGCTGTCGATCCCGATCGACCGTGGGCGGCTCGTGCTGGGGACGTGGCAGGGTGTGTATCTCTGGGAGCACCGGACGGGCCCCCACCGCCGGGAAGTCGTGGTGCATATCGGCGTGTGACGGGTGTCGTCGGGATTCTCCGGCAGGAACTCCTGTTGCGATGATTCGGGCGTGCGCGGAATAGACCGTGCGGTATAGTGCTTCTTCCCACGAACGAAAACCCGCCGACACGGCCCACACCCACGGAGAGACAACCATGTCTAGGACTATGACACACACGACCTTCATCGCTGTCTCTGCGGCGGTCCTGATCGGCTCGGTCGGGCTGCTTGCGGGGTTTGCGCCCGCTCCGGTTGATGCCTCAACCCAACTCAAGGCACCTGCAAACGCGGCGTCCTACAAGGTGGACAGCGTCCACTCGACTGTGCTATTCCGGATCCGTCACATGGGCGTGGCGAACTTCTACGGCGTGTTCACCGATTTTTCGGGCGAGTTCACCTTTGACCCCGAGGACCACGCGGCTGGGGAGTTCGGCTTTGAGGTCCGGACCGCGAGCGTGGATACCCGCAACGCCGACCGCGACGACCACCTCCGCACCGCGGACTTCTTCAACTCGCGGCAGTTCCCCACCATCGCATTCACGAGCACCGGCGTCGAGCATGTCGAGGGCGATCTCTACACCCTGACCGGCAACCTCACGCTGCAGGGCGAGACCCGGCCGGTCTCGGCTGAGCTTGAGTGGATGGGCACCGGCACCGATCTTCAGGGCAAGGCAATCGCTGGCTACGAGGCGCGATTCGAGATCAAGCGTTCGGATTTTGGCATGACCAAATATCTCGCGACGGACGGCTCTGAAAGTGGCGGGCTCGGCAACATCATCAAGCTGACCGTGGCGGTTGAAGCGATCCGCGAATAGACAGGCTCGTTCCGGTACACGATGACTCCCCAGCAAGCGATACTCGCGATACTCATCCCCGGCGTGGTCAGCGCGATCGCTCTCTTTGCGCTGAGCTTTCTGCCCGGGTCCAAACGCCCGGCGGAGAATGGCGAGAGCGCGTCGCGTGACCGCATGTTTGTGCGGCCGTGGCCGGCGATCGTGGCGGTCGCGGCATTTTTCTTTGCCGACCTCGGGCTCAACCAGTGGCACGATCTCTGGCCGAAGGACGCCACGCAACGGTTTCTCGCGGTAGGAGTAGCCGCGGCGCTCATCGGCGCTCTCCACAGTCTGGCGGGCTGGGTCACGCTTACGGTGGTGCTCAGGGTGGTGCTGGGGGCCGGGCTTGCGCTCGGGGTGCTTGTTCCTCTTCCCGAGATGTACATGCCGCGGGGCTTGCTCATCGTGCTGACGATCGCCAGCGGTCTCTGGCTGGCGGGGACGGGCGCGATGCTGGATGCTGCGGGTTCACGCCTCCCACGCGCCGCGATCCTGCTGGCCCTCTTGCTCATGGCGATCATCGCAGCACCCGGGCTCTTCAAAAGCGGGTACGCGGGAGGCGCTCGACTCGCGGCGGGGCTCGGTGCTATCGCAGGCGGTGCGCTGGTTGCTGCGGTGTTGCGGCGACAGAGCCTGCCACAACTCTCCGGTTTTCATACCGTCTGGCTCGCGGTGTTTGCCTCGATCCTGCTCGTGACCTACGGCTATCAGGAGGTCCCCGCGTGGTGGGCGTTGCCGATCATGGCGATCGCGCCGCTCGGGGTTGTTGCGGGGCTGTTTGTCAAGCACCCGCTGCTCCGCGTGGTGCTGGCGGGGTTGGTCTCGGCGGTAATCGTTGTGGGTGCAACCCTTGCAGTGGTCGCTTCGGCATCGAATAATACGGCACCTGAAGAAGAGCTGTACTACGGCGAATAAGACCCTCACCAGCCACACACCCGCAGAGGCCCGCATGTCACCATCCATCCCGAGCAAGCCGCACCAGGCAGCCGAAGTCGGACGGCTGGTGTACCTGCGGTACCCGCACCCTCGCGATCGTGAGGCGTTCGTCGAGATGCGGCAGAAGAGCAAGGACCATCTCCAGCCGTGGGAGCCGCGCCCGCCGAAGGGGTTTGACGCCTTCGGGCAGGATCAGTTTGACTTCGTCTACAAATCCCGCTCGGTCCCGGGTCAGGAACGGCTGCTGATCTTTGCGGTTGCTGACAACGCGCTGGTCGGGCAGGCCTCACTCGGCGCGATCACGCGCGGGCCGTTGCAGTCGGCGTATATGGGGTACTGGATCGGCGCGTCGCACACGGGGCGGGGCTATATGACCGAGGCGGTCGCGCTGATGCTGCGGCACGCCTTTACGACGGTGAGGCTGCACCGTGTCGAGGCGAACATCCAGCCCAACAACGAGCCGTCGCTGGCGGTCGCAAAGAAGAGCGGGTTCCGCCTCGAGGGGTATTCGCCTCGGTATTTGCAGATCGACGGGGTGTGGTCCGACCACGAGCGATGGGCGATGACGATTGAGGACTGGCGCGAGCACAACGCGGGCCGCCGGCAGTAGAGTGTCTTTACGAGCCATGTGCGCGAGCACAGGTTTGATTTTACCTCTAAAACTCAGCCACTCGCGGACCCGAGCTTGCGCTCGGGGCTCGTAGGATGCACCAGAATAAAAGGCACGAGAAGTATTTGCAACGCACACCGGAGGTCCGCGCCGAGTCGTTGCGTCAGTTACTACCCTGCGTAGTCCGGCGCGTTCCCGGGTTTCCATTTGATGCCGCACCCGATGCTCGGCAGTTGCGGCTCGGGAACCGGGGTGCCAGCCAGGACCGCATCCATCGCGGCGCGGAGGTCTTTCCCGGTGACCGGCTTGCCGTTGTTTGGTCGGCTGTCGTCGAGCTGACCTCGGTATGCCAGCGTGTGCGCGCGATCGAAGACGTAGAAATCGGGCGTGCACGCGGCGCGGTAGGCCTTGGCGACTTCCTGGGACTCGTCGAAGAGGTAGGGGAAGGTGTACCCGGCTTCCTCGGCTTCGAGTTTCATCTTGTCGGGGCTGTCGTCGGGGTAGTGCTCGGCGTCGTTGGCGCTGATCGCGACGACCGCGAAGCCGCGTGCTGCGTAGTCCCGCCCGAGCGAGGCCAGCTGCTCGCGGATGTGCTTGACGAAGGGACAGTGGTTGCAGATGAACATCACCAGGAGGGCTTTGCCCGCAAGATCGGCGAGAGACACTCGCCCCCCGCCGACGGTGTCGGGTAGGTCAAAGCCCGGGGCGTTGGTGCCGAGCGGGAGCATGGTGGAGGGCATGGGGGGCATAAATATCTCCAGAGTCCGAGTATTTCGTATTCTAAGGGGAGCTTCTGCTATATTGATAGCGTACCTGTCTCGCGGGAGGAAAGTCCGCCACCATCTTGCCGATGGAGGCATCACCCGAGGGGGGTGTGTCGCCTGTGCGTGCCATCCCACAGACCCTGTAGCTGGAGAGTCGAGAATGCGTAGATCTGATGTTATCCGTTTGGTCGGGCTGACCGTGTTGGTCCCGGCTGCTGTATTCCTTGCTGCTGGGTGCAACTCCAGCTGCAAGAACGACACCACCACCAGTGCCGCTTTCCCGGACACCGGAACGATTTCCCCTGCCCTTCCTGTTTCGGGCATGCTCACGTTTGAGACCGCGATCGGGTTCCCGGAGCTCGCTGCACAGCTCACGCCGCCGGACCTGACCGAGCCCGGCTCGTGGGCCCGCGGGACGGCTGAGGCCGAGATCATCGACACCCGGACGTTCCCGGTACAGATTCAGCCGAGCACGTTCGATGGTGAGGTCACGCTTGTCAAGCATCTTCTCCCACCGCACGGCCGGGACAGGACACTGCGCCAGGGGCCGAAGAATGACCTGGTTGCCGGCGAAGTGACCGATCAGATCACGGCACAACCCGGTGCCCTGTTCCCCGGGCTCGACCAGACCCCGTGGTCGCCGCCGGACCCGGCGCTGGCGGTCGGCCCGGACCATATCGTCCAGGTCGTGAACATGGACCTCGCGTGGTACTCCAAGGATGGGACCCAGCAGTTCCGCACCCGCCTGGACAGCACCGGGAACCCGGGCTTCTTTGAGGACGTCGGCGGCGGCAGCTTTACCTTTGACCCCAAGTGCTTCTATGACAGCGAGTCGGAGCGGTTCTTTATCCTCGCTCTCGAGGTCTATGGCTCGAGCCAGGCGTGGATCACCTTTGCCATCTCCGACGACAGCGATCCCAACGGCATCTGGTACAAGTACCGCACCGACGCCCGTATCACCGTTGGTAGCTCGACCTACTGGGTCGATTACCCCGGGCTCGGGTTTGACAGTGACGGGATCTATGTCAACGGCAACCTGTTCCGCCTCAACGGCGGGGGCGGCGGCTTTGCCGGCGTGGCGTACCGCTCGATCGATAAGTCGTCGATCCTCAACGGCGGGACCGCGCAGTACACGACTATCCGTGACGGCGGGGCCGCGTCGGCGCAGTCGACCCAGCACTTCGGCAACAACATCGCGCCGTTCTTTGTGAGCGCACGCACCTCCACCAGCATAAGGGTGACCGCAATCAGGGACGCGCTCACCAGCCCCTCCATCGTCAATGCCAATGTTTCGGTGCCCGCATGGAGTTCGCCCCCCGATGCCCCCAACAACGGCGGCACCATCAGCACCCTCGACGGGCGGATCATGAACGTGATGTGGCGCGACGGGAAGCTCCTCGCGGGGCATGGTGTCAGCGCTGGCGGCCGGGTAGTCTCCCGCTGGTACGAGTTTGACACGGGTAACTGGCCGAACTCCGGTTCGCCGAGCCTCATCCAGTCGGGCAATGTTTCCGGTGGGGCGGGCACCTACTGCTTCTTCCCCGCGCTCTACAGCAACGATGCCGGTGATATCGGTATGGTCACCGCGTTCTCCCGTTCCAACGAGTTTGCCAGCGTGAGGTTCACCGGCCGCTCTGCGGGTGACGCCCTCGGCACGATGGGGGCGCTGGTCAACGCCAAGACGGGCACCGCGGCTGGCAACGGCCGCTGGGGCGACTACTTCGACATGGCGCTCGACCCCGACGGCTGCACCTTCTGGCTCGTTGGTGAGTACTACGAGAGTGGCGGCTGGAACTCGTGGATCACCAGCTTCACCATCACCGACTGCTGCCGCGTCGATATCAACGGCGACGGGGTTGTCAACACGCAGGACGTGCTCGCGTTCCTGAACCTCTGGTCAGCCAACGACGCCGAGGCCGACTGGAACGGTGACGGCAACGTCAACACACAGGACGTGATCGCGTTCCTCAACGATTTCAACGCCGGCTGCTAAAGCGGTCTGCTCTGCGACTCTTCACGACGCCCGTGCTCAGCGCGGGCGTCGTGCTTTTTTCGGCCACGCCGGTGTCGTGCCAGGCGCGGTGTCCATCTCTGACTTGCTCAAACAGGGTTGGGACACGATACTGATCTCCAGCATGCACCCAGACCTCGTCATCGGCATCGACTCAGGCGGCACTACAACGCGGGCTGCGCTTGCCGAGCGCAGCGGCCGTGTGCTGGGGTTTGGCGGTGCGGGTTCGGGGAATCTTCGCGATGCCGGTGCAACCACGCTTGCCGCACGTATCGATGAAGCGACCCACGCGGCGTTCGACGCTGCGGGGTTTGCACGAGGGCTTGTGCGAGCGGGGTTTCTGGGGATCGCCGGCTGCAGCACTGAAGACGACCAGCGGGCGGTGCGCGCTGGTGTCAAACCCCTCGACCTTGCGCCGCCCGGGTCACTCACGATCGACCACGACCTGCGTACCGCTCACGCGGGGGCGTTTCTTGACGAGCCCGGGATGGTGCTGATTGCGGGCACCGGTTCGTGTTGTTACGGGCGCACCTCTTCGGGCGACGAGCACCGCGCCGGTGGATGGGGGAGCCGACTGGATGACGGCGGGAGCGCCACCTGGCTTGGGCTCCGGGCAGTTGCGGCGTGGTGCCGGGCGGTTGACGGCCGGGGGGCGGCGAGCGGCCTCTGCGACTCTCTCCCGGAACACCTCGGCGTCAGGTCTCCCCGTGACGCGGTGGCGTTGCTCGAAGCGCCCGACTCCCGGGCTCGGCTTTCGTCGCTCGCGCCGTTCGTGACCAGAGCCGCGGCGGAGGGTGATGCCGTCGCTCTTGCGATCGTGGAACGGGGTGCATCCGAGCTGGCCGAGATGGTGGTCGCGGTGCACGACGCGCTGGCGCGGGACGGTTCTGACGTGCCGCACGCGCTGTCGCCCGTCGGCGGCGTGTTCGCGGCGGGGCCGATCGTGGTTGATGCTCTCAGCCGTGCTCTCGAAGCCCGCCTTCGGTCTGTCGCGGTGGTTGAGCCCGTGCTGCCGCCGGTGCTCGGTGCGGTGTTTCTTGCGCTGCAATCGCTCGGGCCGGTTTCGGAGGCGCAGCGTGAAACACTCAGACGATCTCGACCTGACTGACTCGCTTGTGGCTTGTGGCGTGTGGCGCGCGCGGGTCGCTCGGGCGTCATGCCGCATCTGCTCACGGCTCGAGCCGTTTGATCCGCACCTTGCGGAACTCGACCGGGTCGTTGTGCCCGGCAAACCCGAAGTGGCCGCGTGTTCGGCTGCGGCCGGCAAACTTGGACTCTTCGTACATGAAGTCGGTGAGTGCAGACGTGTCGCAGTCGAGGATTTGCGTGCCGTTGAGTTCGACGGTGATCCGCGGCCCGACCACGCGCACCTCCTGAAAGTTCCACTCGCCGACCGGCCTGAGATAGCCCCGGTGGGCGGCGGCCTGGCCGTAGACCGAGCCGTGGTACTGGCGTGGTTCGAGGGTTGCGTAGTTCGGGTGGGTGTTGTCGAGCACCTGCAACTCGCACATACCGACGTAGGCGGTGTCGCCGCTGCCTGGGTAGCGGATCGCGAGCCCGTTGTTCCCGCCCGGTGGCAGCTTGAACTCGAAACGTACGACGAAATCGTCGTACTCTTCGTCGGTGTAGATCGTGCCGCCGTGTCCTGATCGGCAGCGGAGGGCGCCGTCGATGATCTCGTACGCGTCTGTCGGGCCAGCCCAGCCGGTAAAGTCTTTGCCGTTGAAGACGGACTCGAAGCCGGCATCCCCCCGGGCTGCCAGCAGTTCGTTGGCTTCTTCGGCGTCGATCTCGCGGATGAAGACGTTGCGCCACGCGACCTCGCCGCCGTGGGTCTGGAGCTGGATCGGCCCGGTGCGCGGGATCGGCAGTCCGCGATCGGAGTAGTTTTCGAGCCTGGCGTGGTCGACGACGAGTTCGCCGTTGAGCCACACGCTCACCCGTTCTCCGACCATGACGACCCGAACCAGATTCCACTCACCGAAGGGTCGGTCGGCGTGCACGAGCGGGTCTTTGCCGGGTGCGCCCGGGCTGTTGTTCCAGAGGCCCCCAGAGCCGAGCTTGGCGCCGATGTCCCACTTACCGCCCTCTTGGGTGGTGTCCCATATCTGGACCTGTGGCACGCCTCGCAGGTAGATCCCGCTGTCGGCGTTTGCGACGGTTCGGTACTCGAGGAAGAGCTCGAAGTCGCCGAAGAGGCGGTCGGTGGTCAGGAACAGCCCGCTGCCGTCGTTGATGAGGACGCCGTCGACGTTTTTCCAGTGCTCCTCGATGTCGGTGAGGCTTACCTTGTGGCGTTGAGCAAAGGTCTCGTCGTCCTCGCTGTAGACCTTTCGGGGGTCTTCAGTCCCGAGCCCCCACCAGCCGGTGAGGCCTTGGTCTGCGATGAGCCCTTGAAACCCCTCGGGGGCTTGCTGTGCAAGTCCAATGGTCGTGCAGAGTGCGATCGTCCCGGTGATCGCGAGTTTCATTGCAGTGTGAACACCCATAGACACTCTCCTCGGTGCGATTCATCGGGGCCGCGGTTGCGTGCGGTTCTGTGTTCACGGTACCATCCCATGCACAGGGCGTCCAGCCCTGCACGCCGCCCCGGCGTGATCCGTTTCCGGGGCAGCCCACACGACCAACAGGGAGCCTTGTGCCATGAGCAACGCACGCCAGACCAACCGCCGCGAGTTTATCAAGGTTTCAGCCGCTGCTGCCGCGGCGGGCGCGTGGTCGCTCTCGGCAGCTTCGTACGGCCGCGTCATGGGCTCGAACGCCCAGCTGCAAGTCGCCTACATCGGTACCGGGGGCATCGCTTCCAACCAGCACATCCCGATCCTGACCGACCTGGGCGCGGGGTGCCCGTGCTATTGCGACGCCGACAAGGACCGTTTCGGCCCGGCTGCCGATCGGTTCCCGGATGCTCCGGGGTACACCGATTACCGGCGCATGTACGACAAACACCTCAACGAGATCGACGCGGTCATGGTCGGCACCCCCGACCATCAGCACTATCCCGCGACGATCATCGCGATGATGGCGGGCAAGCACGCGTACACGCAGAAGCCATTGACGCACACGCCCTGGGAAGCCCGCCAGCTGGCGATCGCGACCGAGAAGTACAAGGTCGCGACACAGATGGGCAACCAGGGGCACGCCTCGGAGAGCCTCCGCAAGAGCATCGACTATCTGCGTTCCGGCGCGATCGGGGACCTCAAGGAGGCGCACATCTGGACCAACCGCCCGGTCTGGAGGCAGGGCATGGCGGTGCCCGAGGGCGGCCAGGAAGTCCCCGCAAACTTTGACTGGGAGGCGTGGGTGGGCCCTGCTGCGATGCGGCCGTACCGCCGCGACCCGGCCGACGGGTGGGGCGGGTTTTACCACCCGTTCAACTGGCGCGGGTTCTGGGACTTCGGCTGCGGGGCACTCGGGGACATGGCGTGCCACGAGATGGACCCGGTCTACTGGGCGCTCATGCCGGGGTTGCCGACCTCGGTCGAGCTCATCGCGCCCGAGCCGATCGGCGATCGCCCGATGTACTTTTCCAACGGCATCGTCAAGTTCCAGTTTACAGCTGACGGCGATCGTCCGGGGTTTGACCTCTACTGGTACGAGGGTGGTGACAAACCGGCCCGCCCGGAAGAGCTGGAGGAGGAGACCGAACTCACAGCCGAGGGCGCGCTCTATATCGGGAGCAAGGGCAAAATGATTGCGTTGCCCGCCGCCCGGGCCGAGCCCAGGCTGCTGCCCGCCGAGTTGCACGAAGCAACCGGCACCCCGCCACAGATGATCGAGCGGTCCGAAGGGCACCACCTCGAGTGGTACAGAGCCTGCACCGGCGACGCTCCTTACACCCACCCCAAGAGCAACTTCGCGTACGCGGGGCCGTTCTCTGAGTCGGTGCTGCTTGGGTGTGTCGCGCAGAAGGTCGGCGGTCGGCTCGAGTACGACGCCGCGGCCCAGCACTTTACCAATAACGATGTTGCCAACCGTTACATTACCAAGGAATACCGCAAGGGGTGGGACTTCCGCATGCCGTAATGCGGAAGATCCGGCTTGGTGTGAAGATCGCTCCGTCAACAGGATCAGCGTTGCAAGCCGGAAGAATCCGGTCTGAGAATCCGGTCCACCTCGCTGGGCGTTGGCATGCCGAACGGGCGGAACTTCTCCTCGGCGCCGCGTTCCTCATCAAAGAACACTGCGCGGTGGAGCCCGAGCCGGGAAGCCGTGGTGGACTCGATCAGCATGCTGCTGTCGTTTGCGGACATCTGCATGAGCACCCGGTTGCCGAACTCGGCGAGTGATGATCGGTCGAGCGCCCGGGTCAGGCTGCTGGTGGTGTCGCACCAGGCGAGGACAAAGATGCCCAGGCGCGGCCCGTCGATGATCACCTGTTTGAGCTGCTGATCCGCGGCCGGCATCTTGGCTTCGCTGTCCGTGCTGAACGAGAAATCGTCGTCCTTTCGGCGGAGGCTCCGCAGCCAGTGCAGCCCGTGGAGCACGAGATAAATCGCAGGCCCGTCGGTACGGTTGGCATCCTCGCGGGCGATCAGCTCGGTGTAGCACTCCTCGACTGCCTCGGGTGCGTTGCGCCACGAGACCGGGCGGACATCGTGCGGCAGGCCCGCGAGCGCCGCGGCGAACCGCCCGGCGAGCGGGTCGTCCTCGGGAGTTGCATCGACGATCCGGAAACTGGGGGCGCGGTCACCCTCGGCGTCGTGCTGCACCGCCAGGCTGACGATCGCCGACGCGAGTATCGCCGCGGCGGTCTCGGTTCGTTGCCCGACGACCAGCAGGTTTGCCCCGCCCCGGCGGCGCATGACCGCGCCGGTCGGGTCCTTGATCGACACCGGCTCGCCGAGCCATGCGATCGGGGCGATCGGGCGTTGGCGCTCGCGGACAGCGCGGCGGAGCAGTCGGTTGCGTTCGAGTTCGGCCGGGGCGTTGCCTTCAAAGAGCACGGGCTCCTCGAACTCGACGGATCGTCTTGTCGCGAGGCGTTCGATCTCGTGGAGCACGCTGTCGCGGTCGTCGTCGCCGAGCCACGCGACCTGGAAGGGGTTGTTCCCTTCGACGAGGCCGTTGGCGTTGTTGTAGATCGCTTCGCCCGGGCGGGTGAGGAGGCGTGCGGCGCTGTTGTCCTCGCTCAGGATGAGGTAGCTGTCAGTCTCCGAGCACATCATCGCGATGCGGACCGCCATCTGGCCGACGGTGCTGCGGGAGAGTGAGTAGGCGCCGCTGAGCGTCTGGCTGGCGAGCAGGATATGGATGCCGAACGCTCTTCCTTGGCGGACGAGACGGTCGAGGAGGAGTGAAGCGTCCTGGGCGATCCGGTCGTCCTCGACAAAGAACTCCTGAAACTCGTCGATGATGAGGATCGACCTTGGCATCGGTTCGTCGGGGAATCGCTCGCGGAACTGGGAGAGCGATTGCAGCCCGCGGTCGCGGTAGAGGTCGCCCCGTCGGCGGAGCTCGGTGTCGAGCCGTTGCAGAACGCTGAGCCCGAACTCGCGGTCGGATTCGATCGCGACCGCTCGGACGTGCGGCAGCTTGCCGCTGGCGTAGGGCTTGAACTCGACGCCCTTCTTGAAGTCAACGAGATAGAACTCGACCTCGCGGGGGTCGTGCCAGAGCATCGCGGCGGTCGCAAGCACGTGCAGCAGCGTGGACTTGCCCGACCCTGTCTTACCGGCGATGAGCACGTGTTGGCTTGTGCCCTTGCCGAGGCGGAGCTCCTGGGCTTTGGTTGCTCCGGCGCGGCCGATGGGGATGCGGAGCTCGTCGGCGGCGCTTCTGGTCCAACGCTCGGCATCGGGCGGCGCGACGACGCGGTACCGCACCTCGACCCGCCCGGCAGCCTGCGCCTCTGCGCCGATAATGTCGAGCAAAGCCGCGGCTTCGGATTCACCCGGTGGGGCGTCGGGTGTGAAGAGAAGATCGCCGAGCGATTCGCTCACGACGCCGAACTGCGCGGCGGTGGATGGGGCTCCGGTCAGCGATCGGGGTTTGAGCACGATCGCGCGCGATCGGAGCGAGGCGAAATCAAACCCGGCGGGCTGTTTGACGGCCCGGTCGGAGAGCATCACCACGAACACGCCACAGCGCGGGCCGGCGTCGATCACCGACGCCAGCCGGGCGACCGCGTCCTCGGAGAAGTTGGCGGGAAAGTCGGCGATAACGAGGTAGCGGTAGGGCTCGGCGATCTCGCCGGCGACACGGTTGTAGTCGTCGATCGTGGCGTAATCGTCGCGCAGGTACTTCTGGATGACGTTTTCAATGTGCTCGGTCAGGTCGGCCAGGCGTTGCTCGATGTGGCGACTCTCGGTCCAGATGCGCGCGCCGACGAGGCTCTCGTCGTGGTCGGTCAGGCGCATGAGCCCGGCGAACGACCGCCCCCGGCCGATGGGGTCGATGATGGTCAGCTTCGCGCGCCCCGGCGGGATCGACGCGAGGATCCGGAGGAGCACGGTCTGAAGTATCGCCAGCCCCGCGTCCCGGTTGCCGGTGCCGGATTCAACCAGGAGCGAGGGACGCTCGACCATATCGAGCATCACGGGGAGCCTGACCGTCTCGGGGAGCGGTGCGGCGGGGTTCTGCTCGATCGCGAGTTCGGAGAGCATCGCAGCGATATCGAGCGTGAGCGCCCCGAGATGAGACGCGGTTTCGCCCGGCTCCGGCGGGTTCCACGATCGCGTGAGTCGGTCGTGCCATGCCGGGCTCGCGCGCTTTGCGGCGTTCACGATCGACTCGATCTCTTCGCTAAAGCGTTGTGCCGCAGAGGACCACTCTGCGGCGAGCGCGTCGGTTTCGGTTTGGAACAGCCGCTCGGTCGCGCCCGTTGCGGAGCGCTTTGCCTCGGCGGCCTTGGCGATCGCTGCATCGTGGGCGGATTGTGCGTGCTCACGATACTCCGCGACCTTGCGTTCGATCTCCGCTCTTGCGGCGGCATTGCTGCGCGACAGCGCATGTTCCTCGGAACTGCGTTGCAGTTCTGCGTTTGTTACGAGCGAACTCCGCTCGGCTTCCAGGGAGTCGAGCGCATCCTGAGCGTCGGTTGCCGCGCGGTCCACTTCGGCTCTGCAACTGTCAACGAGTTCGATAAGCGCATCGTCCCGGTCGCGTTCGCCGCGCTCGAGCACCGCCTCTGCGCCGGCCCGGACTCGTGCGGCGATCCTGCTGAACTCGCGGACACCGGCCCGGAGCTGCTGCACCGCGCGAACACGCATCGGGACGGCACTCGCCGCGGCGATGACGAGCCCCCCCACCCCCGCAGCAACCGGCACTTTCCAGTCGTTCCAGCCGGTCGCAAAGCCGACCCCAGCCGCGGCCGCTGCGCCCAAGCCCGGCACGAAGAGGAAGTGCAAGCCGGACCGGAACACCCGGGGCAACATCGCCCGGTCGAGCGCCTCGGCAACGCAGCCGGCCTCGTCGACAAGCTGCTCGAAGGCCTCGACCTCGTCGGGCGTTTCGGGGTCCGATGCCTCTGTGAGTGCGGGGGTATCCGCCCGCTGCACCCTGCCCGGCCAGAGCGAATCGACGAAAACCTCCCACTCCGAGATCGCGGTACGGCCCGCGGTGACGCGCTTGGCGAGAGCCTCGAACGCCTGGCGGGGCTTGGGACGCCCGCTTTCAAGGATGGTCTCGGCGAGCCAGACTGTTTCACGGCGTTTGTGCTCGACGCGCTCGACCCGCGCCTCGTGGCGCTCGCGTTCGCCCGCAGCCTTGCTGTCCCAGGCGGCACACGTTCGGGACTCCTGCTCGGCGTGCTGGGTCTCCAATCGGGAGTTGGCTTCGGCGAGTTCCGTGTCGGCTTTCTGCGTGCGGCGGACGAGCTCGGCGTTGGCTTCTTCGAGCTGACGATCGTGCGTGTGCTCGGCCCGGGCCTGGTCGTCGGTGTATCGCTGGTTGGTCTCGGCGGATCGCTCGGCGTAGGAGGCAAGAAAGGTGCGCAGGCCAGCGACCAGCAACTCCTCGCGGCTGAACAGCCCCGAGGCGGGTGTGGGTCTGGGCTTGCGGTCATCCATACGAAACAGCACCTCGGCTGGCTACGGACTGGTCGGGTCCGCGTCGTTGCATTCTTTGTTCTGCGCCCGGCAGCTCACCGGTTCGCCGCGGCGAATGACCACTCTATTCACACGCCCGCCGGGCTGCAGCCGCGATCTCGCCGAGCCGGTCCATCGCTTCGGCCGCCCGCCGGACATGCCCCTCGATCGGCGCGATGTAGCGTTTCTCGAAAGCCTCGGCATTCTGATCGGTCCACGACTCGTGCAACCTCGACCAATCACGCACAAACTGCTTGCTCGCGTCCAGCAACATGCCCTGACCGCCCGACATACTCATGGTGTGGCCCCCTCGGCATCATCCCCGCCGGCCGGGCGGGTCGGTCGACGGTCACCGATCTGCGAGTAGGTCTCCAAGATATCCCCCATCCGTTCCAGCGCGCCCACCGCGTTGGCGAGTTCGCCCCGAACAAACCACCCGAGTTGGGAGACCGCGCCACGGTACTCGTCGAGCGCACGTTCGAGCTGCCTCGCCCATCGGCGGGTGTGTTCGAGTTGTTCTTCGGCTGCGCGGATGCGCCGTTTCGCGGCTTCCAGCGCCAGCCGATCATCAACCTTGGGCAGCGGGTTGTCCTGCATCGGGTCGGCCCGGGAGATCATTCGCGTCCGCGAACGGGTCAACTCTTCCTGGAGCCGGCGAATCTCCCGTTGCAACGTGGGACGGCGTTCGCGGACGATCCAGTCGAGTGTCCGCCGCGCGGAGACCTCGGCCGACGAGATCGCGGCCTGGCTGAGCTCGGCGAACTTGACGACCGCGGGCTGAAACTGCCGCAACGCCTCGACGGATCCAACGCTTGCCCGTTCAGCCATCCGTGATACTCCCCGGTCGTGTCCGCGTGTGAACTCTACCGTTGCCGGAGGTAGGCTTCGAGCCGCTCGGCTTTCCGCAAGAGCAGCGGGACTTGTTCCTCGCTTGCCTCGATAAACCGCTGAAGCTGGCGGGTGGTCTGCTCGAACTCCTGCTGAAACTTCGCGTGCTCCTGGTCGCGCCAGGTCTGGCCGAGCGACAGGGCGCTGCCCTGCAGCTGCTGCATCGCTTGCCCCATGTTGGCGTTGAACGCCTTGAGCATCTGCGCGAACCGGCGGAGTTCTTCTGGATCTGCGACAGCCTTTGCCACGGGAGCACCTCCATCCCGAGTGTACTGCATTTGGGCCGCTGGCAGGTGGCACGGCCAGCACTCCCTGTGGTGTGGGGGCTTGCCCACCCGTGCGCGATCGCTCAGCAGGCGGGTGGCATGGCCACAGCTTGAAGTGGCCATGACGAAGACTTGACGAAGAACAGCGACCTACCGAGCTTCGCGGTACTCGTCGTGGACGATCGACGCTGATCCCAAGGAACAGTTCGTGTATCACAACGCGGGGCTTGCGGGAGCTGGTGGAAGTTCGTATATTGACAGCGTGATCCTCCGAGACCGAGACGCGAACACCGCCTGGGAATCCCAGGCCGACGGCACGCTCGAAGAGCGGGTCTATCTCCTGCCAGAACTGGCGGCAAGTGGCACTGTCAGTCTCCCGTGGCGTGGGGACTTTGGTCACCTCGTGCCCCCGTACCCCACGGGTGGACAAGCCACCCCTGCCACAGGGAAAGGGTGTCAGCAGTGCCACCCGCCACCCGTCTCATACGGGTACCCGCAACAGCTTCAGGCACCACAGCGGCCTTTGGAGGAACCACCGGTTTGGGCTTGCGTTTCTCGGACGGTGTGGTATGCTGGATAAGGGACGGGCACGATCAGGGAGGCTTTTCCATGAACAGACGACTTCTCGGGGCATGGATCATCGCGGCTGCCGCCCTCGCGCTCCCGGCCCACGCCGACATCATGTACTGGTACTGGCAGGTCGAGGTCAACGGCGAAACCGCCGACGCGAGCCGACCGATCGTGGTGGGGGCGGGGGATGAAGTGGAGATCGAGCTGTGGGCCTCAATGGATCC
Organism: uncultured Phycisphaeraceae bacterium; assembly: GCA_964394895.1. Classification (GTDB taxonomy): domain Bacteria; phylum Planctomycetota; class Phycisphaerae; order Phycisphaerales; family UBA1924; genus PNC22. The sequence continues at coordinate 22,459 of CAYMZJ010000020.1, read as the reverse complement.
TGAACTTGAAGCAATCGCGTCAGCGGCATTTGCGCTGAGATTTGGTGATAGTCTATTGAGCGTTGGCGACTTGAATATCAATCCAGACCACGGCAATGGCTTGAGTCCAGCGTTCCTGGCATTTGGTATGAACGGCGTGCCTATCGACACCACCGGCGACGGTGTCCCCGATACCATCGACGATATCGAAGCGTGGCAGTTTTCAAAGATCTTTGGCGAGCCATTCTATGACGATTCGAATCCTGTCAAAGTGTACTCATTGGGCTGGGCACTTTCTCAACCACCTGCGGAGCCGATTACCTTCCGTCACACGCCTACCACAGCCGGGCGGTACGAAAGTCGCGTATACACAGATGTCTTTGGTGATTCTCGCGTCTATTCGAACACATCCGATCAGTTAGTGTTCGTGCCAACCCCAGTCAGTATTGCAGTATTTATCATCGCTATCTGTGGCAACTCGAGAAGGTGCCGCAATGGGTCTTAGACAATGGAGATTGTATATGCAAGGTTTTAGGCATGCGGTGGCTTGCTTGTTCTTATTCGTAGGTGCTGGCATCGCCGCCTCAACCGCGAGTGGCCAATGCGACCCGATCTTCAATTTTTGTGGCGTACCGTTCACGGATTCGAGCTTTCACAATCAATGGGAGATTGAAGCAATCAATGTGTGCCCGCTCTGGGCACAGGTGTCACCCATCACGGGTTACGGGATAGTCGTAGGCATTATGGATTGGGGCATTTTTGAGAAACATCCAGATTTGCTCGGCAAGGTCCAGCCGGTGGAGGGTGGTTGCTCTGAAACTCACCCCGACATGCAGTCGTCCCACCAGTGTCTAGAGAAACGACACGGAACATTGATGGCTGGTATGGTTGCTGCTATTCAAGGCGGCTCCACAGGGTTGCCCGAGAATCGAGTTGGAGTAGCCTATGGCTCAACGCTGGCAGATTTATGGCTCTACGATGACCAGAACTACTCTGACCCTATGAACCCTGCGGAGTGGGCGCAGACTCTCCTTTTCAACAATGATTGTATCGATGTGAAGGTTTGCGCAATCGACCTGTCGAAAGAAAGCGGTATGCATACACCGCTTCCGCAGGCGATCGCAGATGCTCTAAGAGAGGGAACGGATGAAGGCAGAGGGTTCCTAGGGCAGGTATATGTGTTCGCAGCAGGGAATGGTGACCCAGAGGGTGATCGAACAGACCATGACGAGCTCATTGGTTCCAGGCATACTATTGCAGTTGGGGCTATCGAACTGGAAATCGATGGTAATGAACACAATTATGTGCAACTTCCTATTTCAGAACACGGATCATCCTTGTTCTGTGCCGCGCCGGGTGCAAACCTTATCATGACATCGAGAGGATCAGGATGTATGCCTCCTTATTCACCGTCATATACACCATGTACCGGCACTGCGCAAGGCACTAGCTATGCTGCTCCCATTGTGGCTGGCGTCGTCGCGCTCATGATGCAAGCCAACACCAACCTTTCCTGGCGGGATGTCTACGAAGCCATCGTCCAGACCGCCGCCACGATCGACCTCGGCCCCGACTGGCACACGAATCAGGCCGGCAATGATCATTCTTACGAGTACGGCCATGGCCTCATCGACGCCTACAATGCCGTCTTGTATGTCACCGGCGAGGACCCCTACCCCGCGTGGACGCCCCTCCTCGGCGAACGGATGATCGTGGTGCCGGTGCCCACAGACGGCGCTGTCATCGGGCCGGGCAAGAAAAAAGAAATTCCTGTCTCGCCCGTCGCAAACATGCGGCTCGAACACGTCGAGTTGCTGATGAATGTCTCCACCATTTCCCAGGCCGAGAGCCCTCCCGGCATCGGGCCGCTGGAGATCGAGATCGACCGCATGTGGCCGTTGAGCGGCAGCGAAGATTCCGGCGGTCGGCCCAAGCGGACTCGGAGCGTCTTTGCCGTCGCGCGCACGGACCCGACGCTGAGCTACGACGATGCCCTCTTCACCAGCGTCCGCCACTGGGGCGAAACCGGCACCGCCATGTGGAAGGTCCGACTCCGCAACACCAGCACCGGCCAACCGGCGCTCACCGCGACGTGGAACACGGCTGAGCTCCGCTTCTATGGCACCCCCAAGTGCATCGCCGACTGGGACATGGACGGCGATTCGGATATGGCAGACGATGATGCATACCAGAACGATCACACCAACGGCCTCCCCCACGCCGACCTCAACGGCGACCGCGTCGTCGATCAACTCGACCTCAACCTCTGGGACTTCGTCTACTTCCCGGCCGGGTGCTCGTAGGGCCAAAGAACCCGGCAACCGGCACTGCTGACATCCCTGTGGCAATGGGCTGCGTCCTCGGCGGTTGGCGGGTGGCCATGATGAGAAGTGATGGGCGGGTGGCGCTCCCAGCCTCTGTGTCTCGAGTGGTTGGCGGGTGTCTGGTTTTGCCAGGCGTTGAGTGAGAAGGGTGGGTCGGTCAGTTTTGCGCAGGGCCGGGGGCGTCTTTGTTTGGTCGGTCGGGCACGACGAGACCGGAGCACCCGAACGGCTCCCGGCAACCCGGCGCCTTCTCGGACGAGCCCATAATAACGGCCGTTGGAGGCCGCTCGTTCATGGTGCCCCGCGATTCGTGGCACGATTCGGCCGAATCGTGCCACGAAACGCGCGGATCGTTCCACGAAACCGGCGGATCGTCCCGCGATTCGGGCGAATCGTTCGACGAAACGATCCGATCGCTCCACGAATCGCCTCCATCGTCCGATGGAGGCGCCGCTGCGCGGCACGAATCGCCTCCATCGCGCTACGAAGGAGCCTCTTCGCGCCACGAATCGACGCCTTCGTGCCGCGAAGGAGCCGCTTCGCGCGACGGATCGACGCCTTCGTGCCGTGAATCGGTACCTTCGCGCGACGGATCGACGCCTTCGTGCCGTGAATCGGTACCTTCGCGCGACAGTCGGCCGACTGTTTCTCCTACTTCGCGGCGAGAATCTCCCCCACCGCCTCACGTGTCGGCAGGCTTGAAATCGCCCCGGGCTTCGTCGTCGCCAACGCGCCGGCGATGCATCCGATCCGGACGGCCTGCGCGAGTGACTTGCCCTCGGCACGCATCGCGGCGAGCGTGCCGCAGAACGCGTCCCCGGCACCGACCGTATCGGTCGCGGCGACCTTGATCGACGGCACAACTGTCGTCCCGCTCTGCTCGGCGACGATCGCGCCACGGCCGCCGAGTGTGAGAACCACAGCAGCGGGCCCTTTGCCGCGGAGCGTTTCGGCGAGCTGTTCGGGGTCATCTGCCGACTCTGCCCCAGCGATCGCGGCGGCTTCGGTCTCGTTGACGATGAGCACGTCGAGTGAGGAGAGCAACGACTCGGGGAGCGGCTGGGCGGGTGCTGCGTTGAGGATGACCATTCGGCCGGCTGCGCGGGCGAGGCTCGTCGCGGCCTCCACTGTTTCGACGGGCACCTCAAGCTGCATGAGCAGCACCTCGGCCGAGCGGATGAGCCCCGCGACATCACGGACATCTTCGGGAGAGACGAGCAGGTTTGCCCCGCCGACGCCGACGATAGTGTTCTCGCCGGACTCTTCGTCGACCGTGATCAGCGCGACGCCCGTCGGCACCCCCGCGGCGGTCCGGACCGCGGTGAGGTCCACGCCCTCGCGGCTGAGCACTTTGCGCAGCTCGGTGCCCGAGGCATCGGCCCCGAGGCGGCCGACCATGGTTACCCGCGCGCCCATGCGCGCAGCCGCGACTGCCTGGTTTGCGCCCTTGCCGCCGGGGGAGGTGTGGAACGAGCCGCCCACGACCGTCTCTCCCGGGGCGGGGAGTTTCTGCGCACGGACCACCATGTCCATGTTTGCCGAACCGATGACGCACACACGACCAGCCATGCCCACAGCGTACACCCCCGCGTCCTCGGTGTCAGCCGGCCGTCAGCCCGCGTTCGGGGTCGCGGCTGGCGGGCTGGGGTTCCGGCTCGCGGTCGCGTCGGAGCTGGGCGAGGGCAGCCGCGAGCTCCACCAGTCGAGGAGCTCGCCCGGGGTCGTCTCCGCCAAGCTGTAGCAATGGATCGTGTCGCGAGCGGACTCACGCAGCGAGCGCCCCCGTTGGCGGTCGTCCTGCGCATGAGACGCGAGCTGAAAGCGCTGCCCGGCCCGTTTCCACGCGCTGTCCATGACTGGAACAGGAATCTGCCTGAGGAGGGCGGCACTGGGCTTGAGCGCCGTGAGCGAGCGGGCTGTCCCGAATGTCTGGGCGGCGATCCAGGCGCTGACCACCGGGCTCGAGAGCAACGCCCCGATCCACCAGAGGTCCGCGGCATTGTTGGGGACGACCGTAATCACGGGGGTGAGCGCGACGTACCGCCCATCGGGGTCGGCTGCCGCTTCGAGCACGCGGGTCTGCGTGGCGATGAGCAGCTTGGGTTTGGATTGCCGCTGGATCAACGCCGCCAGTAAGGGGTCGGCACCATCGACCCGGACGCCCGGCCGTGTCCAACGCTCGCCGGCAATCTTGAACGGGCGTGCACCCCACGCGACATGCGCCGGATCGAGCATGCCGACGGTCGCGATTCGGCGGAACAGCTCTTCTTGTTCGCCCGGGGACGCCGACGTGGGCGTCTCGATCATCTCCGCAGTGATCGCGTAGTACTCGTCCCGGAAGCCGGCGGTGATCTCGCAGAGGTCGCCCAGAGTGCGTCCGCCCTCCGTCGAGATACGCACCTGCGGCACCCCGAGAAGGTCAGCCGCGAGAGGCCCCCAGGAGGAGGCGTCGGCCCGCGGTGCACGGATGGGGGTTGCCGGTTCAAACCGCGCACCCGCAAATCGCGAGATCGCGTTGGCGCCGCCGCCGTCTCGCGTGAGCGTGACCGTCACGGCCCGGACGCCGGCATCAAAGACGCCGGTGGTGTCGAGCCATAGCGAGCGGACCGACGCGGCCTGCGAGACCTCGGACCGGATCGCCGCGACGTCGCGCGAGCCGAGGACCGAGACGGGCAGGACCATTCCGACATTCCCGCCCGGGCGGACCGTGTCGACCGCGAGCCGAAGGAACAGGGCAGCCGGGTCTGTGTAGGGGCGGAGCGCCTTGCCGAAACGCTCGCGGAGCGCGGCGGTGTGCTCGGCAGATCGTGCGGTGCTCGCGGCGAGCTGGCTCAGAAACGGCGGGTTGCCGATGACAAGATCGAACGATTCACTCGCGGGCGGGTCGAGCAACGAATCGGCCACGTGGACCTGGCGGGCAAACCGATCGGGGGTATCGGTCGGGTCGAGTGGATCGCAAAACTCGAGCCACAACCCGAGACGGCAGAGCAACACCGCGAGCGGGTCGATGTCGATGCCGTGGAGTGAACCGGCGAGTGTTTGCCTCGCACAGGCACTCCCGTTCGCCTGTGCGTATCGAGCGATCCCGATGAGAAACCCGCCGCAGCCGCAGGCCGGGTCGAGCGTCTTGGGAACGCCGTCCTTCTGTTGCCCATCGCTCTCCAGGAACACCCTTTCCACGAGAAAGCTGACGAGCGTGCGGGGCGTGTAGAACACCCCTCGGCTACGACGGGTGCCGACATCCTGCGAAGCGCGGGCGACCACGTCGAGCGCCCGCTGGTATGCGGCGCCCAACCAGAACGCATCCACATCGAGCCATGTAGCCGACGACGCGCGGAGGGTCCCAAGCCCGACTTGCGCTTCCCGATCGTGCGCTTCGGTGCCTTGCACTCGATACCCGACGCTCTCGTGACGCGCACGGTGCTGCTCGATCACGACCTGCTCAAGCAGTTCCACGCCGGTCCGGAGCGCCGCGTGCGGCGGGCTCGCCACGCACAACCGCTCGACGACCTCGGCGAGACACCCCGAGCCGTCGTCGGCCTTGGGCTCTGCATGTGCGGTACGAGAAGCGATAGCTGATCCTCCGTTGGAAGCGACCGGACCTCACGCCCCGGAGAGACGAGCGTACAGCGAAGCCGCGGCGGTGTCCTCGCGGAGCGCGAGCCGAACCCGCTGCCACTGTTCGTCGATGCGTGGTGCCGAGACTTTCAGCACGGTCCCGAGTTCCTGGGCGAAGAGCGAAACGCGGTACTCCTCAAGCATCCAGCGGTACTCTTCGAGGGTCGCTCGCAGCAAACATGCCGGCGGCAGCTCGGTCGCGAGCCGGTCCAGCTCGACCCACCGGGCCCAGCGCGGCTGGAGCTCGCGCAGCCGTCGGGTGTCGCGGTCGAGCCCACCTGCGGCGAGCTTCTGCAGCCTGAGACCTGCGGCGCGAAGATACCTGGGCAGGTGCCGCAACCGGTCCGAGGATCGCGTGGAAAGGAACCGCTCGGGCAGCAGCTCTCGGAGCTGGTGCTCGATATCCTCCGCGGCGTCTTGCCACGCGGGATGGCTGGACCGATCGAGTTCGCTGAGTAGCTCTCGTCCAGCCGCGAGTATCTGTGCTGTCAGGTCGAGCGTCTCGAGCAACGCGCCATCGAGACACTGTTCGGCTTTGTCCGCAACCGCTTCAAACTGCTGGTGGGAGCGGATACCGGAAAGGCTGTCGCCGCAGGCACGATCGATCGCGACCAACGCGACCTCGTCGTCGATAGATGTCTCGAGCCCGAGCGCCGCGCAGGTCAGCCGCATCGCGCCCATCGCCGGCCACCCACGCAAGGTGCGGCGGAGCAGTCTGCGATGGATGATCGCCAGCAGTCTGCGAACGCCGAGTGCGTGCTGTACCAGCGCGGCGTTCTCGTCTGGCAGCAGCGCGAGCGTGACACTCGCCTCGCAGTCAATGAGCGCGGGGAACGCGGCGATCTCACCCCCCGCGGTGGTCACCTGTGTTCGGGTCGGCAGGTCGCCAACGTCCCATGCCCGGATACCCTCCCGCTGTTCGAGCGGCGACGCCCCGCTCCGGAGCACGTCCTGCACCTCGCCCGCGACCACTCTGCGGAGCTCGGTCAGGTCCCGGCCTTCCGCGATGGTCTTGCCGCTCGTCTCGATCACAACCACCCGCGGCACGAGGTGCGGCGGGATCTCGGTCGCACGCAACAAGGCCGCGGGAAGATGGACGCCCTTCTCACGGCCTACAAACTCGGCGAGCGCATCGGCGAGCGGCGCCTCCCGGCTCGGCTCGGTCGCGAGAAACTCGTCGACCGCTTGCGGCGCAGGTCCGATGCTCCTGCGCAGCTGCTTGGCCAGCGCGCGGAGCATCGCCAGAGCGCGGTCGTGAACGAGCCCCGGCACAAGCCAGTCGTGCCTCGCTTCGTCGAGCCCCTGAAATGCCGCGAGCGAGAGCTTGATCGCCACGCCGTCCTCGGCGATGCCGGGATCGTGGAGGTACTCGAGAGTATGACTCTGACCGGCGATCTCGGCGTTGTCAGGATACGCCTCGGGGGTGGGTGCTTCATCGGCCCAGACGATCAGGTCTGCGGCGTGCATGTACAGCACGTCCGGCTGCGTTGCCTCGGCCTTGTGCCGCCACCGGTCGAACCGTTTGCCGCTCCAGACGTGGGCGCCGACCTTGCGATCAAAGAAATCGAACCTTGCTCCGGCTTCCGATTCGTGGTCGCGGCGTCTTGCCTTGGCTTCGAGCCGGCGCACCTCGCTGATGACGTGGTCGTTGTAGTCCACGAAGTCGGCCTTGGGTCGGAACGCGCCGTCGACGAGCCCCTGACGCAGAAATATCTCACGGGCGTGTACCGGATTGACCAGGCCGTAGGCGATCCGCTGCTTGATCGGCAACGCGAGCCCGAGGAGTGAAGCCCGTTCGATGACTGTGGGCGCAGCGGTTCGGTGGTCCCAGATCGGCTGCGAGTGAGAGCGTTCGAGGAGGTGCTCGCCGAGCGACGCGATCCATTCCGGGCGGACCGGCGCGACCATGCGTGCGTAGACCTTCCCGGTCCGGGCGATCTCTGCTGCCATCACCCAGCGCGGCTTGTGCTCGAACAGCACGGAGCCCGGATGCAGGAAGAACTCGGTGCCGAACGTCCCTTCGTATTCGTGCCGATCCCCGCGCTTGCCGATGTTGCTGAGCAGCCCGGTGAGGATCGACCGATGCACCGCCTCGGCGCTCGCGGGCTCGGTGTTTCGGGGCATCTTTCGATCGCGGACCACCCGCCGCAGCTGCCGGTGCAGGTCTTCCCACTCGCGCAGCGCCCGCCACGACAGGAACGACTTTGTACACCACTTCCGAAACTGACGCATTTTCAACTCGCGTTGCTTTGTGCGAGCGGCGTCCCATATCTTGAGCAGCGTGAGTATGTCCGAGCTCTCATCCACGAAAGGCTGGTGCGCCAGGTCGGCGGCATCGCGGGCGTCCATCGGGCGCTCGCGCGGGTCGCGGGTTGCCAACGCCGCGACGATGATGAGTACCTCCCGGAGCGCCCCTTCTGCTGCGCTCGCAAGAATCATGCGGCCGAGCCGAGGGTCGATCGGAATCGCTGCGAGTTCACGACCGAGCGGTGTGAGTTCGCCCTCGATATCAAACGCCCCGAGCTCGATCAGCGTGTCGTAGGCATCGCGGATCCGGCGCGGGGATGGCTTGTCGAGAAAGGGAAACCGCCGCGGATCGCCGAGCTTCAACGCCTTCATCCGCAGCACAACCCCCGCGAGGGTGCTGCGCAATATCTCGGGATCGGTGAACTCGTCGCGCTGGGAATAGTCGGCTTCGCTGTAGAGCCGGATGCACACGCCGTCGGCGATGCGCCCGCACCGCCCGGCCCGCTGGTTGGCCGACGCCTGCGAGATCGGCTCAACGTCGAGCCCCTGCACCCGCGTCTTTGCGTGGTAGCGGTTGATGCGGGCGAGCCCGGTATCCACGACATAGTGCACGCCGGGGACCGTCACAGAGGTCTCGGCGATGTTGGTCGCAAGGATGATGCGACGCCCCTCGTACGGCTGAAATGCGCGGAGTTGGTCCTTGGTCGCAAGCCTCGCATAGAGCGGCAGGACTTCCGCCGCCCGGACCTCCGGGTCGCCCGCGGCATGCAGCGCCGCGGCCGTCTCGCGGATCTCCCGCTCGCCGGAGAGAAACACAAGCACGTCGCCCGGCCCGTGCTCTGCAAGCTCAGCAACCGCGTCCACAACTTGCTCGCTCGTGTCTCTCTCGTCGGCGTCGTCGGCGTCGCTGCCGCGATAGCGCACCTCGACCGGGTAGGTCCTGCCAGAAACCTCGACGATCGGCGCGCCGCCAAAGTGCTCAGAAAACCGCTTCGGATCGATGGTCGCCGAGGTGATAACCACTCGCAGCTCCGGCCGATTGGACAGCATCCGTTGCAGACATCCGAGCAGAAAGTCGATGTTCAGGCTGCGCTCGTGCGCCTCGTCGATGATGATCGTGTCGTAGCGGCGGAGCTGGCGGTCCGACTGCATCTCGGCCAACAGCACGCCGTCGGTCATCACCTTGATATACGTCGAGGGGTCTGTCGTGTCGTCGAAACGAACCTTGAACCCGACCTCGCGCCCCAGCGGGGTGCGCAGTTCGTCGGCGAGCCTTGACGCGATCGTCCGGGCGGCGATGCGGCGGGGCTGGGTGTGCCCGATCATCCCCCGCACACCGCGCCCGGCTTGCAGACACATGAGCGGCAGCTGCGTGCTCTTGCCGCTGCCGGTCTCGCCGCAGACGACCGTGACCTGGTGCCTGCGGATGAGCCCGACGATCTCCTCAGCTTTTGCTGCGATCGGGAGCGATTCATCAAGACGCACCGTCGGCACGCCCTCGCGGCGTTGCCTGATCCGTGCCTCGGCCCGTTCCACCGCCCGCGTGATCGCAGCAACATCACCCGCGTTGCCCCGCTCGATCTCACGGATGCGTCGCCCGAGTGTGTGCGCAGCCCGCGCGCTGCACTGCTGGAGCCTGTCCCGGAGCGTGGCGAGCCGATCATCCATCCGGAGATCGTTCGCCTGCCGGACCCAAAAAGACAGACACCCCCGCAAAGGACGCGGGGGTGCCTGCAAAGAACTGCTGATTGACTGACGATCCGAGTCTTATCGGCAGGCGTTCCAGATGTTCAGGAAGCAGATCACGTCCTGGGTGTTGACCGAGCCGTCCTCGTTGCAGTCAGCACTGGCGTTGCCGGGCACCCACTCGTTGAAGAACGCGGTGAAGTCGATCGTGTTGATCGAGCCGTCGTTGTTGAAGTCGGCAAAGGCGCAGGGGTCACCAGCGAGCGGGATGATCACGAACTGGTCGCCGGCAAAGGTGGTGAGGTCGATCGAGTTAGTCGCGCCGCCGTCGCCGACGTTGCCGGTGTTGCCGGGCAGCCCGGGCAGGAACTGGTTGGAGAGGTAGGAAGCGTCCTCGTTGGAGACAAAGCCCAGCACCTTGATGTCGCTGGAGCCGTCCCACCCGAGCTCGTCGAGGTCGATCACGATCTCGATGCCCGTGGTGACATTCGGCGCGTCGAACACTTCGCTCTCGCTCACGCCGTTGACGTTTGAGTTGTCGATGAAGAGGCCGAGCAACCCGTCGACGGGGTTGTTGGGGTCCATCTCGGTGGTGCGCGGCCCATAGTTACAGAAGATGTCGCCGGTGAAGCCGTCCTGGATCTGCAGCAGCGGCCCGTCGTAAGGCACCTGCACGCCGTCGCTCTTGAAATTGCCGTCGTATGCGCCGTAATCGAGCGGGAAGCCCGAGAAGTCTTCCTTGCGTCCGTCGGTGCGGAGGACCGCACAGTCGAGCACCTGGTAGACCGGGAAGTTGTTGGTTTTGATGCTCATCCAGTAGTCAGGCTCAAAGCCGGCGTCCATGGTGAACCCGTTGCCGGTGCCGTCGTCGCCCATGCGGTTGAGGTTGCCGAAGGAGATATCGACGTTGTTGCCGCGGAGCTTGTTCTGCCCGCCGGGGAGTGCGTCGATGAGCACGTTGATCTTGTTGCCCGAGTTGGAGTCTTTGCCGCCGTCGCCGTTCTCGATGTTTCCGGTAAAGAGCAGGTAGAGCTGGTTGTTGTCGATATCGACATAGCCGTAGAGGGCCGCGAGCTCTGACCCGTTTGCGTAGTCCACGGTGCCGCCGGGCTTGCAGCGTCCGGGCACGCCGGCGGTGTTGGAGTTGTCCATGGTGAGGAAGATGCCGTAGGGGTTGCTGCCGCCGTCGAGTGTGCCGTCCGAGCCCGGCAGGGTGCTGCCGAGGTAGTCGCCGTAGACGCCGTTGAGGCTGGCAAAGTTGGCGTAGATGGTGACGGGGTCACCGCCGTTGGTGCAGGTCAGGAAGTAGTCAGCCTCGAACCCGGCATCGAAGGTCATGCCGTTGTCCGAGCCGTCGTCGCCCATACGGTTGAGGCCGTCAAAATCGATGTCCACGTTGTCGCCGCGGAGCTTGTTCTGCCCACCGGCTTCGGTGTCAAAGAAGACGTCGAGCTTGTTGAAGTTTGATTCGAGGTTGCCGGTGATGAGGACATAGAGCGTGTTGTTGGCGACCACCGCGTAGATGCCGTCGAGCTCGGACCCGTTTGCAAGCTCAACGCTGCCGTCAGAGTTGTCGCCGAAGCCGGTCTGATTATCCTGCAGCGAGATCTGCACATAGGAGGCATCGAGCACGCCGTCGATTGTCGGCGCAGCACCCGCGGTCGGGGTGAACTCGACGTACTGCGTGCCCGCGACAGTGCCAAAGTCGAGCGTGCGGGGTTCGCCGAGGTTGGGGGTGCCGTTGCCCGCGCCCGCGAGCACCTGGTTGGAGACGAAGTCGTGCCCGCCGCCGTTGACGAGTGCCGCGATGCGGATCGCCCCGGCCGGGCTGCCCAGCTCGAGCAGCGGGATAGCGAACTCGATCCCGGTCACGACATCCCCCGGCATGCCCAGGTCGTTTGAGTCGCAGTCGCCGTTGCCCGAATCGCCGAACAGCGTGCCGTTGGTCTGCAACGCGAGCGCGCTGCCGTAGATTGCGTCGCGCTGGCCGTCAACGACGGGCTGGGCGAGTGCGGGGACAGCAGCGATCGCCGCAGCAAGACCTGCGGCACGGAGGATGGACGTGGTATTCATTTGATGATCTCCTGTTTGCACAAAAAAGCGGTGTCTCTCCAACACAAAACCGGCCACAGCCCCAGCCTTGCGACCGGCACTGTGCCCATCTGGATGGTATGGCAACCTCTGGTCTATTCTGCATATTTTTGTCTAAAACTTTCCGTCACTGAAACACGAACAGCATCAGAATACCGGACCTTGCACAGCAATCTGGCCAGTCTTGGCCAACTCGCCCCCTACCGCATGTCAAGGGGCATGCCCATTTCGTCGCCTGAGCTGGTGTTACGCTACTATCTCCAATCGAGTGCTCGCTCGATGGAGAATGCACATGCCACACCGCCGCCGCCGTCTCGGATTCACGCTCATCGAGTTGCTGGTTGTCATCGCGATCATCGCGTTGCTGATCGGCATCCTGCTGCCTGCGCTGGGCAAGGCACGCGCCGCCGCCCAGTCGGCGGCGTGCCTGAGCAACAACCGGCAGATGGGGCTGGCGCTGACGGGGTATGCCGAAGATTCGCGGAGTTGGTATCCGATCGTACCGATCGTCGGTGAGGACTTGAGGAACTATTACAAAGGACCGGGGGGCAACCGCGATCGACGCTTCCTCGGCGGGCAGTACAAGGTCGGCGGCCTTGCCGGGCTCTTCAGCCTCAACCAGCTCGGCGACGCGACCGCGCCCGGGCAAGGCGATCACGGCTACGTCGGACGCGACGGCACGTCCGAAACGCAACAGTACCCCGACGGCACGAAAGAACCCCTGATGCGCGGGCGGCTCGATGGTTTCGGCGTCCTTGTCTGTGCCGCCGACAGAGAGGACCGCTGGTATGGCAGACCGACACAGCCCAACACGCCATACAACTCCTACCAGGCAATCAAGCAGCCCAAAGAGCCCGCAGCCGAGCGAGACATCGTGTCGTACAACATCAGCTACCTCTATATGGCGGGGCTCAAAACCGACGAGCAGATCGTCGTCATGCCCGTGCCGCTCTGGGGTGACGAAACCAACGGCAGCGATATCTCCACGGATGCGTGGTACGACAGGCCCCAGGGCAACGACGCCGAACTCGCAGGCACCCAACGCGGCTTCTACGCACCGAGCGACAACCACGGCTCAAAGGGCGGCAACTTCGTCTTCAGCGACGGCCACGCCGAGTTTGTCACCGGAAGCGTGACCGACACCTTCTTCGATACCGCCAACACCAGCAGCCAGAGTATCAACATCATCGACGAAACCCGCAGCCGTCGTATCCAGACCATCGACTGACCCCGTCCGCGCTACACTCTCTCTCTAATGGCTGAGGACACCACCGCCGCATCACCGCCCAGCGCCGCGAGGAACTTCCTCCGCCGCGTCGTTTCGGCCCAGGAATCAGGGCTGCTGCTCGTCATCGCGCTGATGATGACCGGGCTCACCATCTTCGGCGGCACCACCCAGCAGACCGTCATCGATCAGGACACCGGGCAGGCGCTGCGCGGCGACGACGGCCGCCCCGTCCGCCGGGATGTCAACACCTTTCTCAACTCGCGCAACCTCATCTTGCTTGCCAACAACGCCAGCTTTATCGCGGTGATGGCGGTTGCGATGACCGCGGTGATCGTCACCGCAGGGATCGATCTCTCGGTCGGGGCGATCTACGCCCTCGCCGGCATCGTCGCCGCCGAGATCATCAACGGCATGCCGCCGGACTCAGGAGGCATCGTCGCCGCGATGGGGTTGATCGGTGTCGCCTGCGCCGCCGGGGGTGTGCTTGGGTTTGCCAACGGCGCGATGATCGTCGGCTTCCGTCTCCACCCCTTCATCATCACGCTCGGCACCATGAGCGTCTACCGGGGCATCACGCTGCTGCTCACCAAAGGGCAGACCGTGTCGGGCCTGCCCGAAGCGATCCAGCCCGGGTTTTTCAAGGCCGACCTCGGGATCGGTGCCGCCCACCCGACCAACACCATCATCATGCTGCTCGTGGCGCTGCTCGGGTGGTTCGTGCTGCGCTACACCGTGTTTGGGCGTCGGGTCTTCGCGGTCGGCGGCAACGAGACCGCCGCCCGCTACGCCGGCATCCCGGTCGGGCGCGTCACGATCCTGGTCTACACGTTGATGGGCGTCGCGGCGGGGCTGGCTGGGGCGATGGCGGTCGGCTATCTCGGGGCCGCGACCTCGGGCGCGGGGCAGGCGTATGAACTCCGCGTCATCGCCGGGGCCGTCATCGGGGGGGCGTCGCTCACCGGCGGCCGGGGCACCGCGATCGGCGCGGTCCTGGGCACCATCGTCATCGAACTCATCAACAACGCGATGACCATCCTCCAGATCGACTCCGATTACCTCTATGTCGTGACCGGGGCGGTCATCATTCTCGCAGCCGTCATCGACCGAGCCAAGCAGGGCCTCCAGACCCGCTAGACTTTTGCCGCCCGATGCCCGGCGCAGCACCTCGCGCCCGAGCTGGCACGTCCCGTCTCAGCACCCCAACCTTGGACCCCACTTCAGGAGCAACCAAATGAAACACGTCTTGTGGAACACACTCGCGACCGCCGCCCTCATCGGCGTTGTCGGTCTTCTTGGTTGCAGCAAGACCGCCGACGATGGCTCGGCCGCTTCGGGCGACGGTGCGGGTGGGGGCGACGACACCGCTGCGAGCTACACCTTCGGCGTGATCGCCAAGAGTCAGTCCAACCCGGTCTTCCAGGCCGCCCGCACCGGCGCGTTCGATGCCGCCAGAGACATCGAGGCCGAGCACGGCGTCAAGATCAACATCCGTTGGGAAACCCCTTCAGGCGAGGACGCCCAGGCGCAGGCGCAGAAGATCACCCGACTGGCCGCATCGGGCGTGGACGGCATCACCGTCTCCTGCACCGATGCTGCGCTGCTCACCCCCGCGATCAACGACGCGGTCGATTCCGGCGTCGAGGTTGTCTGCTTTGACTCCGATGCTCCCGACTCCAAACGCTTCGCCTACTACGGCATCGACGACGTCGAGGCCGGCCGTGAGGTCATGCGGCAGCTCGCCAAGGCGATGGGCGACACCGGCGTCGTGGCGATCCTCGCGGGCAACCAGGCAGCGCCCAACCTCCAGGCCCGCGTGCGCGGCGTGGTCGAAGAGGCCGCCAACTACCCCGACATCTCCATCGGGTACACCTTCTACCACGCCGAGACCGCGTCCGACGCCGCCAACAAGGTCCAGCAAGAACAGCAGGCGAACTCCGACATCACCGGGTGGGCGATGGTCGGCGGCTGGCCGCTCTTTACCACCAACGCCCTCGACGGCGTCCACGAGGTCGCCAAGGTCGTCAGCGTCGATCACCTCAAGGAACAACTCGACTACGTCCGCGACGGGCAGGTCCAAGCGCTCATCGGGCAGGACTGCTACGGCTGGGGATACGAGACCGTGATGATGCTCTTTGACAAGGTCCACAACGGCACGTCGCCCGCCAGCGTCATCAACACCTTCGACCTCCAGATCGTCAACCAGGACAACGTCGAGGACTACGCCGGCATCTGGGACAAGTGGGTGCCCAAGGACTGAGCCGGCCGCGAACTCCTGCATCTGGACCCAACGAGCCCCCCAACGAGCCCCGAGCGCAAGCTCGGATGACGCGCCATGAGTGCGATCTCTCTTCAGTCCGTAGGACTGCTCTTCAATAGCCGGGGGTGGAGAGCCGCGCAGCGGACGACACCCCCGGAAGTGTGTTGGCCCAACGCCTTGCACCCCGGCCGGGGTGCTCGTAACAGATGTAGACACGCGGACCCTTTGCGGGGTCCAAAGGCGAGATCGAGACCGGGGGTGTCGCGTTGCTCCACCCCCGGCTATTGAAGATCACCCCTCTCGGGGTACAAGAAATGAGCCGGCTCACGCACGAGAACTCTATTCCTCGGTCTCGCTCGGATACAAGTGCACGAGCGCCTCGTCAAAGCGATCGGCCCACGCCGCCTCGGTGTGCCCGGCGTCGGGATCGAGCAGCAGCGAGACCTCCGCACCGCTCGTGCCCAGTCGTTCGGCTGCGCGTCGCACCGCCGCCACCAGTGCGGCGCTCTTGTCGGGGTTGTCGCCGTACTCGCTGCCCCCTACGCCGACAAAGAACCGGCGGCCTTTCACACGGCCCGCGTCGGGTTCGCCGCCCGCGTCGGGCACGCCGGTCAGGGCGTCGGTCAGGTCCACCCCCCCCACCGTCAGCGACGGGCTCTCGCACAGAAACCGCCCGAACACACCCGGATGCAGTTGCGCCGCCCGCAGCCCGAGCAGCCCGCCGAGTGACGCCCCGCCGATGCCTCGGTCGGCCGGGTCAGGGCTCGCCCGCACCACCCGTTCGACACGGGGCACGACCTCGGCGACAAGCCAGTCGAGGTAGGCATCGCCGCCGGGCACGACGCCGAGCGTCTCGCCGATCCGGGTGAACTCGTCTTCGATCTCGACCCCCATCGCGGTCCAGCGTTTCGCGCCGGGCAGATACTCGGCCGTCCGGTTGGCCCCCGAGTGGGGGATCGCCACGATGATGATCGGCTCGATCTCACCCGCCTCGATCAGGGCGGTCGCGGTCTCGTCGGCGTGCCATTCGCCGGGCGTCGGCGGCATGAAGTCGAACACGTTCTGCCCGTCCTGCAGATAGAGCACGGGGTAGTGCCGCCCGGCGTTGGCCTCGTCGTCGTAGCCCGGCGGAAGCCAGACGGTCACGTCCCGCAGCGATCCTTTCGCCGCGCCCGCGCCCCCCACCACCTGCAGCCGAAAGGCGTTGCCGGTCACGTTGAGTGGTCGGCTGATGTCGGAACGGTCTCTGGGCGTTGCCGCCCCTTCTCGCTGGTCGACAAACCCGTCGATCGTCAGCTCGACGATGTACGGCTTGCCCTCTTCCAGCACCGCCGCATCAACGGGTTCGAGCGTGCGGTTGGGGATATCGCCCAGGTCGGCATCGACCTCGCAGGTCTCCCACGAGCCCCGGGTGAGCTTGAACTCGAACCGCGGCCCGGCCCCCCCACTACTCCCCCCACTCCCCCCCCCACCGTCTGTGCCTTCTGCATTCCCCATCACCGGCCCGGGCAGCATGATCTGCCACCGCAGGTCCGACCGACCGGTGAGTTGCATCGCCGTGTCCCCCGCGTTCCAGCCCACCCCCGCCGCGTTGGACGCAACATACAGCGGCGAGCTGTTCGACACCAACCCGGTGGTGTCGGTGACGACCAGCAGGATGCCCCCGGGATGTGCCTCCGGCCGCACCAGCGGCTGGGCGCTCGCGGCCCCCACCCCCACCCCCACTCCCACCCCGATCACCACCATCACCATCCGCAACAGACTCTTGCGCATCGGTCACCTCCGCTTCCCCCTGGATTGCTGACGCCAGAGAGCGTATCACCGGCACCGGTGCCCGACACTCCCCGGGGCGGAACACCCCGCCGGGTGCCACTGGGCGAAGCCCAGTGCCGGGTGCAGGCTCCGCAGCCCTACGATAGGGAGCTGGTTTGGACACGCTGTACGCCCGGAGCGGAACGAGGTGACATGGGTACGGGAAAGAAACCTAACCGTCGGTACAGAACGTTCATGGCCTTGCTCGGGTTGTGTGTGTCGTTCACGGCCTCTTTCGGGCAACCGGAGCAGCAGCAGCCCGAGAACAGCGGAGCGGTCGAGTGGTACAACATGCTTGAGCATCTCTATTTCTATTTCCACAGAGATAGATCGCTGTCCTTTGAGTCGAGACAGTTTGTGCTTGTAATCGCGGGCAGCGAGAGCCGGGTACGCCGCGTCGCCCTCGACCGCCTCACACTCGACGACAAGCGGGCGTTCCAGTTTGCAGAGTCTGTTCTTCTGGAGCCGGGTGGTGAACCACCGACCGAGCTGTTCGAGGTGTTCATGGAAATCGGCCGGGACGACCGCCGTCCAGAGAGGATCCGACGATTCGCGCTCTCGTCTGCGGAGTTCAGCATGAAGACGCACATCTTTGGAAGCGGGATTTACAAAGGAGAAGAGCAAGATACAGACAAGCGGGCGGAGGAGCTCTCCCGGCAGCGGCAGGACTCTCCGGGACTTTCAATGCAAGAGCGGGCCGAGCAGCTGGACAAAGCCCTGCGGCAAGCGACCACCGAGATGCGGGAGAAGATGCGGTGGTCCACAGAGCCCGATACGAATAGGTTGTACGAATCCGAGTACAACACGATACAGTTTGGCGTGTCGATGCTTGATCGGAACGTCCCGCCGTCTGTCGCGGCGTCGATCCTGATCGAGCATCTTCGCGGGTTGCTGCGGATGCCGTGGGCGAGTGAGGAAGAAGACGGCATGGTTGCCGAGCTTGAGTTTCTCGCGCTCTACGCGATCGCCCATTATGCGGGCGAGATCGAGCCCTTGGACGAAGCGTACAACCGCATGCCGCGAGAGCCACTCGAGGTGATCGCCCGCGAGGTCGTGCGGCGATGGGACGCCGAGTACGCCGGGCTCTCCGAGGCGTGGAGGCGGCGGCTGCACAGCCTGGCACAAAAGGGCTACGCGACAACCACCGACCGAGAGCCCGAGGAGATATTCCTCGCGCTGCTCGACGCGGTGCGCAGCGAGGACAAGCTGGCGGCCAACACCGCCGCGGCGGTGTTGCGCGAGCTGGGCGCGATCGAAATCGGGACGGGTGTCCTCTCCACCTATCTGGTGTTCGACCCCGAACTGGTAAGCACAAAGGACCGCCTCCTCTTCGAGGCGTGGCGGGCACGCGTGCTGAGTCAGGCCGCCGCCGGGGTGCTCGGCGGCGATGGAGGCGGGGGTGAGGGTGAGGGTGGGTACCCATCGTTCACGCCGGAGACTCCCTGAAGAGGGTGTTCTCCGGTTGGCACTGGGCGCGAGCCCAGTGCCAACCTCACCACTCGCGCCGCACTGGGCTCTCGTCCAGTGGCACCCATCCCACCCAGCCCCCCAACCCCCCAACCCCCAGCCCCCCAACGAAAGAACGCGGGGCCCTCTGGCCCCGCGTCCCGGTGCGGTTCTTTCTTTCGGGCTTTGTCGTGCTCCCTTCCCTGCGCCCCGTGGGGGGTGGGGGAGGGTTGGGGAGGGGGGTTGCCTCCGGCGTCCGCCTTTATGCCGCGATGCCGAGGTTACCTTCACCCTGCCCGTCGTTGGCGGCGTTGTTGATCGCGCCACCGGCGCCGAACGTCACGGTGTAGTTTGCGGGGTTGCCTCGGGCGGTTGAGCGGACGGCGGTGACGCGGTAGGTGACGGGGCCGGAGTTGACCGGGAAGGTGTTGTCGAGAAACTTACGTTCGCCGACGGTGTCGATGAGGTTCATGGGCCCGCCCTCGGTGGAGCGGCGGATCTCGTAGAGCGTGCCGCCCGTGCCGACCGGGTTGTTACTTTTCCATGTAAGTTCGATCGCCCCGTCCTGGAGCAGGGCGACGTTGAATGCCTCGGGCGTGCCGGGGGGGGGGACGACGCCGGGGGGCGCCGGGGGCGGCACGTTGGCGAGCACGTAGACATTCGGGTCATCGGTGGTCTCGGCGTAGGCTTTGATCGTTGCAATAAGATCGCGGCCGTCTTCGCTCATGATATCGCTCGAGGTATAGAAACTGACCGTCGAGCTCTTGCTGTCAGCACGGGCCTGCTGGGCGGAGTTGTAATCAATCCGTGCCGCGGAGATCTCGCCTTGCAGCTGGGTCACCCGCGCCGCGGTGAGCCCGATGTCGGTGGCATTGATAAGCCACGCGGCGAGCCGCTGCTCGAACCATTCGATCTGGGCAATACGTGAGTCGGGAAGCACTCCCATGGCGGAGTCCTTTCTGCCGGTCTTCCGGCATAGCGCACACCGCGGCTGCGGGGCACGCGCGTTGTGGTGGGCGGCACACACTGTGCCGCTCCGACGGATGGATCGGCCCGGGCGGGAGGGAACCTCAATGTTCTTATGTTCACGGGGCGGAGAAACACGTCTTTGGCCCCACCCCCGAGGGTTATCGGGAGAGCGAAGATCATTTCCGCACCTACTGAGAGAGCTGCCGCAGCTACAGAAACTGTTTCCTGTCCTGCGGCAAGAGCTGCCGCAGCTACAGAAACTCTTGCCGCACCTGCTGAAAGAGCTGCCGCAG
>CAYMZJ010000020.1:0-2409 GCA_964394895.1 uncultured Phycisphaeraceae bacterium | reverse complement strand
ACCTGCTGAAAGAGCTGCCGCAGCTACAGAAACTCTTGCCGCTCCTGCTGAAGGAGCTGCCGCAGCTACAGAAACAGCGTTCGCAGCTCCGATAAGGAATCGGAGCCACCTGCCGTATCTGCCAGAGCCGGTGCGGCACCTGCGACGACCGGTGGTGGACAACCGAGAGCCGATGCGGCGTCTGCCGTTCCGTGGGACCGCCTTCCAGGCGGTGCGCACCGGCTGGAAGGCGGTCCCACAGCATCATCAGCCGGGTGCCCTGCCCACGGCTCTGCACGGGCAGGATCGACACGGACCGGGCCATGGCCACCCGCCATCGCATGGCTCCGCCCCCCCCTTGATTCGCGGATGGTGTCGTTCTCGTGTGCATGGTATGATCGCGGCGGCTGGGCTTGCCGGTCATGCTCCTGAATCACCCGAACAGTGAGGTCATTGCAATGCGAAACTTCGCGACGGTACTCGGTCTCTTTGGCATCGTGTTCCTGTTCGTTCTTGGCGGTTGTGCAACACCAGCAACGAAAGCAACACCAGCAACAGAAGCAACGGAAGCACGCCCGCAAGACAGCATGGTCAAGATCAGCTACCTGATGAGGCGGCTGCCTCACCTGAGCCGGGAAGAGTTCCAGACCTACTGGCGTGACAAGCATCCGCGCGCTGTCGACGAGTCCGCCTTTGGGCTGCTCGGCATCAGACGCTACATCCAGGTCCACACACTCGATACCTCGGCCCGCGATGCAGTCATTGGTCCCCGAAGCGGCCTGGTCGATGAGTTTGACGGTGTCGCAGAGATCTGGGTTGACAGCACCGAAGCGATCCAGCGCGATTGGTCAACCCAGGAGGCGGCACACATTCTCCGGGCCTTCTTTGAAGATGAACAGAACTTCATCGACTGGTCCCGCTCAACGATCACTGTCTCCAAAGAGATCATCATGATGGAGTGAGGCAATCCCGGCGGGTGGGCCGGGTGCTCCTTCCTTCCGGTGCTGGGTGCCACTGGGCGGAGCTCGGTGCCAGGTGCCGTGCCCTGCCCACGACGCTGCGTTGGACAGGTGCGGTCCGGCTCGTGGCAGCCCCGAGTTCAAACCGTTTCAGCCGTTGACCATCCCCATCCCAAGCGCCCGCCGAAGGTCGGTGAGCTGGCCGCCGTGCATCGCCAGGTGAAAGAGCATCCGGCTGACAAGACGCTCCCCGGGAAAGCAATCCGTGCCCCGCGTGCCCCAGTTGACGGGACGATCAAACGACCCATCGTCGCCGGCACGGACGGTCTCCACGAGCCGCGCCCAGGCCGCGTCGTGGATCGCCCGGCACCGCGACCAGGCCGGGTAGATCAAGGGATCATCGATCGGTGTCGAGCCGTTGCACACCGTCGCCGGGTCGAACGATTCGGGCACCCCACCCCCACCACCACCCCCACCCGTGGCACCGGCTTCCAGCCGGTGTACCCCACCACCCCCACCACCCCCGCCGTCCCCGCCGTCCCCGCCTGGTACGGCAAAGTCCGTCGCAGGCAACCGCCTGCCCTCGTCCAACCCGAGCAACCTGTCGGCGGCCTGGTGGTGATACATCGCCAGGTGGCCGAGCGTCCACGCGGCATGGTTGGGCAGGCCCGACGCCTGTCTGGTCCGGGTCGAGTCGCCGAACCCCGCGAGATATCGCGTGAACAACGGGTACGCACCTTCGAGTGCCGCCGAAAGGATGCTGGCTCGAGTGTTCATCGCGTGAGTGTACCACGCCGCGCGAGTCGCGCCCGGCAATACACTCTGCGCCGACCTCCCAAGGCAGAGATCGGTTCCAAGGGGTCACGAGATCGGTGCCACCTGCCATGACCACGCCACCCGCCGACGCACACACCCAACTCATCTCCTCCGGAGCCATCCGAGGCCGCCTATCGCAAGAGAGTAAAGGTATGTGCCGAAGAAAGCGGCAGCGATGAAGGGCGCTGTTTCCGGGAATCCCCAGGCGAGAGCCAGTGCAGCATTGACCGAAACAACCGCCGCGACCGACTTGGCCCTGGAGCGCACGAGATGAGGCATCGCAAACGGGACAAGCATCGACACCGAGTTCAGCAGAAACACCACGATCAGGTACGCGGTGATATCGAAGCCGTAGAGCCCCTGCAGGATTGATAACAGCAGCAGGTGACGCATCAGTTCGTTGGTCGGTGTCCCGGTATCCGAAGCGGGGGTCGGCGACACCCTCTGGACAACCCGGATGAGAATCGCCACGGCAACGAGCAGACTGAATGCCAGGACGACTCCGCCGTAATGAGCGCCAACGACCATGGCAATCAGGATGTGCGCCACCGCGTCGCACACATTGTCCAATCCGGCACCGAAGTCACTGCGAAGCCGTAGCTTGTTGGCCAGGATCCCGTCCAGATCGTCCATGATGTTGTTGAAGACGATCAGC
>CAYMZJ010000019.1:0-51210 GCA_964394895.1 uncultured Phycisphaeraceae bacterium | reverse complement strand
TACACGCCGCTCTACTAGTTGCGGCTTGCTCTCGGGGCGGGATCGATTACACTAGCCATCGGCATCGACCCGCCAACCGCGTTGTTGCGGCTTGCTCTCGGGGCGGGATCGATTACACTAAGTTGACCGAGAAGTCCACGATTTACTAGTTGCGGCTTGCTCTCGGGGCGGGATCGATTACACTAGATCCTCCGTAAGTGCTTGCTTGACAACGGGTTCCGCCAGTCCCAGCTAGAACAATTCGAGCTGGGCTGGCGGGGCTTCGGGGGGCATGCGCCGTTTTCCCCAGAAAATCCGCATCCGCTCGAACTGCTTGTCGGTGATGGTGATGACACGGACTTCTCCATCGTCGGGCACCGCGGCCTCGACCCGCTTGATATGCACCGCCGCGTTCTCGCGGCTGGCACTATGTCGAATATACACCGAATACTGCATCATCACAAACCCATCTTTGAGAAGGGCTTTGCGGAACTGGGCGTACTGCCGTTTGGCCTTTTTGGTGTCGGTCGGCAGGTCAAACATGGTGAGCACCCACATGAATCGGTATCCAGATAGATCAGGCATGAGGCACTCTGGGTAAGGTGTCAGGGACCAGAATCGGGCTCTGTGGGGATGAGCAGTTCGACTTGACCGCTCGCATATGACCGTGCGAGGCTGGCGGCGTATCGACCCAAGGCGGCATCGAGCGGCCCAACCGTCTCAGAATCACCCTCCTTCATCTGGACGGTCGCGGTGAGCACGAGCAGCAGTTCGGCCTTGGTGGGTTGGTCGAGCGTGTGCTGACCGGCGTCGAAGAGTTGTTTTACCCGGCGGTCGATCATGGGCCGCAGCGGCTCGACCAGATCATCGGCCAGGCAGAAGGCGTTGGAGCGGTTGGAGTGCTGGATGCCGATGACGGGCATCAGCCCCGCCCCGACGAGTGCCCGTGCAACAGCCGCCCGGAGGATCGCATAGCCATAGTCGAGCAGGTTGTTTGGGGGGTTCGTTGCGGTGCCCCCGCTGCCCGGGTTTCGTGTAAACCGCCAGTCGGCGCTGGGGGGGAAGAGTGCCTGCCAGTAGGTTCGGGCAGCCTGGGCTTCGAGGTTGCCGGTGTCGCCGGAGCGGACACGCCTTGCCATCGCAAGCAAGCCGGGCCGAGTGGGGGCATCGGCGGGCAGCACGCTGGCCTGAGCCTCGATCTTGGCCCGCACGATCGTCTGCCAGAGTTGCTTGCGGAGCACCTTGGAACAGTCGATCTGGTCGGACACGCGCCAGACTTGCTCAGTATGGCTTGAGATCGGCAGCAGGATGCCGACGGGCAGGTGGTCGTCGCCGCAGACGACGATGGAGGCGCCCGCCCCGGCGAGCACAGCCAGGGCCGAGTGGGTGTAGGTGGTCTGGCGGTGGTCGACAATAAGCAGGCCGATGTCTTCTGCGGGGATGCGGTTATGGAGCGTGTCGATCGTGGCCAGATCGGGCCGCGCACCCCGGGGCCTGTCACGAGTGTTGCTCTCGCCGATGCGGCTGCTCTTCCTGCGGCTGGATGGGTGCTCGTCGCCATCATCCTTGGGGATGATGAGCAACTGCCCCCGGCTGATGGCCAAGTGCGCCGGGTTGCGGCTGATCTCGATGGTACGGCGGGCCATACCGGACGCATCGGGCCGATGGGGGTTGGGCTTGAAGGGGAAGGTGAGGTTGTCAGCCGGTTCTTATTTCTTGGAGCAGTCGCAGTGCGGGCGTGAGTTGTGGGGCAAGGTCTGCAATATCAACACCATCATCATCCTGGGAGCTGAGTTTGTCTTCGATCTGTCGATACATCCACCGCCATGACCCGGGTAGCGGCTTGCCTTTGGGGTCTTTCTTCCGATTGGGGTGTTTGTCTCGCAGTGTCAACGCGTCCCGCGCAATGGCGACCACACGCGGATCAAGATCGGGAAGTTCGACTTCGACAGGCCGGATGCGCTCATCGACCTCCGTGATCTCGCCGAGGGGTGAGACGCGGACCTTGATCGGTGGTGTGCCATCCGGGAGTGAGCACTTCTTCTTGAGATCAGACACGACAACCGCGATATCCTCACGCTTGGAGTCGGGGATCTCAACGGTCTTCATCTTGCCATCGACTTCGATCACTTCCTTGCGTCCTCCAGCGAGTCGTGCATCAGTGTGGTGCTTGAAGTGTATTGTGCGTGGGTTGTCGAGTTTGAAGACGACGAAGAAGCCTGGTTCCTGAGTATCAGGGTGGCACATATGGATTGTCTCGCCCTCAGCCAGAGACATGATGAAACGCCCACCGCTCTCTGTATCGTCTGATCGATCCACCGCTTGGCCGTGCCCTTGTCTGACGCGCCGCATGGCATCGTATGCGGTTACAACATTGCCCGACCACTTGCCCTTCTCGTCTTCACGAATTGGAATGTGGTGATTATTCTGACCCTCAAAGATACGATCAGACGAGTAAATCCTCCCCTTCTCCCGATTCTTCTTGACAGGAACCATCTTGTTCTGTTGCTCGTCCCATCGCCGCAGTGCGATACTCACAGGGTCTTTCATGGTACGAAGCCGTATCACACTTCGGATGGGGACGCCGGATGCGTGCCGAAACTTGCCAGTCTTGGCCATTGTTTCTACATCCTGCTTCGAGAAATCGGTATCAGATGATTGTGAGCCTTGTTGCACACGCCAATCCGCAATACAAGTGCGCAACCTCTTGCGGAGGTCGAGATCACGGACTAGACCACCCTTGCCGATTGGTGGATCAACCAACCTTGGCTTGTAGTTGGGGGACGCAATAATGCGTTCGGCACGCTCTTTGGCCTTCTTCTTTGCTTCACTTGGCTTGTATCCTTCTCCTTGATACTGTTGCTGCCAAACCGAGGCAAGCCGTTTGATGGCATCCCTTTTCTTCTCTGGGATGGGGAGCCGCAGGTGTCCGGGCTTGAGTTCCTCGACCCTGATCCGATCGGTGAACAAGCCGTCACTCCCAGGAATCGGACCGAACTGAGTCTGTTTGTGAAATGCCCCGACCAGCTTTGTCTTGACAGGCCGATGGCTGACGAGGAGTTGTTCGCGGGCTTCCATCACCTGATTCCGTAATGCAAGATGGTCCTTCCATGCCTTGGGGATCAGTCTCCGCGTTGGATCTGGGTCACTCTTTGGCCAGTAGCCTGTCCGATCGTGATATTCCTCGGCATCCTCGGCCCTCTTTGCGAGAACGGGCAGGAGTTGGTACGGCTCGGTCAGGGCAATTACGACCGCATCAATCGCGTGGTGCCGGTGGTCGTCTCGGCTCTTGCCGTCTTCGGACTGGAGTTCCCAGTCTCGCCGGAGCATGCCGGTGTAACGGCCGTTGGTTTCGTAGACTCCGCGTCCCCCTTTGGACTTCTGCACACCATCGAACAGCGCATCCCGTAGATACTCCATGACCTGCGTGCCCGCGTAGGCAGTGTCGGTAAGTTGGGAGTTTTTCCACTCATTCTCCGGCTTGACTTCACGGGTCAGGTTATCCCACAGCCGGGCGTAGTCCTTCTTGGTGAAGTACTCTTCCTTGTCGCTCTTTCGGGGCGAATACCCCTGCACAAACGCGAGCGGTTGAATTCTCCTCTCGAAGGACTCACGCCACCACTCCCTCGGTGTCTTGTTGCCCTTGTCGCGGTTCTCTTCGACATAGCAGAGGACCTTGTTGTTTAGGCCGTTGTCGCCGCTGCGGCTGTAGGGCACGATGTGGTCGATCTCAAGCCGTCTCCCGTCATCGGTTTCACCCTTTGCAGCTGCTCGTTCGCAGATGGCCACACCGCTACCGTCTTTGGTGCGTGAGTAGGCGCAGACACTTTTCTGTCTGCGGCACAACAGCACACGGTCCTGCGCCATCCGCCTCTGGTTCTTTGAACGCCCGGCGAGGTTGTAATCGCTCTCGATCTTCTTGAGGATCGCGTTCCGATCCCGGTTTCGTCTGAGTGTCGCGTCGCGCACCTTCCCCGATTGCCGGGCTTCCCGGGCCAGTTCGATCACCACACGGTCCGGCGTACATCCGGCTGCCGCGATATGGGCCATCACATGCCGACGCACTTCGTGGATTGCCTTGCGTACCACCGGGTTAGACATCATCGGCGCTGGCGGGAGCAGGTCGGGGTGCTTGGCCTCGAAATGACGCGAGGCCTTGGTTGAGCCTCGGAGTTTGAGGAGCCGTTCGTACTCGCCTTCGTCGCCGTCGAGTTGTGTCAGTAAGAGATGCCGGAGTTTGTCGCAGTGGATGTCGTGTGCATATCGCACGCGCTGCTTGCGAGTGGCAGGTTTGCCGGTGGTTTGGTCGGTTGCGTCCGGGTCGAGCGTGAACGCTTGCTTGGCTTCGATCTGCGTCGGCCATCGCTTCGCTGCTTTGTCGAACCGGTCCATGTATGGCAGCACATTGCGTATTGCCCGCCGCGACATGCTCATTCGGTCCTCGGTTCGCCCGCGGGCTTTCCATGACTTGATCAGTGCTTCGGACTGTTCGCCATCGAGTCCCCACCAATCCCGACAGCCGTCGCGCAGCCGCTGCTCGTGCCCGCCGGCGTCCTTGTCGAATCGGAGTATCGCCGTGTTGACGCTGTCCCGCTCGCGCGGGGTCATGGCTGCCCATGCTTCCTCGCCAAAGACACCGAGCACGATCTCCCGCCAGAACCGGTCGGTGTTGATCTCGCGTTGCTCATCGCGTTCGATGTTGAGCGAATAGAAATCCTCGGTTTCGCCGGTCTTCTTGAGCGAGGACTTGTCGATCTTGAGTGCCTTGCGGATTGCAGCGTATTTTCCTTCCTTGTTCGACTTGACTCTCTGCTGTTTTCGCAGGGTGTCAATGACCGAAT
The DNA here is from genome assembly GCA_964394895.1 of uncultured Phycisphaeraceae bacterium. Taxonomy (GTDB): domain Bacteria; phylum Planctomycetota; class Phycisphaerae; order Phycisphaerales; family UBA1924; genus PNC22. The sequence goes on along the minus strand of CAYMZJ010000019.1, from coordinate 46,390 downwards.
GTCGCTGGTCGGGAGTCAGTCCCCGCTTGGATGTGCCACGCTTCTCGACCCTAATGTTGTTGACCGTCTCGATCACGCGGTAGTGCTGGGCATACATGTCCAACTCCGGGCAGCACCGATCGGTCGGCTCCAAGTCGCACCGCCCGAGCGTGCCGGTGTCCCAGTAGGTCTTGCGTTGGCCAAAGATCGCGCCCTGCTCTCGCCAGATGTCTTCAGAGTCCGGGTTGTCGAGATTCTGTTTGAGACTGTCGGTCAACAGTGAGGCCAGCTCGCCATCGAACCCGGCTTGTTTCGCCCAGGTTCGGTTGAACTCATCCCGGACCATCGTTCGATCGGCGTGGAACTCGTAGGAATCTCGTCGATTGCGGATCGGGCCTTGTGCGTAGTTTGCCTTCTTCCCTGTGATTGGCGTTCGTCGCTCTTGCATCTCCGCGAGCATGAACTGTCCGATCGTCTTACCGTCGAGTCGGCTTTTGAGGCGGTCGATCGCGTCCTTGATCTTGCCTTCGTCGGTTGCCTCCTCGTCGGTCTCGACACCCAACGCTCCCCGCCGCTGGTTGAGGTGGACAAGCACGCGCCCGAATTCGTAGGGATGCAACTCGCGTTCCAGTGCCTCGACGCGGAGGTGCCACACCGTGCGGTCCTTGTCATTGGCAGTCGGTGTATCCGGGATTGGCCACCGGTTGTGCTGCACGAGCCGGTCGAAGTCGTCAGGCTTTTCGGGTAACAATCCTGTCTTCACGAGCAACGCCCGCAGGTTCCGCTTCCGCTCGGCGCGTCTGCGGATCGACCGCATCATGGATCGGGCTTCCCTGCGGGCCTGGTTCTTTGGCGAGCCGCGTTTGGTGTCGGTTTCCTCGACTCCTGCAGGAAACACACTCACGCCTAACCGGATCGTCTTCTCCGTAGTGTCAATCCACGCTGAGCCAACCGAGTTCGAGCCAATATCAAGTCCGAGCGTCTTCATCCGGCACCCCCGAGCAAAATGTGTTTGGAGATTGTACAGCCAGAGGAAGGGCTTGACAAGGTGAGCCCGGGTGGTTATCCTTCTTCCAGTGTAATTGATCCCGCCTCGCGAACAGGTTTGTCGCAATAAGGCGAAATATTCGCAGGCACCGCCTTCGGGCGACCGCCGTAGCCCCGGGTAACCCCTGTGGCCTCCGGCTTTTCCATCAAGCAGGCAACGCTCCACGGAGCAACCGGCCGAACATTCCCTAACAGGAACTTCGGCTCTTTTCTTTGCGCGGTGTGGTGCAACAGCCACCCCTGCCACAGGCCGGGAGGTGTCGGCAGTGCCACGCGCCGAGACTTGAAGGCCTCGACTCGTTCAGTTTGCAGGGTTGGCTTTGATTCTCTGAGCGGCCTGGGCGGCTCTACGTTGCGAGTCGCAGAGATCAGGAATCAAACGCCACCCACCCCCACACACCTCACCCCCACACCCCCACCTCCCCGCCGTCGCGCGCGGCCCTCTACGAGACGTGGGCACTGGGCTCGAGAGCGGGGTAGTCGGTGTAGCCCTCGGGGCCGTCGCCGTAGAAGAACTCGGGTTTGGGGTCGTTGAGGGAGGAGTCAAGCTCCAGGCGGCGCGGCAGGTCGGGGTTGGCGATAAAGAGCTTGCCGAACGCGACGGCGTCAGCTTCGCCCGCCTGGACGGTCGCCCGGGCGGTGTCGCGGGTGAAGCCCTCGTTGGCGATGTAGTGGCCGCCAAAAGCGAGCTTGAGTTCCGGGCCGAGGCGGTCGTCGCCCAGGTGCTCGCGGGCGCAGAGGAAGGCGAGCCCGCGCTGGCCCAACTCGCGAGCGACGTAGGCGAAGGTGGTGGCGGGGTCGGTGTCACCCATGCCGTGCATGTCGGCCCGGGGGGAGAGGTGCATGCCCACGCGGCCCGCGCCCCAGACCTCGACGCACGCGTCGGCGACCTCGAGCATGAGCCGGGCGCGGCGCTCTATCGGGCCGCCGTAGTCGTCGGTGCGGGTGTTGGTGGAGCTTTGCAGGAACTGGTCGAGCAGGTAGCCGTTGGCGCCGTGGATCTCGACGCCGTCGAACCCGGCGCGCTGGGCGTTGAGTGCGCCCTGGCGGTAGGCGTCGATGATGGCGGGGATCTCGGCGGCTTCGAGGGCGCGGGGCGCAGGGAAGGGCCGCTTGGGGCGGAGCTGGCTGATGTGACCCGGGGCGGCGATGGCGCTGGGCGCGACGGGGTCTTTGCCGTCGAGGAAGTCAGGGTGGGAGATGCGCCCGACATGCCAGAGTTGGAGCAGGATGCACCCGCTGCGCTCGTGGACGGCGGCGGTGATTGGCTTCCAGGCTTCGACCTGTTCATCTGACCAGATGCCGGGGGTGTTGACATAGCCGACGCCCATGGGGGTGACGGAGGTTGCTTCGGAGAGAATGAGCCCGGCGCTGGCGCGCTGGGCGTAATACTCGGCCATGAGGACGGTGGGAACACGCCCGGGCGCGTGGCACCGGGTGAGCGGTGCCATGACGACGCGGTTGGGCAGGTCGAACTCGCCGATGCGGATGGGGTCGAACAGTGTGGGCATGGAGAACCTCCGCGGGGAGGGTAGGGAAAGCGGCGGCGGGCATCGAGGATGTCGAGGAGTTGGGTGATGGGGATGTCGTGGCGTGCTGTGAGTTCGGTGAGGGGCAGATCACCACGGTGAGCCTGCCTTCGCGTGCCTACACGCCACGGGTGGACAAGCCACCGCAGCCACAGGCCGGGAGGTGTCAGCAGTGCTATCCGCCGAGACTCGAGGGTCTCGGCCTGTTCGGCTCATGCGTTGCGTGTGGCAGAGATCAGAAATCAAACGGGTCAGAGGGCGGTGGAGTGCTGAGACTGTTGCCGCACTCCGGGCAGGTATCGGTAGGGAGGTCCTTGGAGGAGTAGCCGCAGTGGGGGCAGGTGTCGGGCTTGCATCGATTGGCCTGGAGCAGGAGATAGGCGGCGAAACCAAGAGCGATCCCGATGCCGGGCCCTATGGCGACGCCGAGGACGACGTTGTCGAAGGCGGCACCGAACGCTGTCCCGAGAGAGGTTCCCAGAGCCACGCCGACAGAGAGACACAGCACGAAGTTGGTGGATTGGTCCTTGGGCATCAGGGTTTATTGGGATTCTGGGAGGGTTCTTTGCATGTGGGGGATGGGCGAGCTGTCGCGGTTGGTGGATGGTGCTGATGGGCGCCCCCCTCATACAACCTACCTCCGGTACCCCACCGGCTGTTCAGCGAGGCCGTGGAACTCGCAGAGGGTGGTCGTCGTAAAAAACGCGACCAGCGCGAGCCCGCCGACTCATAGCATCCCAGCAACCTGGCGACCTTCCTCTTCGCTGCTCGTTCAAACAAACTTGGCATGGCAGGCGATTTCTCCGATTCTAAGATCATTGCATATCCACCTACTCCCGCATCGGCACCCGCACCCCGCGTTCGTCGGCGCACCGTTCGGCGTCCTCGTACCCCGCATCAACATGTCGGAAGACGCCCATCGCTGGGTCGTTTGTAAGAACTCGTTCGAGCCGCACGGCGGCCTCGGGGGTGCCGTCGGCAACGATCACCTGCCCGGCGTGCTGGCTGAACCCGATCCCCACGCCGCCGCCGTGGTGGAAACTCACCCAGCTCGCCCCGCTTGCAACATTCACCATCGCGTTGAGGATCGCCCAGTCACTGATCGCGTCGGAGCCATCCCGCATCGCCTCGGTCTCGCGGTTGGGGCTGGCGACCGAGCCGCAGTCGAGGTGGTCGCGGCCGATGACCAGCGGAGCCTTGACACGGCCGTCGGCGACGAGTTGGTTGAAGAGCAGCCCGGCCTTGTCCCGCTCACCATATCCCAACCAGCAGATGCGCGCCGGCAAACCCTGAAAGCCGAATGCCGGCGCGCAGCTGGCAAAGTCGCCCGCGAGCAGGGCGTCCGGGTTGGCGTGGCAGGAAAGAATCCAGCGGCGGAGGCCCCCACCTGTTGCCCCGTTCTCGGGGAAGAGCTTCAGCAACTCGTGGTCGGTGACGAAGATGTCCTGCGCGTCGCCCGAGAGCGCCACCCACCGGAACGGCCCGCGCCCGATGCAGAACTGCGGCCGGATGAACGCCGGCACAAAGCCGGGGAAGCTGAAGGCGTCGGCGAACCCGTGGTCGAGTGCGCGCTGGCGGATATTGTTGCCGTAGTCAAACGTTACCGCGCCGCGGCGTTGCAACTCAACCATCGCCCGGACGTGCCGCTCCATGCTCGCGTTGGCGAGCTCGACATAATGCGCCGGATCGGCTGCGCGGGCGGTGGCCGCTTCTTTGAAACAATACTCAACGGGCACATAGCCTTCGAGTGGGTCGTGGGCGCTGGTCTGGTCGGTCAAGACATCCGGTGTGATGCCTCGTTCGAGCAGCCTTTCGAGCAGCTCGACGGCGTTGCAGTGGACCCCGATCGAGCGGGCGTGTTTCTTGCTCGCCTGTTCTACCGCGCGGTCGATCGCGTCGTCGAGCTCGGTCACGATCTCGTCGAGGTACCGGTCGGCAACGCGGCGGTCGAGCCGCGAGTGATCAACATCAGCCAGCAGGCAGACCCCGCCGTTGAGCGTGATCGAGAGCGGCTGGGCACCGCCCATCCCGCCGCAACCCGCGGTGACGCAGACCCGACCGGCGAGCGAGCCGCCGAAGTGCTGGCGGGCGCACTCGGCAAACGTTTCATAGGTTCCCTGCAGGATGCCTTGCGTACCGATGTAGATCCACGACCCGGCGGTCATCTGGCCGTACATAATGAGGCCCTTGGCGGCAAGCTCATCGAAGTGTTCCTGCGTCGCCCAGTGGGGGACCAGGTTAGAGTTGGCGATCAGCACCCGCGGCGCGTCGGTGTGTGTGCGCACCACACCCACGGGCTTGCCGGACTGCACCAGCAGCGTCTCGTCCGCCGCGAGGTCCTGCAACGAGCGGACGATCGCGTCGAACGCCGGCCATGATCGCGCAGCCTGACCGCGGCCGCCGTATACCACCAACTTCTCCGGGTGTTCAGCAACTTCGGGGTCGAGGTTGTTCATCAACATGCGCATCGCGGCCTCGGCTTGCCAAGTCTTGCAGGTGCGCTCGATGCCGCGCGGGGCGCGGACCATTCTGCTCTCGGTGTTCGTCTGTATAGTCAAGATAAGGATCTCCGTTCACGCGAGGGTCTTGTGGAATACTGCAGCGTATCGCGCCAGAACCCGGGGTACAAGAGGTGTGATCCCGACTGCGGCCCGCCCGGCAGGCAGAGTTTGCTAAAGCAGCGGGGGGGGAAGCACCGCGCCGATGTCCTCGGAATCAAGCAGTGCGGTGATCGCCTCGATGTCCGGGGTCTGTGGCCGATCGTCAACCAGAGTCAGCACACGCTCTCGGATCGCGGTGTAGAGGCGTTCGACGCGGTCTCCGGACCGCAACGGGCGGTGCAGGTCGATGCCCTGTGCCGCGCACAAGAGCTCGATCGCCACGACCGACCGAGTCAGCGAAAGGGCCCGCTCGGCTTTGGCGGCTGCCCGGGGTCCGAACGAGTTGTAGTCCTCGATCCCCGCGCTGGTCGAAATGTTCGCCACACTCGCGGGGTTGGCGAGCCCGATGATCTCGTTACAACACGCCGCGGCCGTGTACTGCACAATCATCAGCCCCGATTGTACGCCCGGCTTTGATGCAAGATAAGGAACCAGGCCTGAAGCGGGGTCGGCCGCCGCCAGCATGGCGAACGTACGCCGCTCACTGATCCCCGCGATATGGGAGAGTGCAATCGCAAGCGTGTCCAACGGAATCGCGAGGGGCATGCCGTGGAAGTTGCCAGCGGATATTATATCACCATCCTCAAAGACAAGCGGGTTGTCCGTGACGCCGCCGAGCTCCTGTTCGACCGCCCGTTTGACGTACCTCGCAGCATCCAATGCGGCCCCGAGCACCGGGGGGGCGCACCGGAACGAGTAGGGATCCTGCACACGTGGGTCGTCGTCGCGGTGGGAGGGGATGATCTGGCTGCCCCGGAGCATCTCGCGGAGCGCCACCGCGACATCGGCCTGTCCGGGTTGGTTTCGAACCTTATGAACCCTCGCATCGAGGAAAGCATCGGTCGCCATCGCCGCGTCGATCGACATGCCGCACGCCGCGATCGCAGCCGAGAACAACCGCTCGAAGTCATCACATAACAACGCGGCCCGCGAAGCCATCAGGTGTGTGCCGTTGATGAGGGCGAGACCTTCCTTTGCTTGTAAGGTCACGGGTTCTATCCCGGCTTCGGCGAGAGCATCATCCGCCCGGCAGAGAGCGCCCCGGCGATAGGCCTCTCCCTCACCCATGAGCGTGAGCGCCGCCGCGGCGAGCGGGGCGAGGTCTCCGGAGGCGCCGACCGAACCGACCTCGGGCACCGCGGGCGTGATGTCGTTATTGAGCAGCGCCAGAATCTTGTCCACAACCTCCGGCCGAATCCCCGAAACGCCACGTGCGAGCGACGCGGCCTGGATGAACATCATCCCCCGAACGATCGGGACAGAAAGATGCGGCCCGAGGCCCGCGGCGTGGCTGCGAACTAAGTTTCTCTGGAGTTGGGCAAGCTCGTCATGGGGGACCTTCTTCTTGCTCAGCGAGCCGAATCCGGTATTGATCCCGTAGCGGGGGGCGTCGACCGAACACGCATCCTCGACCACGCCGCGTGACCGGGACATAGCCGAGTGGGCAGCGTCCTTGAGTCCCACACGCCTCCGGCCGGTCGCGACCGACAGCACGTCTGCGATCGACAACGGCAAACCATCAAGCACGAGCATGTCGTTCATTTCTCTTTCCTGAAACGCAAGGCGTAGTCGTCGTCGAGACCTTTGATGATCATTTCTTCAACCAACGCAAAGCCGGCTTGCTGAACTTCACTGATCACAGTGCCCTCGTCCGCCCGTACATGATCGAGAATCCACTCCGATGAAACGCCGGGTATTCGTTGGAAGTCGATCACCACAAGTTCTCCGTCGGGAACGAGAGCACGGTGGATCGACGCGAGCGATGCGGCGGGATATTCAAAGTGGTGGTACGTGTCGCACACAAATACAATGTCTACCGATTTGTCGGGAAGATCTATAGAGTCTTCGCGGCAAAGTCTTGCCTCGACCTGCTCCAGTCCGTCGCGACGGGCCAGGCGTTCAATGTAAGATACAAATGCGGGGGCGATGTCTACCGCGTAGACCTTTCCGCTCTGTCCGACCCGCTCGGCAAAGAGCGGGACGAAGAGGCCGGTGCCCGCCCCGACATCGGCTATCCGCATCCCGGGTGAGAGCCCCACGGCGTCGGCGATCGCGTGCCGGGCGGCGTAGATCTCGCGGCTTTCCACCTCGAAGCGCTGCGCCCAGGTCTCGGGGTTGAGGTCCGTACGAAAGTACGGCTCGTTGATTCCGGGGTTGACGCTTTGGCCGGGCCCGCTTGGTGCCGACCCGAGTTGCTCGATCCCGGGCGTGCGGATCTGGTTGCACGCGAGCATGAGCGTGACAACAGCGGTCATCGTCCAGATGGCTATGATCTTGGTCATCGCTGAAAGAGGGAGAAAGTTCATAGTATATCCAAAGTCCTATAATACATGTTATGTATAACTAGTACGAACTCTCAGGTTTCGTGCCGCGGAAACCCCCTTGCGAAACTTGCCCCAGAAACAGCAAGACGCCCGCCACTCGGCCCAGAACATGATGTACTTTGGCGCCGCGCCTCATGTTGTGAGCGCCGACAGGCATCTCTCCAACACCTGATCCATTGGCACCACCTCACCCTTGCCGGGGTCTGATCGGGCTTTGCACTCGACCCCGCCCGCTTCGAGCGCCTTGGCGCCGATAGTGAGCCGCATCGGCATGCCGATCAGGTCGGCGTCCTTGAACTTGACGCCTGGGCGTTCCTTTCGATCATCGATCAGCACGTCGAGCCCGGCGGTGCTGAGTTGGGCTGAAAGTTGTTCGGCCACAGCCGCGTGTTCGGCGTCGTTGGGCTTCATCAGCACGATGTGAACGTGGTACGGCGCGATGGAAGCGGGCCAGATTATCCCGCTGTCGTCATGGCTCATCTCGACACACGCCGCCATGGTCCGGCTGACCCCGATGCCGTAGCACCCCATGATGACGCTCCGCCGTTTCTGCGTTTCGTCCATGACGTGGAACCCCATCGCGTCGGAATACTTGCAGCCGAGTTTGAAGATGTGCCCGGTCTCGATCCCCCGCTGTTCGACCAGGACCGCGCCCGATTCCCTCGGTGAGGGGTCACCTACCACGGCGTTGCGAATCTCGGCGACCTTTACATAACTCGGGTCCGCGAGCGCTGTCGCCATCTCGCGCGACCAGTTGAACCCGGTGACGTGGTGGTCGGGCGCGTCGGCGCCGGTTGCCCAGACGGTCTTGCCCTGCGCCGCGTCTGGGTCGACAACGACGACGCTCTTCCCTGCTGTCAACGCTCCTGACAGCGGGCTGACATAGCCGATCGCAAAGCCCGCAGCCCGCGCCCGCTTCTCATCGGCGAGCACGGCTTTGAAGCCGACGACATCACGGAGCTTGCCTTCGTTGACCTCATGGTCGCCACGCACCACCGCGAGCACCCAGTCAATCCCCCCGCTCTCGACACCCGGAGCGGGTTCGAGTACGACGGTCTTCAACATGCCCGCTGCGGTCACGCCCAGGTGGGCCGCAACCCCCTCGATTCCCGGCATGTTCGGCGTGTGGACCTTGGTCAAGGGCGCTCCCGCATCGCCATCAAACGACCACGCTCGTTCGCCGATCTCGCACTTCTCCACGTTCGCGGCATAGCCGGACACCGGGCAGCGCAGGATCGTATCCTCGCCTGTTTCGCAGTTGACCATAAACTCGTGGCTCGCCGAGCCGCCGATCGGGCCGGCTTCTGCTTCGACCGCGGTAAAGTCGAGACCGCACCGCGTAAACACGTTCGAGTAGGCCCGGAACATCGCGTCGTACGTCTCGTCGAGCCCGCCTTTGCCCTCGATCGAGAGGTGGAACGAATAGGCGTCTTTCATGATGAACTCGCGCCCACGCAGCAGCCCGGCCCGCGGCCTGACCTCGTCGCGGAACTTGCTCTGGATCTGGTACAAAACCAGCGGCAGCTGGCGGTAGCTGGTCACCGCATGGCGGAGGAAGTCGGTGATGACTTCCTCGTGCGTCGGGCCGAGCACGGTCGCCCTGCCGTGGCGGTCGGTAAGTTGAAACAGGTCGTCGCCGTAGTCCTCTGCGCGCCCGGTCTGGTCGAAGATCTCGCGCGGCGCCATCGCGGGCATGAGCATCTCGCTCCCCCCCACGGCGTTCATTTCTTCGCGGATGATCCGGCTGATCTTTCGCAGCGAACGCCACGCCAGCGGCAGGTAGTCGTACACCCCCGCCGCGACCTGCCGGATGTATCCCGCCCGCAGCAGGAGCTGATGGCTCGGCGTGGTTGCTTCGGCGGGGGCGTCGCGCAGCGTCGGGATGATCGTCTTCGACCAGCGATCAACATCGCCGACACGGACGGTGACGGGGGAGAACGGGGCGCGGGCGACGGCTGTGGCGTGTTCGGTCATAGGGGGCAAGTCTATGGACCGTCCGACTGCCTAGCCCATCGGGGAGCGATCGATCCGATCGGATGGTCCCGGAGCAGATGCCGTCGGGGCAGGGGCGTTGATCTGCACGCCGGGGGAAGCCGAGACCCACCCCGCACCGTGTAACGCCCGCTTCCACGCGGCACGTTCCCCTTCGGCAATGCGCTCGGCGGCTTCCCCGGGCACGCTCCTCCACCACCAGCACAGATACGCTGGAGCGTCGAGATCAACCACCAGGTCGGCCAGTTGCGCATCGGTCAGGTCCACCAGCGGGGTTTCGATCGTGATGTCGTCGGCCCCCGCAGACTCGCCGGGAGTGGTGACATCCAGCATCGCCAGTCGCTCGACGAGCAACGCCCGGTCCACCGACGCGGCGATGCCCTCGATCTCGCTGGCGAGCGTGTCGTCGGTCGAATGCGTGTGGGTCGGCCAGATGATCCGCCCGCAGCCGTTGGCCCGTGCCACTTCTACCGCCACCAGCAGCCCGAGCGAATCAAGAAATGCCGGCGACGTTCCCGCTGCAAACTCGCGGATCGGCGCGGGTTCGAGCAACTCATGCCGCAGAAACCGTGCCTGTGACGAGACCGCCGCGAGCTGAGCGTCAGCGAGCGTCGGGTCGGTCACCCAAGGCATCAGCAGCGCCCCCCCACCCCCACTCTTCCCCCCACTCTTCCCCCCACCCGTGGCACCGGCTTCCAGCCGGTGTCCCCCCCCCCCACCATTCCCGTCCGCCGAAGCCGCCCGCTCGGCCTCGATCGCCGCAGCGACAAGCGCGGGCAACCCGCCGTCGGTGATGAGGAGTGTCTGGCGGTTGACGTGTGCCACGACGGGAGTGTACCGCGAATCGCTCTTCACCGCTCAGGGCTGCGGGGCGGCCGGGGCGGCGAGGGTGTCTGCGTAGAACGACGCAACGTGCGTCCGCAGCCGGGCCAGTTCCACCTCGCGGATATACATCATGTGCCCGGCTTCGTAATACTCGGTGCGGATGTTGCTGCGCAGGTCGGGGTCGATCCCCATGTGGTCGATCGTGTAGTCGGTTGCAAAGTAGGGCGTCGCCAGGTCGTAGTACCCGCTGGCAAACAGCACCCGCAGGTTGCGGTTCTTGAGCATCGCGTCGCGGAGTCGCGGGGCAACGTTGACGTACCGGTTGGTGAACCGGTCGTAGCTCCACGGGTGGACCCGCCCGGTGAGGATCTCGTAGGGGTGGTCGCTCTCATACTCCAGATCGGTGCGGAGGTAGTCGTTGAGCAGGGCCGCGTAGGGGCCGTCGAGCGCTTCCATGCTCGGGTCAAAGCCCGGCCGCGTGCCGTTGCGGTCGGCGTCGCGGCCGCGGAGCCGGCTGTCGAGCCGCCCGACGATAACCCCCTCATCCCGCAGCAGCTCTTCGGTAAACCGTGAGATGTTCAGCCGCAGGTCGGCCCGCTCGACGAAGCTCTCGCTCAGACCGGTGTAGCGGGAGAGCGTGCGGACGATCCGCGCGCGGTCGGCCGGGTCGAGCGCGGCTCCCTTGCCAAGCGCCACCAGATAGTCGTTCCCGGCAAACGCCTCGACCTCGTCGAGAAACTCACGGAGAGGCGTGGCTTGCAGGTCGTCGTCGAGCGCGTTGTGGTACCACGCCGTCGCGGCGTAGGTCGGCAGGAACAACCAGTACGGCGTATCGTTGCCGTCGTTGAACCGCACAGTGTGGAAATCGAGCACCGCCGAGATCATCACGATCCCGCTGAGAAACATCCCGTGGGTGTCTTGCAGATACCTCGCCATCCCGGCGTTGCGGGTCGTGCCATAGCTCTCGCCGGCGAGGAACTTGGGGCTCCGCCAGCGCTCGTTCTGCGTCGTCCACAGGCGGATGAAGTCCCCAACCGACGAGATGTCCTCGTCGAGCCCGTGGAACTGCGACTTGCTCTCTCCTTCGGCCGGGCGGCTGTACCCGGTCCCGACCGGATCAATGAAGACCAGGTCGGTGAAGTCCAGCCAGCCGTGCTCGTTGTCGAGCAACCGGTAGGGCGGCTTGGGCGGGAAGCCCTCGGCCCCCATGTCCACCCGTTTGGGGCCGAGCCCTCCAAGGTGCAGCCACACGCTCGACGAGCCGGGGCCGCCGTTGTAGGCAAAGGTGATCGGGCGGTCGGCCGCGTCCGCGCTATCGCTCGCGGCGTCCGCGTCGCGGATGTACGCGATAAAGAACACGTCCGCCCGAGGCTTGCCTTCGTAATCAGGCAACACCATCCGCCCGGCGGTCACGGTGTAGTCAAACGTCTCCCCGCCGCTGGTCGTGGGGGTCGTGGTGTGGTGGGTGACAGAGAACGGAACCTCTCCCCCACTCTCTCCCCCACTCTCTTTCCCAGCCGTTCCTCCGCCCACTGCGGTCGGCTCCTCGGGCTGCCACCCGGCCGACGTGGGGGGGATCGCCCCGGGTGCCAGGCCCAACACCACCACAGCAACACACACAACAACGGACTTCAGACGCATGAGCAGGTTCTCCGGGAAAAGGACACCAAAGGCACGCCCACCAAGGTACCACACCCTCTCTCCGAGCGCACACCCCCCACACCCCGCCTGGTATGGAGTAAACCTCCTGTGTTGCGGGACAGAATGGCCGTGTTGCGGAGCACAATGGCCGTGTTCTGGAACAGAATGGCCGTGTTCTGGAACAGAATGGCCGTGTTCTGGAACAGAATGGCCGTGTTCTGGAACAGAATGGCCGTGTTGCAGAACAGAATGGCCGTGTTGCAGAGCACAATGGCCGTGTTGTGAAGCACAATGGCCGTGTTCTGAAGCACAATGGCCGTGTTGCGGAGCAGAAAACGGCCTGTATTCCCCATCTTACCGGGCATTTCCCCCAGAATCGAGGCCCATCGCCGTGACCAGCTCCTCCAGCGACGCCCGGATCCCCGCGTGCCCCGTGGCACCGGCTTCCAGCCGGTGTCCGCCCCTACCCCCACCCCCACCCCCACCCAACGACTCCACCGCCGCCTTGCTGAACGAGTTCCGCGGCAGGGCCGGGCTCGAGGTGTCGATCGTGACACGGTCGGGATCAAGCCCCAACACCCCCGCCGCCATCAACGCCCAGTCCGCGTGCCGCGCGTAGCAATCGACCAGGTTGAACGGCCGCCCCGCCGCTGCGTCATTCCCGACGATTGCCCCGATCACCGCCGCGACGTCATCAACATGGACATACTTGCCCCCGCCCGCTCTGTCGCAGCGCCCGGTCTCGAGCAGCTCGCGGACGATCCCGTACCCGTGCGACCGCTCGAGGTTCGGGTCCACGCCATAGACCGCGCAGGGACGCACCGCCGAAGTGTTTCTGTCCCCCCCGAAATGCTCGGCCCAGAGGTGCGCCTCGACCGCCGCCTTGTACGCCCCGTACAACCGCGACGGCCGCAGCGGGTGGTCCTCGGTAATAAGGTTGGTCCCGTCAGGAGCCCGCTCACGTTCGAGCATGTCGTGGTGCACCGCGATCGTGCTCACAAAGATGAACTGTCTCGGCGAAGAAGCGTGCAGCAACCGGATCGAGGCGTCAAGGTTTGACCGCAAGTGCCCGTCGAGATCAACCGGCTTTGCCTTGAGCGGCTCCCAGTCCACGCTGTTGTGGATCACACAGTCGCTGCCGTCAAGAAACTCGTCCCAGCACGTCTCATCGTCGTGGGGGCCGACGACGAAGCGCTCGACAAACGCCTCGATATGGTCGCGGCGGCTGGTCTCCCGCACCAGCCCAGTCACCGTGTGCCCCGCGGCGTGCAAATGCCGCGCGATCGCCGAACCAATAAACCCCGAGACGCCCGTGAGTGCGATGTGCATGGCCCAGCCTATGCCCCCCACCACGCCCGCCCCCACGCCCGCCCCCGGTCAATAGTTCGGCGTCGGCGCCCGGTAGTCGGCAAAGTCGATCGACCGGAACCACTCGACCGTCCGCGCCAACCCCTCCCGCAACTCGACGCGAGGCTCCCACCCAAGCTCGGCCTTTGCCAGCGAGATGTCCGGGCACCGCTGCCGGGGGTCGTCCTCGGGCAGGTCCTTGAAGATCAGCTCCGACCCGCTCTGGGTCAGCTCGAGCACCAGCTCGGCCAGCTGCCGCACCGTGAACTCATGCGGGTTGCCAAGGTTCACCGGCCCGACAAAGCTGTCCGCGCCGTTCATCATCCCAATCAGCCCGTCGATCAGATCATCGACGTAACAGAACGACCGCGTCTGCGACCCGTCGCCAAAGACCGTCAGGTCGGTGCCGTTGATCGCCTGGCGGATGAGGTTTGACACGACCCGCCCGTCGAAGGGGTGCATCCGCGGCCCGTAGGTGTTGAAGATCCGCACCAGCCGGATGTTGACCCCGTTCTGCCGGTGGTAGTCAAAGAACAACGTCTCGGCCGCGCGCTTGCCCTCGTCGTAACACGCCCGCGGGCCGATGGGGTTGACGTTGCCCCGGTAGCTCTCGGGCTGAGGATGCACGTCCGGGTCGCCATACACCTCGCTGGTCGAGGCCTGCAGCACCTTGGCGCGGCAGCGCTTGGCGATCCCCAGCACGTTGATCGCGCCGAGCACCGAGGTCTTCATCGTCTTGATCGGGTTGTACTGGTAATGCCCCGGCGCCGCCGGGCACGCGAGGTTGTAGATCTCGTCAACCTCGAGCCAGAAGGCGTGCGTGACATCGTGCCGGATAAACTCGAAGTTGGGCTTGCTCAGCAGGTGCACGATGTTCGACTTCTGGCTCGTGAACAGGTTGTCCAGGCAGATGACGTCGTGCCCGGCGGCGACCAACCGGCCGCACAAGTGCGAGCCGAGGAACCCCGCGCCGCCGGTGATAAGAATGCGCTTGATGTTCACGCGAACGCTCCGGGGTGTTGTGTCGTGCAGGATCGTCTCATGGTCTCATTCCTCGCCGTCCTCCCCGAGTACGTTGGCCCGGGAGGGGATACGGAGCGTCTGCCCGATCCGCAGATCGTCGATGCTGTCCATGCTGTCGCGGTTGGCGTTGAAGATCACGTCGGCGTAGCGGAGGCTGCCGTAGAACCGCTGGGCGAGCGTTGACAGATTGTCACCACCCACCACCACGTACTCGAGAAACTCCGGATCGGGCAGGTCGGTCTCTTCGCCCGCCGCCGGTTTGCCCTGCACGTTGTCGGGAGAAGCCGGGACCCGCAACACCTGCCCGACCCGCAGCGAGGTCGGGCTGACAAACGGGTTGGCCGCTGCGATCGCGCCCGCGTGGCGGATCGTGCCATAGAACCGTCGGCTGATCCGCTCGAACGTGTCGTTGGCCCGCACCGAATACTCCTGAAACGGCGGCGGCGAAAGCGAATCACCGGCGCTGCCCGCATCATCCGTTCTGTGCACAGAGAGAGCCGGATTCGTCAGCGTGTCAGCCGCGGGCTCGGGGTCGATCGCCCCCCCGTCGGGGACGGGCTCGACGATCGCGGCGTCTTCTCTTTCGTCTTCTGCCGCAAACGACAGCCTCGGCGTGTCCGACGGCTCCCACATCCAGTAGACACCCACCCACACCGCTACCAACGCGAGAAACCCGGCTCCGACTCGGGCGCTGGCGACACTCATCGCGGGCTCCTCCGTCAGGTCGTGGTGATGCCGGTCGCCGACGCTTTGTCCTGCTCTTCGTCCTGCTCGCGGTGCCCACGCTGCCAGACCAAGGGGGCTGCGACCGCGATAGACGAGTACGTCCCCACGCCGACCCCGATGAGCATCGCGTACGCAAAGCCGCGGACACCCTCGCCGCCGAAGATGTAGAGGATGAACACCGCCAGCAGCGTGGTGCCCGAGGTGATCACCGTCCGGCTGATCGTCATGTTGATCGAGCGGTTGATGATCTTGTCGGTCGCGTAGGGGAGCCGGCCCTTCATCTCACGGATGCGGTCCATGACGATGATGGTGTCGTTGAGCGAATACCCGATGATCGTCAGCAACGCCGCGACCATGTTGAGGTCGATCTTGAACGGCTGGATGCCGAGCACCGCAACCACACTCTGCGCCGCGGGCATTTTGTACACGATCTCGGCCAGCGCGATCAGTCCGATACACGTCAGGAGGTCGTGCAAGAGGCACGCGATCGCCGCCAGAGAGTATCGCACCGAGCCGAACCGCACCCACACATAAATCAGGATCAGCATCAGCGAAAGAACAACCGACACCACCGCCTTGGCGCGGAACGTCCCCGCCATCGCGGCACTGAAACTCTGCACACTCGCCAGCGTGGTGGTCTGCCCGAGCGCATCGCGCACAAGAGACCACTCACGCTCTGCAAGGTCTGCCTCCCAGACCACCTCGTTCTGCAGGTAGTCGATCGCCGGGTCGCGCACGAGGATGACCGCGACCTCGATCGCGTCGTCGGTGCCCTCGAGCACACGGATATCGACGATCCGGCCTGCGGTGTCTGAATAGTCCTGCTGATCACGCAGCCGATCCAGGCGGGCATGGAGCCCCCACACCGTCGGCTTGGGGTCAAGATTTTCGAGCAGGATCGCTACGCCGCCGGTGAACTCGCTCACATTGTCCAGATAGCGCGGTCGGTTGATATCCGGCCCGAGCAACCCGCGCGGGTTACTCAACGGGAAGACCGGCGCGAGGTTGACCTCTTCCTCCCGCTGGCCGGTAAAGGTCAGCGGCGGCCGGTTGTCGAGTTGATCGGCGAACGCCCGTGTCAGCGCATCAACAACCGTCTGCTCATCGGTCACCACGCTCTTGATCATGAACCGGTCCGATCGCACACCCGAAAAATCGGGATCGAGCGGGAGCACCTGCGCACTCACGAGGTCCGCCAGCGGCGATTCTGGATCTGCCGATTGGGCGATCTCCATCACCGCGTCCTCGACCTCCTGCCGGGTCAGCGTGACGCGATCTTCCGGGTCGTCGAGCGTGGAAGCATCGAGCTTGAACTGCAGTGTCACCTGCGTCCCGCCTCGAAACTCGGTGTCCATCAACTCGCCGCGCTGCACGACGATCATGTACACGCCAAGGCCCATGTAGATCGAAGAGACGACGACAAAGATCCACCGAAGTCCGAGCCAGTTGATATTCGGCTCGAACGCCCGCTCGATCGCTGGCACCGCCGAGGGAAGCATCCGGATACGCGTCATCAGTTTCAGCTCGATGAGCACGGCAAAGACCAGCCGGCTGATCACCAACGCCGAGAACATGGTCGTCAGCACACCCACGCCAAGCGTGATCGCAAAGCCCTTGATCTCCTGCGTCCCGACGTTTGCCAGCACGATACACACGATCAGGTTCGTGACGTTGCCGTCCACAATCGACGACATCGCTTTGGAGAACCCAAGCCGCACCGCAGCCTTCATGTCCCGACCTTCGCGCAGCTCCTCACGGATTCGCTCGAAAATCAGCACGTTCGAGTCCACCGCCATACCAAACGTCAGAATGATCCCCGCGATGCCCGGCAGCGTGAACGTCGCCGAGAGCGCCGACATCGCGCCCATCAACAGCAGCGCGTTGCACGAGAGCCCCAGCACCGCGATAAGCCCGCAGCGGAAGTAGTACACAACCATGAACAACGACACGCTGATCAACGCGATGATGCCGGCCCCGAGGCCCTTCTTCAGGTAGTCCAGCCCGAGCTCCGGCCCGATCGCGTTCCGGCTGATCGGCGTCGACGAGAGCTTGTTCTGCAGCGAACCGGCGTTGAGCACCCGGATGATGTAGGCGAGTTCGGTCGGGCTGAAGTCGCCCATGATCTGCCCGTTGCGGGAAATGCGGCTGTTCAGGTTCGGTGCGGTAAAGATCTCGTCGTCGAGCAGCACCGCCATGCTGTCCCCGACGTGCGCTTCGGTCAGCTCGCCGAGCAACGACGCGCCCCGTGGGTCCATGATAAAGCTGATCGCCGGCCGCCCGATCTGGTCGGCACTCTGAAACGCTCTGGCGACCTTCCAGTTGCGGCTCGAGTCGGGCGTCAGTTTCGAGCCTCGCACGTCCCACGCGAGCATGAAGTACTCGCCGTTGTACTCCTCGACGATGTACCCGTCGCCGCCAAGGCTCGCAAAGAACCCCGACGGGTCACGACCGATCGCCGCGAGCCCCGCCGCGTTGTTGTACCACCCGTCGATCTTGTTGATCTTGAACCACGCCATGTCCGACGCTCGGGCGGCCCGCGGGCCCTTCTCTTGCAGGTCGGCGCGCATCTGCTCCTCGTCGACGATCGACCCGGGGTCCACCGTGATCCGGAAGCTCAAGACACCCGATGCGCGCAGCAGCCGCTCAAGGTCGGCCGGGTCATCGAGAGTCGTCCGGATCGCTTCGTATTCCTTGTACTTCTCCACAAGCGAATCCAGACGGGATTCCTGCTCTGGATAATCCTCCCGCAGCCGGTCGAGCGCCCGTTGCCGCGGGCTGGGCAGCACGACCTGCTCTTTGGTCTGGTCGTCGAACAGTCGCTTGCCGTCGTCTGAGAGCCGGAGCGCACGGCGGACCTCTTCGGCGCTCAACGAACGCGACGCGATCGCCGCGCGGGCAGCCTCGTAGTCGATCTCTGCCTGCGCCGCTTCGAGCGCGAGGCTCTGCAGCGTGGCGTCGTCTGCCCCTTGCTCCTGCGATTCCTCGAACGCCTGCCGCTGGTACGCCGCAGCGTCCGCCCTCGCCGCGAGCTGTTCCAGTGCCGCACGCTTGGACGCATCGCCGTTGGCCAGCGCCTCGATCCCAGCCGCTCGCTCGCTCGCCGGGAGCGACATCACCCGGTCGATCCGTGCGGGGGGGAGCCGATCGGCGTCGAGCTCGTCAAGCATCGCGTCAAACTCGGCCCGCTTTGCCTTGACGTCCGCGCCCGGCAGCGGCATCGTGATCTCGATCCGGTCCCGCCCCTGCGGCACCATCGAGATCTCGAACAGCCCCTTGGGGTCCACGCGGTCTTTCAGCACGTCGATCACGCTCGCCAAAATCTCGCGGGAGTTCTCGCCGGGGCGGACCTCCACCGAGTACACAAGCGTGACACCGCCGCGCAGGTCTTTGCCCAGGCGCAGCTTCTTTTCCGGGGGCATCGCTGCAAATGTCGCAAGAAGCAACAGGGCGATTACCAGTGTGATCTTGGTCCAGTACCTTCGCATACGTTGCACGAACTCCGAAAGAGGAAAGAAACCGAACCCGACAAACCTGCCCGAATCAAAGACACCCGATCAGTCGTCGGCCAAAGCCAAATCGTCGTCCGACTCCATGTCGGCATCATCCGAAGACTTGCCGTTGCCCTTGCCCGACTTGACCACCTGCTGAATCGCGCGCTTGGAGAAGTGCGCCTTCGCGCCGCTCACGTCATCGATCCGCAGCACCACCGCGTCGTTGCGGACCTCCTGCACCGTCCCCAGCATCCCGCCGGAAGTCAGCACCCGATCCCCACGCTTGAGCCCGCCCAGCATCTCGGCGGTCTGCTTCTTGGCGCGACGCGAACTCATCATCGTCGAGACAATCATGAACACCAGTATCAACGCGAAAATGATAAAGATCGAGTTGCCGAACGGCTTGGGAGGTGGCGCGTTGCCGGCTGCGGCCGGGTCGCCGGGAGCACCGGTCGTCTCTCCCCCCGATCCATTCCCAATCCCCGGCACGTTGTTGGGCAACGCAGCGCCGTCCTGAAGAAAACCGAGTGTGGGCGTTGATGTCCACGTTGACCAGAGAGAGTTGTTCTGCATGAGGGGGCAAGCTCGCCTTGTGTATTCTGACCTGGAATCCGTCCGTTATCAATCAACCACCAATCGCCCCGCCGACCCGCTCAGGCAATCGCGTCCTGACCCGGCACCGCAGCCGCCGCCCTGGGCCACTTCTGCGCAAACCCGGGCCAGTCATCTTCCGCGATCGCACACCGGATGTCCAACATCAGCGTCTGGAAGTGCCAGAGGTTATGCAGCGTGAGCAGCATCGGCCCGAGCATCTCCCCCGCCATGAACAAATGCCTCAGATACGCCCGGCAGAACGGCTGCCCGTCCGGAGTCGCCCACCCGTGCCCCGCAGGGTCGCACGCCGCGCACCCGCACCCGACCTCGATCGGCCCAAAGTCCTGCTCGTGCCTCGCGTTTCGGAACCGCAGCGTCCCTTCTCGGACGAACGCCTGCCCGTTCCTCGCGTTCCGAGTCGGCAGCACGCAGTCAAACATGTCCACCCCCGCCAGCACCGCGGCCACGATGTCTCGCTCGTACCCAACCCCCATCAAATACCTGGGCTTTTCCTCCGGCAACAGGGCTGCGGTGTGCCTGGTCACGCCCGCGATGTCATCGTGCAGCTCCCCCACCGCGACACCCCCGATCGCGTACCCCGGCAAATCAATCGCCGCCACACGCTCGGCTGACCAGGTCCGGGCCTCCAGGTCGGTCCCGCCCTGCACGATCCCGAACAGCGCCTGCTCATCCGCCCTCGCGTGAGCCTTCTTGCAGCGTTCGAGCCACCGGACCGTCCGCTCGTTGGCGGCTCGCAGCCGCGCCGCGTGGTTGTAGCCGCCCTTGATACTGTCCCGGATCGCTGCAATCCTGATCCGCGTCTGGTTGGTCGGCCCGACACTCGGGTCCATCGAAGGCGGGCAATCGTCAAACGCCATGATGATGTCCGCCCCGATCGCGTTCTGCACCCCGATCGAACGCTCGGGTGTCAGCCGGATCCGCGAGCCGTTGACGATTGACTTGAACGTCACGCCCTCATCATCGACATCGTTGATGTCGGCCATCGAGTACGCCTGGTATCCCCCCGAATCGGTCAGGATCGGACCCGGCCACCCCATAAACCGGTGCGCCCCGCCGGCCTTGGCGATGGTCTCTTCGCCGGGGCGCAGCATCAGGTGGTAGGTGTTGTTCAGCACGACCTGTGTGCGGGTTGCCGCGACCTGTGCGGGGAGAAGTCCCTTGACCGTCCCCTTTGTGCCGACCGCCATGAAGGCAGGGGTATCGAACGCCCCGTGCGGCGTCGTCACC
The DNA here is from genome assembly GCA_964394895.1 of uncultured Phycisphaeraceae bacterium. Taxonomy (GTDB): domain Bacteria; phylum Planctomycetota; class Phycisphaerae; order Phycisphaerales; family UBA1924; genus PNC22. The sequence continues at coordinate 25,964 of CAYMZJ010000019.1, read as the reverse complement.
CGCCCGACCCTTGCCGAGGAGTGAGAGCAACGACGCGCGATCTCAAAGCGCATTGGTGCAGGCACAGTCAGCCCCGACCCCCGCCCCGACCCCCACCACCATGCCCCCCACCACCACCAAGCTCCCGGCGTTTCCGTTCCGTGTCCTTGGCAAGCAGCTTCTTCTCCCGGGCTGAGAGGCTTCCGATGCCCTCGTCCTGAATCTTCGCAAGAATCGCGTCAATCTCGGCCTCTTCACGCGCCAGCCGGCTCGCGGCGTTCGAGGGCTTTGCGGGCTTGCCCGGCTTCGGCCCCCTCGACCCCCTCGGCTTCGCGGCTTTCCGTCTCGGTCCCACGGCTTTCTGCTTCCGCGAATCGCCGAGCACGTCAAAGAAATCCAGCAGCAAGTGCGAGTTGCGTATGAAATACGCCCCCGCCAACGCCCCACCGACGTGTGCCGCGTCACCCCCCGCGTTGCCGCCACCGAGCAACAGGTTCAGCACCGCGAACCCGACGTAGAAATACGCCACCGTCCGCATCGTCAGCGAGATCGGGAGCAGGATGAACTGCAGCCGCATCGTCGGCGCGATATACGCGCACGCCATAATCACCCCGAACACCCCCGCCGAAGCCCCGATCAACGGCGTCTTGGTGTCCGTAAACAGAAAGCCCGGCAGTTGAAAGGGCAGCAACGTCCCCGCGAGGTTGAGCAGCAGATACATCAGCCCGCCGAAGATGCCGCACACGAGGTAGAACGCAAAATACTTCCGCCGCCCCAGCGTCTCTTCCACGATGCCGCCAAAGACCCACAGCCCGAACATGTTGAACGCCAGGTGCATGATCGAGTTTGGATCGTGCAGAAACTGGAACGTCACCAGCCGCCAGACTTGCAGCCGCTGAAATCCTTCGTAGGTCGAGAAGTGCCCCCACTCATACAGCTGCGGACTCAGTGCGGTATTCGCCAGCACATGCACCGCCACGTTGACGATGATCAGCCACATCGTGACCGACAGCGCGTTCATGCCGCCGAAGTGAAAGCCGCCCGACGGCCCGCGACCACCACCACCCCCGCCGTACCCGCGAGGCTCGTCCCTGTAGTACCCGCGTTCAGCTAAGCCCATCTGTGCAGACGCTCCGTGTCTGAAGAACGCAATCGGCGTGTTCCCGAGCCGATCACAAAGTCGTTGGCAATGCTAGCGGTCACGCAGGCGAGCCGTCGCCTCGCGCAACGTCCGTCGCTCGGCGCGGCTCAGACTCCCGACCCCCGACGCCGAAATCTTGGCGAGAATCCGCTCGATATCCTCGCGGTCTGCTGCTGGTATTGGGGGCTCGCCGCTCCCGGTTTCGTCAGCCGGCGCATCCAGCAGTCCCCGCCACCGGTCCACCCCCGCCGGATCGACCGCAAACCGCTGCTGCTGCCAGACGTGCCAGCAGTACACCCCGCCGCACAGCCCGATCCCCGCCACCAGCAGCAACCCCGTCAGCAGCCCTACCCCCAGCAACCCCACCGCCACCAGCAGCCCCACCCGGGGCGCCAGCGCCCGCGAGCCGTCGCGGTCAAACACCGCCCGTACCAGCACCCCCTCATCCAAAGGCAACATCGGCAGCAGGTTGAACGCCAGCACGTACACCGCCGCGGCGTACACCTGCCACAACAGCACCAGCCCGATCGTCGCCGGCGTGCTCGAGCCGGAAATCTCTCCCAGCACCACGCCCGGCCGCAACGGATCAAACACCAGTTGGGCATCCGACCCCATGACCAGCACAACCGCTCCAGCAGCCGCAGCCCCCACCGCGGCAAGCACCCCCAACCCGACCGCCGCCCCGAGGCCCTCGGCCCTCCCCTCCGACCGCCCGGCTGATTCGTTTCCCGATTCAAACCGCCACACCGCCCCCAGCGGCCAGAGCGTCACGTCCGTGGGTCTCAGCCCGCACCACCGCACGAGCGCGTGCCCGCGGGCCGCCTCGTGCAGCACGACAACACCCCCGAGCGCCACAAGCCCGGTCGCGACATAGATCGGCCCCAGTCCGTTCCAGACCGCGTAAACCAGCACCGCCAGCACGAACACCACCGCCACAACATGCAGCCGCACCCGGCACCCACCAACCACAAACAACGGCAATGACCACCAGACCGGGGACTCCCCCTCGCCGAGAATCCGCGTCAGCAGCGACACCCGCTCACGGTCGTCGGCGTTGCGGCTTGGGGGTGGCGGGGGCATGGCGCGATGCTAGGGCGTCCTCCTGCCGGGTTCCAAAAAGAACAGCCGCCCGGCACAAAGCCGGGCGGCTGCGTCAGATCAGGGTTGATCCGCTGTCAGCGTCGATTAGCGACGACGACGGATCGCGACCAGGCCGCCGAGGCCGAGGAGCGCGACCGAAGCCGGTGCGGGGACGACGGTAACCTTGAACCAGACGACCGGCTCGTTACCGGTGTCGAGGTTGCCAGCGACCTGGCTGGCAGCGAAGACGGTGTTGATGTTCAGGTTGATGTCACCAAACTCGCCGCCCTCGAACTGGGTGCCGGTCATAGCCCAGTTGTCAGCGAAATCGGAGTTGAACTCCGAGCCGCCGAGCCAGTACATGCCAGCGGTGAGGTCGGCGTTGATGAGGCTCCAGAGGCCGTTGCCGCCGTCGTCGTCGTTGCCGAGCAGGGTGCCGGCGTTGTCCCAGAGGCCAAGCTCGGTGTCCATATCGGACTGACTGGAAGTCATGAACGAGCCGTTGGTGTCGAAGGTGTAGTTGCCCTCGCCACCGATCACGCCGAGATCAAGGAAAACGGTGGGCTGAGCAGCGGCGGTACCAGCGAGAGCAGCAACGGCAGCGATAGTGAGCAAGTTCTTCATGGTCAAGTCTCCTCCCCCACGTCAGGCGCGGGGATAATGATGCCGTTCCCGAATGGGATAAGGCAGGTCTCTACAAAGGGTTGAGGGAAACGACTCCCTCATCTCTCCTCTTGCCCGGCAGGCGTCAACCCGCCGAACAACAGTAACAATACAGACTTACAGATTCCCAGTCAATAGAGTGTTTTGAGTTTGGCAAGGAGATTTCGAGAAAAAGTACCGGTAACCGCGAACCAGATTCACCAGTTTGCCCAAACACCCAAATCTCGGCAGAAAGCCCGCGCCGACTTTGCACGACCTCTCCATGCCTACAGAATAAATCCCGATCAGAATCGGCCGCCACAGCTGGTTCTCACGCTCCCGAACCGTACCGCCCGGTGCCCCCCAACTCCTCCGCGATCCGAATCAACTGGTTGTACTTCGCGTTCCGGTCAGAGCGGCACGGAGCCCCGGTCTTGATCTGGCCGCAATTAGTCGCGACCGCCAGGTCCGCGATCGTCGAGTCCTCCGTCTCCCCCGAGCGGTGGCTCATCACACACCGGAACCCGTTCGACATCGCGTAGTTGACCGCCTCGAACGTCTCGCTCAGCGTCCCGATCTGGTTGACTTTGATGAGTACCGCGTTGGCGCTGCGTTCCCTGACGCCGCGCTCGATAAACTCCCGGTTGGTGACAAAGATGTCGTCCCCGACCAGCTGGACCGAATCCCCCAGCTTGGCGGTCAGCCTGGCCCACCCATCCCAGTCGTTCTCCGCGAGCCCGTCCTCGAGCGACCGGATCGGATACCTCTTGCACCAGTCCGCCCAGATCGAGATCAGGTCGTCAGACGAGACGATCTCCTGCGTCGAACTGAAAAACTTGTACCCGGCCTTGCCGTCTTTCTCCGCCTCGTTCCACAGCTCGCTGGTCGCCGGGTCGAGCGCCACGAAGATCTGCTCCCCCCAGCGGTACCCGGCTTTGTCGGTCGCCTCTTCGATAATCTTCAGCGCGTCCTCGTTGTCCTTGAGGTCCGGAGCAAACCCGCCCTCGTCCCCGACGGCTGTCGAAAGCCCGCGATCGCTCAGCACCTCCTTGAGCGTGTGGTAAATCTCCACCCCCGCCCGCAGCCCCTCGGCAAAGTCGTCGAACCCCCAGGGCTGGATCATGAACTCCTGAAAGTCCACGGTGTTGTCGGCGTGCTTGCCGCCGTTGAGGATGTTCAGCATCGGCACCGGCAGCGTCTTGGCCGCCGCGCCGCCCAGATACCGATAGAGCGGCAGGGCGGTCGCTTCGGCCGCTGCCTTTGCGGTCGCGATCGAGACCCCGAGTATCGCGTTGGCGCCAAGTTCTGCCTTGTTCGGCGTGCCGTCGAGCTCGCACATCACCGCGTCCACGTCTTCCTGGTCGCGGGCGTCCATCCCCTCGATCGCCGGCGCGATCCGGTCGATGACGTTGGTCACCGCCTTGGTCACACCCTTGCCCATATAGACCGCCTTGTCCCCGTCTCGGAGCTCGACCGCTTCGTTCTCTCCGGTCGAGGCCCCCGAGGGGACCGCCGCCCGGCCGGTCGCGCCGCACTCGAGCAGCACCTCGCACTCGACCGTCGGGTTGCCCCGCGAATCAAGCACCTGCCGGGCGTGAACAAGCTCGATCTGAAAGCTCATGGGTTGTCTCCGTGGGTAGGGTCTGAGGTCCGGGTCGCCCGGGTGGATGTATCGTTGTGCGGGCGGCACACCCGCTGTCGAATGCACCCAGCAGGATAGCCCGCACCCAGCTGCCCACTCGCCTCCTGCCTTGGCCAGCCGCCCCCCACTACCATCCCGCTCACTCCTGAGAGGATTCACGATGTCATCACCGACCGCCGGGTTCGCCGCACAGCTCGACCAGATCAGCAAGACCCTCGTCGAGCAGAGCCACCGCGTCGCCAAGCTCTTCGAGGCCGCCTGCGACGCAGTGTTTGCGATGGACGTCCAGGCCGCCCGCGCAGTGGTCGATGCCGACGACGAGATCGACCGGGTGGATATCGAGATCGAGGGGCGGACGGTGGCGTTGCTCGTCGAGATCGCCGGCCGCGCCGAGCCGGTCTCGGCCGGTGACCTCCGCCGCATGTTGGTGATCGTCAAGGTCAACAACGAGCTCGAACGCACCGCCGACGCCGCGACCGCGATCGCGTCGCTCGCGCCGACCTTTGCCGGGATCGGCGACGCGCTGCCCGACACCCTCCGCGTGCTCACCAACAGCGTCGCCGGCATCCTCCGCGACATCACCCGCAGCATCGAGAAACGCGACCCGAGGCTGGCAAAGCTGGTGCTCGACGCCGAGGACACCGTCGCCGCGTTCAAGTCTCAGCTTCTGCGTGACGCCGAGCGTCGTATCGCGGCCGGGGATGTCTCGGTGGACCACGCCTTCGCGGTCCACGAGCTGGCCAGCCAGTGCGAGCGCATCGCCGACCACGCGACCAACATCGCCGAGCAGGTGATTTATGCCACGACCGGCGCGATCGTGCGTCATACCGACGCGGGATGGGTCGAGCTGCCCCGGTCTTCCTGACCGGCGAGCGTCCCGGCCTGCTGACTGATCTCCGCCAGGCACGCACACGCCGCGCGGATGTCCTCTGTCGTCGTGAACGGCCCCACGCTCAATCGGCACGCGCCCCCGGTCTCTGTCGTGCCGAGTGTTTCGTGGACGCCGGGTGCGCAGTGCAGCCCCGCGCGGCCCAACACCCCCGCCCGCGCTTCGAGCGCCAACGCCAGCTCTCCGGGGGCCAGCCGTTCATGCGTGATCGCGAAGACGCCTACCCGCCGCGCCGGATCGGTCGGCCCGTGCAGCCGGTAGCCCGCCGCCGCGCCCGGGAACGCATCCAGGAACGTCTCGATCAGCCCGACCTCGTGGCGGCGGATTGCTTCGACCGAGCGTTCGAGCACCCACTCGACCCCCGCCAGCAGCCCGGCGATCCCTGGCGTGTTGTGCGAGCCGGCCTCGAAGCGGTCGGGCAGGTCCGTCGGTTGCTGGTCGCTCTCGCTGCGGCTGCCCGTGCCTCCTTGCCGCATCGGCTCGATTCGGTCTTCAGCTCCCGGCCGGATGTAGAGCCCCCCGGTGCCCGCCGGGCCCATGAGTCCTTTGTGCCCGGGGAACGCGAGCAAGTCGATCCCCATCGCTTCGACATCCACCGGCAGGTGCCCGAGCGATTGTGCGGCGTCGACCAGTAGCGGCACACCCCCCCTACCCCCACCCGTGGCACCGGCTTCCAGCCGGTGTGCTCCCCCACCCTCACCCGTGGCACCGGCTTCCAGCCGGTGTGCTCCCCCGCCCTCACCCTCACCGCGTTCGCGGCACGCCCGTCCCACCGCTCCCACGTCCTGCACGGTCCCGGTCACGTTGCTGGCGTGGACCATCACGACCAGCCGCGTCTCGGGCCGGATCGCGTCGATCACCTCGCCCGGATCAACCACGCCATCCCTGTCAGCCCCGACCCGCGTGACCTTTACCCCTTGGGCAGCCAGGTGCGTGAGCGGCCGCAGCACCGAGTTGTGTTCCATCGCCGTGGTGACAATGTGGACCGGCTCTTCCGGCCGGTGTCGCTGCCACCACGCGACGGTGCCGTGGATCGCCAGGTTGAGCGCATCGGTGCAGTTGAGCGTGAAGATCACCTGCTCGGGCGGGGTACACGCCGGGGCACCGAAGAGTTCGCAGAGCCTTTCCCGGCAGCGCCGCAGCACGGCCGCCCCGGCGACGGCCTCGGCGTACCCCCCCCGTCCCGGCGACGCCCCGTTCTGCGTCGAATACTCGACGATCGCCCGCAGCACGGCCTCGGGCTTTGGGAAACTGGTCGCGGCGTTGTCCAGATAGATGCGGGAGGATTTCCGCTGGTGGGGGGCGGGGTTCTGCTGGTGGGGGGAGGGGCTTTGCTGGTGGGGGGGCACGGGCATGACCACAGGATAGAGCCCCCCGCGCACGCAGAACGCGACGACCCCCCGGCAATAAGGAGCCCTCAGCGTCAGCGCCGGGCCGGGGTGCCGCTGAAGCAGAAAGGCACTTTCACCACAGAGGCACCGAGCCCACAGAGGGAAAGGCAGCGGGAAGAAATGCCGAACGCGGAGTTCGCAGCGTGAGGACGCCGAGGCCGCAGAGGCAGCGCGGCTGGCTCAGAAAAGAGCCCTAAGCGTAAGCGCCGGGCCCGGGTGGCATGGCTTCGGCTCTGGGTGGCCATGATCCGGTGCGTGGTGGGGCGGGGCCGGGGCGGGGTTTGTGTGCCACGGCCATTTTGGCCGTGCCGATGCCGCCACGGGCGGAACGGTTGCCGCCCGCACGGCTCACAGAGCCGTGGCACATGGGCGTGTAGACTGCGCGGGATGGGCAGAACCAAACGCACAGCACGGGATTCGAGCGAGCAACGGCGCGGTCGGGGCGAGCAGCGGCGCGGCCGGGGCACGCGGCGGCGCGGTCGGGCGTGGGTGCGCGGCGTGTGGGTTGTGGGGGTGTACTTGTGCTGGGGATTGGTGCTGACGTGGGCGGTGGCGTGGGGCGTGGCGGCGACCGCCCCGCCGCCGGAAGAGCTGAGAAGGCAGGATGTGTTCGAGGAAGGCCATCAGCCGGCGCGGCTTGCCCGCGTGTTCTTGGGATTCGGACTGACGGAGGTCTCTGTCGACATCTACGCGGAACAATTGTCTGTGGAGGACATTGAGATTGAGTTCTACACGCGTTCCGAGCTGCCGTGGTTTGCGGAGCAGGCCGTGCCTTACCTGGGTTATGCGCCCCTGACCGGGCCGTACTTCGTCGCCGCGTACGGCTGGCCTTGGCGTGCGTTGGCGATCGAGGTGTGGGCACGGGAAGTACCGCCCGAATGGACCGGGGAGAGGTTCGATTGGGCGGAGGATGTTCGCGGTGCGGTAGTCGTTGCGGGGGGGAGCCTCCGAGGACCGGGGATGATCGGTGGTGATGACCTCCACCTGCCTCTGCTCCCGCTCTGGCGTGGGTTGCTTGCGAATGTTTTGTTCTATGCGTTGTTGGTGTGGGTGTTGCGTCGGGGGTTTGTGTTGTTGCGGGGGCGACGTCGGCGACGGCGCGGACGGTGTTGGTGGCGCGGCGGTTGCGGGTACGACCTGACCGGGCTGCATGCAGCGAACTGCCCGGAGTGCGGGCGGCCGGTGGGGGCCTTTCCCGAGCCCGATGCGCCGGCAAAGAGCCCTAAGCGTCAGCGCCGGGCCTCCTTCCTCCGCGCTTCGCGCCCACCGGCGTCCGATCCCGAGCCCGACGCGCCAGCGAGGAGCCCTTTGCCGTGAATGCAGAAAGGCGTTTTCACCACAGAGGCACAGAGCCCACAGAGGGGGAAGGCAGAAGAAGGCAAAGGCAGAGCAAGAGGCCCAACCCGCCGGCGTGGGCTTGGGTCCGGGAACGTGGGACCGGCTTCCAGCCGGTGTGCTGCGGGAAAGGCAGAAAGGCGTTTGCACCACCGAGGCACAGAGTCCACAGAGGGGGGAGCAGAAGAAGGCAAAGGCAGGGAAAGAGACCCGACGCGCCGGCGTGGGCTTGGGTCCGGGAACCAACAACGCCCGCGTGCGGGGCGGGAACGGCCGCACGCACGTCGAGAACGTCCGCGTGCACGCCCCGTTCGGAGAAGCCCGCACGTTCGACGCAGAACGTTGCATGTTCAACGTGAGAACGCGGGAGGGACCTTGGCGGGCGCGGCAGCTGAGCGTGGTGATCTCGGGCTCTTAGGTTCTGTTTCGCGCACCTACTGCGCTGTTTCCAACCTTATAGGACGAGTTTCAACGACCGAACCTCGGGAAACAACGATTGAAACGCCGTTTCAGTCATTGAAGCAGCTGCTTCAACGGCTGAACCTCGAAGCGCAACGACAGAAGCAGCTGCTTCAATGACCGAATCAAGGGAAACAACGACTGCATCCAGGGATTCAAGAGCTGAATCCATGCGTTCAACGATTGCATCAAGGGATGCAACGACCGAATCCCCGAGTTCAACGACCGAATCGAGGCGTTCAGCGAGTGCATTGAGACGTCCAAACACCGAATCAAGGGATGCGAAAACCCAAACAGCACACCACCCCGTGGCACCGGCTTCCAGCCGGTGTGCACCGCCTGGAAGGCGGTCCCACGGTGCCGGTTCGCTCAGGCCGACGCCCCCGTCGCCGCGGGCTTGGGCCGGGCGGCCTTGTAGAACGGCAGCTTCACAACTTCTGCCTCCAACTGGGTCCGCCCGGTGTCGATGGTCAGCGTCGTGCCGACCTCGGTGTGGGCCGAGTCCACCAGCGCCATCGCGATGGGGTAGCCGAGCGTCGGGCTCAGGCATCCACTCGTCACCTTCCCGATCGCCTTCCCGTTGGCCCCGGATACCAGCACCGCGTGCCCCGGCCGGGGCGTCCGCTTGCCCTCGAGCGCCAGCCCCACGATCCGCTGGCTCGGCCCGCCCTCGACGATGATCTTCTCCAGCGCGTCCTGCCCGATGAACCGCTCGCCGCGCTCTTGCTCGTGCTTGTCCATCGTGATCGCAAAGTCCACGCCGCAGGAGAGCGCACAGACCTCTTCGCCAAGTTCCTGCCCGTAGAGCGGCATCCCCGCCTCCATCCGCAGCGTGTCCCGCGCCCCCAGCCCCGCCGGCTTGATGAGGGCCTGGGCCTGCGTCATGTCAACGTCCTTGAGCAGCAGCTTGAGCGCCATGCTCACGGCCCCGGCCGGAAGGATCGCCTCGACCCCGTCCTCCCCGGTGTACCCGGTCCGCGAGACGAGCACCTTCATCACCAGCAGATTCTTGACGGTGAACCGGTACCGCTTGAGCGCGGGGATCTCCTTGCTGAAGTTGGCGACCATCTCCATCACCTTTGGCCCCTGCACCGCGACCATCGCCGTCGATTCGGTCTGGTCCTCGATCGTCACCTTCAGCTCTTCACCCCCACCGACCGCGCCGGCTCGCACGTCCTCAAAGTGCCCGAGCAGTTTCTCCCGGTTCGAGGCGTTGACAACGACGAGATAGTCCGCGTCGTCGAGCTTGTAGACCAGCACGTCGTCGCGCACGCCCCCGCGCTCGTTGCACACCAGGCTGTACCGGCACTGCCCGATCTGCATGTCGGTGATCCGCCGCGAACAGACCCGCTCGAGCAGCTTGCGGGCGTGCCGACCCTGCACCTTGACCCGCCCCATGTGCGAAACGTCGAAGACCCCGCCGCTGGTGCGCACCTGCTCGTGCTCCTCGCGGATGGAGGTGTACATCATCGGCATCTCCCAGCCGGTGAACTCGACCATCTTGGCGTGGTATTCGAGGTGGAACTTGTGCAGCGGGGTCTTGAGCATGGAAGTCTCCAGAGAACAGTGTGGCAGCAGGGCAAAGCGTAGGTCCGGCTCCTGCATGACAGGGTTCGGTGCCTCGGTGGCGCTGTTTCGTTCCTGCGCGACGCCGCGCAGCTCTTGAAGGACGGGGCGTAGCTCCTACGCGACGCCGCACAGCTCTTGCGCGACGCCGCGCAGCTCCTGAGTGACGCCGCGTAGCTCCTGCGCGGCGGGGCGCAGGAGTTGATTCGGGCGGGCCGGACACCGATCGGGGCGGGCCGGCCCCGGGCCAATCCCGCACGATCGGGGCAGGATCGCGGCAGATCGACGCGGATCGGCGCAGAACCGGTTCCGGACCAGAACAAATCGCAAATAGCAAATGAGCAAATGGCAAAGCAGGACCGTCACCCTCCTGCTTTGCCATTTGCTCATTTGCTCTTTGCGATTTCCTCATTCCCCACTCTGCATTTCTTTTCGGACCGCCCTGAAGCCGCCCCCCGACACGCCCGATAGCAGTGTCACACACGCGGGCGGACCGGGGGGACCGGGCGGGCACAGGGCCCGGGACGGCCCCGAACCACCCCCACCCCCCACGCCCACCCCCACCCCCACCCCGCGCAGGAGCACCCACCATGAGCGAACTACCACGCGACATCCTCGGCCAGCTCGAATACTTCGAGCAGCACATCCCCGTCTGGGCCGCAGACCCCGCCGCCATCGGGCTCACCGCCCAGCAGGTGGTTGATATAACATCATTCACCGGAGCCATGCGCGTCTCATATAACAACGCCCAGGCCGCCCGGGCCGAAAGCAAGAGCAAGACCGTCCTCCAGCGCGACGCCCTCGGCTCGATGGTCGGCCTGGGCACCGCGCTCATCGCCACCATCAAAGCGTTCGCCGATGCCTCCGGAGACGGGCCCGCCGTCTACGCCGCCGCGCAGATCGACCCGCCAAACATCCCGAGCCCGCTGGACCCGCCGGTTGTCGCAACAGATTTTATTACATCGCTGCATAACTCCGGCGCGATCGGGATTCGCTGGAAGGGCACCACCGCCAACGGAACTTACTATACAATCCACCGCAAGCTCGACAGCGAGAGTACCTTCTCCCTCATCGGCAACGCCTCGGACCGGGAGTTCAAGGACTCCACCATCCCCGCCGGCACACCACGCGCAACGTACTTCCTCATCACCCACCGCGACACCCTCAACAGCGGGGCCTCGGAATACATCACCGTCAACCTTGGTGTGGGGGGCGGCGTGGGGGGAACCGGCGGGGGGCTGGGGAACGAAGGCGAGTCCTCCAACTCGATGGGGCTGGCCGCCTGAGCAACGCAGGAACCGGAACGCAAACCACAAGACGGCCCGGGTCGAACGACCCGGGCCGTTGTTGTGTGTCTACCCAAATCGTCTTCCTTCCTGCCTTACTTCCGGTCGATCCCCCGCGGCGTCTTGCGGACCGCCGGGTCGGCACTGGAGACCGGCGTGCCGATCCAGACAGTGGCGTGGGCTTTCCCGTTGCCCGCCGAGCCGACGACGTAGAGCTTGCCGTTATACACCTCGACGTCGTAGGCCGTCGAACTGGCGGCCCAGGGGGCGTACTGCTGCAGGTCGTGGAAACTGTCGGGGTCGTCCCCGAACCAGACCCCGGCCCGGCCGCTCGAGCGGCCGACGTGGATGTCCCCGGTGGTCGCAAACATATACGAGTTGGCCCCCGGATGAAACGAAGGATGCATGTCGATCCAGCTCTCGGCCGTGTCGTGCCACACGATCGCGTGGTCATCGCCGGTGCTCGGGAAGAGCGCCTTGCCCACCTGCGTGCCCACGGCCATGCCGCGGATCACCGAGTCGCGGGCGCCCGTGATGAACTCGTGCATGTCGGTGAACTCGGTCGGGAGCCCCTTCCAGAGCGCGGCGGTCTTGTACCCGTCGTGCAGACCGGTGGCGGCACCCCCCTGCCAGAAGCCGTCGGTCGCGTAGGCAAACGATCGTTGTCTCGACCCGGACTCGGGCGGGTGGAGATCAACAATCGAATCGGGGTCTTCGTTGAGCCAGAAAACCGCGTGCGGGTCGTTGCGCTGCCCGGGAAAGATGGCATCGCCGACGATCATGTCGCGGGAAACCGAGTAGACCTGTGGGTTGATTTCCTCGACGTTGAGGCTCTGAAAGCTTTCCGATGTGCCATACCACACGGCACCGGAGGTGAAGCTCTCCGGCGGGTTCGAGCGTGCCTTGCCTGCCTGTTTGTTGCCGTCTGCCCCGCGAATCTCCGACCAGATGTGTCCCTCCGGCGTCAGGTCGATAAGCTCCGGGACGAGCCTCGGCCATTTGACGCCGACGTGGTCGTTGATGTTCCCGTTCTCGTACATCCCGTAGGGTGTGCCCCCGTCTATCGCGTAGGCTGCCGATTTCTGCCCCTCCGGTGGGTGAATGTTGATCGCCCGCCAGACGTAGTGGGTCTGCGCGGCTGCCGTGGCGCAACAGGCGAGAACAGACAGGGCAGGCACGAACTTGGGGATAGTCCTTCGCATGGCTGGGCTCCGCGCAGACTTGCTTCCTCGAGAGTCTATCCGATCGGCGTGTCGTCGCGAAGCAGATTCCCGGTATTTGCCTGCCGGGGCTTGCGTGAGGACAGCGGCTGTTGTATTCTACGGGGTCGGCGGGACAGGTTGGGACCGGCCCCGCCGACAAGCGAAAGGACACACATCATGCAAACCGTGATGAACACCCGGCTACATTGTGCCCCCGTTCGCATCACGAGTGCGATCCTGCTTATGTTCGCCGGTGTTATGAACGCGTCCGCCGTTGCACAGGCCATCGTGGTCAGCGCTCCGCTGCGGCTCGCGTCGGGTGCCTCGGCCAGGAACATGCACGCGATCGGTGTGTTCCAGAGCGAGCTGCGCTGCGTGCTGGAAGACGGCCGCGTTGTCAAAGTGATCGCCGACGAGTGGGACCACGCGGCCTCGACGTGGCGGTACAACAACGGCAAACCCCGTGTCGTGTACTCCGACGACGGCGGGGCCAGCTGGAAGCCCGACGACCCCACCAACCCGATCAGGATCGATCGCGTTGGTCTTGTTTGGGCGGTAGAAATCGGCGAGGAGCCCCTCTTCCTCAGAGACGGCCCCGCCGGTGCTGCACCCTCGATCGCCGTGGACCGATCGCCCGAGCCCCCGTTCCAGGACCACGTCTACGTCGCGTTCTATGCCAAGGCATCAGAGAACAGCTCCAACACCGATCTTTTCATCGCCAAAAGCATCGACGGCGGAGAGACCTTCGACAACTCCGACCTCCTGCACATCACCGACGCCATGCTCGGGCTGACACCCGACGGCTACAACCCCGACCAGATGGTTCCCGGTATCGCGATCGACTCCTGCGGCGGCATCAACATCATGTTCTACGACAACCGCAACGACACCAACCCCAACGACTGCGAGTACTGGGTAGACGTTTACTACGCCCGCATCACCAACTTCGACACCACGCCGAGTATCAGCCAGTGGCGGCTCACGCCCCAGTCCGTCCGCGTGGACAACCTCGGTGCAAAGCTCCTCGGCGACTACCACAACATAACCGTCTCGGCCGACGGGCAAACCCTCTACGCCGCCTACATCTCCCGCAACAACGCCAACCCGTCCCCCACCACCACCGGCAACCGCACCCGCTCCCTCCACCGCATCAACCTCAACTGCACCGGCCCGGCGAGCGACTTCACCGGCGACGGCGAAGTGACCGAGGCCGACCTCGCCGCCTACATCGCCGCCTACATCGCCGAGTACAGCTCCGGCGGAATGGCCGCCGACCTCGACCTCGACTGGGTCGTCGATGTCAACGACTTTGTAACTTACATCGACTGGTACAACGCCGAGCACGAGCAGTAGAGCGCCCGGCAGAACTGTGTTCTGTGTGCCACGGCCATTCTGGCCGTGCGAACGCCGGACGACGATCCGCACGGCTCACAGAGCCGTGGCACATACCCGAAACTCTCGACGCAAACTCCCCCTACACCCGCCCCGCCCGCTCGCGCACACCGCCGATCATCGCCCGGACCTCCCACCTCCCCACCTCCTCGGCCAGGGCGCGTTATCAATCAACCTCACAACACCTCCCCCCCCATCCCCCACCCCCACCCCCACCGCCACCAACGCCCGGCAGGGAAACCCGGGGCGGACCTCCCCCAGCGTCTCCGCGTCACGCACCACCGCGTACTCCACCTCGAGCCCCGCCTCTTCGAGCACCCCGGCCATGTGCCGCTCGGCCTCGGCCGGAGACCGAATCGCCCCGGCCTCCCGGATCGCCCGGGAGATCGCGCCCGCCCGCCGCCGCCCGGCTTCATCGAGCAACCGGTTGCGGCTGCTCATCGCCAGCCCGCTCTCCTCCCGCACCGTCTCGACGGGCACGATCTCGACCCCCACGTTCTCAACCTCCGGCCCGCCCCGCTTTCGGTCGGCCTCGACCATCGCCCGGACCACCTGGAGTTGCTGCCAGTCCTTCTCGCCAAAGACCGCCGCCGTCGCCCCGGTCAGCACACACAACCGCCGCACCACCCGGCAGACCCCGGCCAAATGCCCCGGCCGGTGGGCGTCCTCGAGCCCGGGCTCCTGCGCGACCGCGGGCAACTCCCCCACCGGGACATCCTCGTCCGGCGGGTAGACCACATCCACCCCCGGCGCGAAGACCACGTCCACACCCAGCCGGTCGCACCACGCACAGTCCGCGTCGAGGTCCCGGGGGTACACGTCAAAGTCGGCCCGCTCGTTGAACTGCGACGGGTTGACGAAGATGCTCACCACCACCGGCGAGGTTCCCCCCACCCCCCCCCACACACACGCCCCCCCACACGCCCCGGCCCGCTCGCGGGCGAGCTCGATCAGCGTCGCGTGCCCGGCGTGCAACGCGCCCATCGTTGGCACCAGCACGCAGCCGTGCATCCCCGCTGCTTCCATCTCCGCTCTCGACGTGACCACTCGCATGCCCATAGCATGCGCCCGGCACGCCACAGGTCAAGCCCGCCCGCGCACTTCCACTCCCAGATACAGACAGCCCCGGCACGCTCCATGACACGCACCCTCGACAACTGGCAACAACAGATCGACGTCGTCGCCAACGCCGCCCTCCGAGGGACGCCGCTCGAACAGGCCCTCACCGCGCCGCCCGAGGAAGCACTCGCGTTCGCCCGCTCGTTTGCCGACGACGCCGGGCACCGCCGGGCGATCGACCCGCCGCTGCTGGCGTGGGTGCTGGACCTCGGCCCGTGGGATGCCTCGGACGACGCCGAGACCGACCGCTGCGATCTCCGCCTGTGGCGGGCGCTCGGCGACCAATCCCCCGACCCCCACCGCCTGATCGGCACGCCGTCCGGCCCGCTCGCGCCCGAGTGCCGCGACGAGGGGATCGAGGTCTGGACCGAGGTCGAACTCGCGTCCCTCCAGGCCCTCTGGTGGCACGCGAGGCGGACGGGCTCGGCCACCCTGCACGACCGCGCCCGCGCGCACGCCCGCTGGCTGATGGACGAGATTCAACCCGACAACGGCACCAACCACGCCTGGGCTCTCGCGGCGTTTGCCGAACTCGCAGCAGAAGGCGACCCCGACGCGACGCTCTACGCCGAGACCCTGCTGCACAACTGCCAGGTCACGCTCGGGCGGGCCGACTTGCTCTCAGCGGTGCTGCTGGTTGACGCCTCGCGGAGTGTGGGTGAGCTGCTGTAACGGACCGGGCGTGGATCACCCGTTGGCGAGCTGCCGCTGCCACTCGATAGTATCGAACCACCGCCGCGCGGCCGGGGTGTTCTCCAAGCGCTGCCACGTCTCGGCGTCGTCGGCGTACCGCTTGCACAGCGCCGCGGCGACGAGCCCCATGAACATCGGCTGGGGGCGGAGCGGGCGGCTGGTCAGCTCCGGATGGAACTGCGCGCCCACAAAGAACGGGTGGACCACCCGAGGCTTGCCTTCGCTTTCGGTCATGTGCTCGGGCAGGGTTCGCGGCAGCTCAAGCATCTGCATGATCGGCTGGCTCGGATGCCGCCCTGAGAACACAATCCCCGCCGCTTCGAGGCGTTCGATGTAGCTGGGGTCCACCTCGTAGCGATGGCGGAACCGCTCGCGGATGGTGTTCTGTGCCGAGAGCTGCTCGCGGTAGAGCCCGGCGAGGATCGTGCCGGGCAGGACCGAGACGTCCTGCCCTCCCAGCCGCATCGTGCCGCCGAGGCCTTCGATCTTTTTCTGATCGGGCAGCTCGCTGATGACCGGGCGCTGGCAGTCCGGGCAGAACTCGGCGCTGTCAGCATCGGCCATCCGCAGCACGTTGCGTGCAAACTCGATCACCGCGACCTGGAACCCCAGGCAGATGCCCAGATAGGGAAGCCCCGATTCCCTCGCGTAGCGCACCGCCGCGATCTTGCCCTCGACCCCGCGCGACCCGAACCCCCCGGGCACGATCACGCCGTCGAGGCCGTCGAGGGTGGCTTCGACGTTGCTGTCGGTCAGGTCGGTCGCTTCGACCCAGCGTTGCTCGATCTGCGCGCCCAGATGAGCGCCGCAGTGTTCTAACGCTTTGTCGATCGAGGCGTACGCATCACGAAGCTCGGCGTACTTACCCGCCACGCCGATGGTCAGCGGGATCTTCTTTGGCGCGGTCAATCGGCGTACAAAGGTGCCCCACTTCTCGCGGGCGCGGTCCTCAGCCGCGACGTCCACGCGGTCGTGGAGCTTGAGCATCGAGAGGATTTCGCGGTCGAGCCCTTCGAGCCGAATCTCGTCGGGGATGGTGTAGATGCTGTCGCGGTCGTGCATTGAAAAGACCCGCCGAAGCGGGACGTTGCTGAACATCGCGATTTTTTCCATCACATGGTGCTGCACCGGGTTCGAGGCACGGCAGGCGATGATGTGGGGCTGAATCCCCGCTTCGAGCAGCCGCTTGATCCCGAGCTGGGCGGCTTTGGATTTCTGCTCACCGAGTGTCTTGGGCTCGATGACGTAGGTCAGCGCCACAAAGCAAACCGAGTCTGGGCCTTCCTCAAACGCCAGCTCGCGCATCGCTTCGATGTAGAGCCCGTTCTCGTAGTCGCCCACGGTGCCCCCGACCTCGACAAATACCACGTCGGCGGGGCGTTTCCCGTCGCCACGGAGCGCAAGTTCGCGGAGCCTGCGTTTCACCTCTCCCGTGACGTGGGGGATCATCTGGACATCGCGCCCGAGATAGACCCCGTGGCGTTCACGGTCGAGGATTTCTGAATAGATTCGGCCGCTGGTGGTGAAGTTGTGGGTGGTCAGGTCCTGATCGAGCATCCGCTCGTAGGTGCCCAGGTCCATGTCGCACTCGGTCCCGTCGTCGAGGACAAAGACCTCGCCGTGGCGGTAGGGGTTGAGCGTGCCTGAGTCGATATTCAGGTAGCCCTCCATTTTGATCGGCGCGACACTGAGCCCCTTGTCCTTGAGCATCTTGGCGACACTCGACGCGAAGATGCCCTTGCCAAGCCCGCTCATCACGGTGCCGAGCACGACGATGTATTTGTGTCGTCCCTTGCGGTAGCCCTCGGGCATCGGCGAGTAGAACTCGGTCGCCTGGGTGGCTTGACCAAGCGAGGCGAGCAGCTCGCTGCCCCTGCGGTCGGTGGGGCGGGTCGGCCCGTTTGCGTCGTTGTCGTGCGATGGGCCGTCCGTGCTGGGCATAGGACATCGTATCATGTCGAACGCATTCGACAAGCCCGCGGCTGCACCGCGCCTTCAATAGACCCCCACAGCACCCCCCACAGCACCCCCCACCACCACTCGCCCACGGAGACCCCTCGCATGATCCACCGGCCCCTCAGGTTCCTCACCGCGGCCCTGCTCCTGGCGAGCGGGGCGTGCCATCCCGCGCTGGCCCAGTCCGACGAGTCCCTGCGCTTTGACGCCCAGACCGGGCGGGGTCTTGCCAACTACCTGCCCCACAGGGACTTCGACCACACCCATATGCTCCTGGAACTCGACTTCCCAGACTTCGAGCACGAGGCCCGCGCCACCGCCCGCTGCACCCTCACGATGACCCCCATCGGCACCCCCCGCGATACCGTCCGGCTGGACGCAACGGGGTACGAGATCAGCGGCGTCTCGCTCGACGGCCGCCCGCTCGGGTTCGACTACGACGGCGAGGAACTGCTCGTCACCCTGCCCCGCACCGTCGCGCTCGGGGAGTCTGTCACACTGGTCATCGACTACGAGCTCTCCCCCACCAACATCGCACCCAACGGCCGCGCACTCTCTTGGTCCCCGCCGACCCGACGGCAACGCAACCCGAGCGAAGAGGTCCCGATGCTTCACTCGCAAGGGCAGCCCGACGAAGCAAGCGGCTGGTTTCCCTGCTACGACCATCCGCTCGAGCGGCTGGCGACGGAACTGGTCGTCACTGTCCACGAGGGGTTCGAGGTGATTTCCAACGGCGAGTTGAAGAGCAAGGAAATGCAGCCCGACGGCCGCGTCCTCTGGCACTGGGATCAGGAGCTCCCGCACGCGCCCTACCTCGTCTCGCTGGTGATCGGGAAGTTCGATGTTGTGGATGTCGGCGGCAAAGACACCGCGCGGCCGGGCTTGACCATGCCGATCTACGGCCCGGTCGGCACCGGGGACAGACTCAAAGACGTGTTCGCAAATACCCCGGACATGATCGCCCACTTCGAGCGACTCTTCGACGAGCCCTATCCGTGGGCGAAGTATTCCCAGGCGGTCGTCCGTGACTTTGCCGCCGGCGCGATGGAGAACACCTCGGCGACCACGTTCTTCCCCTTCGCGTCGGCGGCCGAGCCCGGCAGCATCGACAACATCATCGCGCACGAGCTTGTCCACCAGTGGTTCGGCGATCTCGTCACCACCAAGAGCTGGGCGCACCTCTGGTTGCAGGAGGGCTGGGCGACCTTCGGCGAGGCGCTCTGGAAAGAAGAGACCGCCCGCGCCGAGGCGCTCGAGGACGGCGACACCGAGGACGAGGCCGCCGCCGCGGCGCGGAAGGCCTACATCCGCGGCATGCGGGGCAACTTCCGAGCGTCGGCGATGGGCGCGTCGCGGACCAGCGCGCCCAACGACCCCGCGCTGGTGTCCAATCTCTGGAACAAACCCGACCTCAACTTCATGAAGGCCAACAACCCATACTCGCGGGGGGCCTGCATTCTCCACATGCTCCGCGAACGGCTCGGCGAAGAGGTCTTCTGGCGCAGCATCCGTCTCTACCTCGACCGGCACCGATTCGGCGAGGTCGAGACCAGCGATTTTCAGCACGTTCTCGAAGAGGTTTCCGGCGAGCAGCTCGAACGGTTCTTCGACCAGTGGGTCTTCCGTGCCGGAGCGCCCAAAGCGGATGTCGAACTCGACTGGCAGCCGGCGTTCGAGGACGACGACGACGGGCCCGGCGTGTTCACCGTGACGCTCCGCCAGGTGCAGAAGATCAACGCCGACAACCCCGCGTACGCGATGGTGGTGCCTATCTACTGCCGTTACGACAACGGCTCGGGCGAGTATGTCTACATCGTGACCGAGGAACGCACGGCAACCATCACAACCCGCCTCGATCGCAAGCCCGACGAGGTATTGGTCGATCCTTACTTCTGGAATATCCTCGACGCTCGCGTCACCCGGGACCTTGACGAGCCCGAGGCAGATGAAGCGCCCGGCGCGGACACCCAGACACCGCCCGAGAGCATCGAGGAGCGGGGTGAACCGGCAAACCTGGAATAGCCCGGCAGGAGGGCGGCAGGTCTACCCCCGGTCGCGCCAGCGCTGCACGAACGCGGCGTACTGCTCGGGCGTGTCGATCCCGACGTGGTGTGCCTCAGCGACCGCGACCGCGATGGTCCCGCCGTGCTCGAGCACGCGGAGCTGTTCGAGACGTTCGGTCTGTTCCAGCGGTGTCTCGGCGAGCGTCACATAGCGGCGAAGGAAGCCGGCGCGGTAGACATACAGCCCGACGTGCTTGAGCGGCCCGGCCGCGCCGCCGGTGGTGTACATGCCGTCGGCGGGGCGTGCGCTGTCCCGGTCGAACGGGATCGGGCTCCGCGAGAAGTACAACGCCCGACCCCGGCAGTCGACGACGACCTTGACGATGTTCGGGTCGCTTGGGTCCTGATCCGGGCCGAAGGGGGAGCCCACCGTCGCGACGTCCGCGCCAGACCCGACGAGGGCGTCCACCGCCAGGTCGATGAGCGCCGGGTCGATCTCGGGCTCGTCGCCCTGCACGTTCACGACGACAGTGGTGTCGGCGAGCCCGAGCAGGTCGGCGGCTTCGGCCAACCGGGAGGTGCCGTTGGGGTGGGCCGCGGAGGTGAGGACCGCTTCGCCACCGGCGGCGTTCACGACATCGGCGATCTCGGGCGCGTCGGTAGCGACAACCACCCGCCCGAGCCGATCGCTGTTGCGGGCGGCGTCGAGGGTGTGCAGCACCAGCGCCCGCCCGGTCTCGCTGGCGAGCATCTTGCCGGGGAAGCGGGTCGATCCGAGCCGCGCGGGGATGAGACCGATCGCCGGACCTGCGGCGGCGTTCTCCACCGGTTCGGGCGCGGGGGTGTGTGCCTGGTCGGTCATCGGCTTTCGCTTCGGGGGCGGCGGGATGGCTCAGCCGCCCTGTTTGAGGCTGGCGACGAGCTTCTTGAGCACCTCGCGGCGTTCGCGGATGTCGCGGTAGCCGAACTGCTCGATCGCGATGGTGGACGCGAGCGTCTCGGCCTCTTCGGCGGAGGCCAGGTCCTTGTCGGCCTCGGCTTTGGCCGCCAGCGAGATCAGGAGCCCGTAACGGAGCTCCATCTGAAGGTCGTCGGAGAGGGTTGCTTTGTCTTCGAGGGCCTGGCGGTAGGTCGCGATCGCCTCGTCGTGCCAGTCCATCGCGGCGAACGACTGGCCGAGCAGCGAGAGGGCCCGTGCCCGGTAGCGGGCGTCCCCCTTGGCGTCCTGGAGCAGCGCGATCGCCTGGTCGTAGTCCTGCTTGTCGAAGTATTTCTTGCCAAGCTGAAACTTGAGCACCAGGTCGGTGGGGTAGGCCTCGACCGACGCCTTGAGTTCGCCGATCTCGATGTCGTTGTACTTGGCTTTGGCCTGCTCGTATTCCTGCTGGTGCTGCTCGTTGTCGGGGTTGGCCTCAGCGCGTTCTTTGTAGGTGTTGAGCGTGCGCTTCAGCTGGCGGAGCCTGATCTTCCCGGCGTCCTGGCGAAACCGGAACTGTCTGGTGTTCTCGAACCCCTTCATCATCAGGCGGATGGCGCGTTGCTCGTCCTCGGGGCGGCCGCGCTCGAGCAGCCGTTTGGTGAGGATCCCGAGCTTGGGCATGTCCTCGGGGTTGTCGCGGAACGCGGCCTCGGCGTCAACAATCAGCCGGTCGATGGTCTCGTCGGTCTTGGAGATCCGTTCGCCCTCGTCGAGTTGTCGTTGCTTGTCGGCGTCGCGGATGTTCGAGCGGAAGCCGCCCTCTTCACCGGTCTTGTCGAACCCGCCCCGGCTCATGGTGGACTGGGCCGACATATTCTTGACGTCGGTCGCCAGCGAGGCGTCGGTGGGGTCGACCCGCACCGCCGCGTCCCCGGCCTGCACCGCCAGGTCGTAGGCGTGTACCTTCGCAAAGGCGTCCATCAGCTTGATGAAGAGGTCTTTCTTTGGCTTGCCGCCTACCAGCTTGAGCGCCTGCTCGCCGAGGTAGTGGGCTTGCTCGCTCAGCCCGATCTTCGCGGCGGCCTGCACCGCCTTGACCGCCAGCGGCCCGTCCCCGATCTTGAGCCCCTTGGTCAGGACCGCCTGCACATATTTGTCCGCGTCGGTCTTCCCGTCGATCGACTTGAGAAGCTCCTTGCTCGGCTTGCCTTCAAAGTTGACCGCGGCGTTGAGGAAGGACTCGAGCCCGTACATGCTCGACGGGTCCTGCCTCAGCCCGCTGAGCCAGAGCTGCATCGCGTACTGGTGGTTGCCGGTCTCGCCGACGGTCTTGGCGTGGTCGAAGAACCGCTGCGCCTTTTCCGGCGAGAAGGGCATGGGGTCTGGGGTCTTTGCCTCGTCGGCCCCGCTCGCGCTCTCGACGGCGCTGCCGCCGCTGTCTCCACCGTTGCTGCTGGTGTCGTCGTTCTTCTTGCGTCCGAAGATGGCCAAGTCGCGGACCCTCGCTTTCCTGTCGTCCTCCCCCATCGGCCGCACCGTTCCGTGGCGAGGCTGTGGGCCTCGATGGTAGTCGGCTGGTGGCGGCGGAGAATCCGGTCGGTGCGTCCTGTTCTGCGTGGGTGTGTGCGTGTGGGGGCTGGTGTGGGGGCGGGTGTGGAGGCGGGCATGGAGGAGCCGCCGGTTCGGCACTGGGCTTTGCCCAGTGGCACCCAGCCGAGGGCTTGATCACCGATCGGGGCGAGCGCGTCCCGCGCCCGTGCATCACCCTAGCATTCGCCGATGCCCCCCCCACCGCCTCCACCCCCAGCACCCCCGCCACCCCCACCACCCCCGCCGCCTGTTGACCCCGCGAGTCTGTTCATCGTGCACTACCCCGACCCGGTGCTCCGGGTCCGGGCGGCGGACGTGCCGGGGGTGCTGGGGGTGACAGGCGAGGTCCGCGCCGTGGCCGACCGGATGCTCGAGCTGATGTTCGACGCCCCCGGCATCGGGCTGGCGGCACCGCAGGTCGGGCTGTCGTGGCGGATGTTCGTCTGCCACGTCCTGCCGGAGGATGAACAGAGAGAAGAGACAGAAGAGCCCGGAGATACCGCAGGGGAGAACGCCGTTGCCCCGCCGCTTGCTTCGACCGCCGGGCCGATGGTCTTTATCAACCCCGTGCTGTCGGATCCGACCGGCCCGGTCGAGTGGGAGAGCGAGGGGTGTTTGAGTCTGCCCCGGATCACCGGCGAGGTGCCCCGGCCGCGGACGATCACGGTCAGCGCACTCGACCGCGAGGGCAAGCCATTTACGCTGACAGCGACCGGTCTGCTTTCCCGCTGCGTGCAGCACGAGACCGACCACCTCGACGGCGTGCTGATCATCGACAAGATGAGCCCGCTCTCCCGGCTGCGGACCCGCTCGACGGTCCGCGGGCTGGAGAAGGCGGCAGGGGTGAGGTAGGGCTCGGGGCACGGGGTGGAACCCGCCGGCCCTTCGAGCCGGGCGCTCTTTGGCGAGTGAAACAGAGCGACCCGTGGGACCGGCTTCCAGCCGGTGCGCGTCGTCGGTGGGCGGGGTTGCCGGGAGCGCGAGCGGTGGCCACCGGCTGGAAGCCGGTCCCACGAAACAAGAAGCCGATCCTCCCCACCACAGGGGGGCGGGCATTCCAGCCCCCACCGCCTCCACCACCACTTCCCTCCGAACGCAAACGCGGGGTGCATTTGCACCCCGCGTCGTGTGACGGTCTTTCTGATGGTTGCGCCCCGGCGTTCCGGGGCGTCCGGCGGGGCTTACGCCGCCAGGCCGAGGCCGGCGTCGCCGGAGGTCTCGGTGGGCGCGGCCGCGCCGGTCACGCCGAAGCGGACGGTGATGGGTTCGGTGGAGTCGCTCGAGAGCTCGTCGCGGTGGGTGACAAGGTAGTAGTTGGCCTCGGGCGTGCCCAGGGGGATGGTGGTATCGACAAAGCTCTTGGCCGAGACCGAGCCGAGGGTTTCGTACTCGGTTTCGCTGTCGAGCCGGCGCCACACGGCATAGAAGGTGCCGTTGGCGACCGTGCCTTTCCACGCCAGCTTGATCTCGCCGGTGTTGAGCAGGTCGGCGCGGACGTTGGTCGCGGGGACCGGCGGGGCCAGCGGAGCAGGGGCGCCGTCGGGGTCGATCTCGGCGGCGGCGTAGACGCTTTGGTCGTCGCCGGAGATGTCGGCGAAGGCTTTGATGGTGGAGATGACTGCGGTGCCGAACTCCATCATGTTGTTGACCCCGACGGACTGGGTGAGGGTCGCGGCCTTGGAGGAGGACCGCAGGGCCTGGGAGTCGTTGTAGGCGATGCGGGCGGTGGCGGTGCGGGTGGTGATCTCGGAGATCGCGGCCAGGTCGAGGCCGATGGCGGCGGGGTCAGCGGCCCAGACGGGGATGTGCTGCTCGAAGAACTCGATTTTGCCCAGGACGGTATCGGGGATGTCACTCATGGAGTGCGATCCTTCTTTGGGTGCCGCGGCCGGTCCCCCGGGCACGCGCCCGCGCGGGAAGGCCGTTGCTGTGCGGTGGGTATCGAGCGGGCCGGGAGCGCACTTGAAGGCGACCGGAGAAAGGCAGCGAAAGACAGCGGGCAAAGACCGAAAGGCAGTGCTCACGCAGAGGGCGCGGAAGTCTCGCAGAGGGAAGTCAGCAGAGACAAAGGATGAAGGATGAGGGATAAAGGCGGCACCAACGGGGAGCGTGTGCCTTGCTCCCTCCCCCGCGCTCCGCGGGGGAGGGCCGGGGTGGGGGTGCCTTCCCACCTCCCCCCCCGGGAGGGTTGTCCAACCACGGGCCGGGGAAGACGGATGGGGGTACCTTCCTCCCTCTCCCTCTGGGAGAGGGCCGGGGTGAGGGTGCCTTTCTCTCGTCCGTCCCGGGGCGGGGGATTCCAGCCCCCGAGGCAGCACCCTGCCCACAGGGGCGGGGGCTTTCCAGCCCCCGGGCAGCACCGACAGTCCCACCCAGCGACGGCGGTCGCGGGCTGGAAAGCCCGCCCCCCTGTTTCTGTTGGTCGCCCCGCTGTTCATGTTGGCCGTCCCCCTGTGTATGTTGGCAGCCCCCCTGTGTGTGGTGCTCGCGTTGCGGTGTGTTGCGCCCGTCCCGCTGAGTGTGCAGTTCGTCGCCTTGCGTGTTGCGTCGGCCTCCTCCTGCTCCCCCTCCCGCGCCCCGCGGGAGGGGGCTGGGGGGAGGGTGGGATGTCCTGATGGCCCGGCCCCGGCAGTACCGGCGTTCGTTCCCGCAAGCCCGGCTCCTCTCCCTGTGGACCCGGCTCCCCTTGCCGCAGCCCCGGCTTCCCTCGCCGTAGGACCGGCTTCCAGCCGGTGCGCACCGGCTGGAAGCCGGTCCTACGGCTCGCCCAGCACTACTCGCCGAAGATCGCCTCCCGCGCCGCCCGCAGCCGCCGCTCGGCGTCGACGTCGCCGCGCTCGACAGCAAGGCCGACCGCTGCCTCGAATGCCTGCTTGAATACAGGCATCATGCCTGGTTGGCTGAGGACCGCCTCCCGCAGCGGGACCAACGCCTCGGCCATCTCTGCCGCCCGCCCCACATCCCCCGCCGCCGTGGCGTGGCGGATCGACACCCCGTACGCCATGGCGAGCAGCTTGCGGACAGTGACGTTTTCCTCCCTCTCTCTCTGGGAGAGGGCTGGGGTGAGGGTGCCTTTAGGGTCCACCCCTGCCAGCGTTCGCAGTTCCCCGAGCAGCCCGTCGGCACGGCGGAAGTCCGACCTGTTGTCGGTGATCGTGTTCTTCAGAGCCATGGCAAGTCGCTGGCGGACGGCGGTGTCCTCGGGGTGGGCCTGTGTCAGCTCTCGCAGTTCCCTGAGCAGCCCGTTGGCACGCGGGGAGTCCGAATCATTCTCGAGGTGCGCGTTGTACAGCCCCGAGGCGAGGTTCTCGCGGACGACGTCGTTTTCGGGGTGGTCCTCTGCCAGCTCTCGCAGTTCCCTGAGCAGCCCGTCGGCACGCGGGGAGCCCAAGGCACTGTCGTGGAACGCATTGAACAGCCCCTTGGCGAGCCACTCGCGGACGGCGTCGTCCTTTGGGTGGGCCTTTGTCAGCCCCCGAAGTTCCCAGAGCAACCCGTCGGCACGCGGAGAGCCCGAAGCGCTGTCCTGGAACACATTGAACAGCCCCCTAGTGAACAGCTCGCGGACGGCGTCGTCCTCAGGATGGGTCTTTGCCAGCCCCCGCAACTTTCCGAGCAGCTCGTTGGCACGCGGGGAGCCCGAATCGCTGTCGTGGTGTGCATTGTACAGCCCCTTGGTG
>CAYMZJ010000018.1:0-55989 GCA_964394895.1 uncultured Phycisphaeraceae bacterium | reverse complement strand
CCTGCGGCACTGGGCTGTGCCCAGTGGCACCCATCCCGCCGGGGCACGGGTGCTGTCGGGGAGGTCCGGTTTGGTGTTCTGCTGTGAACCGGGGGCGAACCGGCGGCGAATGTGGGCGAACGTGGAGGCATCGTGGGGGTGTCGTGGGGGTGTCGTGGGGGTGGCGACGGCACGATCGGTGGTCGGTGGGTTCCAATAACGGCGGCGGGAACTCCTGGCGGCCGTCCGTGAGCTCCTGCCGGACGGCCGGGAACTCCTAACGGACGCCCGTTTGCTCCTGCCGGACGGCCTTGAACTCCTGCCGGACGGCCGGGAGCTCTTCAAGGACGGCCGGGAGCTCCTGCCGGGCGGGCGGAAACTCCTGCCCAGCGGCCGCGAACCGCTCCCCGGCGGGCCGACGGCTTTGACTTGGAGTGGGGGGGAGCAGATACTTGGGGCAGTCAGTTGATGAGCCGACCGCGACGGACGCCGGTGCCTCTCCCGCGATGGGAGCGGGATCGGGGGAGGCGCGGTCAGGGGCCTTGCTTCTTTGGCGGTCATTTCTTGACCCCGCGGCCGGCAAGGTTCCGCTCCGGATCGGGTGTTCCCGGTCCTGCCGCGGCCGTCGTCCTTCGACCGGCGTGAGTGCACGCCGGGGGCAGCGGACCGCGAGAGATTCGTGGTCCCCGCGTGCGGTGAGAGAGCTGCACGCCCGAGAAGGAATGCGCAGCCCCAGCCCGACGGGCCGACACACGCCCCCACCACACACGCCCCCACAAGAAACAACCAAACGAAGACAGCCACTGCCCGGTGGTGTAATTGGCAGCACATCAGTTTTTGGTACTGCGAGTCTGGGTTCGAGTCCCGGCCGGGTAACTTTGACGTCCCTTCCCATCACCCCTTGAGACAAAGCCGCATCGCGAAAGTATGACCGAGCCCACCGACCCAACCCGAACCCCCAAGCCCGTCGCGGTCGTCATGGCCGCGGGCAAGGGCACGCGCATGCGGTCGGACCTGCCCAAGGTGGTCCACGAGGTCGCGGGGCGGCCGATGGTGTGCCATGTCGTCGAGGCGTGTTTCGCTGCCGGGTGCGAGCGGGTGATCGCGGTCGTGGGCTACGAGCAGCAACTGGTGCGCGATGCGCTGGCGGCGTTCGGCGATCGCGTCCGCTTTGCGGTGCAGGAAGAGCAACTGGGCACCGGGCACGCGGTGCAGTGCGCGGCGGACGAACTCGCCGATCTTGACCCCCAGACGCCCGTGCTGGTGCTGGCTGGGGACGGGCCGTTGATTCGTACCGGGACACTTGATGCGTTGCTCGGGCTGCATCGCTTGAGCGGCGCGGCGGCGACGCTGGCGACGAGTGTGATCGACGACCCGACGGGATACGGCCGGATCGTGCGCGACAGTGATGGACGCCTGGTGGGAATCGTCGAGCAGAAGAACGCGACGCCCGAGCAGTTGGAGATCCGCGAGGTCAACCCGAGCTACTACTGCTTCGGGCTTGGGGCGATGACCGAAGCGCTGGCGAAGGTGGGCCGGGACGCGGCGTCGGGGGAGTACTACATCACCGACGTGCCGGCGATATTGATGAAGGGCGGCGCGCGTGTCGAGGTGATCGACGCGGTGCCCGCTCAAGACGTGCTGAGCATCAACACGCCCGAACAACTCGCCGAGGTGGACCGCGTGCTGCGGGCCCGCCTGGCACACTCGACAGGGGCCGCCTCGTGACCAACGACGGGAACCACATGCTCAAGGTGTTCGCGGGTCGGCAAAGCCGGGTGCTCGCCGAGCGGGTGTGCGAGCACATCGGGCTGCCGATCGGGGAGGCCAGGACCGACGTCTTCCCCGACGGCGAGCTGCTGGTGCGGCTGCAGGAAGACGTGCGGGGGCGTGACTGCTACGTCGTCATCTCGACCTGCGCCCCGGTGAACAAGAACCTGATGGAGCTGCTGATCTTTATCGATTGTCTCAAGCGGGCCAGCGCCCAGCGGGTGACGATCGTGACGCCCTACTTCGGGTACGGGCGGCAGGACCGCAAGGACAAGGGGCGGGTGCCGATCACCGCCAAGCTGGTCGCCAACCTGATTACCGCCAGTCGCGCCGATCGCGTGCTCGCCCTCGACCTGCACGCGGCGCAGATTCAAGGGTTCTTTGATATCCCGGTCGATCACCTCTCGGCGACGCCGGTGTTTCTCGACTACTTCGAGTCCATCCGCGAGCAGCTCGGCGACCTGTGCCTGGTGAGCCCGGACGTGGGGAATGTCAAGGTCGCCGAGGGGTTTGCCAACCTGCTCGGGGGCGACCTGGCGATCATCAACAAGCGCCGGGTCTCGGGGACCGAGGTTGTCACCGAGCACATCATCGGGTCGGTGCGGGGCAAGACCGTGCTGATGTTCGACGACATGATCTCGACGGGGGGCACGATCTGCGAGGCCGCCAAGCTCGCGCTTGAGCACGGCGCGACCGAGGTCTTCGCGGCCGCGACACACGGGGTGCTCTGCGGCGGGGCGATCGAGCGGATCGCGGCGTCACCGATCTCCAAACTCATCATCACCGACACGATCCCGGTCGATTCCCGGCTTGCGCCCCTGGGCGACAAGCTGCACGTGCTGAGCGTCGGCGACCTGGTCGGCGAGGCGATCCATCGCATCCACCACAACCTCTCGCTGAGCGCACTGTTCAAGCGGACCGCCGGGACCAAACGCTGAGCGAAGTCAATATCCAAGAACACAGACAAGAGTCAACAGAGACAAGGAACCACACCATGCACGAGCACGCACCACTCCTGACCGCCACCCGCCGCGAACGAGTCGGCACCCGCTACAGCAAACGCATCCGCGAGGCCGGGGGGCTGCCGGCGATTATCTACGGCCACGGCAAGGACCCGGTGGCGGTCTCGGTCGATGCCAAGAAGACGCTTCGGCATCTGCACGAGGGGCAGAAGATCCTGCAGCTGCAGATCGAGGGGCAGAGCGAGGTGCAGAACGTGCTGGTCAAGGACCTGCAGTTTGACTACCTGGGGACCAACGTCATCCACGCCGACTTTACCCGGGTGGACCTCGAGGAGCGGGTCGAGCTCAAGGTCTCGATCCACCTGATGGGTGAGGCGGTGGGGCTCAAGGTCGCCGGGGCGATGCTCATGCACCCGACCAACGAGATCGAGATCGAGTGCAAGGTTGCCAACATCCCCGACCATGTCGAGGTGGATGTCAGCGGGCTCGAAGCGGGTTCAGCGTTGCACGCCAGCGATATCAAGCTGCCGCTGCCGACCATGAAGCTCCTGTCCGATCCCGAGCTGATCGTTGCCCAGATCATCATTCAGGTGGTTGAGGAAGAGGAGACCGAAGAGGCCGGCGTGGTCGCCGATGGCGCCCAGCCCGAGGTCATCACCGAGAAGAAGGAAGGCGAGGACTAAACCCCTCGGTCGTGCCGCCCTTTGGGGCGGCGGTTGCACGAACACGCCGGAGATACGGGTGTCATGAAGTTGATCGTCGGCCTTGGAAATCCCGGAACGCAGTACGTCAAGACCCGGCACAACGCCGGGTTCCTGGCGATCGACCAGCTCGTGGGGCGTCATGCGTCCGGCGTGGTGGTCAAGTCGCGTTTCAAGGCCGACGGCGTCGAGGCGTCGATCCGCTCGACCAAGTGCCTGCTGCTCAAGCCGATGACGTTCATGAATCTGTCCGGCGAGTCGGTGCTGCAGGCGATGCAGTTCTACAAGCTGCCGCTGGCGGACCTGCTGGTCATCACCGACGACCTGGCGCTGCCGGTGGGCGCGGTCCGGCTGCGGGCCTCCGGCGG
This sequence comes from uncultured Phycisphaeraceae bacterium, assembly GCA_964394895.1. GTDB lineage: Bacteria > Planctomycetota > Phycisphaerae > Phycisphaerales > UBA1924 > PNC22. Next base: position 52,209 of record CAYMZJ010000018.1, on the reverse strand, counting down.
CGCGGGCGGGCACAACGGGCTCTCCGATATTGAGCGTCGGCTCGGGTCGGCCGAGTACCCGCGGTGCCGGGTGGGGATCGGCCCCAAGCCGCCGCTGTTTGACCAGGCGGCGTTTGTGCTCTCACGATTTGCCGAGGACGAGCAGGACAGCCTGCACGCTTCGATCAAGACGGCCGTGGACGCGGTCGAGACGTTCGTCGTGTCGGGGATCGACACGGCGATGAACCGGTTCAACACCAAGATCAAGCCCGAGCCCAAGCTCGACACCCCGACCGACCCCACGAAAGCGGACCCCGAAGCCGACGCCGGCTGGGGGGCCGCCTGAAAACGAACTCTTGCCGCCCTGCGCTTGCGGGAGCGGCCCAGCGAAAGGTACTTTGACCCATGTCTGATACGACCCGAATCTATGAATCAATGTTTCTTGTGAGCCAGTCCGAAGCCGCCGACCTGGGCGGGATCGTGGCGTACATCGAGGAGATCCTCCACCGCGGCGACGCGGAGGTCGTCGCGATGAAGAAGTGGGACGAGCGGCGGCTCGCCTACGAGATCGAGAAGCAGCGTCGCGGGGTGTACTTCCTGTGCTACTTCCGGGCGCCGACCGATTCGATCACGCACATCGAACGCGACTGCACGCTGAGCGAGCGGATCATGCGGGTGCTGATCTTGAACGCCGAGCACTTGTCCGATGAGGACATCGCGGCGTGTGACGATCGCGCCGGGCTCGGCGTCGAGGCCAACCTGCGGAAGGAAGAGGCGGACAAAGCCGCTGCCGCAGAGGCCGCCGCCGCGGAGACCGCTGCCGCCAGCGCTGCTGCCGCCACCGCTGCTGCTGCGGCTTCTGCCGAGGCAGCGCCCGTCGCGACTGAGGAAGCCCCCGCCGAGACCACCGCGTCTGAGTGAAGTCCCGATGGGGTTCGTCTGAGCGCACCGATGCACGCTCCGGCGTGCTATCGTTCCACATTCCAAACTTTGGTCGGTCGGCCGGGCAACTCCCGACCCCGCCGACCGAGCCGCACACGCGATGGAGGCAAGTATGGCTGGCAACTTCAACAAGGTCCTGCTGATGGGGAACCTGACGCGGGATGTCGAGATCCGGCATACGCAGTCGAACACCGCGATCGGGAAGTTCGGCATCGCGGTCAACCGCAAGTACAGCGTCGGCGACGGTAGCAACCGCGAGCAGCGCGAAGAAACCAGCTTTGTCGATTGCGAGGTCTGGGGCCGGACCGCCGAGATCATGTCGCAGTATCTCAAGAAAGGCCGCCCGGTCTTCATCGAAGGCCGCCTGCGTCTGGACCAGTGGGAGGACAAGAACTCCGGCCAGCGCCGCTCCAAGCTCCTGGTCGTCGTCGAGAACTTCCAGTTTGTTGACTCCCGCGCCGATGGCGCAGGGGGCGGCAGCGGTGGTGGCGGCGGAGACAGCGGCGGGCGTCGCGCCCCGGCGGGTGCCCGCTCCGACGGAGGTGGTGACGGCGGCGGTGGTGGTGGTGGTGGGGGGCAGAGCTACGACGAGATCCCGCCCGACGACGACATCCCGTTCTGATGATTGATTGACGACTTTCGGGCTGGCTGGGTGCTTGGGATTGGCGCGGGGGATGAACCCCCGGCTCGGCCCGAGTGACCTACCATCTCCGCCCCCGGGACGGCCGAGCGTCGGCTGCCCGGGACCACCGCTGGGGTCAGGCTTTGGCGAATCGGCTCTCCCGGTTCATTGGTTTGGCTCCTCAACTTCGCCCCGCAGCCGCGGGCCACAAGGACAGCGAGAAACACCCATGGCAACCAAAACCGTCCAACTGCTGCTCACCGACAACGTCGATAACCTCGGCATCGTTGGTGACGTCGTCACCGTCAAGCTGGGGTACGCCCGCAACTTCCTGTTGCCGCGCGAGCTGGCGACCACACCCTCCGATGAGAAGCTCGCCGAGCTGGCCGAGAAGCGGGCGGTTGCCGAGAAAGATCAGTCGGCGTTGCTCGACCACCGTCGCGGCATGATCAGCAAGATCGAGGGGCTCGACATCACGATCCTGCGTTCCTGCAACGACATCGGGCACCTCTACGGCTCGGTCACCCAGCAGGACGTCGCCAACGCGCTCGAAGAGCTCGGGTTCGGGGTCAAGGCCCGCGAGGTGCGGCTGCCCTTTACCATCAAACGGATCGACGACTTCGACGTGCTGGTCAAGTTCTCGAAGGACCTCGATGCCAACATCAAGCTGCACGTCAAGCCCGACCGCACCATCGAGGACGACCGTGACGAGATGGAGTTTGACAACGAAGGCGAACTGATCGACCCCTCCATCAAGCGCAAGCAGAAGGAGGCCGAGGCAGCTGCTGCTGCTGCTGCACGGGAAGAGGCTGCGAGCAAAGAAGAAACGCCCGCCGCGGAGGGTGAGGACGCCTGAGCGGGATGGGGTGTTGCCTGCCAGCTTGACGACGCGAGGCACTGGGCTGCGCCCAGTGGCACCCGATCTGCTCGAGCCGCCCGGTGGATCGACACCAGCGCCTGTCTGAAACGAAACACGCCCCGGCATCGAGATGCCGGGGCGTGTCTTTTTTTGCGGATGATGAAGAGCCCGTGGGCGGGCGTCGGGTTACCGCCGCCGCCGCCGCTTATTCAGCACCAGCGGCTCGTCGAGGGTGATGATCTCTTTGGGTCCGATGTTGTAGCTCTTGATCTCGGCACCCTCGCTGCAGAGGAAGAGCAGGGTGAGCCGCTGGTCGGTGCGGCTCGAGCTGAGGACAATCCCTTCGTCTGCGAGCTGCGACAACCCTCGGACGGGCTGCCCCGGCTCGAAACGGATGTGGATCTTGTCGCGGTCTTCGTAGACCCAGCCGACGGCTTCGTAGACGATGCCTTTGGTGTCGACGAGCTGGGGGGGCACGACGCGCGGGGCGGTCGCCATCGCCTTGCCGTAGAGGCTCCCCGGGAAGTTGCCGCTGACATCGACCTGCACCATCGCGACGCCGGAGGTGGTGGAGAACTTGTTGATCCGGAGTGCCCTCTCGCCGACCCGTATCCGGAGTTGTTCCGGCCTCCACTTGGCGCTGCCGTTGAGGATGTAGTTGTCGGCGTCGATCTCGAGACCCCGTTGTGTGCCCTTCTGGATCACCAGCGGGCGGGGGAGGGTGTCGCGGAAGAAGATGCCCTTGGCCTGGGCCTCGGTCTCGTTGCTGTTGTTTTGGTTGTTGTTGGCGTTGGTGGTGTCCTGTCCGTAGTCGGGCCGGATCGCTTCGGCCCCTTCGATCAGGGTGCCCTGGGTGATCGCGCGGTCGCGGGCGGCGACCGAGTTGTACTCGTCGGCCGCCTGCGAGGGGTCGAGCAAGCGGCGGATGTTTTTGAGGTAGACCGCGATCGGTTCGTAGTCGTTGGGGACGAGAAACTCAAAGCCCATCGGCCGGGTCGCCGCGCCCGCAGACGCGATCGCGATGTTGGGCGAGTCGTAGAGGAACCGGGCGAGCGCGGTGTCTGCGCCCTGCGGGTTGGCGATCACTGCGATGGGGTGCAGCGTGAGCCGGTCGCCGGTGTCTTCGTCCTCGGCGATCATCCAGATCTGGCCGGCGGTCACGGAGACAAAGCTGGCGCCGGGCTCGCGGAGGGAGGACTTCATGTCGAGGATGACCCCCTCGATGCGGGAGTCGGCGGGGTAGGGATCGCCGTTGAGCATGGTCGCCGCGTGGGGTGCGGTTGCCCAGCGGTCCTGGAGCAGGTTCTCGCCGGGCACCGCGGTGACGCGGTAGCGGGCGAGCAGCTCGTAGTCGTTGGGCTTGGCGGTGTTCCGGGCCAGGCCGCGGTCGTTCATCCGCATGACCTCGGCGGCGTGCCAGGGGTCGGGCCGCCACTTGGCGAGCGGTTCCTTGGTCGAGAACGCGGCCTCGCTGGTTCGTGCATAGAGCGTCCCGACGAGGCGATCGACCGGGATCAGCAGGCCGCCGGAGCGCTCGACGCTGGCGCCAGCCCCCTGGTAGGTGACGGGCTGGTACCCGAACTCGTCGGTCTTGAGTCGCATGGTGCCGATCGCGGTGACGAGGATGCCGGCGGTGATGACGCCGGAGATGATGCCACAGACGCCCGACCCGACGACGTCGGCCGCGGGGACCGCGACCGCATTGGCCGGCGCGAGCTTGTCGGTCGCGACGCGGAGCAGGGCGAGCGAGGCCGCGAAGGGGAGGACCAGCCCGAACGCCCACGCGGTGTACTCGATCGGCTGCAGGAAGCCCTTGGTGGGGGCTTTGGTCAGGATCAGGTAGGAGAGCGGCTCCCAGAACGCGAACGCGATCGCCCCGGCGACGACGACGCACGCCATATGGAGCAGCGATGAGAAAAAGGTACGGGTCACGGCGGTGTAGGCCATGACCAGCACGATCCCGATCACAAGAATGTTCATCATGGCAAATATCCTCTCACAGCGGCGAGCGCTCTAGCTGGCGGCGGCGGCTTTCTTGGCAGCGGGTTTCTTGCTCTCGCCCGAGCTGGTGACACGCATGATCTCTTCGATGCTGGTGATGCCTTCGACGGCTTTGAGCAGGGCGGCCTGCTGGATGGTCGGGTACCCGCGTTTGCGGAACTCGGCCCGGAGGGCGGCGAGGTTGCCGCTCTTGACCAGCTCCCGCTCGGCAGCACCGAGAGGGAAGACCTCGAAGACGCCTTCCTGCCCGAAATATCCACCGCCGTTGCACATCGGACAGGTCTCCGGCTTGTTCTTGATGAGCACCTGCCCACCCTTCTTGAACAGCTGAGGCACCTTGTCGGCGGGCAGGCCCAGCTTTTTGAGCATGTCCGCCGAGGGGGTGTACCCCACCCGGCAGTTTTGACACAGCTTGCGGACCAGAGTTCCCGAGATCACGCCGTGGAGCGCTTCGGCGGCTGCGGGGAGGTCCCCGACGGCTTTGCACCAGGTCTGGATCGCCTGCAGGCCGCCGCTGCCGCGGAGCAGGACGTACTGGCGGGTGCGTTCCTGATCGCCCCGGCAGATTTCTTTGGCGGTCGCGGCGTCTGGGAGTTCGGCGATGCCAACGACGTCGGGGTCACGCCGAAGAATGGACCGGACGAGGGTGGAGTATTCCTGCCCCTCGGCACGGGGATCAAACGCGTTCTGCCGGACGCCTTCGATCCCGTCCTGGATGTCAGACTCGATGGTCTGGACGTTCTGGGTGTAGGCATCGTGCATGCGGACCATGGTGTAGAGGAGCGTGGTCCCGCCGCCGTCGGGCGGGGTCGCGAGCAGCACTGCGCCGGTGGCGTCTTCGACGATCTTGTTGATCGCTTCGGTCTGTGGGGCGAGGAATCCCAGGTCGCTGACCTTTCGGCGGACGGCGAGCTCGGGGTCGAGCATGAGGGTGAGCATCATGCCGGCCTGCCCGCCGGCGGTGGTCAGGCGGACCTTGTGCTTCTTGTCGAGGTGCCCGACGCCGACAGTCGCCGCCTGCTTGCGTCTTCGGTCGTTGATATCCAGATCGCCGGCTTTTTTCCAGTAGTCCATAAGTTTGACCGCTTCGGCGGCGGGCAGGGTGGTGTCAGCGGTGGGCACGCCGTCGATCAGGAAGACCACGCCGTAGGTCTGGTCCTTGCCGGTGGGGCGGACGACGATCTCCGAGGCGCGGGCGAGCTTGCCACGAAGAAACAGGCCCTCGGCCGCAACGCGGACGGTGAACTCCTCGGTGTCTTTTTCTGGCACCGCGACAATGTCGCCGTCGGGGGTTCTCAGCAGCAGCTCTGCGGTGCCGGCGTGCTTGGCAGCGGCCTTTGCTTCCTTTGCCTCCTGCGCGTTGGAGAAGTCGAGCAGCTTGACGTGGTGGTCCTCGGGGACCCGCTCGTCCTTGTTGGCGATGAGGGGGTAAGCCAGCATACTTATCGCAAGGATCGCGACCTCGGCCGCCAGCCCGACCACGATGCCGAGAATGCCCTGCAGCGGCATCAGCACCGCGACCGCGAACGCGATCAGCCCCATAAAGAGGTGGAACGAGTTCCACTTTTTGGGTTCGAGGTGAAACCGGGCGGCGTGCTTGTCGTAGTTTGACGAGATCAGCCTTGCCCAGGCGACCAGCGGCACGAGCAGCAGCACCGGCTTCCACGGCGAAACCAGAATAAAGGCGTCCTGGGCCAGAGTCATCGGCATTGCAATCCCCACGGAAGTTTCAAGAGCTTGGAGCACCGTCGATTCCTGTCATTCAAGGCTCTGCGAGCAACCATTCGTTTGTCCCACGCTTCTCGCGGAAACCACCAAGTACAAGTCACCCCACCAACCCGAGGCCGACAGCATCAGCCGAGCTTTTTGAGCCGCATCATCAGTTCGTCAACGTTGGGCGACGATTCAATCGCCGTCCGCATGTGAATGAACTCCTGTTCAACGAGTTCCACCAGCGAGAGGTTGAAGTCCTTCATGCCCGACTGGATCGCTTCGATCGAGTTGATGTACTCGCGGAGCTCGCCCTCGCGGCCTTCGATGATGTGCTTCTGGACGACCGTGTTGTTGAGGAGGATCTCGATCGCCGGGATCCGGTGGATTTTTTCGTGCAGCGTCGGGAGCAGCTTCTGGTACACGAACGCACGCATCTGGTAAGCGAGGATCTTGCGGACGCCCTCGACCTCTTCCTGCTCGAACAGGCCGTAGATTCGGCTGAAGGTCTGGGTGGTCGAGCTGGCGTGGATCGTCCCGTAGACAAGGTGCCCGGTCTCGGCGGCCATGAGGGCTGCTTCGAACGTTTCGTTGTCGCGCATCTCACCGATGAGCACGATGTCTGGGTTCTCACGCACCAGCGCACGCAGCGCGATCTTGAAGTCGAGACAGTCAATCCCGATTTCCCGCTGGTTGATGGTCGCGACCGCGTCGTTGAAGATGTATTCGATCGGGTCCTCGATCGTCACGATATGGACCGGCTTGCGTTCGTTCACAAACTGGAGCATCGACGCGATGGTCGTGGACTTGCCCGAACCGGTCACGCCGCAGAGCAGCACGATGCCCTGAGGCTGCATCGCGATGTCGGCCATGATCTCGGGGAGGTAGAGCCCCTCGAACGGCAGGATGTTGCTGGTGATGCGTCGGGCGGCGACGGAGATTCTGCCCCGCGCCATGAAGAGGTTGACACGGAAGCGGGTGTCGTCGTCAAAGTCGTACGCGAAGTCGGACGAGCCATACTTGCGGAGGTCTTCGAGTTGTTCGGGCGTCATGATCGCGCGGGCGATCTGCCAGAACTCTTCCTCGTCAACCGGTGTGGTGTCGAGCGGCTTGAGCGCACCACGCTGGCGGATCTTGGGCGGCTGCCCGGTCTTCATGATGAGGTCGGACGCCTCGAACTTGATCGTCGCCTGCAGGAACTTTCCCCACCGGGTGGCGAACGGGTCGTTCTTCTTCATGCCGGGCAGCGCGACGTGCTCGACGTGTGATGTTTCGGTCTGGGTATCGCTCTCTACTGGCATGGACACTTCACTCCTCGGTCTCGATGCAACCACACGGGGACGAATCTCCCTGCCCGGTCACGGGCTTGGTGCACTCTTTGCTGTCAGCCAGCCGTTGGCCGGGTGTTGGCGGGCTCTGCCGCGGCTGAAAGCCTAGCAACTCGCAGCCGTCGGCGACGAGCGCGCACGCCCCACCCGCGGCAGGCCGAACACTAGTCTTCGTCTGTTCGTAAAGCCCCCCCAGAGGTTCCCGGGTGGATCGGCCTGTTCCGAGAGCGGACGCAAAAATACCAAAGGCCCGGCGTGAGGCCGGGCCTTTGGGAAAGGTTGGGTGTGTGGGCGAGTGGGCTTGTGCCTCGGAGAGAGCGGATCAGTCGACCGTGACCGGCGAACGGGTCTCGGTGCTTTTCTCCTGCTCCTCGGCGTCTTCCTCTTTGTCCTTGCTGCCCAGGAAGCTCTCTTCGAGGGTGACGCGGATTTTCTCCATCGCCTTGTTCTGGATCTGGCGGACGCGTTCTTTGGTGACGCCGATGATCTGCCCGACCTGTTCGAGGGTCATGGGCTTTTCTTCGCCGCTCTCGAGCCCGAAACGGTGCTCGATGACGGTGCGTTCGACCGCGGTCAGGTCGGCGCGGTTCTCGCTGACGATCCGCTTGACCTCCTCAGCAGCGTCCTTCTCGAAGCCCTCGCGCTTCGCCTCGATGTAGTTGGATTTCTCCAGCTTGGGGTCAAAATCGGTCGGGAACCGCTGGCGGTACTTGCTGAGCTTCATGCCCTGGCGGCTGAAGGCTTTGAGGATCGCCCGGCAGGCGTAGGTTGAGAACTTGTACCCACGCCCGGCGTCGAACTTGTCGACCGCACGGAGCAGCGCCATGTTGCCCTCGCTGACCAGGTCGGCAAAGTCGACCTCGCTCATGCGGGTCCGCTTTGCCATCGCCAGCACCAGCGCGAGGTTGGTCTCGGCGATCTGCTCACGCACCCGGTCGGCGAGCCGGTGCCACGCGAGCACCTCCTCGGCCTGCTCGGGGGTGGGCTGCCTGGACGCGCCGGCCCAGATCTCCTGCTGGAGTTTCCAGACGCGGTACCTCGCGTAGTTGAACTGGTAGAACAGCACCCGTTCCTCAGCACCGGTCAGGATGACCTGCTGGGTGCTCTTGACGGTCCGATTGCTTCGCGAGCTGGAGAGGTCGTCCATCACCGGGTGGTACCAGGTGGTATCGGGCTTCTGGATCTCGGGAGCCTCGGCGTAGATCTGGTTCTCGGACTCGGTCTCGTAGAACTCGGGGCTGTCGATAAAGTCCTGCTCGTCGCTGAGCAGGTGCTTGAGCAGCCGTTCGTCCTCGAGGCTGAGGCGTTTCCTCTTGCCTTGGGTTCCGGCAGCAGACGACGCCATTTCGACGCGGTGCCTGCGGCGGACCTGCTCGAGCGGAGTGAGCTTTCTGATTTTTCGTGCCTGGTTCATACCAACCTGTCCTTGCCGTTGCCGGCCGTGAGTTCCCACCGTCCTGGATCGTGCCGTGTCCTGGCCCGAATATTGATGCGAAAAAACCTGATCTTGCTGCGAATTTCTTGGGATTTTCGCTGTCTACCCGCCATTCGGAGTCTGCTGACACCGCCTTGAGGCCAGCATAGCACTGGAAAGCCCTAGAAACCGCCCGCCGGGGTACTGACCCGGCGATCTTCTTACGTATTCCGACCGGGCCGGGTTTCACTCTCTGAGCCAGAAGACCCATATCTGAGTAGACCCCGCCAGTCTTGCCATGATGTGTGCGGACGATACGCCTGCCCGCGGATTTGCCGAGTTGTCGTCTGGCCTCCGTGCTCACCGGTCAGACTGCCGAGGCTGCTCCGCGAAACCCCACGATCGGGCTCGGACGGCTGCAGAAGAGGTTTTACGCCGGGCATCCTGCCCTCGCGCATGAGGCCTCCCAGCTTACCTACAATCGTCAGGAATGCAAGCCCGTCAACGATTTTTCGGAGAACGGGATATTTGATAGGTTTTTGATCGCATATTCAAGGAGGCACCCATGCCCTTTTCGCTCCCCGCTCTTCCTTTCGCCCACGACGCACTCGAGCCGCACATCGACGGCAAAACGATGGAGATTCATCACGGCAAGCACCACCAGGCCTACATCAACAACGCCAATGCCGCGCTCGAAGGCACGGCGTGGGCGGGCAAGAGTGCCGAGGAGATTCTCGCAAACCTGGACGCGATCCCCGAGAACATCCGCGGCGCGGTTCGCAACAACGTCGGGGGGCACGCCAACCACTCGCTGTTCTGGACGATCCTCGCGCCGGCCGGGAAGGGCGGTGGGGGGGCACCCACCGGGGACCTGGCAGCCGAGATCGACAAAACGTTCGGCTCGTTCGATTCGTTCAAGGAGCAGTTCGCCAAGGCGGGGATGACCCGGTTCGGGAGCGGGTGGGCGTGGCTCGGCTTTGATGAGCAGGGCAAGATGCACGTCGGGAGCACGCCGAATCAGGATTCGCCGTTGTCCTTCGGGCACGTCCCGATCCTCGGGCTCGATGTCTGGGAGCACGCGTACTACCTGAACTACCAGAACCGGCGTCCGGACTACATCGCGGGGTTCTGGAATGTCGTGAACTGGGGCAAGGTTGCTGAGCTTTTCGAGAAAGCCCGATCGGCCTGATGGCTCAGTTGACGGGGAGGTTCTTGTCCTTCCAGATCTTCAGCAGCCGTTCGCCGGTGATGGGCTCCCAGACCTGATTGCCTGGCAGATCGGCGCGCACCGGTTGTCCCTTTGCGTCAAAGAGCACGGTCTGGCCGGGGTGCCCTTCGCTGGGGCGCGAGACGTACTTGAACCCGCTGCCCTTGCGTGGGGTGAGGATGTCTTCGCGCAGGGTGACGCGGTCCACGCGCTGGTTGAAGGCGTAGAACCTGTGCGATCCGGTCGCTTCCTGGTGCATGAGGAGGTAGGGCATCAGGTAGGTCTCGAGTCGGCTGATATAGCCGGTGCCTTCGATCGCGGGGCGGATGCTTGATGGGGGGTTGCTGCCTTCGGTTCTGGAGATGAACAGGTCGCTGCGATCGCGGACAGCGGTCTCGACGAGGTTGGTGATGATGACCTTTGAGGTGCCGACGAGGGGGCGGACGGTCTGGCGGATGGTCCACGACTCGGAGGTCCGATCCGGCGTCATAAAGAACGCCGCGTCGATATCAACGAGGCGGTTGTCGAGGAGGAGCCTGGCGCGCTGGTGGACGAGGTAGCCCTTCTGCCGATCGGCGGGGGAGGAGCCCGTCCGTTCGGTCTCGCTCTTGAGGTCGCCCCGGGTGCCGATGGAGTACTTGGTCATGCGGTAGCCGAGTTCCTCGGCGTCGCGGTCTGCGCCGCTTTCGGCGGGCTTGTAGAATCGCTCGAATCGCCACTGGTCGCCGAGATCGCGGATGGTTTTCTCGTAGTCTGCCGGTTCGAGGGACTGCATGAACGCGAGCCCGGCTTCGACGCCGACGCCGCGCTGGGCGTCGATGGCTGCGGGGTCGACAATCCGGGTTGAATCCACGAGCATCTCGAAGTAGGGCTTGGCGGCCGCGAGATCGTGGGCGCTGGTCTGGAGCTCGTAAATCGCGACCGATTCCGGCGTGGGCATGAAAATGGCGTACCCGCGGGCGGCGTCTTCGCCGGTGATGCCGGCGAGCTGGAGATAGAACACCTCGGCCGGCCAGCCTCCGACGTCGCGGGTCTCATGGCTGAGCACCCGGCCTTTCGCGGTTTCGAGCTTTCGTGAGCTGTCGTTCGGGGCGGCGGTGTCGATACTGAGCGACGAAACCGAGGCGAGATTGTCGTTGATGATGGAATCGGCGATCTCGCGGGGCGTTTTGGCTTCGGTCAGCCTGCGGTCGGAGATATTGATGAGGGCCGCGATGTTGGGGAGGGTGATGCGGCTGATCCCGGTGCCCGAGATCTGGTAGGTCGTGACCGAGACATCCATGGGCAGCGAGGTGGTGAGCCCGATGGCGGGGCGTTTTAGGACCTGATCGGAGAGCCTGGGCGTCGCGGTCTGGGCGGCTGCGGGCGCGGCGAGGGCTGTGAGAAGGGTGCAGAGCGCGATTGTCTGGCGGCCGAGCTGTCTGGCGGACATGGTGATCTCCGTGGTTCTCATCTGATTCTTCGCTGCTTGTGGCAAGAGGTTTCGCAGAATCCTGCGAGCGGTCCGTTCCCATCTACCGTCTTGCTGGAACATCGACAGGAATCGTTGGCGTCCTTCAGCCCGAGGCGGTGAGGCGGCCGGCGATGCTGCTGATTTGGTGCTGAAAGAAGGGTCGTGGGGGGGGCTCGGGCGAGGACCTGGACAAAATCGTAGAGGGCCAAGCATTGACTACAAGGGAGAGGGTTGTACGCTTACGGGCTCGACCCCGATCGGGGCTGGGTGTTCACAGGCTTGTCCCGTGACGGTGGGTTTTTCGGTGCCCCAATACGGTACCAGGCAGGTAGAGGGCTCGGTCATGTGGCCGGGCACACGCAGAACGGCACGCAAGCGGCGTGTCGGCGGGGTTTTTCCCGCGATTGAAACACACGAAAGATTACTCTTCGAGGTGACGGATGACAGGCGGTCGGATCAGAATCAGGATGGAGGCGTACGACCACCTCGCGCTCGACTCGTCGGCGAGAGAGATCGTTGACCACGCGAAGCGCACCAACGCCCGCGTCCGCGGCCCGGTGCCGTTGCCGACTCGTATCGAGCGGTACACGGTCCTGCGTGGCCCGTTTGTGGACAAGAAAAGCCGCGAGCAGTTCGAGATTCGGACGCACAAGCGGATTATCGATATCGTCGATCCGAACGCTCGTACGGTCGAGGCGCTCAACCGCCTTGTCGTGCCCGCGGGGGTGTTCGTGAGGATCAAGGCCTGACATTGTTTCGAGCCGTTCGCTGACCGCGAACGGCTCGTTTGGTTTGCAGAATACGGGTCGGGTAGGCCCGGGTGACACACGCAAGACTTCCTCTGCCGACCACAGGCACGAAGCAAGGTAGAGAACCGATGGCACTGACGCTGGTAGGCAAAAAAATCGGGATGACACGGGTCTTCAGCGAGGACGGGAAGCGCAGCATCCCCGTGACCGTGCTGGACATGACGCCGTCGGTTGTCACGCAGGTCCGCACCGTCGAGACCGACGGCTATTCTGCGGTGCAGGTCGGGTGGGGAGAGCTGAAGCCTCGCAACTCGACGATGCCTCAGATCGGGCACGACGCCAAAGCGGGCACCACCCCGAAGCGCACGCACACCGAAAGCCGTATGGCTGAGGACGAGGCGGGCGGGTTCGAGCTGGGACAGCTGGTCGGGCTCGACACGCTCGACGGAGTGACGTATGTCGATGTCATCGGGACCAGCAAGGGCAAGGGGTTTCAGGGCGGGATCAAGCGTCACGGCTTCAAAGGCCAGCAGGCGACCCACGGCGTCGAGCGGAAGCACCGTTCGCCGGGTTCGATCGGCGGCCACGGCAACAATGCCGGTAAAGCCGGGCGTATCAAGAAGGGCAAGAAGATGTCCGGTCATATGGGTGATGTGCGGGTGACCGCGCGGAGCCTGGACGTGATCCGGATTGATGCCGACAGGCATCTGTTGCTGGTCAAGGGGCCGGTGCCGGGTGCCAACGGCGGGACAGTGATGGTGCGGCCAGCGATCCGGCTGAACCGTAGCAAGGGCAAGAAAGTCTCCTCGTAGGAGCAGGACAGCAGGAATCACCTTCGGCCTGGGAGCACACCCGGCCGCGGGGTTCGGAGGGTCGAACGGGCGGGAAACCGCCCGGACCGAAACCGCCGGACGACAACAGGACAGACCCCGCTCGCGGCACGGTGCTGCAAGCGGAAATACACCAGCCGAGTCGATTCTGCTCGACCCCACGCCTTTGGCGGCGTGCCCCCGCGAGGGGCGACAGGGGAAGGTCAGATAGGCGAAGCAAGCCGAGCGGGTGCCCGAGTTGGCCCGAGCGAGCTTTGATCAAAGGCGAAAGACGGAGCACGACATGAATGTCCCCGTCTATAACATCAAGGGCGACGAGGTTGCCACGTTCAGCATCGACGAATCCTCCCTTGGAGGGACTGTCAACGCTGACTTGATCAAGCAGGCGTACGTGATGTATCACGCGAACCTGCGGCAGGGCTCTGCGCGGTCCAAGACGCGTGCGGAGATCGCCGGATCCACCCGCAAGATTTACCGCCAGAAGGGCACGGGCAACGCCCGTCATGGCAACAAGAAGCCGCCGCACTTCCGAGGTGGTGGACACTCGTTTGCCAAGAAGCGCCGCCGCGAAGACTTCCGGCAGACGATGCCGAAGAAAATGCGTCGCAAGGCCAACCGCAACGCGCTCCTGGCAAAGCTTGTTGATGGCGAGGTGAAGATCATTGACGATCTGCAGCTGTCGACTCCCAAGACCAAGCCGTTCATCGAGTTTTTGAAGGCGATCGGGATCGACCACCGCGTGCTGCTGGCACTGCCCAAAGAGCGGACCAAGAGCCGCAACGCCTGGTTGAGCGCCCGGAACATCGACGACGTGGATGTCTGCTGTGCGGACCAGCTCACGACGTTCGAGATGCTGAATCACCGGTACCTGGTGATCGGTAAGAGCGAGCTTGAGGCGTGGTTGAGCGGGCCGAGCTCGCAGACCGACAAGTCTGCGAAGGTCACACCGATGGGCCGTGTCGCGAAGAAGGAAGGGGCCGCCTGATGGATTCGACCTATATCATCAAAAAGCCGCTGCTCACCGAGAAGAGCACCGCCGCGATGAACGAAGAGACTCGGTACACGTTTCTGGTCGATCGCCGGGCGTCCAAGCCGGACGTCAAGCGTGCGGTTGAGCAGCTCTACGGCGTGAAGGTCGAGGGTGTGACCACGCAGATCCGCAAGGGCGGCGAGCGTCGTCTCAAGTACGGTCGGGTGACTGACAAGATCACGAAAAAAGCAATCGTTCGGCTCGCTAAGGGTCAGGTAATCGAGCTGTTCTGAGCGGAGTGAAAGGACCAGGCCATGGCAATCAGGGTCTATAAACCAACCAGTGCTGGACGGCGGAATGCGTCGGTGAACCTCCACGTTGAGGTGACCAAGACGCGCCCCGAAAAGTCGCTGACCCGGCCGCTCAACAAAAAGGGCGGCCGCAACAACCAGGGCAAGATCACCGTGCGTGGTCGTGGCGGCGGGGCCAAGCGTCTCTACCGCATGATCGACTTCCGGCGGAAGGATCGTGACGGGATCAAGGGCGAGGTCTCGGCGATCGAGTACGACCCCAACCGCAGTTGCCACATCGCGTTGATCCAGTACGCCGACGGCGTGAAGCGGTATATCCCGGCGCCCAACGGCATCGAAGTGGGCACAAGCATCGAGTGCGCACGCGACCACGCGGTTGAGCCCGAGGTCGGGAACATGATGCGGATCCGGTATATCCCGACAGGTCTGGACCTGCACTGCATCGAACTGATCCCCGGGCGCGGGGCGCAGCTTTGCCGGTCTGCCGGTTCGTCGGCCCGCCTTTCTAACAAGGAAGGCCGGTTCGCCACGCTCGTGCTGCCCAGCGGCGAGACCCGCCGGGTGCTGCTCGACTGCATGGCGACACTCGGTGTTGTGGGCAACAGCGACCACCAGAACCGGCGTCTTGGCAAGGCGGGTATCTCCCGGCACCTCGGGCGTCGGCCGCTCTCTCGCGGCGTTGCGATGAGCCACCACGCTCATCCGCTCGGCGGTGGTGAGGGTCGGAGCAAGGGCGGGCGGCCGCCGTGCAGCAAGTCGGGCACACTCTCCAAGGGCGGCGCGACGCGCGACCGCAAGAAAGCAAGCACCAAGTTGATTATTCGCCGCCGCTACAGCAAGCGGTTCGGGCAGCTCAAGTAACTGAACCCAACGAAGGGACCGAGGCGCACCTATGGGCCGAAGCTTGAAAAAAGGACCGTTCGTCGACGAGAAGCTCTACCTCAAGGTAGAGAAGCAGATCGAGAGCGGCGTAAAACAACCGATCAAGACGTGGGCGCGTCGTTGCACGATCGTCCCCGAGTTTGTCGGCTACACGTTCAAGGTCCACACGGGCCGCAACTTTGTCGACGTGTATATCACCGAAGACATGGTCGGACACAAGCTCGGGGAGTTCGCGCCGACGCGTACGTTCCGAGGCCACACCAACAAGAAAGAAGGCCTCAGGTCCGGCTGATTCGCCGCCCTGAAGGCACCAACCCCAAGAGGATCGCGTCGTGAAGATTCGAAGCGACAAACTCAAGCGACTGAGCGAGCAAACGGGCATCGGCACCGATGAGCTCGCGTCGTCAGTCGAACGTACCGGCTTACCCGCGGACAAAGCGGGTCGGGCTGTCCGTAACTGGATCGCCGGCCGCGATCATCCGCGCTGCAAAGCCAAGGACATCGCCAACCTTTCGCAGACGCTCGGTTGCGAGCCCCGCGAGCTGGCGTGTTTCTCCAGCGAGGTCCGCTTCCACCGCGGGAGCAACCTCAAGGCCAAGCTGATCGTGGACATGATCCGTGGCAAGACTGCTGAGGAGGCGTTGAACATCCTTTTGTTCGCCCCGCAGCGTGCCGCGGTGCATGTGCGCAAGGCTCTGGCAGCAGCAGTTGCCGACGCCGAGTTGGCGGACGCCGACCCCGGCGAGCTGGTTATTTCCGAAGCAACCGTGAACCGCGCGACCCCGATCAAGCGGTTCCGTCCGAAGGACCGTGGGCGGGCCCACGCGATCCTCAAGCGTCAATCGCATATCACCGTCAGTGTGCAGGAGCGTGATTAGATGGGACAGAAAAGCCACCCCTTCGGCTTCAGGCTCGGCATCACCGAGGCGCACCGCTCACGGTGGTACGCCCCCAAGGCGCTCTACGGCGAGCTGCTTGTCGAGGACGAGAAAATCCGCAAGTACCTCGATCGCAGGCTCAACCGCACGCCACCGAGCGCGGCGGTTGCTGAGGTCCACATTGAGCGGACCCGTGAAGAGCTGAAGATCATCGTTCGCACCGCCCGCCCCGGGCTGGTCATCGGCCCCAAGGGCGCCGAGGTCGAGCGGATTACCCAGGAACTGACTTACATGACCGGGCGCAAGGTCGCGATCTCGATCGTGGAGATCAAGCAGCCGGACATGGACGCTCAGCTCGTCGCCGATACGGTCGCCGAGCAGCTCAAGAAGCGTGGCGCGTTCCGCCGCACGGTGAAGATGCGTGCTGAGAGTGTGATGCAGGCCGGTGCCAAGGGGGTCAAGATCATGATCTCGGGGCGTTTGGGCGGGGCCGAGATGAGCCGCAGGCTCGACACCCGGCTGGGTTCGTTGCCGCTGTCAACATTGCAGGCCAACATCAACTACGGGTTTGCCGAGTCGTTTACTTCGTACGGCACGATCGGTGTGAAGGTGTGGATCTACAAGGGAATGTTCGACGAGGAGAAGAAGACCGAGGAGGTCGATTCTCGGGCTGCGGGCGCACGGCCTCGGGCGAGGGGTCGGCACTGATCGGACGGGCGGTTTGGCGGGAATGCCTCGGGCCTGTGAAGAAACAAGACAGAAGACCGGCAGCAGCGAAAGCCGGATGCAGCGAAGGAAGACTGAACCATGCCTCCATACAAGATTCCCAAGCGGGTAAAATATCGCAAAGAGTTCCGCCGGGCGCGTGACCGCAAGGCGACCAAGGGCAACTATGTTGCCTTCGGCGACTACGGGTTGCAGGCGCTCGAGGGGTGCTGGCTGAAGAGCAACGTGATCGAGGCCGGACGAATTGCTGCTCAGCAGTTGCTCAAGCGTCAGGGCAAGATCTTTATCCGGGTCTTCCCGGACAAGCCGGTGTCGAAAAAGCCGCTCGAGACCCGCATGGGCAAGGGCAAGGCGGACGTGGACTACTGGGCGGCGCGGGTGCGTCCGGGGACGATGCTTTATGAGCTGGCCGGGGTGCCCGAGGACCAGGCCAAGGCCGCGATGGCGCGGGTGGCGATGAAGATGCCGGTGCGGTGCCGATTTGTCGGCCGCCGACTCTCGGTGTAATGAGAACCAATGCCGGAGGCTGTGTGAGCCCGAGGCCAGCACACGAAGGACGACGCGATGGTGACTCCTGAAGAAGTCCGAAAGATGCGTGACGAGGAGATCTCGATCGAGCTGAAGAAGCTCCGGGAGAAGATCTTCACGCTCCGCAGCCAGACTGTCACCGACAAGGTCGAGGACACGTCGCAGTTTGCCAAGCTCCGCCGCGACGTGGCGAGGCTGATGACCGAACGGCACGCGCGGCAGTTGGCCAAGGCGTAGCGAAGAACAGACGACCTTTACGCCCCGAGCAGTGTCGGGGCTTTGGAAAGATCAAGCAATGACCGAAACAACCGAGCAACAAGTCAACCGTTCCCGCCGGGTGGGTGTGGTCGAGTCCGACGCCAGGGACAAGTCGCGCAAGGTGGTGGTGGGGTTCAAAGCCAAGCACCCCAAGTACGGCAAGTACGTGCGGAAGCGCACCGTGCTCCAGGTCCACGACGAGGCGAACGAGTCAAAGCTCGGGGACACCGTCGAGGTCGAGGAGTGCCGTCCGATCAGCAAGACCAAGTGCTGGACGCTGGTGCGGGTTGTGCGCAAGGGCGTGGGTTCGGGATCGTGAATCATCGGGGCGGGTGCCCCGCGTGTTGTCGGGGCAGGGTTGCTCCGCGAAGAACAGAAGGCTGGTAAGCAGATGCTTCAAGCAGAATCAAGATGCGAAGTCGCGGACAACTCGGGCGCCAAGATCGCCTACGTTATCCGTGTCTACGGCGGGTCGACGAGCCGCGGCAACTACACACGCAAGACCGCCACGGTTGGGGATCGGGTGATGGTTGCGATCAAGAAAGCCCTCCCCGGGTCGGACATAAAATCTGGCGATATGTCCAAAGCGGTGGTCGTGCGTAGCGCGAAAAACTACCGCCGCAAGGACGGGTCGTACGTGCGGTTTGATAACAGCGCGGTCGTGCTCATCAACGACGATGGGAATCCCAAAGGCACCCGCATTTTCGGCCCGGTGGCTCGTGAGCTCCGCGAGAAGAGCTACATGAAAATCGTTTCTCTCGCGTCGGAGGTGGTGTGATATGGCTCGGCATGTACGCAAAGGCGACCAGGTCATCGTGACCCAGGGAAGCGACAAAGGCAAGACCGGCGAGATCCTCAAGATCATCACTAAAGAAGACCGGGTGCTCGTCCGCGGGATCGCGCTCCGCACCAAACACATGAAGCCCACACAGCGCAACCCGCAGGGTGGGATCTATACCAAAGAGACGCCCATCCACCTGAGCAACGTCAGCCCGGTCGTGGACGGCAAGCCCAGCCGGGTGCGGTTCGAGATCCGCGAGGACGGCAGCAAAGCCCGGGTCGCGGTCCGGGGCGGCAAGGTGCTCTGCGAGGTTTCCGGGGCCAAGAAAAAGAACTGACAGCAGAAGAACTGACAGCAGCAGAGGCGAAGGCCCCCGGATGGAAACCGGAGGCGACAGCAGCCTGAAAGGTTGAAAGCAAAGATATGGCAAAGGACACGAAGAAAAAGAGCGGCAAGAAGAAGAAGGGCGAGGCGATCGATGCGCCCCCCGCGACCGCCTCCCGGCTGCGCGCCAAGTACAACGACGAGATCAGGCCGGCGGTGGCGGAAGAGTTCGGCGTGAGCAACCGCATGGCGCAGCCCGAGCTCGAGAAGATCACCATCAACGTGAACATGGGACGCCACCTCGACGGGACCAAGATCCCGCCGAACATCCGGCAGACGGTGCTCGACACCCTGACCACCATCAGCGGCCAGAAGCCCATGGTGCTCAAAGCCAAGAAGTCGGTCTCGAACTTCAAGGTCCGCGAGGGCTACGAGACCGCAGCGATGGTGACTATCCGCCGCGACCGGATGTGGCACTTCCTCGATCGGCTCATGCATCTGGCGACGCCGCGGATCAAGGACTTTCGCGGCCTCAGTCGCACGTCGTTTGATGGGCAGGGCAACTATTCGATGGGCCTGACCGAGCAGGGGGTGTTCCCCGAGATCAACATGGCCGAGGTGAACTTCACCCACGGCATGAACATCAACTTTCGATTCGCCAACTCCGACGCGAAGATGAGCGAGTTTGTCCTCGAACGGCTCGGGATGCCGTTCGCCAAGCTCGACGAGAAGTAAACGAACAGACCACACCGGGCGAGCACGAGCCACCCGGCACGACCGAGACGAGGAAAGATATGGCAACCAAAGCCCAGATCGCCAAGAGCAAACGAACCCCCAAGTTCTCCTCCCGCAAGGTGCGTCGGTGCGAGCTGACCGGCCGCTCACGGGCGGTGTACCGCAAGTTCCGGATCAGCCGCATCATGCTCCGCAAGCTCGCGCTTGAGGGCAAGATCCCCGGCATGCGGAAAGCCAGCTGGTAAACCGGCCGGAACGGACCATGTTGGTATCGGCCCGGTTGGTATGGAACCAGCCCGGCAACAAGAATCGGATTTGTCTCTCCACGACAGCGTGCATTCATCGGACTTCTTTCGAACACGCACAAGGCTTCAGGCGGTAACACGACATGGCACTCAGTGACCCCATCGCAGACATGATCACACGGATCCGCAACGCGGTACGCAACCGCGCCAAGACCGTCATGGTCATGAACAGCAAAGTGAACCGTGGCATCCTCGACGTGCTCAAGCGCGAGGGGTACATCCTCGGCTCGGAAACCATCGAAGACGGCCGGCAGGGGCAGATCCGCGTGCAGCTGAAATACAGCGGCACGGGCGAGCCGCTCATCAACAGCGTCAAGCGCGCGAGCAAGCCCGGCTGCCGCGTGTACAAGGGCGTTGACGACCTGCCCCGTCCGGTGCAGGGGCTTGGTATCGCGATCGTTTCGACCAGCCAGGGTGTGCTGAGCGACCGGATGTGCCGCGAGGAGCGCGTCGGCGGCGAGATGCTCTGCATTGTTGATTGAGTGACGGGACTGATCGACGGGATTGATTGAACTTTAGAAGGACTGGAATCCCCGCTGGGGACGACCCCCGGACGGAAGATTGAGGACAGACCAATGTCAAGAATCGGAAAGAAACCTGTTGCCATCCCCAGCGGCGTCAAAGTCGGCGTCGGTGATGGTTCCCTGAGCGTCGAAGGCCCCAAGGGCACGCTCTCGATGTCGGTCCGGCCCGAGGTCAGCGTCGAGGTCGATGCGGACGCCAAAGAGGTCCGGTGCACGATCAGCGAGAGCGACCTGAAGACCCGAGAGATCCGGGCGTACTGGGGCCTGACCCGTGCGCTGATCAACAACATGGTCGAAGGGGTTACCAAGGGCTACGAAAAGTCCATGGAGATCGTCGGCGTCGGTTGGGGTGCGCAGGTCCAGGGCAACCAGCTCAAGCTCCAGCTCGGGTACGCCCAGCCGGTGATGATGGATATCCCCGCGGGGCTCAATGTGACGGCCGAGAAGCAGATCGTGAAGATCAGCGGCCCCGACAAGCAGGCGGTCGGGCAGTTCGCAGCCGCGATGCGGTCCAAGCGCAAGCCCGAGCCCTACAACGGCAAGGGTGTGAAATACGCCGGTGAAGTGATCCGCCGCAAGCAGGGCAAGCAGTTCGGCTCCTAAGGTTATTTGCACAGACGACTTTGACGCGGGACACAGAGCCCGCGAGGTGAGACGCGATGAACAGCCAGAAACAAAAACAAGTCCGCCGGAGCCGCCGCAGGACGGGCATCCGCAAGCGTGTGATCGGGACGCCCACGCAGCCCCGGCTGTGCGTGTACCGGTCGTTGAACCACATCTACGCGCAGGTCATCGACGACCTGGCGGGCACGACCCTTGCCTCGGCTTCGACCCGGGACAAAGGGTTCGGCAAAGACATGACCGGCAATGTCGAGGCCGCCGAGGCTGTTGGCACTTCGTTGGCGGAGAAAGCCAAGTCCGCCGGCGTGACCAAGGTCGCGTTTGACCGCGGCGGCTTCCGATTCCACGGCCGGGTCAAGGCCCTCGCCGATGCTGCCCGCAAGGGCGGCCTTGAGTTCTGATTTCCAACACTGACCAGTATCCACACGCTCGAACCCGAGCACTGCCCGAGACCAAGGCGATGAGCACCCATGAGTAAGACTTCCAACGAAGAGCAGAACTCGAACTTCGATACCGAGACGCTCGGCATCTTCCGCACTGCTGCGACGGTCAAGGGTGGCCGGCGCTTTAGCTTCGGCGCACTTGTTGTTGCGGGTGACCGCAACGGCAAGGTCGGCTTCGGGCACGCCAAGAGCAAGGAAGTGCCCACCGCGATCGAGAAGGCCGAGAAAAACGCGCGTCGGGCGATTGTCCGCGTGCCGCGGGTTGGTTCGACGATCCCGCACGAGGTCGAGGGTCGGTTCGGTGCCAGCCGGGTTCGGCTGATCCCCGCTTCACCCGGCACGGGTGTTATCGCGGGCGGCACTGTCCGCACGGTGCTGGAGGCAGCCGGGATCACCGATTGCCTGACCAAGTGCTACGGCTCGACCAACAAGATGAACCTGATCCGGGCAGTGTTCGATGGCGTGCAGAAGCTCCGCACCAAGGAAGACGTCGGCGAAACCCGCGGTGTCGAGATCGGGACAACCGAGATCGAGCACAAGATCGAGCGCGGCCAGCGGTTTATGCCCAAGGCCGCCGCGAGTGAGAAAATGCGAGGCCCGGTCAACACCGTCGGCCAGGACAACCGCCGCGGCGGTGGTCGAGGCGGTCGTGGTGGCCGAGGTGGTGGTCGTGGTGGGGGCGGTGGTGGCGGTGGTGGTGGCGGGCAACGCTACGGGCAGCCGCAGCAAGCCCAGGCACCGGCAGCTGCGCCGCCAGCAGCCGCACCCGCAACTGCGCCCGCTGCCGGGGGCGAGAGTGCCGCACCATCGACAGAGAAAAAGGCCGACGCCTGAGTTGCAACGAAAGAGACATCCGCCGGTTCACGCACGAACCGGCCCGCACGCAGCAGAACGCTGCGGGAGTGCTGACAGATGATGATTCACGACATTACCGCGATCGCCGGGAAACACAAGTCCCGCAAGCGTATCGGCCGCGGCCAGGGCAGCGGCCAGGGCAAGCAGGCCGGGCGTGGGCACAAGGGTGCGGGCAGCCGCAGCGGCAACTCACGCCGCGCCGCCTTTGAGGGTGGGCAGATGCCCTACTTCCGGCGGATGCCCAAGTTTGGCTTCACCAACGTCCAGTTCAAGACCAAGTTCTTCGTGGTCAACCTCGGGACGATCGTCGAGCACCCCGACTTTGCCAAGGGGGGCGTGGTCAACTTTGAGACCCTGTGCAATGCTGGCCTCGTCCGGGACCAGAGCCGCGATCTCAAGATTCTCGGCGATCTGGGCGAGGGCAAATCGCTCACGGTCAAGTTCGATATCACCGCCAATCGTGTCACGGACTCAGCCCGCAAGCACGTCGAGGATGCCGGGGGCAAGGTCATAGAGACCGGCACCCGCCGCGACATGGTCCGCGGTATCGACCGAAACTCGGACGACCGTTCACCCAAGAACCTGACCAAGAAGCTCCGCAGGACCAGCGCCGGCAAAAAGAAGTGAGACAGCCCGCCTTGCCCGCCGCCCGAGCGGTGTGGCAACCGTGGTCGGCGAATCACACCTCCACCCGGCACTTGGTCGGCCCGCAATAAAGAGGCGAGATGTTCAGATCACTCCTGCATGTATTCCAGATCAAAGAGCTCCGGCGCAAGATCCTCTTTACCTTGGGGATGTTGGTGGTCTACCGCATCGGGTTCTGGATTCCGCTCCCCGGCGTCGACCAGGGCGAGATGGTCCGGTTCTTTCAGACAGCGGTCGAGACTGACTCGGCGGCCGGACGCGCTGCGCAATACGTTGCGATCTTCTCCGGCGGGTCGTTCAGCCAGTCCACGATCTTCGGCCTGGGCATCATGCCCTATATCACCGCGTCCATTATCTTCCAGTTGCTCAAGTCTGTTTCCCCAGCACTGAAAAAAGTTGAAGAAGACGGCCCGTCCGGGCGCGTGAAGATCCAGGAATGGACCCGCTACGCGACCGTGGGACTCTGCCTTGTCCAAGCCATCGGCTGGTTGTCGTATATCAGAGCCCAGGGGCTGGTCATACCGCAGATGGCGTCGGACCCCGTCTGGTGGCTCACCGCGATTTCGGCGCTCACCGCGGGCACGGTGTTCCTGATGTGGCTCGGTGAACAGATCGACCGTTACGGCATCGGCAACGGAGTCTCGCTCATCATCACCGCGGGCATCCTCACCGGGATGCCAAGCGCGATCTGGCAGCTCTCCCAGAGCTACGACAGCACCGGGGCCGACGGCCCGAACATGATGGGCATGCTCATGCTCGCGGGTGGGTTTATCCTGATCGTGGGCGGGTGTGTGCTGCTCACGGTGGCACAACGCCGAATCCCGATCCAGCAAGCCAAGCACACCCGCGGCCGCCGTGTCTTCGGCGGGCAACGCTCATACCTCCCGCTCCGCGTCAACCACTCGGGCGTCATGCCGATCATCTTTGCCAGTTCGCTGATGATCTTCCCTTCGGTGATCTTCGAGGCTATCTCTGCTGCGGCCAAAAACACTGGCGGCGGATGGTGGGTAACGGCCCTTGTCAAGACCAGCGACTGGTTCCAGATGGGCCAGTTCCCCTATATCGTGTTCTACATCGCGATGGTCTTCTTCTTCAGCTTCTTCTGGGTCACAGTGCAGTTCAACCCAGACGACATGGCAAAGCAGCTCCGCAACAGCGGCTCGTTCATCCCGGGACTCCGACCCGGCCCGCGCACAGCGGAATATCTCGAAGCGGTCATCGGGCGCATTACCTATGTCGGCGCGGGGTTCCTGGCGATCATCGCCGTCCTGCCCATGGTGGTGAACACCAGTCTGGGCATAAGTTTCGCCGTCACCCAGTTCCTCGGCGGCACGGGGCTACTCATCGTCGTCAGTGTCACGCTCGACCTCCTGCAACGGATCGAAGCGAACCTCCTGATGCGCAACTACTCCGGGTTCCTCGGCGGCGAAAGCCTCAAGAGCCCATCTCGCTCTCGCGGCCCGAAGGGCTGATCGCGGCTGGTCGCCTTATCCGCGCCGGTTGCGCTGCCCCCTCGCGTTGTGCATCATCCTCCCAGCGTGTCCGCACCTTCCGAACCGAGCCCGTCGCTTCCTGAACCCGCATGGCCGGCCCTGCGCTCGCCGCGTGATGTTCTTGCGATTGATCGCGCGGCCCGGGTTGCGTGGTCTGCCGCAAGAGCAACTGCCAGTGTGGCGCTTCCGGGCGTGCGAACAGCAGAACTCGGCGAGATCGTCCGCCGCGTCATTGTGCAACACGGCGGGCGACCGGCGTTCGAGGGATATGCGCCCACGGGCTCGTCTTCACCTTTCCCGGGCACCGCGTGTATTTGTGTCAACGAGCAGGCGTTGCACGCACCGCCCGGCAGCCGCGTGCTCTGCGCGGGGGACATCGTGACAGTTGACGTCGGAGTCGAGCTCGACGGCTGGTTCGGCGATGTCGCCGAGACGTTCATCGTGCCCGGCGGGTCTGATGCGAACTGGTCGCTGCTGCGTGCCTGTCGCGCCACAGTTGCGGCGGCTGTGCGGTCCTGCGGCCCGGGTGTGCGGTGGTCGAAAGTCGCCCGTGCGGTGCGCGCGTCGGCCGCTCGATACGACATGACGACACTCGCCGAATATTCAGGACACGGCATCGGCCGCCGGTTGCACGAGCCGCCGCGAGCGGGATATGCGGTTCGCCCGGGGGATGCCGACGACTTTCTGCTCCTGCCGGGGATGGTGTTCACGATTGAGCCTGTGCTTGTGGCGCCGCCCGGCGGGGTCGTGATCGGGCCGGACGGGTGGACGGTGAGCACCGCCGATAGCTCGCCGGCTGCCCACGTCGAACGGATGGTGCACATCACCCGGACGGGCGTCTCGATCCTCGGGCGTCCGGTTTGCGGTCGGCGGGAACGCGAGTGTCTATAGTCCTTTCCCTCTCGGCTGAGAGGGATACCACGAACGCAGGAAAGGCCCGCGCGAGAGCGTGGGGAGTGCATGCCCAAACAAGACGACAAGTTTACATTCGAGGCGGTCGTAATCGAGGCTCTGCCCAACGCGATGTTCAAGGTGCGGCTGCCCAACGAGCAGGAATCCGAGATTCTCGCGTATGTGTCCGGGAAGATGCGGATGAACTACATCCGTATCCTGCCGGGCGACCGGGTCACAGTCGAGCTCAGCCCTTACGACCTGACCAAAGCCCGTATCACCTACCGCCACTGAGCTTCGGCGATTCCGCGCGGCGTCGCCGGCTTGTCAAGAGTCTGGTCGGGGTTGAATCTCGGCGATCTGTGCCCCGTCTGGCGACTCTGGGCGTGACAAATCGCAACAGCGGGTCTAGTATCCTCGCCCCATGCTGGCGTGTCCGCGTGGGGTTATGATTCTCTCAAAAGCGGGGCAAGTGCCACCCAGACGATCGGGATGAACGATGAAGGTCAAGGCAAGCGTAAAGCGGATCTGCAACCAGTGCCAGATCATCCGCCGCAAGGGCAAGGTCCGGGTGATCTGCAAAGCAGACCCCAAGCACAAGCAGGTGCAGGGCTGACCGCAGCAAGGCGACGACAGGCCGCGGGGGTTGGCCGCGGGGGTTGATTGACGAGGTTTGAATCTCACACCCTCCAGCATCTGCTGAGGAAAGGGACCGAAGTATGCCACGTATCGCGGGCACCGACGTGCCGGAAAAAAAGAAGATCCACTTCGCCCTCCAGTACATCCATGGCATCGGCGAAAAATTCGCTGGCGACATTTTGTCTGAGGCGCAGATCGATCCGCACACCCGTTCGGTTGATCTCACCGAGCAGGAAGTCGCGTCGCTCAACGCAATCATCGACTCGGGCTATCTCGTCGAGGGTGCGCTCCGTCGGCAGGTCTCGCAGAACGTGCAGCGTCTCAAGGACATCCGTTGCTATCGGGGTGACCGTCACCGTCGCGGCCTGCCCGCGCACGGGCAGCGCACCCGCTGCAACGCACGCACGCGGAAGGGTCGCAAGAAGACCGTCGCAGGCAAGAAGGGCGTCAAGGGCTAAACACAGTAGACACAACACCCCGCGGGCTCGGCACGCGGAGTGGTGGACGAGGCGAGCATGGCAAAGAAGTCAAAGAAGATCCGCAAGAACGTCACACGAGGCATCGTCCACGTGAAGGCGACGCAGAACAACACCATCGTGACCATCACCGATATGGCAGGCGAGACCGTCGCCTGGGATTCGGCTGGCACCATCGGCTTCAAGGGTGCCCGCAAGGCAACACCCTTCGCCGCGACCCGCGCCGGCGAACAGGTCGGCCAGAAGGTCCGCAAGATGGGCATGAACGAGGTCGAAGTCCGCATCACCGGCACCGGTCCGGGGCGCGAGTCCGCGGTCTCGGGCGTCGCCAGCTGCGGCATCCGCGTCACCGCGATCGAGGACCGCACGCCCGTCCCCCACAACGGGTGCCGGCCGCGCAAGCGTCGTCGCGTCTGATTTCGGGACCGAGCCGCGATCACGGACAGCGCGATCGTCGGACAGTTTGGAACACCCGGCACAGGTCAAGAAGGAACGGCGTCCACCGACGGGGCGTCGCATTCCGCCAGACCGAGCCGTTACGCAACCGAGGCGACCGTCGGAACAGTGAGGTGATGCGATGCGCATCCGTTGGCGTGGATTCGAGCTTCCCGGGCGCGTGGTCAAAGACCCGCGATTTACCAGCGACACCTACGGCCGATTCTCCGTCGAGCCGTTCGAGCGAGGGTTTGGCACCACCGTGGGCAACGGCCTGCGCCGAGTGCTGCTCAGCTCGCTCGAAGGGGCCGCCGTCACACAGATCAAGATCAAGGGCGCAGAGCACGAGTTCACCTCGGTGCCCGGCGTTCTCGAAGATGTCACCGACATCGTGCTCAACGTCAAGAACCTCGTCCTGCACCTCGAAGCCGACGAGCCCAAGACCATGCGGCTGGCGGTCCGAGGCCCCGGCGAGATCACCGCCGACATGATCGAGGCCGACCCCGCGATCGAGATTCACAACATTGACCTGCTCATCGCGACGCTCACCGAAGAGATCGACTTCGAGATGGAGTTCACCGTCGCCAAAGGCCGGGGCTATATCCCCGCCAGCGAGCAGTATGTGGACGAAACCGAACAAGAGATCGGGATCATCCACGTCGACAGCATCTACTCACCCGTGCAGCGTGTTCGTTATAACGTCGAGCACACCCGCGTCGGGCAGCGCACCAACTACGACAAGCTCACCATCGAGATCTGGACCGACGGCACCGTCAACCCGGAGATGGCGCTCGTCGAGGCCGGCAAGATCCTCCGCAAGCACCTCAACCCGTTCGTGCAGTTTGCCGAGCTCGGTGAGGAACGCGTCTCGGAAGAGGCAGCCGCCGCCGCGAGCGTGGACGAGGAACTGATCCGCAAGCTCAACATGCCCATCGGCGAGCTCGATCTCTCGGTCCGGGCGAGCAACTGCCTGGAATCGGCGCGGATCGACCTGGTCGCCCAGCTCGTCCAGCAGGCAGAGCCCGAGCTGCTCAAGCTCCGGTCCTTCGGCCGCACGTCGCTCCGCGAGGTGAAGCGCAAGCTCCTCGATATCGGGCTCGACCTCGGCATGCAGCTGCCCGAGGGGTACCAGATCCCGGTCACCGCGGGGTCCTGATTTTGTTCTCGCCCGGGGGCCTTACCCCGGAAGCACGCCGGCGAATATCTGCGTCGGGGTGGTCTATAGTTGAAGCCGGTCTCGACGAGGCCGCAGTTGTACGCGACAGAGGAGATTCGTCATGCGCCACCGCAAGGCCGGCTTCAAACTCAACCGAACCACCGCCCACCGCCAGGCGATGCTCCGCAACATGGCCGCGTCGCTCTTTGAGCACGGCCAGATTGTGACCACGGTCCCCAAGGCAAAGGCTGTCCAGCCCTTCGTCGAGAAGATCATCACCAAAGCGCGCAAGGGTGATCTTCACTCCCGCCGCCAGGTGATCTCGATGCTCGGTGCTGATCGGCGGGCGTTCGCGTGGATGTTCCTCCCCAAGAACCCGACCGACGCCGAACGCGAGCAGGTCAGCAAGCTCCGCGAGCGGGCCGAGGGGTACTTCGACGTGCCCGATTCCAGCGAGGTCGAACGCAACCGCTACGGCGAGCTGCGCAAGGCGCCCAAGCTCGTCAAGCACATCTTCGAGAACGTCGCGCCCCGCTTCAGCGATCGGCCCGGCGGCTACACCCGCATCGTCAAGCTCGGCTACCGTCGGCTCGGCGACGCGACACTGCTCTGCGTCATCCAGTTCGTCGGCAACGAGGACGGGCCGGAGATCGGGGGCAAGCCCAGCGGCCGCCGTCGCCAGGCCGACCGGCGTACCGCGTTTGCAGCCAAGATCAGGAAAGCCGCCGCAGCCCCGGCAGCCGCGGCCGCTTCTGGCGGGGACGACTCGGCCGAGGGCTGATTCGGGCTCTGCCAGAACACGATTTTCCCTCAACGCCCGGTTTGTGCCGGGCGTTGTTTTTGTGCCGGCGGGTGGGTTGGATTCAGTACTTGCGTGGTCTCCCGGCCTTCGGTACGCTCTCGGCATGAGAACCACCCACATCACTGCTGTCGTCGTTGCGTTGCTCGGGTTCGGTATCGTCGGATGCCAGTCCTCACCGCACTCAACTTTGAAGACAGCCAGCGGTCCGGCAAGCGAGGGTTCGGTGTTTCGGGTGGAGAGCCCGGCCGGTGTGCCGGTCGCAGCAGACCAGCCGATCCTCATCAAGTGCTGGTCGGTTGATCTGTTGGACCCGACCGATCCGGACGCGGCCGCGTTGTTGGGCGATCTGCCCCTCCGCATGGCTCAGGTCGAGGGGCGATTCGATCCCGATACCATTGCGTCGCATCTTGAATCGCTCGACGCAAAGCAGCAACTGCACATCCGCAGCATGCCCATGCTCATCGTCAGAGGCGGCGAGGGAGCGACGATAAAAATCACCGAGCCGATCGATCGGCCCGACCTTCAGGCGGGGCTGGAGCGTGGTGAAGCGATGTTCCCGTTCGAGGTTGGTGAGCGGTACGAGATACAGACCGCGTTCGATGATGACGGGTTCATCCTGCTCGACATCAACTATTCCCGCGAAACGCTCACCGGTGATATCGAGGATCCGCTTCCGAGCGTGATGACCTACCGCATTCAGCACACCGTGCGCCTCCGCAGCGGCGAGAGTATCGTCTTGGGCGGGTGGCGATCTTACCAAGGCGACGCTGGCGACAGAACCGAAGAGGTTGCGCAGATCGTGGTGCTCAACGCAAGAGCGCTGCAGCCGGTTTCGCTGCGGCAGACGGCCGCACACTGACGAAGCATCGACCGTTTGCCCGGCTACGATCGTCCCCATGATCGACACGCTCAACGATATCGAATCTGCCGCTCTTGCCGAGCTTGCTGGCACCGCCGATGCCTCAACGCTTGACGCTTGGAAAGCCACCTACCTCGGCAACAAGGGCAAGCTCAAGGCCGCGATGGCGGGGCTCAAAGACGTCGCCAAAGAGGACAAACCAGCGGTCGGCAAGCGGCTCAACGAGGTCAAGAACTCGCTCGAAGAGGCGCTCAAAGCCCGCCGGGCCGCGCTCGGCGGCAGCGCAACGGGCGGTGGCGGGGGAGCGGCTGGGCCGAGGCTCGACCTCACCGAGCCGGGGCTGATCGAGACCCATGCACTCGGGCGTCGGCACATCATCATGCGCGTGCGTGAAGAGCTCGTCGAGGTCTTCGCCCGGATGGGGTTCGAGGTTGCCCAGGGGGCGGAGCTCGAGGACGACGAGCACAACTTCATCAAGCTCAACATCCCGCCCGAGCACCCGGCCCGCGAGCCGATCGACAACTTCTACGTGGACGATCCCGACTCGGTGGATACGCCGCGCATGTTGCGGAGTCAGACCAGCACCGTGCAGATCCGTGTGCTCGAGGAGTTGCTCGCCGAGGGGGGCACGCCGCCGGTCAAGGTGGTGAGCCCCGGGCGGGTCTATCGGCCCGACACCGTTGACGCGACCCACTCGTTCATGTTCCACCAGATCGAGGGGCTCTACGTCGATCGTGGTGTGACGATGGCCGACCTCAAGACGACGCTGTTTCAGTTCGCCCGCGCCTACTTCGGCGCGGACGCCGAGATCAGGCTGCGCCCCAGCTTCTTCCCGTTCACCGAGCCCAGCGCCGAGTTTGACATGAAGATTCAGCTCCGTCCCGACGAGCCTCCCAAGTGGGTCGAGCTCGGCGGCTGCGGCATGGTCGACCCCGCGGTGTTCGCCGCCTGCGGGCTCGACCCCGAGGCGTGGACCGGCTTTGCGTTCGGCTTCGGCATCGAGCGCATCGCGATGGGCCGCTACAGCATCCCCGACATCCGGATGCTGTACGAGAACGACGTTCGATTCCTCGAACAGTTGTAATACGCGTTCCAAGAGCACCTCGCGCGTTTCTACGAGCCCTGTGCGCGAGCACAGGTTGGGACAGGTCATAACAGTTGGCCATCCGCGAATCCGAGCTTGCGCTCGGGGCTCGTAGAACGCTCACAGGTCTTTCGCAAACCGCAAAACACCGCAGCACCGCCGGGGTGGAGGTGCTGCGGGGTGTGCGGGGGGTGCGGGTTATGCGGTGGAAGGTGCCGATTCATCAGGCGGAGCGGTTTCGCTTTGTGCGACTTCGTGCTCTTCGGTTCTTTCAGCCTCGGGTTTTTGCGCACTCGAGGGTTTGCGGCGGGTGAAGCAGAGTGCCAGGAAGAGAATCTCACCGAGCGCCCAGAGGCCGACCCACTTCTCGCCGCCGGACCCAAAGCCGTAGGAGTGCAGCCCGGCCGCCATGACGTAGTTCACGCCGTAGAACGTCCAGACGATCGAGATAAACCCGACCACCGCGAGCACCGCGAGCCCGAAGTCGCGGATCCACCCGCTGTAGCGGGCGTGCAGCACCAGGAAGTAGAGCACGATGCTGATGAGCGCCCAGGTCTCTTTGGGGTCCCAGCCCCAGAAGCGGCCCCAGGACTCGGCCGCCCAGACGCCGCCGAGGATTGTCCCGACGGTGAGCAGCACAAGCCCGAGTTGGATAAGCCGGTAGGTCTGCACGATGAGTCGAGCGTTGGGGTCGGCCGGTCGGCGGAGGACGACGTCGCGGATGAGGAACGCGTGCCCGAGGACCGCGGCGAGCAGGAACGCCCCGTAGCTGGCGACGATGGTCATCACGTGGATAATCAGCCAGTAGTTGCTGCGCAGCACCGCGGGGATCGAGTTGGTCTGGTCGGTGAGCGGCACCAGTTGCGAGAAGATGATGCACAACATGCTCGCGACCAGCCCGCCGGCAAGGTACATGCTCTTGCGGTTAAACGCCTGGCCGACAAGGCCGAACAGCGTCGAGACGATCCCCATCCACAGCACCGCTTCGTAGGTGTTGGAGACCGGCGCACGGTCCAGAATGTCGATCCGCAGCCAGAGCCCGAGGAACTGCTCGCCGAGAGCCACCGCGATCGCCACCCCCGCGAGCACGGCAAAGAGTTTGAACCGGGTGACCGCGAGCCCGATGAGGCAGAGCAGCGCCACGCCGTTGGCAACCGCCGCCCATATCCACGGGCGGTGGTGGTTGTAGAAATACTCGAGCCGGACGTTTCGTGCGAGGCTCTCGGATGTGGGTGCGTGGTCAGCGATGGTTGATTCGAGGTTCCGCACTGCGCCGAGCACGTCGTCGCCGGTCAGGTACGCGGTCCGGAAGTCCCAGAGCGCAGCCTGCACGTCCTCGTACCCGGGCTCGGCGGTCGCGGTGCCGACGGTTGCGTAGATCTCCGAGTCGGTCCGGGGGATCAACGGGAACTGCCGATCGCGCTGGTACATCGCGACCGCCATCGCGGCGTTCTGGACTTTCGCGGCCTTGCGCTCGAGCGCGCTCGGCTTGGCGTCGCTGTCCTCGGCCAGCCGGTCCCGCATCGCTCCGACGAGTTGGTGGAGTGGTTCGGCCCGCATGATCTCCTGCGGCGAAAAGAACTTGCGGTCGAGATCAAACCCGATCTCACGCTTCAGCTCTTCGTGGTTGATCGCGATCAGCGGGCTGCGGAAGACCTCCTGCGGCCGTGCGATCAGGTCGGCGAAGAGCTCGATCGCGGGACGGCCGCTGAAGCCTTCCGGGCCCTTACCCTCGCGCCATTTTGTCCGGCCGGTCAGTTCGACCGCGAGGCGGCGTGCGAAGGTGTCGAGTGGCATGAGCCGCCCGCCGTCCTGGATCGGGATCAACCCCAGCGCCTTCTGCCAATGGCTGCTGTCCACAGCCGCGTCGCCGGTGCTGTCTTGCGCACGCGCCGCGGGTGCAAACACGATTGCTGCCATCACCGCGACGAGCACGGCAACAGTCGTGAGGGCCGAAGAGAGAAAACCGGATGTCGAACGCAACGCAACGTCCCGTTGCACAACCGACTGCATCAACGCCGAAGGCATGGTCAGTTCCTCACTCTTTGGTGGTCCCGGGTTCCCCGAAGGGTGCCGGGATGCCTGGATGCCCGAAGCTGAGCTTCCGGCTGTAAAAGATCAGCAGAATCCCGATGCACAGCGTCGTACACGCGATGTACATCGGCACGAGCCCGGGGTCGTAGGTGACCTGAAACACCGTGATCGAATCGCCTATGAAACTGGCTTGGTAGACCTTCCACCCGTCCTGTTCGTAGGGGTGGTTCATGAATATCTTGAACTCGAAAGGATCGGCGAGGGTGGGGCCTTCGGTGGCAAGCAGTGCGGCGTTGGCACTCCTGGGGCCGGTGAGATCGGTCACTATCACGTCCGACTCGAACGCCATCGCCATGTCCACACCCGGGTAGTCCAGCTTGCGGAAGTCCACGAGCTCGAGCGCGAACGGCAGCTGCACCTGGACGGACCCGTACTGGAGCACCAGCTCTTGGCCGCCGACTGTCACAGGTGTCGGCGTGTTCCAGACGAGCTGTTCCGGGCCCGAGTCGGTCGAGATCGTCAGCACCGGCGAGTTGGAATCCTGGGCGTCTGCCTCGGCGAGCACCTTGGATGCCCGCGCGTTCGGGTAGCTCCGCAAGACTGATACGGGCGTTCCCATTGCGGTAAGGTGCCAAGGCCAAGCCCCGTCGTGGGCGAAGGTCTCGACGCTGCCGTCGGGATCGGCAAGGATCGCGTGCATCGTGCCGTCGTCATCGCGCATGATCGCGAGTGTCGGGTCGGTGAACGAGGGGCCGAGGTAGGTGAGCACGAGCCCGGAGGGGGTCTCGCCGGATTGCTGCTGGACGAACGGTTCGCCGCGAAACTTCTCGAACCCGATCTGCTGTTCGACCGAGCCGTCGGCGTGGGTGAGGACGACGAGGGTTGCGGGGTTGGCCGGCCCGTCCGGGCGGTCGATCAGGCCGCTTTCCCCGATGGTCGCGCGCTGAAACTGGGCGATCTCGGTAAGGGTCCAGCCGGTCTGGCCGATGGGCTCGCCCGCGGCTCCCAGCGCATACTCGGTTCCGGTGCTGTCGGTGATCACCGCGTAGGGGCCTTCGGTCGGGGGCGTCCAAGTTTCGCCGGTCGCGATCACCCGAACCGCAAACGCAGCCGCGTTGCTGGGAATCGCCGGGTCGGTCGCGATCAGTTGCCCGAGCCAGTCCCCGGATTCGGCTTCCCGAGCGCCCGGGCCGGCCGCGATCTCGATCGCGTGGAACGGGTTGGTGCCGTCGTCGGTGATCTTGGTCACCTCTGCGCTGTTGTCCCACTGTTCGAGAATCTCGATGCGGACATCGCTGAGGCTCTCCAGGTCAAACTGGATCGGCTTGTCGCCAGCGAGAAAGAACCGATCGAGCGTGCGTGCGCCGCCGATGCTCGGTTCGAGCAACTGCACCCACCTGTCCTCGAGGACCGCGATGCTCGAGGTCTCGCCCTCAGCGAGGATCACGCGGGCCTCGATCTTGCTGTACATCGTGTAGAACCCGATCGTGATCAGCGAGATCATGCTGGCGTGGACGACGATGAATCCGGTGTGCTTGGGTTTCCACGGGTATCGAACCGCGACCGAGAGCACGAGTGATGCGCAGATCAGCGCCATCAGGAGCATGAACCACCAAGAGCCGTAGACGATATCCGCCGCGGCGATCCGATCCTGGGTGGACTCGATCCACGTCCCCCACACCATCGCCCCGGCAGCCAGTGCGAGCGCGGGCACCGCGAGCCGCACGCTGCCGATGAACTTTGCCACGCGCCCGAGGGGGGTGGATTTCCAGCTTCTGATGGTGTTGTCGGTCGTGCTCATCGAGTTCCTGTTCCGGCAAGCTGGTGATCGGCCGCATACAGCCGGGACGGGTGGAGCGACATCCTAGGAGTCTTCTTGCCATCAGGCCGCTGATTCTCCGCGTTATCGGGGTCGGAATCGGAGTTCAAGCCGGGCGAGGGAGCTGTCGCCCCGTGTGCGTGGCGTCATGTGGCCGGGAGGCGCTCGTCCAATGAGGCCCGATCTGCACGGGCGGTCATGCGTCCATGCGCAAGGGGTGCAGAATCGTCACCACCCAACACCCGATAAGGCAACTACTCCGCATTTTTACGGGCGTATTTTTCGGGTCATTCGTCGCATGGCAATCTCCGCCAAATGCCGATCGGGGTTCGGCCGATACTCAGTGAGTCCCTCCGAACCCGCGAGTACCCATGCTGCGCTTCAAGATCATGTTCGAGCTTTGTGATGCTGTCCATTCACCGCGGAGGGGCGCTGCATGACCACACCGGCGTCCAACGGCCGTGTGCTGATTGTTGACAGCACGCCCGCGGTCCACGACCAGTTTCGGGCGGCTCTGTCGATGCAGATTGATCGCGCCGATCCCGACCGCTCCGATCCGCCAGCATCCGACCGGCGTCACACCGATGCCATTGCCGCACCTGTGTCCTTTGTCGTCGAGAGCGCGACGGAGCGCCACCAAGCGCTCACGATGGTCGCCGATGCGCTCGAGAGCAACGAGCCCTACGCGGTCGCGTTCGTGGAGATGGGTGAGTCGCCGTGGGCCGAAGGCATCGAGACCGTACGCCAGCTCTGGGAGATTGACCCGGATGTGCAGATCGTCGCGTGTACCTCCGGCGGAGACCACCCGTGGAACACGATCGTGGGGGCGCTCGGTCGGTCCGATCGTCTGCTCTTGCTCAGAAAGCCGTTTGATGCCGACGGGGTGTGGCAGATTGCGCTCACACTCTCGCGCAAGTGGAGCCTCGCTCGGCAGGCGTCCATCGAGATGGAAGAACTCACCCGCCACGCCCGGGCCTCGACCGCGAAACTGGAAGAGCAGATCCGGCTCCGCGCCGAGGTCGAGGAAGAACTCCGCCACCTCGCGTATCACGATCCGGTGACGGGTCTCCCCAACCGGACGTATCTCTACGACCGCATCGAGCAGTGCATCCAGCGGTCGCTCCGCACGCCGGGGTACCGCTACGCGGTGCTGTATCTTGATCTCGACAACTTCAAGCTCATCAACGACACGATGGGGCACGACCGGGGCGATCGCCTGCTCCAGGACGTCGCCCAGCGCCTCCGCACCTGCATGCGCAGCCTCGACGCGATCGCAAAGATCGAAGAGGACGTCGCGGCACGGGTCGGGGGGGACGAGTTTATCGTGCTGCTCGAGGGCATTCACGATCCGAGCGACTGCTTGCGGGTTGCCGAACGATTTATCGAGATCCTGAGCAGGCCCTTCCGGATCGACGGCAAGGAGCTCATCGTCTGCGCCAGCATCGGTGTGGCGACCAGCGACCGCGAATACCTGCGGGCCCAGGATGTCCTGCGCGATGCCGACACCGCGATGTACCGTGCCAAGAGTCTGGGCAAGGCGCGGTACGCGATCTTCGACCCGGAGATGCACAACGCGGCGAAACGACGGCTGGAGATCGAGAGCAGGCTGCGTGAAGCGGTCGGAAAACAGCACATGAGGCTGTTTTATCAGCCGATTGTGAACGTGCGAACGCAAGAGCTCATCGGCTTTGAGGCGCTCTTCCGTTGCACCCTGCCCGGGCTCGACGTGAACCCGCAGGAGATTATCAACGTCGCGGAGGAAACCGGGCTGATTCTCCCCATCGGCAACTGGGTCTTTCGCAGAGCTTGCCGCGACCTGCGCCTCTGGCGTGCGCAGTATTCGCACGTCCAGCACCTGCGGATGAACATCAATATCTCTCGTCGCGAACTCGCCGCCGATAGTCTCGTCGAGAACGCCCGCAACGCGATGGCCGACAACCACATCCCCTCAGAGTTGATCACGGTCGAGGTGACCGAGTCCGGGATTATCCAGGACGCCGACGGCGCACTCGCGCGGCTACGCGAGCTGCGGGACCTCGGTGTGCAGCTGCACATGGACGACTTTGGGACCGGCTACTCGTCGCTCGCGTGTCTCCACAACTACCCGCTCGACGGCGTGAAGATCGACCGCGCATTTACCGCCACCATGATCAGCGACCAACGCTACATCGCGGTGGTCAAGGCGATTGTCACCCTCTGCCAGGCGCTCAACATGCGTATTACCGTCGAGGGCATCGAGACCCCCGAGCAACTCGAACTCGTCGATTCGCTCGGCTGCGACTCGGCGCAGGGCTACATGTTCGCTAAACCCATGTCAGCCGAAGACGTGGTCCTGCTGCTCGAGCAGACGCCCGACCTTCGTTTGGCCGCCTGAGCCGTTGCGACGGCACCACACGGGTTCGATGGAGAAACGCACGCAAATCTCTCGTGATCCGTACCAGAAATCGCCCGTTGTTTGCCGAGCCTCTCACCGGTTGGATTCGGCCCGCAGCCGCATCAGAAACCAAAGGATCACCGGCACCAGCACCGCGATGTACGCCGCGGCGGGCAGGAGCATGATGCCGAGATTCTTCTTGTTGTTCTTTGTCTGAGTTTGCGGCTGCGGTGCGGTGAGGTCTGCGGGTGATTCGTCAGATTGTGCCAGATCACCCACAGTTGCGGGAACCGGGAACGCGTCCGCCCCGCCGTCGGTGAGCGAGGCGAGATACGCCACGACGTCGCGAGCCTGCGTTGGCGAAAGCAGCGCCGACATGGGCGGCATCGCGGAGACTTCACCAAACCCCTCGGCTACCACCGCGTTGGGATCGACCAGGGACCGCACGAGCGCACGCCGATCCGCCCGCGCTCCGACAGTGGTGAGGTCCGGGCCCGCGGTCCCGATCGCGTCCTCACCCCGGACGGTGTGACACCGCGCACACTGCGCCGCTTCGTGGTGCAGGAAGACCTCGCGGCCGCGCGCCGCATCGCCGCCCATTGCGAGCAACGGGGTCTGAAACCCCGTGGGGCGCTCCGGCTCCCACGAGACCACGCGCTCTGTTGCATCGAGGGAGTGACCGCCCGCCTCTCGGGCCGCTTCAAAGACGTCGAGCGCGATCTCGGCATCGAGAGTTCCTGTTGCGAGATCGGCCGCGAGCGCTTCGAGGTGTTCGCGTGATGTGGCTTCATCGAGCGCAGCCATCTGCCGCACCGCGTGCTGCCGTTCAATCAGTTCCCCGGCCTGCACCGCCTCGGCGTACGCCCCCGCGCCCGCTCCGGTGTCCACGCCGGCGAGCAGTTCCCGCGCGCGCATCCGGAGCGCGGGTGTGGTGGCAGCGGTCTCGGTGCCGAGCACCACGCCGCACGCTTTTTCCAATGCCTCAGGCTCGAGGCTCGCGAGTTGTTCGAGCGTCACGATCCGAAGGCTCTCGCCCTTGGACCCATCGGCCAGGAGTGCCAACGCCGAGGGGAGGTCAAGATCGAGCCTGTACTTTGCGCCGACCGCCTCGGCGAGTTCGAGCAAGCCCGGGTTGTCAGCCGCTGCCTCGGTAATCGCGGCAAGCGAACCGAGCACCGCCCGCCTCGCGTCGTCGGTGGAACGCGCGGGCAGGTCTACCCAGTCGCCCCACACTCCCTCGCGTTTCAGAGACGCGTCCCAGTCGCGCAGGCGTTCCAGTGCGAGCACGCGCCACTCGGCGGGGGCGGCTCGGTTGGCCGCAAACTGTGCGAGTTGCTCGGCGTTATCGAGTCGGCCGAGGTACACGTTTGCTTCGATCGCCCGCCGCAAGTACGGCTCGGTCAACAATGCTGCGGGTATCTCACTCCCGATCTTTTCTGCCAGCGCCGGCATCCCGGTTGCGAGGTACTGGTCGTACACCGCCCGCACCGCTTCGATCGCAACCCCGGGGTCGGCGTCACTCATAAAGGGCACAACACCCGGGGCAGCCATCTGCCGCAGCGCGATCACCGCGCCGAGCCTGGCCGCCCGCCCACGATTCTGCACCGCGTCGATCAAGGCGTCGGGCTCTTCGAGCAACGCCAGGCCGTAGGTCAGCCCGTGCCGGAGGTAGACGTCGTTGTCGTTGTTGGATTCGAGCGCATCGAGGATCGCGGGGATCGCGGCGACATCACCTGCTTTGCCGAGCGCGACCGCCGCCGCAGCGCGGACAGCGAGTGATGGATCAGTCAGCGCAGCGCGGTAGCTCTCGTTCGCACCGAGTCGAAGATCGCCGAGCGTTCGGATCGCCGCGAGCCTGATCTGCTCTTCTGGGTCCGCAAGCAACGAGCCGAGACCCGCCGCAGCAGTGGGGGACTCTCTGGCAATCTGCCCCACACACCAGACCGCGTGTACACGATGCACCAGGCTTGCAGTATCGTCGGCTGCGAGTTGGTTGAGCGATGGTGCTACGCGATCACCCTGCGCAGCGAGCGCATACTGCGCTCCCTGCCGCACTCGTTGGTCTCTGTGCCCCATCAACGCGAGCAACTCCTCAGCCTTACGATTGGCAAAGCCCTCAACCAGCAGAGCCTGCACTTCCGTAATCTCGGCCGTGCCGCGCTCGTCGGCATGCACAGTCTCGTTGGTGATCGTGAACATATTCCCCTTGTCGTTGGGCCCCCAGCCCTCACCCCAGTCCGACAAGTACAGCCGTCCGTCCGGCCCCCACATGATGTCCGTCACGGTTGTGCCGCGGTAGTACTCACCCTTCTCGGTCAGACGGAATCCCGCGCCGATCGGCGCAGCGCGGAACGAGTGGACCGTCGAGCCCGAGCCGTAGAAGTCCACCATCAGGAACGTATCGTCGTAGGCGTGGCTCTCGCCGGTGCCCGGGTAGTACGCGAGCCCCGACGGCCCGGCCCCGACGTGGTCGATCGGGGGCAAGCACCACGCGGGGCGCGAGGCGTCCCGCGGATCGGTCAGCAGCTCCCACATCTTCTCGCGGTTCCAAGGCCCGCGCGACGGCAACGACTGCACGTTCTGTCGCCAGCCCGAGTCGCTCCCTTCCATGCAGTAGACCACCCGGGCGCGGTCCCCCGAGTCGCAGTTGTTGTCGCCGGTGAAGAGGTTCCCGAACTCGTCGAACGCCAGCTCTTGGGGGTTGCGCAGGCCGACGCAGAAAAGCTCGAGCCCGGATCCGTCCGGCCAGCAGCGGAACACGGCCCCCCGGTCCGGGCCGACAAACCTCTCGCCCTCCAGCGATTCGACGTTGTACCCCCGATCGCCCATCGAGAAATACAGCCGCCCGTCGGGCCCGTTGACAAGCCCGTGCAGGTCGTGGCCATAAAAGCACCACCGCACGCCGTAGCCGTAGGAGATGCTCTCGCGCTGCTCGGCGACGCCGTCCCCGTCCTCGTCGCGGAGCTTCCATACGTTGGGGATGCAGGTGTAGTAGACGCTCCCGTCGCGCCACAACACGCCCGCGCCGATGCCGTCAACCGCGTCGTTGAACGCCCCTGCAAAGATTGTCGAAGTGTCGGCGATGCCGTCGCCGTCGGTGTCACGGACCAGGCGCACGCGGTCCTCGGTGCTGGTGAAGTGGTCGGGTTCGAACGCGCCCTGGTCGATCCACTTCTGGATCAGCGCCCTGCGGTCCTCGACGGTGCGGAGCAGCAGGTCCTCTTCGACGCCGTTGAGGTGTTCGAGCTGCCGGGTGTCGGTGACCGCTTGCCCGGCGCGGTCCGACTCGGCGATATAGACATTCCCCCACGGGTCCATGGTGAATGAGACCGGGTTGCGCACCATGCCGGGCTCGGCCCAGAGGCGCACCTCGCGCTCGTCGTTGTCTTCGACGAGTTGCTGGGCGTGTGCCCCCAGAGGCAGCCCGGCTGCGCACACGAGCACCGCGGTTCTGCGTGCCCACTCTGCCGTTCTGAATACTTGCATCGCGGTTCTCCGTCGGGCGTCTGGTATCCCGTTGGTGCAGTCTAGAACATCGTGCGTCGAGGTGATTGTTCTGTCAGCTGGTTGCTCTTGTCCCCTCGCTTGCTCGAAGGGCTCTACTTCTGTGCATTCGGCTCTGTCTGTGTGTTCGGGCTTTTTACAGAGCCCCTCGCGCGAGCGAGGGGACGAGCACGCACCCGCGTTCTCCCGCTCTGCTGTACGCGAAAAAGAAAGCCCCGCACCGGGCGGTCCCGGTGCGGGGCGGATGGTCAAGCAATCTCGGAGAACAGCGGGCTCAGCAGCCGGCGGTCCAGAGGTTCAAGAAGCACAGCACGTCCTGCGTGTTGATGGTGCCATCGTTGTTGCAGTCCGCCGACGGGTCGTTCGCGTTCCAAGCGTTGAGGAACGACAGCACGTCCTGGGTGTTCACAGCACAGTCGCCGTTGAAATCACCCGGGCAGAAGACATACTGGATGGGCGTCGCGTCAAGATTGACATTGTCGGAAGTATCCACGTCGCCGCTCACGGTCACGATGACCCCGATGTAATAATCGTCCTCCGGCATGCAGGGGAGGGTCAGGGGGTGGCTGAAGTTGAGCGTCTGCCCGGCGTTGAGCGCGCCGTAGTTCCGCGTGCCGATCAGTGTGTCGAAGATGGAGATCGTTGCGTTCTCCGATGCGTAGAAGTTGGCGGTGAAGTTGGGGATGTTGAGGTTCCCGTTGTTACGGTACTGCCCGGTCGCGTTGACGAAGTTGCCCGGGTTGTAGGTACCGTTGGGCACGTTCATGCTGACGACTTCGAGGTCCACACCCTGCACGTTGAGCCGGGCAACCCGGTTGAACGAGCCCTGCCCGCGGTAACAGTCGTCAAAGACGACGGTGTCGGAGTAGGTGCCCAGGCCGAGCCCGTTGGCGTTGCTGTTGACGCTGAGGGTGACCGAGGTGTTGCCATAGACCTGGCCGTAGACCCGGCTCGCGTCAAGCCAGCTGGGCAGGCTCTCGACCTGGAACGCGGTGCCGACATCGCCGGAGGCACTCGCGATGGTGTAGACCTGAGAGCTCGGAGCAAACGGCCCGCCGGGAGGGCCGAAGAGGTTCCATGTTCCGCTCGGGGTCACGCTGGAGATGGTGCCTTGGGAGAAGACGCTGGTCGCGGCGACATAGGTGCTCCAGCTGTTGGTCCTGCCGTACTGGGCGTACAGCCAGACCTTGGCGGGGCGGCCGGGGACGCTGAAGTTGGCCGAGTAGTCACCCCAGTCCATTTGCCCGCCGAAGTAGTCGCCCCAGCGGAAGCCGTTGAAGCTGCCGTCGCCGTCGCGGATCTGTGAC
The DNA here is from genome assembly GCA_964394895.1 of uncultured Phycisphaeraceae bacterium. Classification (GTDB taxonomy): domain Bacteria; phylum Planctomycetota; class Phycisphaerae; order Phycisphaerales; family UBA1924; genus PNC22. Next base: position 10,456 of record CAYMZJ010000018.1, on the reverse strand, counting down.
GAGGAGAAGCTGAACGAACCCTGGTCATAATCCACGAACCGGATTTCCGGCTCGTTGCCCGAGCTGTTGGCGGTTCTGGAGAAGACCCAGAAGTTGCTGCCCGAATAGTCGGCTGCCGAGCACGGGAACCAGTAGTCAAAGCCGCTGGCTCCGAACAGGCTCTCAAACTCGAGCCCGTTGCCGACCGCGTCAAACTTGTAGAGCAGCACGCCCGCGTCGCCGCTGCGGTTGGCGGTCATGCCGGTAAAGGTCTCGATCCCTCCGCCGCCAAGGGTGTCTGTGGTTGCGATCGCTGTCATGAGGCGGCAATCGATGGTGTCGAGCGAGCCGCCGCTGGGCTGCACCGCGTCGGGCGGTGTGGTGTAGTTGCCGACGGTTGTATCAGCGTTGGTCAGCGTGTTGGCACCGAAAGCATCACGGACCTTCCAGAACGTGATCCGGTTCCCCCCGCCGCTGCGCGAGTTGGCGAAGTAGGCGTCGATGTTGCCGCTCTGGCTCCACGAGGCTTGCATTTTGACCGAGCGCGGCGTGCTTGTTGTCGAGCCGTCCGGGTTCGAGAGGTTTGACCACGACAGACGTGAAGCGGCAACCTGTGCGTACATCTCCGCCTTGTCGAAGACGATGAGGCGTGCCCAGCGGAATCCGCCGGAGAACCTGAACATGTTGCCCGAGGCAAACAGTTGTGTGTTGCTGTACCCGAGGTCGGCGTAGTCGATCCAGCTCGCGTTGCCCGTGCCGGCGTCCTGCACCATGTTGAAGTTGTAGAACCACACGCTCGAACCCGGAAGACCGAACGGGGTCGAGTTGCCGGTGACCACGACCACCAGACTGCTTATCTGCGAGTTGTTGTCCCTCACATGGTACATCATGACCCAGCGGCCGCCCCACGGGTCGAAAATGACCTTGGGGTCGAACATGAACTCGGAGATACCGAGATAGTCGTTGATGTCGCGGCGGAAGAGCTCGGTGCCGCAGCTGTCGTAGACCGCGAAGTCGTCGTTGGTCACCGCGACCTCGTAGTCGTACCCGCGGGCAAGGTCAGGGTCCGGCGGCGTCAGGCCGTTGGGTCCGATCGCCTCAAACCCCTGCATCAACGGCTGCGCTGCCGGGCCGGCCAGGTCGTCAGACATCGCCGGCCAGTACCCGCTGCCGTCGGGGATCCACGGGGTGTGGTGCGGACGCATCGGACGCCCGGCTTCACGCTCTGGCTGAGGGAATGTCCCGTCGGGAAACACGCCGGTGTAGGGGATCAGCGTCGGCGCAACCTTCGCGCTGATCTCGAGAATGTGACCCGTCTCGGGTTCCACCTGTACCCCGGGCGCAATGACCCGGTTCAGAGGCTCAAACGTCGGCAGCGCATCTCGTGTCGGAGGCGTCCCCACGGCGGTCTGGCCGAGCGCGGCCGTGCCGCTCAATGCCAGCCCGAACGCGAAGATGCCGACAGTCGCTCTCGCAACCAAGCTCTTCATGATCGTGCTCCTCTCATATGCACACGTTTGATCAATCGGACACGCCACGCGGTGGCCCGATGATCTCAAAAAACATCAACCGCTGCCGCCATACCGCGACAGCGACAAGTCACCAGAGAAACAGGCTGACAGTAGCCAGCCCAGCTATCTTGGGTAGAAATATGTATTGCCTGCTTTGAAGAATTCGTTTCCACGACTCTCCCCTCTCGTGCCTCTCGCCAAGGCGAGAATCCCAGACTACAGCAGGAAAGCCGACACACAAGGTCGAATAGTGCTACTTGCGCGTTTTTTACCAGTTTACCAAATTGCATAGGTAAAATAGCACAGGTGTATACGCCGGATTCAATGGTCGCTGCCTCCATGGCTTCAGGTCGAGCCGACCAGCTTGTCGAGCAGCTCATCGACCCGCTCACAGAACGCTGGCATGCCGGGAGTTGTGCTGGGTACAAAGCCGTCGCCGACCGATCGTTTGAGCCATTCCCGCAGGTGGTCGTAGTACCCCGCAGTGTTGAGCACGCCCATCGGTTTCGGAGCGTCGTGGAGGTGGAGTTGTGCCCAGGTCGCCATCTCGAAGAGTTCGTCAAGTGTGCCCAGTCCGCCGGGCAGCACCAGGAACGCTCCCGCCAGCTCAGCCATCCGGGTCTTGCGTTCGAGCATGGTGTCGACCTCGATCATCCGCTGGACGCCTTGGTGGGCAGCCTCTTTCTCGACCATCCACGAGGGGATCACGCCGATGACCTCGCCGCCGGCATCGAGCGTCCCGTCGGCGACTGCGCCCATCATCCCCTTGCCCCCGCCGCCATAGACCAACGTGATGTTCCGTTCGGCGAGGGCGGCTCCCGTCGCGCGGGCCGCCTCGACATACTCGGGGTGGTTGCCAGCGGAGGAGCCGCAGAAAACGCAGATTGCGCGCACAGGTTGGGTCATGGCTTAGAACTCCTCGAACCCGCCTCGGGCTTCGTACTCGAAGTCGTGGAGCGTCTGCACCTCGTCGGCGGTCTTGCTGCCGAGGTTGTTGAACCGGTCGATGATCGGCTTGGGATCATCGAACGCCAGCCCGCCCATGAGCGCGAACTTATGCGCGAGCAGGTCGGCAAAGTCGGCGGTCGTGTTGCGGGCGTGCCCGGCCGGGTACATCACGAGCCCCGAGTCGAGCGTTGCGTCCGTGTCGTCGGTGATAACAACGCTGGTCGGGATGCCGTCGGGGTAGCGGCGGTCGTACTCCTCGCCGCCATGGCTGAACTCGATCCGCTCCATGATCTGCCGGGTGAGCGGGTGGAAGACGGCCTCCTTGTTGTAGTCGAGCGGGTCGAGCATGAGGGCCTTCCAGTCGGTCGGCTTGCCCGAAGCCTTGTTTTTCAGAGCTTTGCGCAGCAGCGTGGCGATGATGTAGGCCATCGAGTGGTCGGCGCTCTGGCGGGTTGTCGGGTTCTTCTTGGCCGGGTCGCCGATGATGCCAAAGGCCGGTTCGTACGCCACGATCTCGATCGCCTTGATCTTTGAGCCGTCAGCAGCATCGAGTATGTGGGGGTGCTTTTCAATCAGATCGACCACCGCCTGCACAGCACCCGCGCTCTGGTGCTCATAGAGAGCGAGCTTGATGTGCATGCCCATGATGGTAAAGTCGCTGCCCGTGCGCGCAAGCACAAGATCAAACGGCGAGGCGTCCTGCTGTTCGGGGTTGGTTTCGCCGGTCAGGTTGCCCTGTTTGTCGAGCAACCCGAAGAACTGCCCCGGCCCCTCGAAGGCGCGGAAGATGGCCTCGGGATTGCGGAAGATGTCGGCCGGTCCCTGGAACCCGGCCATGCTGCGCTTCACGCTCAGGATGGCAGCCTCGGTGCTGATGGCAGCACTCGCGCCCTTCGAGTCGGAGAGTTGCTTTCCCGCGCGGATCGCCCGCCAGGGAATGTAGTGCGCGACGGTCATGCCGATGGCGCTCTCGATCTGTTCGGCTGTCGCGCCGACCATCGCTCCAAAGACGCACGCCGAGGCGATCGCGCCGTGAACCACATGATCGATCTTGTAGGTCTTGAGGCTGAACACCTCGGCGAGGCGCCCCCGGATCTCGTCGTGGAGGACCATACCCAGCAGGGCCGTCCTGCCGTCGGCCCCGAGCATCTGGGCTGCGGCGATAGGGACCGCGTAGAAGTCGTTGTGCCCGAACTCGCCGGCGGTGTGCCCGCGTTCGGGGTTGTAGCCGAAGTTGGTCCCGTTGCTGTCCCACTCGCGGGCCGCAGCACAGTTGGCGACGATCGCTTTTTCGCTCTTGACGCGGATGTTCGACCCGAGGACGGTCGCCCCGTGGTGCTTGCAGTTGCCCAGCGGCTTGCCGAGGACTCCGGTCGGCACAGCGTACTCGAATGCTTCGTTGCGGAGAACATTCGGCGCGACACAGCCCAGGGCGATCGCGCTGATGCCGGTGAGGCAGGCGTCGGTATAGAACTGGTTGGTCCGCTCGAACACTGCTGCGTCGGGTTCACCCCGCTCGCCAGCAGTGTCTGACATGAAGTCGATGGCATACCGAGCAAGCCCGAGGGCTTGGTTGGTGTCGGCGGGAAGGGTCACAAACTGCGCGTCGCTGGGCATCGAGGGGTCTCCAAAAGGAATAGGTCGCAAGGATAGCGCGGGTCAGGTCGTGAGGGGTGGATTCCTGAGCGCGGGCATTACCATTCCCTCTCCTTCGACGCCTGACCTAAGGCTTTGCGAAGGTCAGGGTGAACCCACAGCGCTGTCCCCAGATGCGCCCGGGCAACTCGTCCCGCACCGCGTGTGATGCAGCCTGCTTTGCCCGTCCGATGCACCCTCGCACATCGGCCGACCCCGCACGGACCAAGGCATGGACATGGGCACGCGCCACCGCGATGATCCTCGGCGGTCTCTCGAGCGCCAAGAGCTTGCCGCCCAGAGCATCGGCAATGACCTGGCGCAGGTGCTTTGGGATCTGAACTTCATCGGGGCAGAGCTTGCGCGCAACGCGGTGTAAGCCCGCGTGCTCTCCGGGCGGCGGGGGCGATTTGTAGTCTCCAGTCGAGTGGATGCGGTGGTCGTGGTCGCGAAAGCCGCGAGGATCGCCCGGGAGCCAAACGCCCCGGGTGGACCAGATGACATGTACCCAGTTGGACCAGTTGCGTCCCATCTCGGGGAGTGTAACGGGATTGCCCTGACCTTCGCAGAGCCTCAGGTCAGGCGTCAAGGGAAGAGTTCAGGTCAGGTGTCGGCGTATTGTCTACTCACCCTCCCAGGTGCTCTTGACATGCAGCTCTTCCATCTGCGCATCGCTGACTTCGCCCGGTGCGCCGCTCATGAGGTCGCCGCCCGTCTGGGTCTTGGGAAACGCGATGACGTCGCGGATGTTGTCGGTGCCGCAGAGGTGCATGACGAGTCGGTCGAGCCCGAACGCGACGCCGCCGTGGGGTGGTGCGCCGAACCGGAGAGCATCAAGCAGGAAGCTGAACTTTTCTGCGGCGTCCTCGGGGGAGATGCCCAGCAGCGCGAAGACCCTTTCCTGCACGTTTTTCTGGTGGATACGGATCGAGCCGCCGCCGATCTCCGAGCCGTTGACGACCATGTCGTAGCCGGCGCTGACGATGCCTTCGATGGTGTCGCGGTCGGCGATGTCAGCTGCGAGGAAAGCGTCGAGTTGGTCGGGGTTGGGCGCGGTGAACGGGTGGTGCAACGAATAGAAACGGCCGTCTTCGTCGTCGTACTCGAACATCGGGAAGTCGACGACCCAGAGGAAGTTCCACTTGCCTTGGGGGATGACATCCATGTCCTTGGCGACCTTGAGCCGCAGCTCGCCGAGGGCTTTGACGCAGGTTGAATAGGAGTCGGCACCGAACAGAATGGTGTCGCCTTCTTCGCAGCCGAGCCGCTCGGCAAGCTCGGCTGCAATCGGCTCGACGAACCGCGCGACGCCGGTCTCGAACGTGGCGCCGTTGTACTTGGAGACGGGGATGCCCCCTGCGCCGAACTGCTTGACGAACTCGCTGTAGCCGTCGGTGAGTTTGCGGGTGAGCTTTTTGGCGCCGCCGGGGACGCGGATGGCGCGGACCACGCCTCGATCTTTGTCGAGCGCACTCTTGAAGACGCCGAAGTCGGTTTTCGCTGCGAGGTCGGAGATATCCACGATTTCCAGCGAGAAACGGGTGTCCGGGCGGTCGGAACCGAACCGGTCCATCGCGTCGCGGTAGGTGATGCGCTCAAAGGCGGGGGCGTCGTAGTCGAGCACGGTCTTCCACAGCGTGCGCGCAAACCCTTCCATCGTCTGCATCACGTCTTCACGATCGACAAAGGACATCTCGCAGTCGATCTGGGTGAACTCGGCCTGGCGGTCGGCGCGGGGGTCTTCGTCGCGGAAGCAGCGGCAGATCTGCAGATACTTCTCGCAGCCGGCGACCATGAGAATCTGTTTGAACAGCTGCGGGCTCTGAGGCAGCGCGTACCACTCGCCCGGCTGGAGTCGGCTGGGGACGACGAAGTCTCGCGCACCTTCGGGCGTGCTCTTGCACAGGATCGGCGTCTCGATCTCGAGGAACCCCTGCTCGTCGAAGTAGTCGCGGGCGATCTTGGTGACGCGGTGTCGGGTCCGCAGGATCTGCTGCATCTTGGGGCGGCGGAGGTCGAGGTAGCGGTAGCGGAGGCGGAGCTCTTCGCCGGGGAGGTTTTCTTCATCGCTGGGGAGGAAGGGCAGGGTGTCGGTTTTGCCGAGGATCTGGACCGATTGGACGACGACTTCGATCTTGCCGGTCGCGAGTTTGGGGTTTGGGCCGCCGTCGCGTTGGCGGACGACACCGGTCGCGACAACAACATCCTCGTTCCTGATTTTGTCGGCCGCATCAACCAAGTCCTGGCTCGAATCCTCGGTGTCGAAGACGAGTTGGGTGAGGCCTTCGCGGTCGCGGAGATCGACGAAGATGAGCCCGGTGCCGTGGTCGCGGAAGGCGTTGACCCAGCCGGCGATGCTGACGGTTTGGCCGATGTGGGTTTCACGAAGCTGGTTGCAATGGTGTGTACGTTGGAACATGCCGAACATTCTCCGGGTAAAGTCAGGTGGGCGGGAGTATAGGGAGGGGTGGGGTGCGCAACGATCGCAAGAAAGCCGAGGCGGGGCTCGGCTGGTGGGGGACTCGGACTGTCGGTGGAACTCAGGCCGCCCGGTGATTCACGCCGTCGGCTCCGCGCGCGTCGTCGGCGGCGTCTCTTGCCCCGTTGATCATCACGGCGGTGGTCCGATCGATAGCCCATGCCCAATCTTCGCGGAGTTGGGTTGTCCATGCGGCCCCCGAGGCTTGCTGGAGAGTCTCGAGCAGTTGCTCACGAAAGACCGGGTAGTGCTCGTCCAGCACGCCGCGCATGTGATGGCTGGCACCTCGCCGCCGCATGGTGCTTTCAAGCATGCGGAGGTCGTTGATGTGCTTGACGATGAGCGAGAGTGCGGTCACGAGGTGATTTTTCTGCAGCTCGATATCGGTGGAGAACAGGGGCTTGACGTCGGGCCGGGCGGTGAAGAACCGGTGGTAGAAGGCCTCGACCGCCTCGGGGAGCCGAGGGCGGAGCTGGCGGAAGCTCATCCGTACCCGATTTTCTCGTCCGTGAGTTGAGTCTTGCATTGCGGTTTGTCCCGGTAAAACTGATGGTGATGGGGCCTGCCATGGTCATCGGACTGTTTGGAATGGGGCTGCAAGCGGTGATGGGAGGCTTGGGGCAATCGGAGGGTTCCTCTCAATCGCCCATCTTGCCGGGGCGGCTGGGTTTGGCGTGAGAATTTGGGTGGTATCCGCCGGAGAGGGGTTCCGCTGCGGGCAAATTTCTTGTAGACTGAAGGCACTGGACCCGATCGTCATGAAGCAGGCTCTGTGCCCTGTTTCGCGGGTCTGTTTTGTGACCGAGAACGATGTTTTGGAGGTGGATATGCGCCTGAAGACCATGATTACCGCTGCCGGGGCCGCTCTGGCGATTTGCTCGATTGCGGCTGTTGCCAACGCCGGGGACGACAAGCTCCGCGCCGACCTGCCCGTGGTTCTTGCCGATGCGCAAGAGAACGAGCTTGTGCCCGTCACCATCGTGATGGTGGAGCAGGCCGAAGCGTTTGAGCTGACAGCGTTGCGTGCGATGACCAAGGACGCCCGCCGGCAGTACGTCATCGACGCGCTGAAGGAAACCGCGAGCACCACCCAGGGCGGCGTGCTCGAGATGCTCAACCAGGCCGAGCAGAACGGCGACGCCAGCACTATCAGCTCGCTGTGGATCGCCAACGTGATCGCGGCTCGTGTGACTGCCGACGTGGCGTTGGAGATCGCGGCCCGCAACGACGTGGCGTACCTCAACTACGACCGTCCCGTGGGGCAGGAAGTGTTCCCGACCCGCTTTGCCGAGCAGGCCGACACCGGGGGGCTTCTTGCGGCGGTCGAGTGCGGCGTTGATATTATGAACGCGCCGGTCGCGTGGGCCAACGGGTACACGGGCGCAGGCATCACTGTTGGTGTCATCGACACCGGCACCTGCATCACCCACCCAGACATCCAGAACCAGCTCTGGACCAACGCCGGAGAGATTCCCGGCAACGGGCAGGACGACGACGGGAACGGCTTTGTTGACGATGTCAACGGGTGGAGCTTTGACGGCGGCGGCAGCAACAGCAACATCAACGACACCAACGGCCACGGCTCGCACACCGCGGGCACCGTTGCGGGCGACGGCACCCAAGGTACGCAGTCCGGTATGGCACCCGACGCGGCGATCCAGACCGTCAAGTTCTGGAACAGCATCTCGGGTGAGTCTGCCGCGTGGAACTGCATGCAGTACACACTCGACAATGGTGCGGACCTGACTTCCAACTCGTACGGCTGGCTGTATCAGTGGAACCCCGATCAGGTCACATGGCGCACGATTTCCGAGAACCAGTTCGCGGCGGGCCTTATCCTTGTCTTTGCCGCCGGTAACGAAGGTTCGGCCTTCGGTATCGAGAGTACTCGCGTTCCGGGCAACGTCCCCGACATGATCACCGTCGGCGCGACCGACTGCAACATGAACATTGCCAGCTTCTCCAGCCGTGGGCCGGTGACGTGGTCCAACGTTCCCCCGTTCAGCGACTGGGCATTCCCCCCCGGCAAGCTGAAGCCCACGATCTCCGCGCCCGGCGTCAGCACGGTGAGCCACAGCCTCTGCAACGGGTACCGCTCGCTCTCGGGCACCTCGATGTCCACTCCCCACGTCGCGGGTGCGGTCGCGCTGATGCTGCAAGCCAACCCCAACCTTGACCACTACGAGGTCAAGCAGATCCTCAAGGATATCGCCATCGACCGCGGCGCCTCCGGCCCGGACAACGTCTACGGCCACGGCTTCGTGGACGCCTGGGCCGCGGTGCAGGCTGCGCTCGATGCCGGCTGTGCTGCCGACTTCAACGGCGACGGCAGCGTGAACACGCTCGACGTGCTTGACTTCCTCAACGCGTGGACCGGTGGCGGCAGCGACGGGGACTTCAACGGCGACGGCAGCGTGAACACGCTCGACGTGCTCGACTTCCTCAACGCCTGGAACACCGGCTGCTGAGCCGACGTTCAACCCTTCCCAACACACAAACACCCCGCCGAGGTCGGCGGGGTGTTTTTTGTTGGTAACGGCCGTGGTGTCCCCTCGCTCGCGCGAGGGGCTCTTTTCTCTATGTATACAGCACTTCCCTCGAGATGCAGAACGGCTTCACAGAGCCCCTCGCGCGAGCGAGGGGACATCGCTTTACCTTGGCAGAGCCGAGCGATCTATTTCTCTCTCGTGTTCGCGGCGATCGCGTCGTCCAGCATCCCGACGAGTTCGTCCCGCGTGAACGAGTGGGCGTGGTCGTCGTTCATCTGGGCGGCACGATTCAGGATCGAGCGAATGGTCATCTCGGCTTCGCCCCTGTTGGGCACGACCATGTAGCGGCGTTTGGGGTTCTCCGAGGTCAGCGCGTCGAGAAACGCCTCGGCGACTTCGTCGGGGTCTTTGTACTGGCTGCGGTCCATCGGCATGGACATGAAGCCGTCCATGCGGCCCTTGTACCGCGAGCCGTCCGTCGTGTAGCCGTTCTCGACGAGGCGGTCCCGCAGGCTGGTCATGATCTTGGACTTGTAGTTGCCGGGGTCGATCACACTCACCTGCACGCCGAAGGGTTCGAGCTCGGCGGCAAGTGTGTCGGTGAACGCCTCGATCGCGTGCTTGCTCATGGAGTATGGCCCGCCGAGCCCCCACGCGAGTGAGCCCGAGATCGAACCGGTGGTGGTGATGCGCCCTTTGCCCTCGATGATCATCGGGGCAAAGGCTTTGGTCACGCGGTAGGGGCCGTAGATATTGACGTCGAACTGAAAGTCGAGGTCGGCCTCACGGGCCTCGATCATCGGCGCGACCACCGCGACCCCGGCGTTGTTGATCAGCGCGTAGAGCCCGCGCCCGCCGTCTCGCACGGTCTCGACCGCAGCGGCGATCTGGTCGGTGTCGGTGACGTCGAGCCGGATCGCCTGGATGTTGTCGATGGCGTCGAGCTCTGCAAGATCGCTTGCTTTCCGGGCCCCGGCGTAGACATAAAACCCCTCGGCTGCGAGCAGCTCGGCGGTGGTGCGGCCGATGCCCGAGCTCGCGCCGGTGATGAGGACGGCCCGTTGCTCGGGCGTGTCGTCGCTGGCTGGTTGGGCGGTTGCGTGGTGCGTGGGGGAGAGCAGTGCCGCGCTGGCGAGCGCTGTGAAGAACAGCTTGGGGAAGTGCATGGTGAGCTCCTTGTGTGGTGATTGGTGCGTGTTGTCGACAAGAACAGGTTACCGGAAACATGTCAAGACGGCGGGCGGAAGGTCTTGCAATGGTGCAGGTGTCGGGAATGAGCCGGTGCGCGCTCCGTGAACGAGCCCCGAGCGCAAGCTCCGGATACCCGCGTAGGCGGTTGTGTGAGAACGTAAGAAAGAAACCCGAGCTTGCGAGGCTATTGCATCAACGCTTCTCTTCTGCTTGCTGCTCTGGCG
>CAYMZJ010000017.1:7670-59958 GCA_964394895.1 uncultured Phycisphaeraceae bacterium | reverse complement strand
ACTCATCGCGCAACCGTACACGCGCCGAATATCCGAGCCGTCAAACAGAACCTAGTTGAACTCATGATTCGGGTTGTTTGTCCTCAAAGTAGAAGCTCATCCGGCTATTCGCCGCGTGGATCATGTGCCAGAGGGCAGGCCAGCGGGGGCCCAGCCCGGGCGGCTCACTCCATGAGCGGCTTTACCGAGCCGACGACTTTGGTGCCGTCGGGCTTCTCGATCTCGATCCACCACATGGTGTTCTCGGGCAACGGATCCGGGGCTGCGGCATGTACGTCGTAGTCGTCGTGCGAGGGGGTGTACTCGCCCTTGCCGACGAAAGAGAGTGTGCGATCCTCGGTACCAATCCAGGCGCGGATGAGGGTCGCGCCGTTGTCGTTGTAGGGCAGCTTGACCACGAGGTGACCCTCTTGGCCTGCCTTGATTGGGCCGTGGCCCTGCGCAAGTTCGACTTGCATGTCGGCGATCATGGTTGACCGAAGCGCCACCTCGTCCTCATGGGGTGCGTTCTCGTCGGCAACCTCATCGGCAACCTCATCCTCGTGGGCAGCGTGGGTAGAGCCATCGGCGTGTTCATGGGTATCTTCGTTCGTCTCGTGGCTTTGGGTGTCGGGGCCGTCGCCGGATTCGCCGCAGCCAGTGAGCATGAGGCCAAGAGAAGCGGCCAGGGTGAGTCCAAGTTGGGTGTTGCAGTTCGTCTTCATCAGGAAGTTTCCTTTGCAGGTGATATGGACAGGTAAGACTATTCACGCCCGGCACGCGCCGGGGCTTTGAGACGGTGGATGGCAGCGTAGCCCGCCGGGACCACGATGAGGTTCAGAAATGTCGAGGTCAGCAGGCCGCCCAGGATGACGACCGAGAGCGGAGCCAGGATTTCGTTGCCCGGCTTGTCGCCTTTGAGGATGATCGGGATGAGGGCAAGGGCGGCGGTAAGCGCGGTCATCAGGATCGGCACAAGCCGTTCCATCGAGCCCTGCACGATCGCCTCATGCATCGGTACGCCCTCCTCATCCATCAGGTGCTTGTAGTGATTCACCAGCAGGATACCGTTACGCACGGCGATGCCGAAAAGGGTGATGAACCCGACAAGGCTTGCGATCGAAATAACTGGCGCGGTGTACACACCGGCGCCAAAGAGGGCTGCGGCGTTGGTGAACGGGTTCGGTGATTCGGTGAGAAAGATCGCGAGGATGCCACCGATGAGCGCGAGCGGAAGGTTCACGAGCACAAGCAGAGAGACACGCATCGAGCCGATCGCGAGGTTCAATAGCACAACCATGACGAGCACGACCACGCCACTGAAGAGCATGATCGTTCGGCTGGCGGACTGCTGGGCCTCGAACTGCCCACCGTACTTGACCGTGTAGCCGTAACGTTGGACGATGGGATCGACACGCTCGCGGACCTGATTGACCAGGTGCCCGAGGTTTGAGCCTTCCGCAACATTCAGCGAGACAACGGCTTTGCGTTGAGTGTTCTCACGAGCAATCAGGTTGGAGGCCATCTCCGGTCCGATGACCGCGATCTCGTCGAGCCGCACGAGTGCGCCCGCTCGACCCCTCAGGATGAGTTGCTTGAGATCCCGCACGCTTTCACGTTCGCTGTCAGCGAGGCGCACGACGAGCGCGTATCGGCGGATGCCCTCGTTCACCTCGGCCACTTCAACACCGAAGATCGCGTTGCGGACCTGCTCGGCAGCGGACTTCGGCGTGAGCCCGTACGCGGCCAGTTCTTGCGGTTGGTACTCAACCGGGAGGGACTGGATCATGACCTCCCGGTTGGCGGCCACATCGCGCGCACCGGGGAGCGGTTTCAGGGCCGCTTCGATCTCCTTGGCGATCGCTCGTAGAACATCGAGGTCATCGCCGTAGACACTGATCGCAAGAGCGGCGGGAGTGCCGGAGAGGATGTGGCTGAGGCGGTGTTCGATCGGCTGGCCGATGTTGGTTGTGATGCCGGGCACACGTTCGAGGATCTCGGATATCTGAGCACGGACATCCAGGTTGTCGTATCCGGGGAGCACGGTGACATCGATCTCCGAGTTGCTGACCGGCTCAGCGTGCTCGTCACGCTCGGCCCGCCCGGTCCGGCGGGTGACGCTCTTGACGCCTTCGACCGCCAAGAGTTGCTTCTCAACTGACGAAGCCATGCGATCACTCGCCACCAGCGAGGTGCCGGGTGGCGCAAACAGACCTACCGTGAAGGTGCCTTCGTTGAACTCAGGAAGGAACGATGTGCCGAAGGTTGAAGCGAGCCAGATCGCGAGCGCCGTAGCGATACCCGCGAGGGAGAGCACGACAATCCGAAGTCGGATGGCGCACCGCACGCTCGGCTCGTAGAACCGCTTGAGAACGCGGACGAGGTAGCCATCGGCGGATTCGCTCTTGGTTGGCTTGGCGTGCAGGAGGTAGCGGCACATCGCTGGCGTGACGGTCAAGGCCACAACCAACGAGGCTATGATCGACACGACGAACGCGATGCCGAGCGGGCGGAAGAAACGACCCTCGATACCTTCCAAAAACATGAGCGGGAGAAAGACGAGCGCAATGATGATGGTTGCGAACACCATCGCGGGTCGGATCTCGTTGCTCGCCTCGTAAATAATCTTCAGCTTGGGCTGTCGTTCGTTTTCGGGCTTCGTGGCGTTCTGCTTGAGGCGCCGGAAGACATTCTCTACATCGATGATCGCGTCATCGACAAGGCTACCCACGGCGATTGCCAGGCCTCCGAGCGTCATAACATTGATAGTCTCGCCCATCCAGTTCAGAACAAGCAGGGCCGCGGCGAGAGACAGCGGAAGCGCAGTCAGCGTGATGAGCGTGGTGCGCACATTGAGAAGGAACAGAATGAGGATCACGGACACGATGATTGCCGCGTCGCGCAGCGCGTGGAAAACATTCTCGATCGAAAGACGAATAAAGTCGGCCTGACGGAAGATCTGCCGGTTGATATGTACACCAGCGGGGAGCGAGGGTTCCACTGCGTCGAGCATCGCGTCAATCTGCTCCGTGATGACCAGCGTGTTCGTGCCGGGTGCCTTCTGGATGGTCATCACGACTGCGGGCAGCCCACCGTCAGCACCCGTGCCACGTTTGGGTGCCGGACCGCGCCGGACATCCGCGACCTGACCGATGGTGACGGGTGCGCCGTCGTGGTACTTGATCACGGTGCCCGAGATGTCATCGACCGATCTCACCCGCCCCGTTTGTCGGATAGGCAGTTCGAGGCTATCGACATCAGCTAGGTAACCGGCGCTGAGGGTGCTGTGCGACTCGTCGGCAGCGGCGATGACATCTTCGACCGTCAAGTCGTAGAGCCGGAGCTTTTCTTGCTCGACGAGCACTTGGTACTCGGGCAGTTCGCCGCCGATGACCGAGACTTGGGACACACCCGGGATTGCCAGGAGCTTGTTCCGCAGGTCGTACTCCGCGTACGCCCGCAGCTCCAGTGGCGGCACCGAACCATCGGGTGCAGACACCGCGAGGAGCATGATCTCGCCTGTGATGGAGGTGATCGGCGTCATCTCGGCGTGGGTGTCGGGTGGCAAGTCTTCACGGATCGTGTCGAGACGCTCGGAGACGAGCTGCCGCGCACGGTAAATGTCGATCCCCCAGTCAAACTCCACATACGCGATCGAGAGGCCGATCGCACTGCTGGTGCGGATGCGCCGAACTCCCGGGATGCCGTTGACCGAGGTCTCGATGGGAAAGGTGACATACTGCTCGACCTCGTCTGCCGCCAAGCCCGGGGCCTCGGTCATGATGACAACGGTCGGTGCGTTGAGTTCGGGGAAGACATCCACCGGCGTTTCCGGAAGACGGAACGCGGCGAACGCGAGCAACACACCGGCGAAGACGAGCACAAGCGTGGCGTTATCGAGCGAGAACTGAATAAGTTTCTTGAGCATGGTGTTCCCGCTTTCTTAGTGTTCGTCGTGGAAGGCGCCGTCGGCGTGGAAGTGGCCGCCCTTTTGACTCGTTCCGCTCTGCATGCTCGCCAGCTTGAGCTCGTAGGCACCATCAAGGACGACCTCGTCGTTCAGCGAAAGCCCGCTTTTGATCGCAACCCATCGCCCGTCGTCGACGCCCATGTCGGCCTCAACGCGGATGGCCTTGTTGGGATCCTTGGGGTCACGACGAAAGAACACATGCGTGATGCCGTCCTTGACGATCGCGGAGCGGGGGATGGCGAGCGCCGGGCCGCCGGTGGTCTCGGCGACGACTTCGAGGAAGGCGGACATGCCGGGTCGGATCCACGCCCGGCTCTCGGTGGGCGTTGCCACAAGCGTGATCGTCCGTTGCTCGGGGTGCGCTTCGAGACCGATCGCGAATGACGAGTCAACGCCGTCATTGATCGGGATACCCGGAGTTGTTGGGGGCACGATCCGCGCGTTCTTGGCGTTGCCGAGCCGGACGAGATCCGCCTGGAGAGCCATCGCGCGGAAGCGAACCTTGCTGGGATCGATCGTCGAGACGACCAGTGATGGGGCCTCAGCGAACGAGCCGTTGGTCACCGCGAGCGTCTGTACGACACCCGCCTCGGTCGCGCGGACCTCGATCCAATCGATCGTCCGGTAGGTCGGGAGTGTCTGCCCCCCGTGCTCGGTCTCTTCGGCAAGGCGAGACTCTCCGATGCCGGTCGCGGCCGACGCTCGGTGCAGCGCGTGCTCACGGGTTCGGTGCGCATTGGCCAGCTTCGTCTCGGCCTGGCGCAGTTCGGCACGCAGCCTCGGCAGGCTCGCCTCGATTTCTGCGGCTTGCGCTTCGAGCTCGGCGTTGCGGATCTCCGCGTTGGAGAGCGATGACAGTCGCTCACGGGCGAGAACGAGGCGGTGTTCAGACTCTGTGATTCGAGCCTGGGCAACCTCAATATCTGCCAGCGCCGTTTCGATGTCCTGCTCACCCATGATGACCTCGTGCTGAAGTTCGGGCCACCGCGGCGAGCGGAAGCGGTAGAGGACATCGCCCGGTTCGACCTGCTCATACTGATCAACTTCGAGCCGGACCTGACCAGAGAGTGTCATGCGATACTCGTGCCGCGCCAGAGGCTGGAGTTCGAAGGCCCCCGGGACGCGGATCGTGCTCTCGACATAGCGGCGTTCAACGCTGGCGAAAGTGATGCCGAGGTTGCTTCGGACGGTCGCGGGAATGTCGATCCGATTAGTCTCCGCCGGGGCAGCCTCGGTCTGAGCCGGCCCGGCGCTTTGCGGCTGCTCCTGCGAGCAGCCTGCAAGCAGCATCGTCAGAGAGAAACCCGCAATCGTGAGTGCGGTTTGAAATCGTGCGGTCTGTGCGGTCATGGGGTCACCTCGGGGGTGGGCGCGCCGGCGTGGCCTGCGGCGGAGGAGTTCTGGTCAGTTGGGTCTTCGTGAGTTTCGATTGTCAGCGAGGGCGGGCCGACGAGTCGGGACAAGTCGGCTTCCGCGAGCGATTCGTCCAGCCGTGTCTGGATGAGTTCCATCTGTGTCTGCCTGACACGCGACAGGCTTTCGAGGAGGATCAGTCCGCCTCCCTCACCGAGCCCCAGTAATCGCTGGGCGTCACCAAGTTGACGGTCCACCAAAGGCACGATTTCGGACTCTATGAACTCTCGTTGTTCACGGAGCGTGTCGACCCGAACGCGCGTTGCCGCGAGCGAACCGACAAGCCGCTCGTACTCGGTCTCAAACGCAGCCCGTGCGAGTTCGCGTTCCGCATTCGCCTGCGCAATGCCCTGTTTATTGGCATTCAAGATGGGGATCGGGAGCGCCAGTGAGAAACCAAGCAGCGTCTGTCCTCGATCAAACTCGGCCAGCGGCCCGATCGTCAGATCCGGGTATTGCTCCCGGACCTCGCGATAGAGCGTCCGCTCGGCGACCTCGTACTCGTCTCGGAGCCTTGCGAGCGTGAGATTTCGCTCGGCAGCCGATTCAGCCGTTGGCTCGTCTGTATCTGTGGCTGCAACCAAAGTCGGTTGCAGTTCGAGCGGCGCATCGGGCGAGAGCCCGAGCAGTGCCCGCAGATGTTGCTCCGCCTCAGCCGATTCGCCGCGGAATCGCAGCAGAGCCCGCGAACTGTTCGCTCGTTCAATGGTGAACAGCGCCGCTTCGGTTCGCAACATCTCGCCTGCTTCAGCAAGACGCAAGGTCGAGCGAACGAGCGATTCGATCGACGCGAGAAGCTGCTCGGTCTGCTCAGCACGCAGCCTCACTGCTGACCAGCGGAGCCACGCCTGCCGGACCTCGATCCGGATCGCCCACTCCATCTCGGCAACTCGGGTCAGTTCGACTTCGAGCGACGCATCGGCACGATTCTTCTCGGCGTCCAAGCGGCCCGAGATGGGAACTGTGAATGCAAGGCCCGGGGTGATGAAGTACGGATTCGAGACGCTCTCGGTCACTGAGAGGAAGCTCACGGTGAACTGTGGATCATCCCACAGTCCCGCGTACTCCGCGGTTGCCGCGCTGACGCCGACGCGCAGGCGGGCAAGCCGCAGGTCAGGGTTGAACACCAACGCGACGAGTTCGCCTTCAGCAAGGCTCAGCCCATCGGTTGGGTCGAAGACGCTGGGCTGACCGGACTCAGCCAGTCTTTCGGCGAACGCTCGCACGGGCTCATCGGCGGGTGTTCGAGCCGACCACGCATCGTGGTGCGATGTGAGATCAAGCGGTTTGGATTGATAGCTTTGGCAGCCCGCGAGCATCACCGCAGCGCCCGCGAGAGCGACAGCGGGCCGGGATAAGTTCATCAACAAGGTGTGGTACTCCGAACAGGGTGAGGCAGACCGATCAAGCGTCGCTCGCGTACGCATAGCGCAAGCGACAGCACGGCTGGGGAACCAGCCGGATCTAGGTCAGCAGCACAACTGTTCGGAGATGGATCAGATAATCCGGCGGCCGCCCCCGTGCGTAGGGCCATAGGTGCCGATGCAGCCGAAGCTGAGACAGTAGAATCGCGAATTCACTGGCCGGAACGATCGCGATCGGAGCCGGAACAGAATCTTGGGATCGAGTAGGCAGTGCATCATCCAGACCAATCGAATGATGGTGATTCCCACCACAACAGTGGTCGTCACCATCTTCGCCATCGGTATCGCAGGAGGTCCCGTCATCAGGTGCTGAAAATGGCGATGGACTTTGCTGCGAATGACCGTCGTGATAACCCGACCCACCATGATGATGATGAGTATGCGCGTGCTCTGAAACGCCAAGCAACACGTGCTGATTGGGTAGCCAAGCCCCGGCGTAAGCCAAGACGAACCCGATCAGGATGGCAAGGGCGCGAGTCTTCATCAGGGGAGAGTGTATTCCATTGCCTTTTGCATGTCCAGAGGTGATCTTTTCCCGTTCAGCAGTTCCTGAGAGCAATTGCGGATGAGTTCCCTGAAGATCAGGGCGTGCGTCACAAGCAAGAGTGGGACGATGAACGTCGGGATGAACCATGTTGCACCGAACATGGGGATTGGCTCTGGATTGCGGAGTGCATTGACGAGGTTCACGGCACCGATCACGTTGAAGACCCAGATGATCGCTATGGCGCTGCGCAAGTTTGACCGCAATGCGATGACCGAAGCTGTCGCAAGGATTCCGGCGAGCAGATCGCCGTACGCCGCCGCGGGGGCGAAGTTGGCTGGAAGCGGCTCGGCAACAATCCCTGGGACCAGAAAGGCCATCCCGATGTGCCGAAACATGTGCGACAGGATCAGCCAGAAGAGAATCTCGGAGCGAGGGAGTGCCCTGAGTCGTGGTATGAAGGTGGTCTTGGCGAGCACGCTCCAGACAATGATGCTGAGGGCGAACTGCAGTCCGAATATTGCTTGCGGGTTCATGGTGAGTTCATCCTGGTGACGCTGCGGGTCGCCGCATGAAGGACTTGATGTAGTTTCCGATCACCTCGCCGTCCTCTTCGAGTGCGAAGTGCCTCGTGTCGAGCAGGTGCAGCTCGGCCTCGGGCAGGTCTCGCAGGTAAGGGTGTGCCCGTCGGCCGGGAATATCTGGTCGTTCTTTCCCCACACGATCAGCGTCGGCGGCTGGTGGTCGCGGAAATACTGCTGCCACTGCGGGTACAGCGGCGGAGTGCTGCCGTGCTCGGGTGGAGCGCCGAGGAACTCTTAGGCAAACCGCAGCACAGCATCATCCACCATACCCGTCCGGGTGGATCGCCGTACCCCAGGGATGAGTGCCCGATCTACGCGGCGTTCACCGACGGGAAGGTACACATCCTCGGCGAAACGGGTGTGGGCAAGGAGCGGTTCGCCCGCGCGAGCCACAACCTAAGTTCACGCAACGAGCGACCCTTGGTCAAGGTGAACTGCGCCGCGCTTCCCTCGGCCCTGATCGAGAGCGAGCTCTTTGGGCACGAGAAAGGTGCCTTCACCGGCGCAACCACGCAGCGATCCGGCCGCTTCGAGCTCGCAGATGGCGGCACCATCTTTCTCGACGAGATCGGTGAACTCCCGCTCGAGCTGCAAGCCAAGCTGCTCCGGGTGATCCAGGAGGGGGAGTTCGAACGCCAGAGGTCGATATGTGAATCAGCCTGCCTGGAACACCGGCTCTTCGGTGTCGCGGTCCTTGCTGCGCATCACGCCGGGTACTCGCTGCTGGTGCGGTCGGTTTCCCAGACCCGCACCGACCGCAACCAAACACCGCCGCCATTTGTGTTCTCGCCCGGACCCTCATCTCGCCCATCACCCAACCCCGCCACCGGCCCGGTGAGCAGGTCGTAGCAGACCCGCGTGATGTTTTCGACGGTCGGGTTCAAGCCGCGGCCGTCGGCAAACTCCTCGGTATCAAGGTTGAGGTGCTTGTGGTCAAACCTCGCGATGACCGTCTCGTGGACCACCCGCTCGAGCGCATTGGTCGGAAACCGTCCGAGCATCGCCGTCGGCACACCCACGCGGACCTCGACTTGGTAGTTGTGCCCGTGTCCGTTCGGGTTGTTGCACTTGCCGAAGTAGTCGTGGTTGGTTGCTTCGTCCCACCCCGCGACGTGCAGTCGGTGCGAAGCCGCGAAGTCGAATCGGAGGCTGATCGTGGCGCTCGCCGGCGTGGAAGGGGCCGGCGTGGAAGGGGCGGGCGAGGAAGGAGTGGGCGAGTTGGCATCGGGATCGGGCTGCATCGAGACCGCATGGTACGGCGAGAGCCCCAGCGTCAGCCCGACAACCTCGACCGGGAGCGCGTCGCGCAGCCCGGCCAGCGCTTCGGCAAGAACGCGCCCGAGGTCCGGGGTTGGGAAGAGGGAGTCGTGAGGAACCGGGGCGCCGCACTCCTCTTCGAGCAGCGGCCGCACCCGCTCGTGGACCGCGTCGTCGATCTCTTTGATATTGATGAGGTAGCCGCTGGTCGGGTCCGGTTCGCCCACGCACTCGACGGTGCATTCCACAAAGGGCGCGAGCCCGACCATCGGCGGGCTGCCCGCGTAGCCGTTCACGCCTCGGGTCGGGGCGTGAGTGTCTCCCGCGCTACCTGCCTCGATACCCCCGGGGCGGACCGCAAACCGTGTTGTGCGTCGCAGGAGTGTTGGCACCGGCAGACGATAGCTCGCCGAGACTCGGCCGGGTACTTTGCCCGCGCCCGCTTCCTGCGCGGTACGATACCCTCATGAATCACCTCCTCACACCGTCCTGCGCAGCCGGCGTCTTGGCTTGCCTTCTCGGCACCCTCGCTGGCACATCGCACGCCCAGCAGACGTCATCGCCCAAAGCCCCGCCCGCAATCGCTCCCGCCACACAACCGGAGGCCACCCCCGTGGACACGTTCAAGAACGATCCGGCTGCGATGCTCGGGTTCACGATGAAGAGCATCGAGGGCAAGCCGGTCAAGCTCGAGGAGTATGCCGGGCAGGTCGTGCTCTTTGTCAACGTCGCCAGCGCCTGCGGCCTCACGCCGCAGTACGAGGGGCTCCAAGAGCTTTTCGAGAAATACGAGGACCGCGGGCTCATCGTGCTGGGGTTCCCCGCCAACAACTTCGGCGGGCAGGAGCCGGGCACCGACGAAGATATCCTCGAGTTCTGTACCGGCAAGTACAACGTCACGTTCCCGATGTTCAGCAAAATCGACGTGATCGGGGAGGACCGCCACCCGCTGTATGCCAAGCTTGCCAAAGCGACCGAGGACCGGGGCGGCGAGCCGACGTGGAACTTCACCAAGTACCTCGTCAACCGCGAAGGCAAGGTGGTCACCCGCTTTGATCCCCGCAGTGTGCCCAACGATGCCAAGCTGATCGAGGAGCTCGAGCGTCTGCTCGCCGAGCCGGCCCCCGCTGGTGCCAAATCGACCGAAGACAAGCCCGCCTGAGCGAGACCAGATGCCCCGCTATCAGTACACAGCACTCGACCCGACGGGCAAACGCCTCGGTGGCATCCTCACCGGGCAGAACGAGCAATCGGTGCTCGCCGAACTTGAAGGCCGCGCGCTGGTCCCGGTGCAGATCGTGGAGAAGCCCGAGCCGATCTCGCTGCGCCGCAAGGGGTTGAGCGCCCGCCGACTCGCCGAGGTCTATATCCAGATCGCCGACATGCTCCAGGCCGGGGTCCCGGTGTTGCGGGCGCTCCTGGTGCTCGCCGGGCAGAAGGACGTGCGAATCTCGTCGGTCTTCCGCGAGGTCGCGACCGCGGTCTCCGAGGGCGACGAGCTCGGCGAAGCGATGTCCCGCAGGCCAGACATCTTCAAGCCGACCCACGTCGCGATCATTCGTGCCGGCGAGCGCGGCGGCTTTCTCGAAGACGCGATGGCGCGGCTCGGGCAGTTTGTCGAGACCCAGGCCGAGCTGCGCGGCAAGCTCACCGGGAGCATGATCTACCCGCTCGTGCTCGTCGCGATGGGCGGCATCATCCTGATCGTGATCTTCGCGGTGCTGATCCCCAAGATCCGCCCGATGTTTGACCGTATCGAGCAGCTGCCGGCGGTCACCGAGCTGGTCTTCGCGGTTGCCACGCTCGCGACCAGCTACGCGCCGATCGTGCTCGGGAGTGTGGCGGCGTGTGCCGTGGCGTTTGTGGCTGTCCGGCGCAAGCCCGGCGTGCAGCGTTTTGTCGACCGCGCGATGCTCAAGCTGCCCGGTATCGGGCCGTTGGTCAGGGCCGTTGCGGTGGCGCGGTTTGCGCGGATGCTCGGCACGATGCTCGCCAACGGCGTCCCCATGCTCGCAGCACTCAAGACGTCCCGCATGGCCGCGGGCAACAGCGTGCTCGAAGCGGCGATCGAGGAGGCCGGCGAGCAGATCGGGGCCGGCGAACCGCTCGCCAGTTCGCTCGGCAAGTCCGGACTTTTCTCCAACGACGTGATCGAGATGCTCACCGTCGGCGAGGAAGCCGGCAACCTCGACAAGGTTCTGATCCGTATCGCCGACACCGTCGAGGTGCGGATCGAACGGCTGCTCTCCAACCTCATCCGCCTGGTCGAGCCGCTCCTGATCGCGGCGATCGCGGTGGTGGTGTTCGTGATCGCGGTGGCGCTGATCCTGCCTCTGACCCAGCTCAGCGATATCAAGTAGTGGAGAGACAGGATGCGGTTGGAGGTGTTGCTGGAGCCGTTGAGCAACTGGGCTGGATTCTCAGGCGACGTGTGAAGAGCTGGAGAGTGTGAAATTAAAGATCCCGCCCCGCAAACCCCTCCCAAGTAAACATTACTGGCCAGGGTGTTGCCATGTACGGTCGGTTTGGAATGGCTTCGTATTCTTCCAGATCAAACGGCTTGACTGAACTGCCACCATCGCACCGCCCAACAAAGTAGGGAGAGAGACCACCCTGTCTTTCAACAGGCTTCAGGCTGGTCTCGCGATCAAGCAGCAAGCCCTTGAGCGAGGGGAAAACAACATCAGTAAAACGCATTCCCCGGTACAACGACAAGTCGTCTGGTGCGCGGGCGTCGGCCCAATATTGCGGGGCGGCAAAGGCGGTGTCTGTCATCCAATACGACGAATAAATTCCGCCTGATGCCGCAAGGTCAGGGCAATAATCACAATCTTTCCAGATAATAGCGTCGCTGCCAGAGTAGTATGATGGGACAAGCAGGCTCATTACCAGACGTGATTGCAGAAAGTAGCTGTTTTGATAGGTGCTGTGTTCACCAAAGTGGATTTCCTGCCACGGTTTACGCGGGGTGGCCAAAAACGGGAGATACTCGTTATTGTCCATTGCATACCCAGAAACCGCGAGCCCCAGCTGGCCCAGAGATCGGAGTGCAAGGACTTCTTTCGCCTGATTTCTTCCCCTCGCAAGTGCAGGCACAGCAATCGATATCAGGATAGCTACAATAACAATTGCTACAAGTAGCTCAATCAGTGAGAACGCGCGTCTCATTGGGATCCCCTCTTTGTGACTCGGGTTGAACTCGCGGTTGTCGTGGCCAGATACAAAGCACAAGTGCAAGCAGTCCGGCATTCAGGAATATGCCGTGAACAGCGGCAGGAAAGGCCGTGCCTGTTTGTACCAGAGAGCCGAAACATCCGCAATCCGGTGCGCCCGGTGTCATGGCTAAATACGTCTGAATAAGAAGAAAGAAGATCAGTATTCCGGTCAGTGCCGTCACGGGATACTTCGAGCGGGGCCAGTAGAGCAATGCGAGTGCAACTGCAACCTCCAGACCTGCCGCCGCAGCAACAAGGCCCAAGGCCTGCGATAGTGTAAGGCTGCTGCCGAGAATGAACCGCAATACCGTGGACGTCCCGGACGGATCGGTCATTTTTGACAAGGCTGCTATGACAAACACAGCCGCGATGCCGCATCGGACGAGGAATACAAAGTGGCGAGCCGCGGCAGTTGAACTTAGTATTCGCATCGCACCGAGACCTCATCTTGAAGGCATCCGACTGCGATGCTTGTGACGATCCATTCACTCAGGACGGGGGAATAGACCAAGCCGAAGCGAACCGGCCGCTTCTGGCCAGCCAGAAACTCTGCGACGCACCAGACGGCACCGACTCGGGCACGCCCCCGGCGGGCAAACTGCTCCTGTAGCCCGTCTTCGTGTTGAAACCAGCTGGGGCTGCTTGATACTCTTCCTGAGAGCGCCAGCACCCGCTCGGGCCATGTGCTTGGGGGCGAAAGAATCGGGGAGGCCAGAGAAACGTCGCCCGCCAGAAAGCCTACCCAATCCTCTTCCAGCGAGACGCCGGTAAATGTTGCATAGCCTTTCTTGTATGCCTTCGATCCTTGCATACAGGCCACAAACAGTTCTTCCGCAGTAGCAGCTGGCGGTGGTGCTTCTCCGGTATACGCCTGATATGCTTCGGTGGCCCACCATTGTTCGCGCAGTTCTTCGGCTGGCCTGAGCTCGAAGCCGCGAGAAAGCATCCATGCAATGTAGGTGTCCGGCGACGACGACTTGCCGTAGCGGTACATCAGGAACTCATGGACGGCTTCCCACAACGCTTTGTTGACGCCGGGCTCACTCACGGCGCGGGCATCGATCAGCGGCACGCCAACTTCGAGAAGAGGCGTTGCCCGAAATACGCTAGCGTCCGGCAACGAGATGAGTTCCAGGGGGATGATATCAAGAGCGGCAATCCCGCGAGTAGCGTCCTGTTGCTGATACAACAGCATCCTGTCCTGTTCAGTTATAGTGCTTTGTCCAAGGAGCCAAGTCGAAGCCGCCACAGCGAGGGCTAGCCCGCCGATGACGGAGATCGCAACTCGGTGACGGCCAGCAATTTTCATTGTCAAACCTTGTGCAATGTCATGGCATAACTACTTTTCTTGTGTAGAACGTCTGTATTTTCTTTTGGCACGCAACGGCGGATGTCGGAGTCCAAAGTCGCTGAACGCAAAACGGTATATCGTGCAGGATATCGAACACTACGCTGCGCGCGGGCTTACCAGCCCGCGGGAGCTGTGATGTCCAGTGTTTTGCTAGTATGTCAGATCGCAGTTGGAAGCAGTGCATTCCCCCGTGGAATTGCTGCAAGCACATGTGAACGTCGGTGGCGAACCAGCTGGGCAACAGCATGCTGCTCGGCCTGCCCCACAGGCGATTGTTGTGGCGACTCCTCCAACGTTGCAGTTGGCGTGGCATGTGATGACCTTCGGGGCACCGCCACCTGGACCGGTGTTCGCCATAGCAACGGAACCAGCCAACAGTACGAAACCAAGAATCCCGGCACCGGCTTGCGCGAGACTCAAGAGGCGATGTTTTTGTCGTTTGACCATTGCTGAACTCCAAATATGCATTTGAGATTCATGGAATACGGAGAAGAGAAGCGCCCAGACTACAAGAATTTCGGGTGCGCCACAACGAGCGGTTTAGAATTTTGCAAAAAATGTCGCGATGCCGTCAATCCGCACTGAGATCGGCACGGTGGAGTATGAAGCCCAGTCATCCCGGTGAAAAACCCGGTTTGCAAGTGGGTTGCAGTTGCGTGGCTATTATGCTAGTATTGACTAATGTCAGGCCGAAGAGGGGTCTTCGGCCGAAGGTGACAGTTGACAGGAACGGAATCTGCGACCCAGCGAAAGCGTGGGGTCGTGCCAGAAAGGAAGCTCTCCGATGCAACGCAACACTCGTGCGAGGGGTTTCACCCTCATCGAAGTCATGATCGTGATCGCCATTGTCCTCGCGCTCGCGGCGATCGTGGGCGTCGCGGTTCTCGGCCGTCGTGACCAAGCCGACGTCTCGCTCAGCAACATCAAGCTCAACAACCTCAAGAGCGCCATCAAGCAGTTCAACTTCGACTTCAGCCGCTGGCCGACCGAAGAGGAAGGCCTCAAAGTGCTCTGGGACAAGGAATCGCTCGACCCCGACGCCGACGTCAACAAGTATCTCACCAGCAGTTCCAGCACCGGCTACATGGACGAGCCGACGCCGGTCGACCAGTGGGGCAACGAGTGGGGGTACCGGTTCCCCAGCATCCGCGGCGACGAGACGCAGTACGACCTCTGGTCGTTCGGGCCCAACGGCGAGGACGAGGACGGCGAAGGGGACGATATTACCTCGTGGCGTCGTGACGATGAGGACGGCGACTTCGGCGGCGACATGATGCCGCCGCCGCCGTCGGGGGGTTGAGGTTCGGGATCGGATTCTGATTTGAGGGGCGGAGCCCCGACGGACATGCACCATGCGCGTGCGCGCGTTCACGATTATCGAGATCATGATTGTGGTGCTGATCGTCACCGCGATCAGCGCGGTGGTCATCCCCACGCTGGTAGGTCGGGTTGCCGAGAGCAAGCTCGGCGGCGCGGTCCGCGCGGTGGAGTTTGCCGCCGCGCTCGCTGCGGCCGAAGCGATGCAGCGCGGTGAGGTCGTCGCGTTCGTCGCCGAGCGCGACGGCGAGGAGTGGGTGCTCTACGCCGAGCCGATCGAACCCGAGCGAATCGGGAGTGTCTTTGTGCGGGCGTCGGGGGATGAGTTGTTCGAGCCGATGCCCGACGAAGGACAGCCGCGCCCTCGTGTCGAGCTTGCGAGCTTTGAGGGAGTGGAAATCCGCGACCAGCCGGTGCTGCGCATGTCGCCGGGGATGGGCGGGGCTGGCGGATTCGACGAGGACCCATTCGCGACAGACGCCGGGATCAACGAAGCCGACGCCGAGCGGTTCGGGCTTGATGTACCGACAGCACGCTGGGTGCTCGGGGTGTTCTTTGCGGATGGCTCGGCAAGACCCGGGCCGACGGTCTATCTGATAGTGGACGACGGGCGCGAGCAGCGTTCGGTCCGGCTGCGGCCGCTGACTGGGGGCATCGACGTTGCAACTGTCGATCCCTTCGGCGACGCGCCCCCCGAGGACGAGACGGACGAACTCGACGACGACTCACCCATGCCGCCACCATCGCTTCCGGCTGGTGCCGGCCCGGGCACGATCCGCACGGGGGAAGGGCCATGATGCGCGCTGCTCGAATCTCACGCGGCTGGGTGCTGCTCGAGATGATGGTCTCGCTGGCGATCTTTGCGATGACTGCGCTCGCGGTGCTGGCCGCGATCGATCGAGGTTTGTCCTCGGCCGAGCGGACCCGCGGGCAGGCGCAGGCGGTGGACCTGGCGACCTCGACGATGGTCAAGCTCGAAGCCGGGCTGGGCACGGTGCAGAACCTCGCCGGCCCGGTGCCCGCGTGGGAACCGCCGTTGGTGAGTGACGGCCCGTTTGATGAGTCCGCGCCCGGCGGGTTTTCCGAGACACTGCCGGCCGATTCGTTGTGGGAGGTCGAGATCGACACGATCCGGTCGGAGTTTCCGGGCTTGACGCACGTCACGGTGACCGTGGTCAAGCGGGCGAGCCCCGACAGTGAGTCGCTTGTCGCGTCGTACACGTTGCACC
The DNA here is from genome assembly GCA_964394895.1 of uncultured Phycisphaeraceae bacterium. Taxonomy (GTDB): domain Bacteria; phylum Planctomycetota; class Phycisphaerae; order Phycisphaerales; family UBA1924; genus PNC22. Next base: position 43,735 of record CAYMZJ010000017.1, on the reverse strand, counting down.
AGCTCGTCCGCCTCGCGGACGCCGAGGAGGACGTGGTGGGTGAACTCGACGACATCGCGATCGAAGCGCAGCAGGGCGGAGGGAACTGACCGGTGCGGTGCTTGCAACCAACCCGCTGCTGTGCGATTCGCGCGATGACCCTCGTCGAGGTGATGCTCGCGCTTGCGATCATGGTCGTGCTCTCGGTCGGCGTGACGGCGTTCTTCTTGCAGGTCAGCGTGCGTCGTGACCGCCTGGTCGAGATCGCGGGTCGGCAGCGGGACGCAGCGCTGCTGTTCGGGCGGCTCGAATCCGCGATCATGCACGCGGTCACCGTCGGACCGGACGGGTCTTCGGGAATCAAGGGCACCAAAACATCGCTGGCGGTGGTCACCCGCAGCGTCTCGCCGATGCTGGCGGGCGACGCGGCGGTGGGCGATGCCAGCGTCGTGACCTTCGAGTTTGATGAGCGTTCCCGGTCCTGCACACTCGGGATCGAGGCGGTGGGGGCGGTGGGCGAATCGGGCAGCTCGGTGGCCGAGCCCGTGCTCGGGCGGGTCGAGCGGGTCAGGCTCCGCTATTCCGATGGCCGGCGCTGGTCGGATTCATTCGACAGCGTGTCGGCTGGCAGGCTTCCCGTCGCGGTCGAGCTCTCGATCTGGTTCGCATCAGCGGCGGACGACACCGAGCCGAGCGCCCCGGGTGGGCCTCCCGGCGAGATGACCGAACAGGAACGCGAGGACTTTGCCCGGTTCGGTTCGCTTGATGCGCCGGGGTTTGGTCCCGAACAAGGACTGGATGACGACCTGTGGATCCCGCGCGAGCCGGACTGCTTGCGGGTGTTCGGCGTGCCCGATGCGCCCGAGTGGAAGGGGCGTACGTCGTGAGCGCGCGCGCAACAAACCCGAGCCGGCGGGGCAGCGCGATCCTTGCGGTGCTGTTGCTGCTGGTCATCGGCGTGGTGATCGCGGCGACGGTGCTCGTCGCGGCCGACGCGGCGGGAGAATCGGCCGAATCCGAGCGGCACCGCGCCCAGTCCCGCGCGATGGCGTGGTCGGGCGTCCAGGCGGTGATGGCCGAGCTTTCGGAACAACGTGACGACCTGCTCGACGGCCTCGAGCCGCAGCTCACGCAGGAATGGTCACTCTTTACACTCGACGACGGGACCCGGGGCATCGTGCGGCTGCTTGATCTTGACCCGCAGAGCGACGCGATGGTTGTCGCGGAGAACGCCAAGCTCGACATCAACGCCGCGACCGCCGAGATGCTTGCGGCGGCGCCGGGGTTGGACGGAATGCTTGCAGCACGCATCGTCGAAGCCCGCGATATGCAGCCGTTCTCGAGTGTCGCGGAGTTGTTGCGCGTGGAGGGGATCACGCCCGACTTGCTCTACGGCCCGCCGGATGTTGGCTGGGACGGCGCGGGCGGCGCCTCGGTTGGTGGCCCCGATTTCTCGCCGGCGTCCCCGCTGGGCGTGGGGATGGACGGGCCGAGCGGGTTGGTCAAATACCTGACGGTGTTCGCGTTCGATCCGAACGTGCAGGTCGGGTTTCAGAGTTCGCAAGAGCACCGCGGGAAGCTGCGTGTGAATCTCGATCAGGAGTGGTCGGACGATCTTGAGCGCGCCATCACCGAGCGGTTTGGTGAGGACGCAGCAGCGGTCGTCAAAGGCCTGATCGACGGCGGACAGACGTTCACCTCCGATGGTGAACTGGCGGGCGTGCTGGCCGATCGCGGGATCGGGCCCGAGGCGTGGGGTCTGGTGTTCGATGCGTTTACGACCACCGACGACGAGTTTCTGACCGGGCGGGTGGATATCAACCGTGCCGGGCCGGAGGTTTTGGCGTGCGTGCCGGGTATCAGCCCGGAGCAGGCCGCGGCAATCGTTGATCGGCGGGAGACCCTGGACGCGCCTTCGCGAGCAATGCCGACGTGGTTGTTGCAGGAGGGGCTCATCGAGCCGGAAGATTACAAGGCGGCTGCTGATTCGATCACGGCTCGGTCGATGCAATGGCGCGTGCGGATCGAGGTCGGCGTGATGGCTGGCGACGGGACGGGCGGCTTCGACGAGAGTGCGCCGATGACGATGGACGATCTCATGGCGGGATGGGACGAGGCGCCGGACGGGGACAGATTGCAGCACCGGATGGTGGTGGAGGCTGTCATCGACGTGGCGTCCTCGAGGCCTCGGGTCGCGTACCTGCGCGAGGTGACGCTGCTCGACCCGGTGCTGGCGATGCTGCACGCCGAAGCGGCGCTCGATGAAGACGCCGAGCGGTTCGGGCCAGAGCCTGGGGGCTTTGATGAATCTGTCGCAGGGGCGATCGGCGATGGGTTTGGCGAAGCGCCTGATGACGGACTGGACTTCGGCGGCGGCTTTGACCTCGCACCTCCACAATCTGGATTTGACCAACAACCCGCGGGCGACCTCGCGGGTACAAACGGCGATATGGACACGATCGAGGACCCGGCCGAGCAGGCGGGCGACTCGGGCGGCGCGGTCGATCGAAGGATCGGGCGTTGGACGACACGGAAGGCGGGCGGGTCATGAAGGTCAGAGGCAATCTGGTGGTGTTGTGTCATGAGGGCGAGCGGCTGAGCGCGGTGTGGGGCACCGTGCAGAAAGAGCGGGTTCGGATCAGGGGCTGGCTTGCCGCTGAGCATCCTGCGGGGATCGACGGCGGGGACCCCGAAGCGGTCGGGCGGTGGGTGCAGTCTGCGCTCAAAGAGGCCGGGTGCAACGCCAAAGCGTGCGTGATCGCGGTGCCCCGCGCCAGTGTTGTGCTCAAGCGGTTGACACTGCCGGCGGTCTCGAGCGGGCGTGATGGCGATCTTGCGGGGATGGTGCATCTGCAGTTGGCGAGGCAGCTCACGATGCCGTTGCAGGGCGCCGCGATCGACTACGTCCGGCTGAACCCGTCCGAGGATGGGGCCAAGACTGCCGAGTCCACCGAGATTCTCGCGGCGGCGTTGCCGGGTGATTATGTCGCCAACGCCCGGGGGATCGCAAAGAACGCCAGGCTCCGTCTCCGCTCGGTGGCGCTTCGCGGGGAAGGATCGGCGACGCTCTTTGCCCAGCTCTCGTACACACAGGACGGCCCGGTGCTCGGGGTCTCGGTCACCGCACGGGGGGTCGAGCTCGGTATCGTCGCGGAGGGCCGCGTGGTGTTCTCGCGGGCGGTCGAGATCCGTCCACCGACCGACGTGGACGGCTGGGGGGCGTTCACCCAACGCGTCGCGGTTGAAGCCAAGCGGACCCGCGTGGGGTATCGAGGCACGGGAGAATCGGCCGACATCGCGTGCATCGCGGTGCTCGGGGACGACGCGCTCGCAGAGTCGGTCGGCAAGACGCTCAGCGACGAGCTGGGATTGCCATGGCAGACGGTGCGGTTCCCCAACGCGGTGGAGCTGCCTTCGGAGATGGACAGCCAGAACCGCGCGGTGCTTGCGCCGTTGATCGGGCTGATGGTCGGCGCGGCGATCGACCGTCCGACGTACGATTTTTCCAATCCTCGCAAAGCACCCGACACGTCGGCGCAGCTCCGGCAGGCGGTGCTGGTCGCGGCGTTCGGGCTCATCATCTTCGGCGGCGGGGGATGGGTGATCGCGGACCAACAGCTGCGATCGCTCAACAGCAAGATCAAGGGCGCCAAGGAACAGAGCCGCACGCTCACCATGCAGTACGTTCGGCAGCTCCGCACCGAAGCACGGGTCAACCACATCGAGAAGCTCCGCGAGCCGAGCGTCGACTGGCTCGACCATGTGAACTATCTGTCCCAGACCCTCCCCCCGGCCGAGCTGGCGAAACTGGACTCGTTGGGCGGCATCGCAAGATCGAGCGTCGGGTTCTTTGCGCCCGGCGAGGAGGGCGGCTTCACCGAAGCGCAGTCGTTGCAGGGTGGGCAGTGGATCAAGAGTGGGGCGGTTGACCTGACCCTCGCGGGAACCGCGACGCGGGAGGTCGCCGACGAGTTGCGGGCCGATCTGGTCGCGGGCAAGTTGTACGAGCTGAGCACGCGGGGCGCCGACGTGGCGGGCAAGTTTGAGTATGTGCTCCGGGCATCTGGGAAAGAGCCCGCGCCGGAAGACGAGGGCACCGCGACACCCGCCGAAACATCCGCCGAGCAGGGGGGTGAATCGTGAAGCACGCGAAGGTGATTCTCGTGGGGATCGTGATGATCGCGGCGATGGTGATGGTCGGTGGGGCCGCGTACTACCTGCATTTTATGCGGCACAAGGGCGAGCTTCAGAAGCAACTGGCCGACTATCAGGACGGGATCACGCGCTTCCAGGACTGGCTCGATAGCCGTCCGTCGGTCGAGGACAAGCTCAACACGTTTGCCAGCGCCACGCTGGGCTTTGACGCCGAGGTGGTCGAATCGCGGTTCCGCTCGGGGCTCAACCGTCTGGCAGCGAGCGCCGGGCTTGTCAAGGACGACACGATCGTCAGCCCGCGCGGGACGCTCACCGCGGTCAAGAACCCCGCCGTAGCGCAGCGGGTGATGGAGTTTCGCAGGTATCAGAACGACGACCGGATTTCCGCGCCGGACCTTTACGTCATGGAAGCCGAGATCCGTGGCAGCGGCACGCTCGAAGCGGCGGTGCGTTTGCTCGCACTGGCGCAGACCCAGCCATGGATCTGGAACGTGCGGGGGTTCAGCCTGACGCCGCAAGGCAACCAGAGCACGATGTTCGACATCTCGATCGGCGTGACCACGGCGGTGCTCCCGGACCTCGCGCCGGCTGGGACCCTCGCTGCTGGGGATGCCCGGATCGAGGTCGAGCCGCCGCCGATTCTTGATCCCGATCCCGAGCACCTCGCCGCGACGACGGCGATCGTGCAGCGGAACGTCTTTGCGCCGCCCAAGCCAAAACCGGACAATCCCGACGTCGTTGTGACCCAGGCGAGCCAGGATGTCCGCGAGCCCGATCCGGTCAAACCCAAGACCTCGCCGCCCTACCACGAGTGGCGGCTCACCGGTGTCAGCGGCAGCCCGGGGCAAGGGATGCTCGCCTGGATGCAGAATGCCCGGACCGGAGCCGCGGTCATGCTGAGCCCCGGCGAGGGCGTTCTGGACGCCATGCTGGAGGAAGCCGACGTAGAACAGGTGGTTTTCCGGATAGGGAAATCCCTGTACAGGGTCAGTCTGAACGAAACCCTTGCAGACCGGCACCTGCTCGAATAGGCACGCGGTCCCGAGATTTGGTATAGTGCGCACTAGCTCACAGGCCGCGGAGTCGGCCGGGTCGGCCCAGAGTGTCGGCCTTTGAAAAAGGAGTTTCTCATGCCTTCTCGCATCAGCTCTCGGGCTGTTGTCATCGCCGCCCTGCTCGCTGTGGCGGGTGCTGCGGCTTCGGCTTCGGCGTTCCAGGATTCCACCGCCGAGTCCGTCGAGCCCGCTGCGGCTCCGGTCTCCCAGCCCGCGGTTGACAGCCCCACCGAGCCTCCAAACCAGCCGCAACCGGTCGCGGACCCAAAGATCCGTTTCCAGTTCAAGGACACACCCTTCGAGATGGTGCTGGACTTCTTTGCGCGCGAGACCGGGCTGCCGGTGATCCGTGAGGCGCCCGCGCCCAAGGGAACGATGACCTTCGTGGGCGGGACCGAGTACACCTTCAAAGAGGCGCTCTCGATCCTGAACATGAATCTGATGCTGCACGGCGTATCGCTGCGGCGTGAGAACAACTTTCTCTATCTTGCGACCATCAAGGACTCGTTGCGCAAACCCTCGAGGGTTGTGTCGGTTGACGATCTTCCCGACGACATCACCCCCGACATGATCGTCACGATGACGATCCCGCTCAATAACACGCGGGCGACACAGGTTGCCGAGCAGATCAAGCCGCTGATCGGTGAGTACGGCGGGATCACCCCGATTGATGCACAGAACATGCTGATTCTGGTCGAGTCCGCAGCACAGTGCGAGCGGATCGCGTCGCTGATCCGCTCGATCGATTCGGTTCGGCCGATCGACTCGGAGTTCAAGGTCTTCAAGCTGAATCACAGCAAAGCCGAGGACGTCGTCGAAGCGCTCAAGGGCCTTGTCGGGCAGCGGATGCAGCAGATATTCATCGACAAAGACGGCAACCGCACCGTCGCTGAGGAGATCGACGTTGCCGGGCTCAACATCCAGCCCGATCCTCGCACCAACTCGGTCATCGTGGTCGGTTCGCACAACCGGATCGAGACGGTCGAGCAGTTGATCCAGGTGCTCGACGTGCCGGGTGGCGGGTTTGGCGGCGAGCAGCAGATGGTGACGTTTGTGCTCGAAACCATCACCCCCGAGCATGCGGCAAAGACGCTGAACTCGCTGTTTTCTTCGGTTCCTACGGAGTCGAAGCCGACGGTGGTGCCGTTGCCGGATGTCGGGAAGGTGACGATCATCGGCGTGCAGGCGTTGGTGCTGCAAGCGACGGCTCTGATCGGTGAGATCGATCCTTCGGCGGGGACCGGGGAGCCCCGCGATGCGCAGCCCGAGACCGTGGTGCGGGCGCTCGCGCTCGAGCACATCACCCCGGCGCAGGCCGAGCAGATTGTGCGGCGGATGCTGACGGTTCGGCAGCAGCGGGTCGTCCGCTACAGCGCTGCGCCCGATGGCACCGGGTTTCTGGTCTCCGGGCCGACGGCGGACGTGGCGACCTTTGAGCAACTGCTCAAGAGCCTTGATCGACCGACGACCGCGAGGACCGAGGTCCGTGTGGTGCAGATCGATTCGCCGGACCCGCGATCGATCGTTGATCGCGCGCTCGAGCTGGACACGATGACCGACGAGGGAACCGAAGAGCCCGTCACGGTGACGGTCGATGCCGAATCTCGCCGCGCAACGATCGTCGGCTCGTCGGCTGCGATCGCCCGGTTTGAGCGCAGGCTCAACGAGGTCGAGAAACGGGTGATCGCGCGGAGTGTCTCGCGTTCCTACCAGCTCACACTCGCCAGGCCGAGCGAGCTCGCGCCGAGGCTGACTCGGCTCGCCCGGCCGCTGCTGACGCCCGACGACGGGACGCCGTATGTCGTACCGACCTTTGAGCCGCTCGACGAGCTCGACACGCTGATCGTGCGGGCCGAGGCCGAGCAGTTCGCCGTCATCGAAGAGCTCATCGCCCAGTTCGACGCAGAGGAACCGGTGCGGCGTGATTTCCGGGTGATTCGTGTGCGTTCTGGTGATCCGACAGCGATTCGTGATCGCACGCTTGCGATGCTCGACCAGATGAACAAGGGGCTTGACGAGGACAACCGTGTCGAGGTCGAGGTCCAGGTTGATGCGGCGTCGGGGAGTTTGCTGGTCTGGGCCGAGAGTCGGAGTATGCAGCAGTTCAACAGCGTGCTGCAACAGGTGCAGCAGCTGGTACCGCCAGCACGCACCACCCGTGTGCTCGACGTGCGGAACATCGAGGCGGCAGAGATTCTCGCGCCGCTTCAGCAGCTGCTTGCGTCTGCCGATTCGATCGACCCGGCGCGGGCGATCCCCGAGCCGACGATCACGGTGCTCGACCGGACCAACTCGCTGGTGGTGACCGCCGAGGCCGCGCAGCACCAACTGGTGACGCAGATGGTTCAGCGTCTCGATCGGCCCAACCCCGCCGACCTGCCGCCGATGCGTTTGTTGCAGCTGCGGGCGGCGGACGCGACGAACGTGGCGCGTCTTTTGCAGGATCGTTACGACAGCCGCCCGCTGACCGACCGCACGGCGCGTCCGGTGAACATCCAGGCCGAGGCGCAGACGAACACCCTGATCGTGACAGCGCACGAGGAACTGTTTGAGGATGTCAAAGCGCAGATCGACATCCTGAATCAGGAAGGGCAGGCAGAGCCGGAGCGGACGACCAAGCTCTTCCCGCTCAAGGTCGCAAAGGCAGTGGATGTAGCGTCTGCGATGGACAAGCTCTACCCCGAGCCTCCGATGCCCGCCGATCGGTTCGGGCGACCGATGCCCTGGCTTCGGGAAAAAAAAGAGGTCAATGTCTCGGCCGATCCTTCGAGCAACTCGTTGATCTTCGATGCCCCGACCGATCGTATTCCTGATCTTGAGGAGCTTGCAGCGCAGCTCGACCGCGTCGAGGTCCCGCCGCAAGCCGAGCTGCGGACGTTCCGTGTTGTCAAGGGTGATCTGAACACGATCACGTCGACGCTGTCCGGGCTCGCGAGGCAGGGTGCGCTCTCGTCGCCGGCCCAGCCGGGCAAGCAGGCGGTGAAGGTGATGATCGAGGCCGAGCCGAAGTCGAGCACGCTGATCGTCGCGGGCGATGCGTTTACCTTTGAGAAGGTCGAAGAGATTCTGCTGAGCCTTTCGGCGGTGCCGGTCGAGCGTTCACTGCGGATCATCCCGATCTCGAACACACCCGCGTCGACCGTGCGCGACCGCGCGATGGCGATTTATGACGCGCAGGTCGCTGGATTGCCCGAGAGCGAACCGGTCGAGGTCACGGTTGACGACAACTCCAACTCGCTTGAGGTGGTGGGTTCGCTCGACGGGCTGGCGCGATTCTCAGCGATCATCGACCAACTGCAACGGCAGACCGGTTCGGCCCGCGAGGTGCGGCTGATCGAGCTCAAGCTTGCCAAGGTTACCGACATCATCTCGTTTCTCAATGAGATGGTTGCTGCCAATCAGGCGATCACGATGCAGGGTGGCCCGGCACCCGTGTTCGAGCCGATCGAGGCGACGAACTCCCTGCTTGTCGCGGCTCAACCGAGCCAGCTGGTGATTATCGAACAACTCGTCCGCTCGATTGATGCCCAGCAAGCCGGGGAGCGTCCTCCTTTGCGGATTCTGCGATTGCGCACGACGGACGCGAGCGGGCTCGCCGTGGTTTTGCAGCGTTCGTACGCGGGGCGTCCGGTCGAGGAACGGACCAAGAAACCGGTTGATATCCAGGCGGATGCCGCGACGAACACGCTGATTATCTCGGCCCATCCCGAGGTGCTTCCCGAGATCGAGGAGATCGTCAATCAGCTCAACGAGACGCAGGCGATGGATGCCGAGGGACGGGAGATCCGTATCTTCCCGCTCTCGTGGGCGCGGGCCGAGGAGTTGGCACGGACGATCGACGAGATGTTCCCCGAGCCGCCGATGCCGTACGACTCGCGCGGACGTCCGATGCCCCACCTGCGGCAGCCCAAGGAGGTTTTCGTTCGTGCCGATCGTGCGACCAACTCGCTGATCGTGGACGCCCCTGCCCAGCGGCTCGCCGGGTTTGAGCAGATCGTGCAGAGCCTCGATCAACAGAACATGGGCGACGACCTGGAGATCCGGACCTATCGCATCGAGCGTGCGGACCTCGCGATGGTCGCGCGCACGCTGGAGGATCTGTCGTCGAGTGGTGCGCTGCGAGCCAGCAGCCGCACTCCGGTGACGATCAACACCGAGCCGACGACCAGGACGCTGGTGGTGAGCGGCCCGACGGAGGTCTTCAAGCACGTCGAGGAGGTGCTTGATTCGCTGGGGCAGGCCCCGGACCGGCCCGAGACGTCGATGAAGATGTACCCGCTGAAGTTTGCGCGGGCCGAGCAGCTCCAGGTGTTGCTGACCGACCTGCTCGCGACACGATTGCGCGACGAGCAGGAGCGTGCAGGCAGGGCGCCCGACGCGGTCGAGGCGTTGCTCGATGTCGCGTCGCACGGGCCATCGAACACGCTCATTATCACGGCTCCCGCGTCGATTCAGCAGATCGCCGAGGAGCTGATCAAGTCGCTCGACACCGAGGCGGCGGCGGCCGGGCGGCGAACGATCCGCGTGCTGCCGCTGACCTACGCCGATGCGGCTGAGGTTGCCAAAACGCTGATGCAAACGGTGCCGAACATGGATCTGACCGGCGGGGGTGATGTGACGATCATCTCGGCGATCGGCTCGAACGCGATCATTCTTGCCGGCGCGAGCGCCGATCTCAAGCGGGTGGAAGCGTTGATCGAGCCGCTCGATGTGCGGCCGGACGACCCCAAGGAAATGGGTGTCGAGACATTCAAGCTGGTGCACGCCGACGCGGCTCGGATCGCGCAGACCGTGGAGAGTCTGCTCGTCGAACAGCAGGAGACCGACCCGCGGATTCTTGCGTACCAGATCCGGTACTCGCGGAACCCAAATCTGTTTAAGAAGCCGAGTATCCATGTCGAAGCCGAGCCGCGGACCAACGCCCTGATTGTGTCGGCACCCGCCGCGACGCTCGAGCTTGCCAAGACGATCATCGAGCGACTGGATCAGCCGGCCGAGCTGCTGGATCGCAAGGTCGCGACCTTTACACCCAGCAAGGCGGACCCCAAGCGGCTGGTGACGTTGGTCTCGAAGATCGTGGACGAGACGCTGCCTCAGGAGCGGCACGGGCTCGAGCTGACCGCCGAAGCGGGGACTCGGTCTGTCGTAGCGATCGGCAGCGAGGCGCAGATCGCCGAGGCGATGCGCCTGCTCGCCGAGTTTGACGACCGGGCGTTCTCGCTGCCCGATGTCGAGCTGACCGTGGTTGATCTCGACCACGCCGACGCGACCGCGGTTGCGCGGATGGTCGAGGCGTTGGTGTCGGATCGTTCGCGTTGGCCGCAGGCGTTGCGTGACGCCGAGCAGGCAGGCATCGCGGTCGCGGCACCGCGGATCACCGCTGACAGTGAGACAAATCGGCTGGTTATCAGCGCGCCGGGCCCGCTCGCGCCGGTCATTCGCGAGCTGGTCGCGACGCTTGATCAGCCATCCGGGCGCGAGGTCCAGGTGCGGCTGTTTGCGCTGCGGCAGGGGTCTGCCGAGTCGGTCGCGGCTGCGCTTCAGGTCGCGTTTGCCGCGGGGGTCAACCCGGGCGAACCGCGCGCTGTGGCGACCGCCGAGCCCACGAGCAACACGGTGATTGTTTCCGGCACCGCCGAGCGGGTGGCGCAGGCCGAGTCACTGGTGCGGGCGATGGATGAGACGGTCGAGCCCAACGGGATGGGTGTCCGCACGATCACGCTCAAGTACGCACGGGCCGAGTCACTCGCGCCGATCTTGGAGCAACTTCTCAAACAGGAATCGGCGATTGATCAGATCCCCGAGTGGTCGCGGTGGCAGTACCTGCTGCGGAACCCGACGTCGAATGAGGGTGTTGTGCGGGTTGCCGCAGAGACACGGCTCAACGCAATTGTGATCGCGGCCTCTCTCGACGTGATGCAACTGGCCGAGCAGATCGTCGCCGAGCTCGACGTGCCGCCGAACGGACCGTCCGGGGGTGGGCGTCTGGTCCGTGTCATCCCGCTGCTCAACGCCGACGCGACGGTGCTCGCGGCAAATATCGACGCGGTGTTCGAGGAGGACGCCTCGCTCGAGACGCCGCCGGTGGTGCGGGTCGATCCAGAGGGCAACGCGCTTATCGTGCGTGCAACCGTGGCGCAGATGAAGATCATCGAGCAACTGGCGAGCGATCTTGATGCGGCGACGATCAACAGTGCGCGGCAGCTGCGCATGATCCCGATCGATCGCTCCAGAGCGGACGCGGCGCTCATGGCGGCAACGCTCCAGCGGCTGCTCGAGCAGCAGGGCGGGATCAAGGTCGAGATCATCTCGACCGACGAGCTGCTCGGCGGCAAGAGCAACACGCCCAAACCAAGCGGTGAGGCGACGCCGCCCCGTCCCTTTCCGGGAGGACTGATTCCCGAAATGCTCACCCCGCGAGAGCTTGTCGCGCTCAGTGCGATCGCCATCTCCCAGCCCGAACCTCCGCGGCAACCCGAGGCCGTCACAAAGGATGACGATGACCTCCCGATTGTTCGAATCGCGGTCGATACAGCGAGTAACACGCTCGTCGTGATCGGATCTCCCCGGATGACCGAACGGATCGCGGCGCTTGCGGCACAGCTCGAGAAACAGATGCCCGCCGAGGCGTCCGCGGTGCGGATCGTGACGCTCCCTCAAGGCGCAGACGCCGCCGCGATTGCGCAGATCGTTTCGCAGACGATCCGGCAGGTCGGGAACGCGAGCGCAAACAACCCGGGCGGGTTCACCAGCCGTGTCGCGGTGCAGGCCGACCCGTCGGGCAGCGCGGTGATTGTCTGGGCAAACCAGACCGACTTTGATTCGATCGGTGCGCTGATCGCGTCGGTGTCGAGCCTCGGTGCCGATGTTTCGCTGACGGTCAAGAACTACCAGCTCGCAAATATCACCGCCGACCGCGCCAAGCAGGCGATCCAGGACCTCTTTGCCGGCAGTCCGCGCGGGCGTCAGGCGCGGCGGGTGCGGGGGCTTGACCTGACCGTTGAATCGGCGAACGGCGATGCGTTCAGTGCGGTCATTGATCCGAAAGACATCCGCATCACCGCGACCCGAGGCAGCGCGAGCGTGCTTGTTGCTGCCCCGGCCGAGGCGATGCGTCTGATTGACTCGCTGATCGGGCTGCTTGACCAGAGTCCGGTTTCCGACCGGCTCGCGATCCGGCGGTACGAACTGGCCAATGCTCGCGCGACCGATCTCTCCAGAACATTGCAGACGCTCTTTGACGCGCAACGGCAAGGGCCGCTGGTCAACGAGATGGCCCGGGCGCGGTTTGTCGCCGACGACCGGACCAACTCGCTGCTCGTGACCGCGTCGGCCGACCAGCACGATGAAATACAGCAGTTGCTCGCGAGCACCGATTCTGAACAGGCCGACGACGGGCTCGAGCTGGCGATCATCCGGCTCGATCAGGCCGACCCGCAGGCGACGCAACGGATACTCGAACAGGTCATCATCGGGCGCGACGCAGGCAAACGCGAGCGTGTACAGATCTCGGCCGAACGGGACTCGGGCGTCCTTGTGGTCCGTGCCGAGCCGGAGGATATCGCCGAGATTCGGCGAATCGTCGCCGAGCTCGACACCGCCGAAACCGCGGGCCTTCCGGTGCGGTCGATCAAGCTGGAACAGGCCGATGCCGGCGAGGTCGCCCGTTCGTTGTCCGCGTTCTTTCGTGACCGTCAGCAGGCGATGCAGCGGGCGGGTCTACGCACGACCAGGCAAGGTGTTGCGATCACTGGCGATCGGCGCAGCGGCACACTGATCGTTGCGGCGAGCGATGCCGACTTTGCACAGATCACCGATCTTGTGCAGCAGTACGACACGGACTCCTCGGCGATCGCGGAACTGCAGTTTGAGATCATTCGGCTTGAACACGCTCGCGTGGGCGATCTTGAGGACACGCTCCGCAGTCTGGCGAATGAGCTGCAGTACGAACGCATGTACGGCGGCCGAAACCGCAGTCAGCCCTCGCCGCAAGAAGACAAGCTGCTGCTCGAGTTTAACGAGCGGCTCAACTCGGTTGTGGTCATGGGGCAGGGCGAGACGATGGAGGTGATGAAGAACATCATCGCCAAGCTCGACGTGCCGTTCTCGGAGATGACCGCGCGGGTGGTCAAGATTGTTCCGATCAGTCAGGGCGATCCGCAGACAATCGCTCGGGTGGTCGAGAGCGCGATGGACTCGGGCGGGAGCGACGACTTCTGGTACTGGCCGCCGCGGAGTGATCCGGACAAGGTGACCGTCGAGGTCGACGCCCGCAGTCGGGCGATCATCCTGATCGGGCCGGGCGCCAAGGTCGAGCAAGCGGTGGCGTACGCCGAGCAGCTCGACACGGTGTCTGGGCGTCCCAATGCGGTGGTTGATTCGATCCCGCTGCAGCACGCCGAAGCACGCCGCGCCGCGCAGAACCTCAATACCTTCTTCCGCCAGCGGGCCCGCGCCGAGGGCTCGCCGCCCGAGGCGGTGTCGATCATCGGGTCGCAGGACGGCAACCTGCTCTTTGTGACCGCCGACGAGGACAGCCTCGCGCTCGTGCGGACGTTGGTTGCCGAGCTCGACGTGCCCGAGATCGGCGAGGACCGCCAGATCGAGATCGTGTACCTCCAGAACGGCACCGCGGGCAATGTTTCGCAGGCGGTCCGGTCGATGTTCCCGCAGACCGGGCGCGCCGACGAGCGGGTGCTCGTGACGCCGCAGCCGGAGAACGATTCGCTGTTGGTTTCCGCACCGCCCCAACGGATGGCGAGTGTGCTCGCGTTGGTCAAGGAGCTCGACGCTTCGCCGCGACCCGAGGACGTGAACATCGCTTTGGTGCCGCTGATCAACGCGCGTGCGTTCGATGTTGCCGAGTTGCTTCGTGCGGCTTTGCCCTCGTCGATCAAGATCACGATTACACCCGTGCCGAGGTCGAATACGTTGTTGTTGACGGGCTCGGACGAGACAATCGCGCTGGTCACCGAGCAGATCAGCCGTCTTGATATCAAGCCCGAGATCGAGTTGCAGACGTTCCGTCGAATCAAGCTCGAGCACGTGCTGGCCAGCGATGTGAACCTCACGCTCAGCACGTTGCTGCGTGACCTGCCCAGGGGAGCGGGCGAGCCGAGCCCGAAGGTGGATTATTCGCCCAACGAGAACACCATCAGTGTGCTCGCGACGCCCGAGCAGATGTCCCGCATCGAGCAGATCATCCGCGAGTTGGACGTGCCGAGCGGCGCGGACCGTCACACCGAGTTTGTGCGGATGGAGTTTGCCGATGCCGTGCAGACAGCCAATGCGCTCAAGATGTTCTACGGCCGCTTCGCGCAGGAGGCCAAGACGTTCGCCGCCCGGAACGTCTCGATTGTCGCTGACGAGGCGAGCAACTCGCTGGTGATTAGCGCCGCCGACAGCGAGTGGGAGAGCATCCTCGCGTTGCTCGAGAAACTCGACACGCCAGACTACGACAGCTCGCGTCAGCTCGTGGTCATTCCGCTCAAGCACGCGGACGCCGCGAGTGTTGCCCGCGCGCTGAACGAGGGCTTTCGCCAGACACTCCAGGACGAGCTCTCCCGCGAGCGCGCCCGGCAACAACAGAATCAACCCCGCGTCAACAGCCGCGACCCGCGTGACGGGTTCTTCAACCCGCCCGTGCTTGTTGATGCTGAGGGTGTGCCCTCGGTCTCAGCAGAAACCCAGACCAACTCGCTGATCGTCTCGGCCGGTCGCAAAGAGCTTGAGCGGATCGAACGGATTGTCGAGCAGCTCGACGTTCCCGAGTTCGTCAATCTTCCCCAGCCGGTGGTCATCCCGATCGAGCGAGGTCGTGCGACCGTGATCGCAGCGGCCGTCTCGCAAGTGTTCGCCAGCCAATCCGGCGGTGCTGCGGGGTCGCGTTCGGCACGGATCTTTGGCGACGACCTTTCCAACTCGCTGATTGTACGGGCCAGCGAAGAGGATCTGATCCAGGTCTGGGCGCTCGTGCGCGAGCTGCAATCGCAGAGTCAACCCTCCGCCGCGCCGCGTCTGATCCGGCTGGAGACCATCCCCGCGACACGATTGCGCCAGCTTGTACAGACCGCGTTTGCCCCGCTTGCCCAGCGGCTCGGCGAGCCCTTCGCGGTCGATGTCGAACGCACCAGCAACTCGCTGGTCATCACCGCCTCGCCCGGGCTCTTTGAGCAGGTCAGGACATTCGTCCAGCAACTCGACAGCCCATCTGATGACGGGGGGAACGGCGACGCACAAGGTAACGCACAGCCCGACAACGGCGAGGCTGTCGCCGGTTCGCCGCTGACGCCCGGCATGCTGATCGTCCCGGTCAGCAACAACGCCCCCCAGGCAATCCGCACGATGCTCGAGCAGATGGGCGTCACCCGGCCCGTCCCTGACGATCGTTTTGGGATTGTTTCTGAGCCCGTGACGCTGGTGGACATCACCAGCCGCGCGGCGATCGGCGTGATCGGCAATGACCGCGATGCCGCGATTGTTGCGGGTCTGATCCGCACGCTTGACGCCCAGCCCGGCGAGATTTCGCAGGAGATGGCGGTGGTGCCTCTCAAGCTCGCCAACGCCGGCAGCATCGTCTCGACACTCCAGGAGATGCTCAATCCGGCGAATCAGGATGTCAAGACGGGGCCGGCGCAGGCGGTTCAGGAACACATCCGTCGGCTCCGGCTGACGCGAGGCTTTGGGCGCGCCGAGCTCTCCCTCGACCTGACGCAACCGATCCGGCTCATTCCGGTGATCGAGTCGAACGCGGTGATCGTCGGCTCGACGCCCGGGAACGTCGCCGCGGTTGCCGATCTCATCAAGAGCCTCGACACGCTGCCGGTGGGTGACGCGATTGTCGTGCGGATCTTCCCACTCGAAAACGCCGCAGCCAACCGGATCAAGGCGATTGTCGACGAGCTCTTCAGCCAGGGCGAAACGCTTCGCCGGCTTCCCGGCACGAATCGCCAGGGGCTGCCCCCGACAGCAACCGGGCAAGCACTCGCCGGCGAGATCGCGGTGTCGGTCGACGACCGCACCAACGCGTTGCTCGTGGCCGGTCGGGAAGAAGCGGTCGCGCTCGTCGAGGTCCTGATCAGAGACCTGGACGCCGATACCGTCGGCAACTGGGTCGAGCCAGCGTTGATCCCGCTCGAGCACGCCGACGCGCGCACGATCGCGGACATCATCGACCGGGTCATCATTCAGGGCTCACGTTCAACGCCCGAAGCCGACGGGTTGCAACGTCAGGTTGCACGGCTCCGTATCCTTGTCTCGGGTGGTGATCCAACCGATGCCAACGCGCGCATCGAGTCGGACCTGTTCGTCCCGCTCTCCAGCCTCGTCGTCGAGGCAGAGCCCGACACAAATACGCTGATTGTGGTGGGCACACCCAAGAACATCGAGGTGGTGCGTGAGCTGGTCGCTTCGCTCGATGTGGAACTCACTTCGGCGGGCAACGCGGTCCGGTTCTTTCCGCTCGAGTTCGCCGCGGCCGACCGGGTGAGCGCAGTGCTGACCGATGTCTTCGACCAACGTGAAGTCGCCGGCGTGCTCCGGCCGGAGGATCGTTTGATCGCTTCACCCGACGCCAGGACCAACACGCTGATCATTTCAACCAGCGCGCGATCGTTCGAGATCGTGGACTCGCTGCTGACTTCGCTCGACGCCGAGGACAGCAACTTTACGGTCGGGCTGCACGTGCTGCCCGTGCCTGGCGCGGATGTCGTCACCCTCGCGGGCAACCTGCAAAGGCTCATGGACGAACGGATCGAATCCACACGCCGATCGGGCGGGGTGGACTCACCGATGGACACGTTCAGCGTGCTTGCAGATCCGGCGAACAGCCTGCTCATCCTCGCGTGCAGCGAAGAAAACCTGCAACTCGTCAAGGACCTGGTCGAGACGATTCAGGACGGCGCGATGATTATGTCCAGCGGTGGGCGGATGGAACTCATCGAGCTCCAGCACGCCCGGGCGGAGGAAGTCGCAAACTCGATTCGTGAGGTCTACGTCGATCGAGAGAACGAACGGCGTGGGCAGAACACTGTGAGTGTGACCGCCGAAGCCCGGCTCAACGCGCTCATCGTCCGGGGCAGCGACGCGGACATCGACGCGATCCACGATCTGGTTGACCGGTTCGACAAGAGCGAGGTGCTGAGCGTGCAGGAAGTGCGGCGGTTTGAGCTGACGTCCGCCAACTCGCTCGAAGTCGTGAGGCTCCTCGAGAGTGTGCTCGCCGGGCAACCTCTGGCAGGGTCGGCCAGGCAGGGTCGGGCGACGCGACTTCGTTACCTGCGGCAGGAGGTGACCGACGCGTTCGGGAACCGCATCCCGGGCGGCGTGACCGAGGCCGAGGTGGACGACTTTATCCGCGAGCAGGTCCGCCTTACCGCCGACCTGCGGACCAACTCGGTGCTGGTTTCTGCGCCGACGTCGATTGTTGATCTCATCGAGTCGATCCTTCTTGATCTTGACGGCTCCACCGCCGGGTCGCGAGAGATCGAGGCGTTCCGCTTGGTCAACGCCGATGCGCGGGCGATGGCCGAGGTCCTGCGTGACCTGTTCAACCTGCGGGTGCAGGGTGACACGCTGGTGCTCATCCCCACGGGACAACGGCAAGGCACCGACGAGGATCCCGACGGGCTGAGTTCCACTTCGGTTACCGCGGTCCCCGACGAGCGTCAGGAGCTCTCGATTACCATCGATGCGCGCACCAACACGCTGCTGGTTTCGGGCACAGAGGAGTACCTCGATCTCGTCCGCAAAGTGGTCATGGACCTCGACGTGATCGAGGCAAACGAGCGGGAGCAGTTGGTCTTTCACCTGTTCAACGCCAAAGCGAAGGACCTCGAAGTCACGCTGCAGAGCTACTTCGATGCCGAGGCAACGACCATCCAGGCGGCGCTCGGCGGCGCGGACGGCGTCGCGGGCTCCGTCTCACGCCAGCTCGAGCAGGAAGTCACGGTCGTCGGTGATGAGAAGAGCAACAAGCTGCTGATCTCGGCTTCACCCCGATATATCGAGGCGGTCGAGGCTATTGTGAGGGAACTCGACGCCGCCCCGCCGCAGGTGCAGATCCAGGTGTTGATCGCCGAGGTGACGCTCGACGACGAGAACACCTGGGGCGCTGACATAAGTGCTGGCGGCCTGACCGGGTTCGGACCGGACGCCTTTCAACTCGGGTCGTTTGCTGCTGGCGGCGCGCTCACCAGCGCGCTGGGCGCCGCCAACCTCTCGGTTTCAAGTGTGGACTTTGAGCTGATGGTCCGGGCTCTCGAGGTGCAGGGCAAGCTCGAAGTGCTCAGCCGTCCGTCGGTGACGGTCAAGAACAACGAGTCGGCGCGGATGCAGGTCGGCGAGAACATCGGTGTTCCCGGCGATACAACGCAGAGCGGCGGCGGGAATGTCACCACGGGCGTGACCTATCAGGACGTCGGCATCATTCTCGAGGTGACCCCGACGATCGGTGCCGATGGGTTTGTCCAGCTGGAAATCATGCCCGAAATCTCGGCGCTGACTAGCCGAACCACACAGGTGAGCGAGTCTGTACAAGCACCGGTCATCACCCGGCGGTCAGTACAGACGACGGTCAGTGTGATGAACGGGCAGACCGTTGTCATCGGCGGTCTGATCCAGACGACGAAGGAAAACCGCGAGTGGAAGGTGCCGATTCTTGGTGACATCCCGATCCTCGGCTTGGCCTTCCGTTCGATGAAACAGCAGAACGTGAAGACCGAGCTGCTCGTGATTCTCACTCCCCACATCATCCCGGGAGGCGAACTCGCTGTCGAGCGCTACCGCAACCTGACCGACAGGGCGATCGGTGAGCTGTCCGACCCGAACAGGATCATCGAAGAGGTGGGGCCGGTCAATGCCAATCCCGTCATCGCGCCAGCACCGATCAAGCTGAACGGCGGGAACGGCGTGCGCAACTCGATAGATTTCCAAAACGCCCCGCGGATACGGGCCAAGCCGGCTACGGTTGAAGAGGGTGGAAAGGGCGCCGCCACACCCGACGAGATCGATTGGTCTGCTGTAACGCACATTGACGCCAAACGCCCGAACAAGGCCGAAGACGGGCAGGAGTAGGATGGCACCATGACCCTTTCTCGGCGGGCACAATGCGGACGGTACATGCGGCTGGTGCCGGTGCTCGCTGCTCTCGCATTGAGTGGGTGCGTGGCTGAGGGTCCGCGGCGCAAACCGATCCGCCCCCCCGCCGACCTCCGCACGGACCTGGTCACTGTCGCGACCTACCCGCTGATCGACAACGACAACAACGGGTACCCGGACACGATCCCGATTGTGGTGTATCTGTGGGACAACCGGTACCCGCTCCCGATGTGGGGCGAGGGGGGATTGCGGTTTGAGCTCCGTGATGCCGAGCAACGGTTGATCGCCGAGTGGGACGTGCCGCAGGAGTTGTTGGCTTCGAGTCGGAGGCGTGACCAGGTCGGCGCGTCCCATGTGCTGACGCTCGATATCCGTGACGCCACGACCGACGTGCTGCCGTTGACCAACGCCAGGCTGTCTGCTGAGTACACCGGCCAGGACGGGACTGTCGCCAAGACGGCACGCCCTCTGGGCATCCAGATCGGCTGGTAGACCTTGTGAGCGACCGCTTAGCGCAAGTCTAACACACATCTGTCGTGTGCGGACCTTGATATCCGCGCGCGCATTCTTTGCTCCACATACGATCCCGCATTCAAGCCGGGCGACGCTTTGATTCGTCCCGGTCGAGTCGATCCTCCGACCACTCGGCACATAAAGGAGATAGTACGATGCGAACACTTCTCACCACCCTGGCCGGTCTTGTTCTCGCAACCTCGGCCGCGGTGTCCAACGCCCAGCTTGATCCGGACCTCCCCGAGTATCGCCCGACGCAGGGTGTGTTCGGCTCGCTCAAGAGCGTGGGATCCGACACGCTGAACAACCTCATGACGCTCTGGGCGCAGGAGTTTGTGTCGTACTACCCGAGCGTGAAGCCCGAGATCGAGGGCAAAGGCTCGTCGACCGCGCCGCCGGCACTGATCGAGGGGCAAGCCCAGTTCGGCCCGATGAGCCGCGAGATGAAGTCCTCGGAGCTCGACAAGTTTGAGGCGAAGTTCGGCTACAAGCCGACGGAGGTTCGGGCGGCGATCGACTGCCTCGCGGTGTACGTCCACCGCGATTGTCCGCTCGACGAAATCACGTTGCCCCAGCTCGCTCTGGTGTTCTCTGTCGCCGGCCCGGATATGACCTGGGGCGATCTCGGTGTCCGTGACCCGGCGTTCGCGACCAAGCCGATCAATCTCTATGGTCGCAACTCGGCCTCGGGCACGTACGGCTATTTCAAGAACGTCGCGCTCGCCAAGAACGACTACAAGCCCACCGTCAAAGAGCAGCCCGGCTCGTCGTCGGTCGTTCAGGGTGTCGCGACGGACCGCTACGCGATGGGCTACTCGGGCATCGGCTACCGGACCGCTGACGTCAAGGTGTTGGACATCGCGTACGAGAAGGGTGAGGAGGCCTTCCCGCCCGAGAATGAGTACGCCTATTCGGGTGATTATCCGTTGGCCCGTTTCCTGTACATCTACCTGAACTACGACCAGCGCGAGGGGCTTGATCCGCTCCGGGCCGAGTTCCTCAAGCTGGTGTTTTCCAAGCAAGGGCAGGAGGTTGTGGTCAAGGACGGGTACATCCCCGTTCCCGCAGCGATCGCGCTGGAAGACCTCGAGCGGGTGGGCATCGAGGCTGGCAACTGAACTCGCGTTGCGTCCCGATGTCTTCCTGAGGAAAAAGGGGGAACGGTGCCGCCTCGATGGACTACCATGCGGCCGTCGTCACGGCGGCATCGATCGCCGTCTCCTGAGAGCCTTCTCGCCCGGCCCGCTCCCCGATGACCAACCAGCCCTCACGCATTGTCAGACGCACCCCCCGCAGCGTGTACCGGCGTGACCGGACCGCCGGGGCGGTGATCCGCGTGGGCGGCGGGGCGGTGCTGCTGACGGTGCTGGGGATCTGTGTCTATCTCGTGGCGGTGGTGCTGCCGCTCTTTCAGGGAGGTAGCGCCGAACTGGCTACTACGGTGCCGATCGAGCATCGGGCACCCATCCACGGGCTGCAACTCGATGAATACAACCATGGCGCGGTGGTCCTGGACCGCGAGGGCACCCTCACCGCGTATCACCTCGAGACCGGCGAGGTCCTTGGGAGACAACCGATTGCCGGTGAGGGCGC
This sequence comes from uncultured Phycisphaeraceae bacterium, assembly GCA_964394895.1. GTDB lineage: Bacteria > Planctomycetota > Phycisphaerae > Phycisphaerales > UBA1924 > PNC22. Next base: position 22,343 of record CAYMZJ010000017.1, on the reverse strand, counting down.
TGCGCCCACCGCGATCTCGCAGTGGGGGCGCGACGGGATTCTGGCGATCGGGTTTGCCGACGGCACGGTGCGGACCGGCACAATCCGCTTCGGCTCGGATGTCCGTGGGGTCAGGGCCGAGGAGATGGACATCCCCGTCGGCGGCAGCCGGCCCTCGGCAGCGGCGGGAGAGAGCGGGTTCCGCTCGATCGTCGAGCGTGTCGACACGGGGCAGGTACGGGTCACAACGCCGCGCATCGAGATGTCGTCACCCGTGAAGCTGAAGATCGGCGCGGGTGCGGTGACGCGGATTGACGTCTTTGCCGACGCGCGACAGCAGAACCTCGTCGTGTTGCGGGAAGAGGGGGACGCGACCTACGCCTCGGTCCGAACAACCAGGCCCCTGGGCGGCGGCGCCCCGCGCACGCGACTCAAATCGTACTCATTCGGGATCACCGCGCGACAGTCGCCGCCGGACTGGGTCTTCATCTCCGGTGATGGTGCGCACATCTACGCTGTCTGGCGCGACGGCACCTGCCAGCGATACGCCGCGACCGACCCGCGCAACGAGCCGATCGTGCTGGCCGAGACGGTGCAGCTCAGCGACGCTCCGCTTACCGCGGTGACCAAGCTCATCGGCTCGATCACCCTGCTCGCCGGTGACGAATCGGGACGGGTCTCGGCGTGGTTTCCTGCGCCGGATCCAGCCGCTCCGACGCCCGACCAGAAACGGCTGGTGCGTGGGCACTCGATCCGCGGCCCGGGCGGGGCGGTGCGTTCGATCGGCACAAGCTGGCGAGACCGGTCGATCGTGATCACAGACGATTCGGGTCGCGGGCTTGTGCGCCACGTGGCAAGTGAAAAACGCATCGTGACCCTGCGCGCAGAGCAGGAAATACCCGTGGTCGCGGGTGCAATTTCGCCCAAGAACGACGCGCTGGCGCTTTTGCTCGAAGACGGCACGCTCGTCCACGCACGCTACGACGCCGGGTATCCCGAGATCACGCTCAAGACACTCTTTGCGCCGGTGCATTACGAGGGGCAGCTCGAGTCGAAGCTCTCGTACCAGAGTTCGGCCGGGGACGACGCGGCTGAGCCCAAGCTGAGCCTGACGCCCCTGATCTTTGGCACACTCAAAGCCACGGTTGTTGCGATGCTCTTTGCGTGCCCGCTCGCGGTGTTTGCCGCGATCTATACCAGCGAGTTTCTCTCGCCGCGCACGAGGCGCGCAGTCAAGCCCGCGATCGAGATCATGGCGTCGCTCCCCTCGGTCGTGCTCGGGTTTATCGCGGCGATGGTTGTCGCGCCGATCTTCCGCGACCTTCTCCCCGGCATCATGACGTCGATGGTCACGGTCCCGCTGACGATCATCTTCGCGGCGGGCCTCTGGACGCTGGTCCCCAACAAGGTCCGCACGGGCTTTGGTCGGCGAACGCAGTTTTTGCTGGTGGGGCTCGCGCTGGGCGCGGGGTTCGGCTCGGCGCTGCTTGCCGGGCCGATGCTCGAGCGGACGCTCTTTCAGCCGACCACCAGCGACCGGCTCGTGCTCGGGGGCTCGTTCGAGGCCGTCGCGCCGGATGAGGTGCCCGGCTGGGTCGGTGTCCGGGCGTCGATGAGCCCTGACGAAGAACGCCGACTCCGGCAGGCCGGGATGTACTTTCGCCAAGGCGGGGTTGTGCGGCCGGTCGAGCGCACCGGCGAGGAACTGGCTGCGCTCCGGGCCGATCTGATCGAGCAGGGGCTGGACACTCCCAGCATCCGCCGATGGCTCAACAGCGAGATCGGCGGCCCGTGGCCGGGCTGGCTCATGGCGATGATCCCGGTCGGGGCGATTCTCGGGCTGATGCTCACGGCGCGGGCGGCTGCGACGTTTCGGCAGAGGTCTCAGGGCGAGCGGGCGCACGCCGCCGAGGTCATCATCGCGGTCGGCCAGCCGGTTGCCATACTCGCGCTGACGGTGCTGCTCGCGGCGGGGCTCGCCTGGGCGTTGACAGCGATGGGTCTCGATGCACGCGACTCGATCTTCGGCCGCTTCACGTCACGCAACAGCCTGATCGTCGGCGTCATCATGGGCTTTGCGATTATTCCGATCATCTACAGCATCAGCGAGGATGCGCTGGCGAGTGTGCCCAACAGCCTGCGGGCCGCGTCGCTCGGCGCCGGGGCCTCGCCGTGGCAGACCGCGATCCGCGTGGTGCTGCCGGTCGCGGCGTCGGGAATATTCTCGGCGTCGATGATCGGGCTGGGCAGAGCGGTGGGGGAGACGATGATCGTCCTCATGGCAACCGGCAACACGCCGACGATGGACCTCAACATCTTCGAGGGCTTCCGCACCCTCTCGGCGAACATCGCGGTCGAACTCCCCGAAGCCCCCAAGGGTGAAGCGCTCTACCGGGTGCTGTTCCTGTGCGGCCTGGTCCTGTTCATCATGACGTTTTTCATCAACACCGTCGCCGAGATTGTCCGCCAGCATTACCGCAAAAAGAACGCGTTGCTCTAACCCATGGATCAGCCCAACGGCACATCTCGAGAAGACGCACCGCGTCACACACGACGCACCGGCCGTTATGGTCGGGGCGAGGCGATGGTCTGGCTGCTCGGGGCTGCGCTGGTCTTGAACATCGTCATGATCGGTGCGCTGCTGGGTCTGATCGCGGTCGAAGGGATGCGGGCGTTCTGGCCGCGCCCGATCGAACAGGTCACACTCCGCACCGGCGAGCGATTCCTCGGCGTGCCGGTGCGGGAGGAAGCGTTCGACGTCTCGGCGCAGCGCAAACGTGAGTTGCTCGCACGTATCGAGGCCGGGGAGATTGCCCCCGAGACCACCGCCAGCGACGGCCGTCCGATGCGGCGGCTCTACCGGATCGGCAACCGTGATCTGGGGCAGCAACCCTTCCGCTGGGTGGAGATCGAGAACCTCGAATCGGCTGAGCGGCCTGACGACGCGGTCTTCGTCGAGCGGATCGCATGGGGCGTGTTTCTCGGCGTTCCCGAAGCGGTCGTGCTGCAGACGCTCGCGCCCGCACCGCTCGATGCGGAGGGCTCACCGATGCTCGGTGCCCCGGCCGAGGGAACCGTTGATGAGGACGGTGCAACCATCCGCCTCACCCGTGAGCTGCGCAGAATCGAGGTTGAGGCGGGGGTGTTCGAGCCATTCGTGGTGACCCGGCGGTACGTCGCCGAGGGCGCAGCTGAGACCACGCACCTGCTGCGAGAGCTGATCCCAGAGGCTGCCCAGCGGCGTGAGCACCTGCGGGGGTTGCGGCGCTCAAAGATCGGCCCGATCAACGCCGCGATGACGCACCTGCGCGAAGGGGTCACAGAAGCCAGGATCGAGTTGCAACGGGCCGAAGCAGGCGGGGCTCGGTCGACCCCGGCGGTGGTGTGGTTCGCGGCTCTGGCGGCTGCCGGCGCGTTGGTGGTTGCTGTGGGTCGGGCGTCCCGTCGCGCGCGCAAGTCGGGACGCCAGCCGACGCCGCTCGCACAGATGCTCTCCCGCACCGGGGTTGTGCTCGCGGTTGGTTTGGTGCTGTTCGTGTGGCTCGAACGGCCGGACGGCGGGACGATGACCCCCGAGCGGTACGACCGCATCGTCACGGATGCCGCGGCGAGGCAGGCCGAGCTTGAGGTCGAGTACGACGCGGTCGCCGCCGAGATCGAGGAAGTCCGGGTGCTCGACAACCAGTTCCGTGTCATCATCCGCGACCCGGCTGCCGACCGCTTTGCACCGGAACGGCAATCGACGCCGGATGAGCCGATGCGGATCTCGCAGATCGTCCGAGTGGTGCAGCCCAACACACAGTCGGCGGGAGACCGTCTCGGGCTCTACCTCGCGCGATGGCGGGAGTTCGTTGCCGACGATCCGAGGGAGGCCAACACCGAAGGCGGGGTCTTCCCGGTGATCTTCGGCACGGTGCTCTTGACGATTCTGCTTACGATTGTCGTGGTGCCGTTGGGCGTGCTCGCGGCTCTCTATCTGCGTGAGTACGCGCGGCAGGGCGTGGTGACGAGTTTCATACGCATCGCGGTCAACAATCTTGCGGGTGTGCCGAGCATTGTGTACGGCGTGTTCGGGCTCGGGTTTTTCTGCTACACCGTCGGCGCGTATGTCGACGCGGGTCCGAGCGGCGCGACGCAACTGCCCGTGTTCCAGTGGTGGTTTCTTGTGGCGGCCGGGCTCGCGATCGTCATCGCGGCGGGATCGGTGGGCATCCTCAGTACGCGAAAGCCCGGGCAGGCCGATTCGCGGGGATACAAAGCGCTCCGTATCACTTCGATATGTGCATGGATTGCGGCGTTCGGGATTGTTGCTGCGATGTTTGTCACCACACCCTACTTCCACGGCTTCTTCGAGGCTCGGTTGCCCGATCCGACATTCGGCAAGCGGGGGCTGCTCTGGGCGGCGCTCACACTCGCGTTGCTCACGCTCCCGGTCGTGATTGTTTCGACCGAGGAGGCGATCGCGGCGGTGCAGCCGTCGCTCCGTGAAGCGTCTTACGGCTGCGGTGCATCGAAGTGGCAGACGATCAAGCGGGTGGTGTTGCCGGGGGCGATGCCGGGCATCCTCACCGGGATGATCCTCGCAATGGCGCGCGGGGCGGGTGAGGTCGCGCCGCTCATGCTGGTCGGCGCGCTCAAGTGGGCACCCGAGCTGCCGATCTCGTTCGAGGCACCCTTCCTGCACCTGGACCGCAGCTTTATGCACCTGGGGTTCCATATTTATGACCTGGGGTTCCAGAGTCCGGATTCTGAAGCGGCCCGGCCGCTGGTCTGGGCGAGCACGCTGCTCCTGATCGCGGTGATCCTGCTCTTGAACCTGACCGCGATCATGCTGCGGGCCCGGGTGCGTCGGAAGATGGGGTCCGGGCACTTCTAATTTTCGCTGTCGATATCCTCGGGCTCTGGAGCAGCCAATCATGTCCTCGATGACCACCACGCCAGCACAATCAGACGCCCAGCCAGCCGACGATGCGCTGTCGATCATTCAGCGGATTCAGCAGGGGCTTGAGACCACGCCCGAAGTCCACCCTTCACTTGCACAGGAATCGTCGATTCTGGAGATCGAGCGGTTTTGCCTGTGGTACACCAAAGCCCAGGCGATTTTCAGTCTTTCGATGGGCATCCCGCGGGGCAAGGTGACCGCGTTGATCGGGCCGTCGGGGTGTGGCAAGTCCACGCTGCTGCGGTCGGTCAACCGCCTCAACGACCTGATCGACGGCGTGCGGATCGAGGGCCGGATGCTCCTGAATGGCGAGTCGATCTATGACCCGGCGGTGGACGTGATCGACCTCCGCAAGCGGATGGGGATGGTGTTTCAGAGGCCGAACCCGTTCCCGATGACGATCTTCGAGAACGTGGTCTACCCGTTGCGGATCGACGGCGAGCGGCGGCGGTCGGTGCTTGTCGAGGCCTGCGAGCGGGCGCTCCGCGGGGCTGCGTTATGGGACGAAGCCAAAGACCGGCTGAATGAGTCGGCTCTTGGGCTCTCCGGCGGTCAGCAGCAGCGGGTGTGCATCGCGCGGGCGATTGTCGCCGAGCCCGACGTGCTGCTGCTCGATGAGCCTTGCTCGGCGTTGGACCCGATCGCCACGTTGCGGATCGAAGAGCTGATCCACGAGATTTCCGAGCGGTACACGGTCCTGATCGTGACCCACAACATGCAGCAGGCCTCTCGGGTCTCTGACTACACAGCTTTCATGTATCTCGGGCGGCTCGTCGAGTACGGGCCGACGGTCGATATCTTCCAGAACCCTCGGCTGCAGGAGACCGAGGACTATGTGACCGGCAGATTCGGCTGAAACCGCGCCCGGGTGAGCCCTGAATGTGGAGTTCACAGGTGTGTTCGGGCAGGAATCCGGGATTCGCTGTGTTGAGCATCCGATACTCTGGCCTAGGATCACCTTTGAGGGGCTCCGGCGTTGGTCCGGATTGTGTTTGGAGCCCCGGACACCGTGTTTTTTCGGGTTGAGGGAAGCAATGAACACCCCGCCGAGAGCTGTGCCGTCTGCGGTTAACGCATGGAATGCGGATTACCTTGACGACGCGTATGAGCGGTTTCTCCAGGACCCTGAGAACGTTTCGCTGGAGATGCGGGCGTTCTTTCAGGGATTCGAGCTCGCTCGCAGCGGTGACGGGCCGGCGGGGACCGATGGAACGTCACCGCTCCAGTCCGGGGTGGATCGGCTGATCGAGGCCTACCGCTCGCGCGGGCATGTCGCGGCCAAGCTCGATCCTTTCGGGAGAGACCGTGACCAGCCGGATTTTCTGACGCCCGGCTACTACGGCATCACCGACCAGGACATGTCCCGGACTGTCAGCGTCGAACAGGTCCGAGGACTCGGTGCGTCGGCAACAGTCGGGAAGCTGATCGAGTATCTCGACAAGACCTATGCGGGGACCACGGCGATCGAGTTCGCACACATCGAATCGGTGGAGGAACGGAACTGGTGGCTGGACCGGTTCGAGGGCGGCGGTGGCCGAATCGAGCTGAGCCGCGGCGACCGGGTCCACATCACCCATCAGTTGCTGCTGGCTGAGCAGTTCGAGAAGTTTCTCGGCAAACGCTACCCCGGCGACAAACGATTCAGCCTCGAAGGCTCTGAATCGCTCATCCCGTTGCTCGATCGGCTGATCGAGGGCTCGTCGGATCTTGGCGTCGAGGAGATCGTGCTGGGGATGGCCCACCGCGGTCGGCTCAACGTGCTCAACAACATCATCGGGAAGACCTACACACAGATCTTTACCGAGTTTGAAGAGAACTGGGACGACGATTTTGTCGACGGCGGGGGGGATGTCAAGTACCACCGGGGCTATTCCGGTACCCGCCAGTTCCGCAATGGGAAACAGGTTCACCTCGCGCTGGCGAGCAACCCGAGCCATCTTGAGTCGGTGTCGCCGGTCGTTGCCGGGCGGTGCCGCGCCAAGCAACGGCTGCACGGTGATACCGAACGCCGCCGGGTGATCCCGATGCTTGTCCACGGCGATTCGGCGATCTCCGGCCAGGGCATGGTCTACGAGATGCTCAATCTCGCGCAGCTCGAAGGCTACACGACCGGCGGCACGGTCCACGTTGTGGTCAACAACCTCATCGGGTTCACCACGATCCCTGAAGATTCCCGGTCGAGCCGGTACTGCACCGATATCGCCAAAGCCGGCGACGCCCCGGTGCTCCACGTCAACGGCGAGGACCCCGAGGCGGTCGTCGCGGTGGCGCAGATGGCGATCGAGTACCGCCAGAAGTTCCGCAAGGACATCTTTGTCGATATGTGGTGTTACCGGCGGTACGGGCACAACGAGCAGGACGAGGCGTCGTTCACGCAGCCTTTGATGGCGAGCCTGATCAAGCGCAAGACCAGCACGATGAAGGTGTATGCCGAGCGTTTGCTTGCGGAGGGCGTGCTGACCGACGACGACATGTCGACGATCCGCACGCGACTCGACGATTCGCTCGAGCACGCCCAGGAGGCAGCGAAGAGCTCGCCTTACGACCCGACGATCGACCCCGGCAGCGCCCGCTGGTCGGGCGTGGAGCGGTCGTTCAGCTTTGAGCCTCAAGACACCGCGGTGAGCAAGGACTTGCTCCAGGAGGTCTGCGAGGGGCTTGGGCGGGTGCCCGAGGGGTTCAAGGTCAATCCCAAACTCAAGCGCCTTCTCGATGCGCGGCGGTCGTTGCCCGAGACCAAGGACATCTCGTACGCCGATGCCGAGAGCCTGGCGTTCGGGACGCTCCTGCTTGAGGGGACGCCGATCCGACTGAGCGGGCAGGACTCCCGGCGGGGCACGTTCAGCCATCGGCACGCGGTGCTGCACGACTTCGAGACAGGGCAGGCCTGCGTCCCGCTCAACGAGATGCGTGACGTGTGGGAGCCCAAGATGGGGCCGATCGACCTGACCAAGCAGCAGGCGCACATGTGCGTCTACGACAGCCCGCTCTCGGAAGCGTCCGTGCTCGGGATTGACTACGGGTATTCGCTCGCCGACCCGAGCATGCTGGTGATGTGGGAAGCGCAGTTCGGCGACTTTGTCAACGGGGCACAGGTCATCATCGACCAGTTCATCGCGTCGGCCGAGCACAAGTGGGAGCGGTGGTCCGGGCTGGTGATGCTCTTGCCGCACGGCTACGAGGGCGCGGGCGCCGAGCACTCGTCGGCACGGATGGAACGCTTCCTGAAACTCTGCGCCGGGAAAAACATGCAGCTTGTGTATCCGTCTTCTGCGGCGCAGATATTCCATCTGCTCCGCCGCCAGGCGAAACAGAGCTTCCGCAAGCCGCTGATTGTGTTCACACCCAAGAGCATGCTCCGCGTGGTCACCGGCACGGTTGATCAGCTGACCGGCGGCCGGTTTTGTGAGCTGATCGACGACCCGAAGTTTGACTCCGGGGCGGACCGGGACGCGGTGCGTCGGGTCGTGCTCTGTTCTGGAAAGTTCTACCACGAGCTCGCGGCCAGACGTGACAAGATCGGGCGCGAGGACATCGCGATCATCCGTATCGAGCAGCTTTATCCGTTCCACGCGGAGATGTGCCGGGAGATTCTTGCCCGGTATCCGAAGCGGACCGAACTCGTTTACGCCCAGGAAGAGCCCCGCAATGTTGCGGGCGGGTTGTTTATCCTCGATCGTCTGCGCGAAGAGCTCGGGTTCGAGGGGGCGTACATGGGACGCCCGGCGAGCCCGACACCTGCCGTTGGTTCCAAGCGGGTCCACAAACTCCAGCAGAACCACCTCCTCGACACCATTGTGGGCCCGGTCCCCGCCGAGGCCGCAAGCAACGCCAAGGGCAAAGTCGCCCACGCCGCGAACTGACCGTAAGCACCGGCGCGACCCACTCGGCCCGCCCGAAGCAGGAACGAACCGACCATGGCAACCGACATCGTCATCCCCAACGTCGGCGAGAGCGTGACCACCGGCGTGATCTCGACCTGGCTCAAAGCCGACGGCGACTTCGTCGAACGCGATGAAACTGTGCTCGAACTCGAGACCGACAAGGTCACGATGGAGATCACGGCCCCGGCGGCGGGGAGCCTCAAGCAGATGGCGGCCGAGGGCGATGAGGTTGAGGTCGGCGCGGTGGTCGGCGCGGTGGATGAGTCCGCAGAGAAGCCGGCTGCAGCGGCTGCGGTGTCGAGCGAACCGGCAAAGACCGAGGCCGCCGAAACCAAGTCTCCCGCGCCAAAGGTCGCCGATGTCCCCGCGCCCAGCCCCGAGCCCGCACCAGCCGCCGCACCGGCGGCAGCGGCCCCCCATTCCAACGGCGACTACCGAACCACACCCCTTGCCGAGCGCATTGCCCGCGAGAACAACGTGGACCTTTCCCGAGTGGTCGGCACCGGCGCGGGCGGGAAAATCCGCGAGCAGGACGTGCTCGCGTTCTTGCAATCGGCGCAGGCATCGGTGGGCGCGTTGATCGGCGCAACCGGTGGCGGCAAAATACCCGCGACCGCGAGCGGCCAGAGTGGCCCGCCCCGTGCTGTCAGCCGGAAGAAAATGACCCCGCTCCGCCAGCGCATCGCGTCCCGCCTTGTCGAGGCGCAGCAGACCGCGGCGATGCTCACGACATTCAACGAGTGCGACATGACCGCGGTCATGGCGCTCCGCAAACGCTACAAGGAAGCCTTCGCGGAGAAGCACGGCGTCGGGCTCGGGTTCATGTCGTTCTTTATCAAGGCAGTCGTCAACGGGTTGCTCGAATCGCCCATGGTCAACGGCTCGATCGTCGAGGGCGACGACGGCAGCCCCGCGATCGAACAGCACAACTATTGCGACATCGCGATCGCGGTGTCGAGTCCGCGCGGGCTTGTTGTCCCGGTGATCCGCAACGCCGAGACGCTCTCGTTTGCTGGTATCGAGTCCAAGGTCAAAGAGCTGGCTCTCCGCGCCCGCGACGGTAAGCTCGAACTCTCCGAGATGATGGGCGGCACGTTTACCATCACCAACGGCGGCATCTTCGGCAGTCTTATGTCCACGCCCATCCTCAATCCGCCACAGTCGGCGATCCTCGGCATGCACACGATCAAGAAGCGTGCGGTCGAGAACCCCGACAAGCCCGGCGAGGTCTCGCTCCGCCCGATGATGTACCTCGCGGTCAGCTACGACCACCGCATCATCGACGGCTCCGAGGCGGTGACGTTCCTCGTCGCGATCAAGGACGCGATCGAAAACCCCGAACGGCTCATGCTGGACCTGTAGTTATGTCTCGGTGAGTTCATCGAGCAAGCCGGCGCACGCCCGTTCGAGCATTTCGTACACCAGGTCAAACCCCTTCGGCCCGCCGTAGTAAGGATCGGGTACGTCGAGTTCGTTGTCGTCAGCGTTTGTCAGCGTCGGGTCGTAGCTCCGCATGAGGCAGACCCTTTCCGCCGGTGCGCCGAGTTCGAGAAGCGCGTCCCGGTTCGACGTGTCCATCGCGAGGAGCAGGTCGAAGCGGTCAAAGTCGGTCGATGGATCGACCTGCCGCGCGATGCTGGGCAACCGCACTTTGTGGCGTTTGGCGACCGCCGCTGCTCGCGTGTCTGGTGGGGAGCCGGAATGCCAACCCCCGATGCCGCAGGAATCGACGTCGAAGCAATCGAGCACACCACGTTCGGCCGCCTGATGCAGAAACACACCCTCGGCAAGAGGCGAACGGCAGATGTTGCCGAGGCAGACGAAGAGCAGGCCGGTGGTCATGGAGGCGGACTCCGGGGAGAGGTTTCGGAATGAACCCGGCGCTGACGCTTAGGGCTCTTTGGGGCGGCCCGGCACTGATGCTTCGGGCTCTTTGCGTTGGTGTTGCGAGCAGTCCCACTCCTCGGCGAGCAGGCCCCAGCCGAGGCGATCGGTACACCCGACGCCGGGAACGAAGTAGTCCGCGCGTTGTTCGACCTCTTTGCGCAGCCCCAGTTTCTCGGGGATTCGCCGTGATGCAACGTTTGCCGCCGAGCAGTAGATTACGATCCGCCGCAAACCAAGGCCGCCCCCGACCTGCGCGCCGAGTGCCCAGGACAGGAGGTGAGCGGTTGATTCGGTGCAGATACCTTGATTCGTCGCGTCCGTTCTGATCCAGTACCCCGCCTCGGCCGAGGCGGTGTCGCGGTGAATGCCGTGGACACCGGTGCCGCCGAGGAGTCGGCCGGTCTGTTTGTCGAAGATACCGATGCCGACGTTGTTGAACTTCGCTCGGTCGCGCAGCGCCATGATCTGGGTGGTGATGTAATGCGCGCTACTCATCGCGTCGGTGTGCCCGACCTTAGCCCACATCATCCACGGCAGCAGGTGCTCGCGGCTCGACGATACGGCGTCGAACATCGCCTCGGCGTCGGCCAGTTCGTACCCCCGCACGAGCAGCCTCGGCGTCTCAAAGCGGATCACGAACGGCTCGGGGGGCGTCCACCCCAGCCCCAGCCCGGTGTCGGTCTCGTTCGCACATCGTGTCATGCCCTGAGTCTATCGCCCGCGCGTCTACGATGCTCGCATGGCAGGCATCGGACGGTACCACAGGCAGCAGATTCTCCCCGGCGTGGGTGCCGCAGGGCAGGAGCGACTCGCGCGCGCGCACGCGGCGATCGTCGGCCTCGGTGCGCTCGGGTGTGCGATCGCCGACCACCTCGCCCGCGCCGGCGTCGGGACCCTCACGCTCATCGACCGCGACCTCGTCGATCGCACAAACCTGCAACGGCAGTCGCTCTACACCGAGCGCGACGCCGCCGAGCAACTGCCCAAAGCCGAGGCCGCCCGCCGCAGGCTCGCCGAGGTCAACAGCGAGATCACGATCCATGCCCACATCGCCGACCTCACCGCAGCCAATGCGGATGCACTGTTGACATACAGAGGCGATGGTGGGGGCGGTGGGGGTGGTGGGGACAGTGGGGGTGAGGTGCGGCGTCCGGACATTATCCTCGACGGCACCGACAACTTCGAGACCCGCTACCTGCTCAACGATATTGCGGTCCGCGACGGCATCCCTCTCGTCTACGGCGGCGTCGTCGGCACGCGCGGGATGCAGATGACAATCCGCCCCGGCGCGACCGCCTGCCTGCGGTGCATCTTTGAGGAACCTCCTGCGCCCGGCACGCAACCAACCTGCGATACCGCCGGCGTGCTCGGGCCGGTGGTTGCGATCGTCGCGGGATGCCAGGCGTCGGACGCGATCCGTGTCATGCTCGGCCAGGGCGACGAGATCCCGCAGTCGTTGCTGGAGTTTGATCTCTGGGCCGGACGGCGCAGACGGCTCGATCTGACGAGCGCAAAGCGCCCCGACTGCCCGTGCTGCGGCTTCGGCCGCTTCGAGTTTCTCGAGAGCGGGCGGATTTCGCAGGCCGTATCGCTCTGCGGACAAGATGCCGTGCAGATTTCGCCGCCATTCCAGTCGGCCGGACGGCTCGATCTGTCGGCTCTCGCCGAGCGTCTTGCACACGCAGGGGAAGTGCAGGCCACCCCGTTCATGGTGCGCGTAAGTATTCCGTCTGATTCGGAAGATTCGCAAAGTATTTCCCTCACAGTTTTTCGCGACGGCCGCGCCATTATCTCGGGGACAAGCCAGCCCGACCGGGCCCGAGCGATCTACGCTCGGTACGTCGGGAGCTGATCGAAACCGGCTCTCGCCGCTCACCCGAGGGGACGCATCGAAAGGACGCACCAGATGGAAAGTCTCGCAACCGCCATTCTCGGCCAGACCGGCCCCATGCTCGCCTACGCCGAGGGGCTGCTCAAGGACGTCACGCCCCAGACCTTCGCCCGCAAGCCGTACGGCAAGGACGGCGTGATTGACACCAACCACCCCGCGTTCTGCTTCGGGCACCTGGCGACTTACCCGGAGAAGATCTGCCAGCTCGCGGGGATCGAGGACGCGGGTATCGCGGCGCCGGCGGGCTACGCGGAGTTGTTCGACGCGGGCAAGGATTGTCTGGACGACACCGACGGCACGATCTACCCGCCGATGGGGGAGATCACCGCGGCGTTCTTTGACAGCTACAAAACTGCGATCGACAAGATCGGCGGGCTGAGCAACGACCACCTGGCTGCGGGGCACGGCATGGACAGCGAGTTCGGCGAGAAGTTCGGGAGCCGGGCGGCGATCGCCGGATTCATGCTCAGCGCGCACCCCTTCATGCACATCGGGCAGATCAGCGCGTGGCGTCGGTGCATGGGGCTCGGCCCGGTGTTCTGATCTTTCGCGCCAGCACACAGAAGCCATTCCCTGCTGTTTGTTCAACTACGCATTGCTGCACCGGAGGCCCCATGGGAGCTATCGCACAGATTCTGACTTCGTCGCAAGAGCCGCTTGCGTCGTATGCTGAGAAACTGCTCGTCGGTATATCGCCGGACCGATTCGCCCGCCAGCCGATCGGCAAGGACGGCATCATCAACACCAACCACCCCGCGTTCATCCTCGGCCACCTTTCTATCTATCCGGTATGGATTCTCTCGATCGTCGGCGTTGACGACCCGGGCTTTGCCAACCCCGAGGGGTTCGACGAGCTGTTCTCGTATGAAGCGACCTGCCGGGACGATCCCGACGGCTTGAGCTACCCGGCGATGGGCTCGATCACCGCGCACTTCTTTGATTCGCACAAACGCATGTTCGACCAGCTCGCGAGGCTGTCTGATGAGCAACTCCTCGCGCCGCACGGGCAGGAGGACGAGTTCTTCGCCAAGTTCCCGAGCCGTGCGGCGTTCGCGGTGTTCATGATCGGGCAGCACACGTTCAGCCACATCGGACAGTTGAGCGCCTGGCGTCGCTGCGAGGGGCTGGGCTCGGCGTTCTGAGCGGGGAGTTGGCGGTGGTGGGGCGGTTGGGGCACCCAGCAAAGAGCCCTAAGCGTAAGCGCCGGGCCGTTCCCCCGCCGTGTTGCTTCCCCGATCGGTGGGTACCGACTCGTGCCATCGAGTCGGCATTGCTGTAGACTGTCCGAGAGTGCGGCGGGTTTCCGTCATCTCGAAGGGTCGCGGCAAGGGCGGCATCACTGCGCGGGAGAAGAGCGGGGGAGTGAACGGAGATGAGGAGGCCGCGAGCGATGGCACCGGAGAGAGTGATATTTGGGCCACTCGCCACTTCGTAGGGAGAAAGGCATGTGGGAGTTGTTGTTAGGGCTGGTGGACCGAACATCCGAGTGGGTCTGGGGTGATCCCACAGGTCCGCGTCCAGCCATCCTGTTTGTGGCGATGTTGGCTGGGATAGTGCTGTCCGCACTGATCGGCGTGCAAGCGGCGATTGTCGTAGAGGCCGATCCGGAGTCCCCGCGCTGGAGAGAGTGGCAACAGACATTTCGGCGGTTTGCATCCCATCCCCTTGGTATGTTGGTGCTTGTCCTCCTGGTCGGTGTGTACTGTCTCACTTCTGTGTGGTTTGCCAGCGTCATAGCCATTTCCATGTGGACGGGCGACCATGATTTGTTCCCGGATAGTCACTACAAGGCGGGGCGGCAAGTCGAGTTCGCCGTGTGGGTCGGGGTTTTTGTGTCCATCGCGGCGTTGTTCCACCTGCTCAAGTTGATGCGGCATCATCAGAAGTGACCGGAGAGGTCGGTGGGCGGGTGGCCCGAATGGCTCATTGCGTGAGTTGATTCTCCGTGGGTGCCATCACTCGCGGCCTTCCTGTTCTCCTTCTTACTTCCTTCTTCTCTCCGCGCAGTGATGTTCTTTCGCTCACTGCGTGGGAGTCTGGCACCATGTCAGCGAAGGCGGGTGGCACCGACCTCTTGCCCCCGTGCCACC
>CAYMZJ010000017.1:0-7570 GCA_964394895.1 uncultured Phycisphaeraceae bacterium | reverse complement strand
TCTGGCACCATGTCAGCGAAGGCGGGTGGCACCGACCTCTTGCCCCCGTGCCACCGACCTCCGCCCTGGGAGGTCGGTGCAAACGACCAGTTCAGCACCGACCTCTCCGAGCCGAGGTCGGTGGCACCCGGCTGACCGTGCCACCTGCCGACAATCCGCCCGGGTGTCAACTTCCCTCGGCGGGTGCCGGGGTTATCCATGTGGCCGTTTGGGTCGTCTCGACGATCGCTTTTGTCAGTTCCTCCATCGAGTGGGTCTTCTTCTCGACCGCTTTTGTCGTCTCCGCCGTCGAGTGGGCCTTCTCCTCGATCGCTTTTGTCGTCTCCTCCATCGAGGAGGTCGCCCACTCGATCACTTTTGTCGTCTCAGCGATCACTTTTGTCGTCTCAGCGATCACTTTTGTCAGCCACTCGGCCGTCTTTCTCGCCCACACAGCCGCCTGGGCCCTCTCAACGCCGGTTTTGGGCAGGCCGCCCCCCGCCAAGCCCGACAGCACATCACCCGACACCCGCTCAGCCCGCCCTTATCAAAAAAGCGGACCTTGGTTCTCCCGGCAGGTGGCACCGATCTCGAGATCCCGTGCCACCGACCTCCGCCCTGGGAGGTCGGTGCAAACGACCAGTTCAGCACCGACCTCTCCGGGCCGAGGTCGGTGGCACCCCGCTCGACCGCCCGAGGCAACCCCGCCAACTACACCGTCCACTTTGGAGCAGGTGGTGCGAGTGGGGGGAGCAACAACGCCAACGAAGGACAGAGCGAAGGCAACCTCGGCATCGCGGCGTAGAGGCGGACGCCGGAGGCAACCCAGAGCCCCCTCCCCAGCCCTCCCCCACGGCCCCCACGACACGGCGCGGGGGAGGGAGCAAAGCAGAGCCCGAAGCGCAAGCGAGGAGCCGTCCTGAACGTGAAGGGCGCGAAGAGCTCGAAGCAAGACAGAGCCGGAAACAAGAAACAACGGCGCGGGGCCAGAGGGCCCCGCGTTCTTTTCGTCGGGTGCGTGGCCAGTGGCACCCTCGCCATGACCCGGACCGCGTCGATCCTGGCCCATGCGCCGGCACCGCCTGGAAGGCGGTCCCACGGTGCAACGGGTTATCCCACACGTTGGTTTACTTCGGGCGCACGAACGGGTTGGTCGCCTTCTCGCGGCCGATGGTTGTTTCCGGGCCGTGGCCGGGGAGGGCGGCGGTTTCCTCCGGCAGTGTGTAGAGCTGTGTGCGGATCGATGCCTCGAGCGCCTCGAAGCTGCACCCGGGGAAGTCGGTCCTGCCGATCGAGCCGGCAAAGAGTGCATCGCCCACCAGCGCGATTGCGGCGGACTTGCACCACAGCGTGACGCTGCCCGGTGAGTGGCCGGGGGTGTGCAGCACCTTCCAGCGGGAACCGCCGAGGGCGAGTTCGTCGCCGTCGGTCAGCAGCCGGGTGGGTGCGGGGGTGGTGATGCCCATCCCCATCGCGGCGCTGAGGTTGAGCGTCGGGTCGCTGAGCCACTCCTTCTCGGCGGTGTGGATCCAGATCGGCGTGCCGGGGAAGGCCTCGAGCACCTCGCGGACGCCCCCGATGTGGTCGGCGTGGGCGTGGGTCAGGACGATCGCGTCGGGGGTGAGCCCGCGCGAGCGGACGTCGGCGATCAGGTCGCCGGGCTCGAACCCGGCATCGACGATCCAGCAGCGGTCGCTGCCTTCAGTACCGGCCACGCTGACGACGTAGCAGTTGGTCGCGTAGGGGCCGAGCGCGAAGCCCCGGCATGTCACGGCGGGTGCCGGGGTGTCGGTGGGGGTGTCGGTGGGGGTGTCGGTGGGGGTGTCGGTAGCGGTAGTGGGGGTGGTGGGGTGTTCGGTGTTCTTGGGGTGATGGTGGGGGTGTTCGTGGGGGGTGGTGTTCATGGTGCCTCCGGTTCTGTACAATACCCACTGGAGGTGTCTATGGAGTTCCGCAACATTGACCGCGTAGCGATGGAGCCCGTGCCGATGGAGGGTGCCGAGGGGACCACCATGGCGATGATGGTGGGGCGGGAAGACGGTGCGCCCAACTTCTCGCTCCGGCATGTCCGGGTCGAGGGGGGAGGCCACACCCCCCGCCACAGCCACGACTACGAGCACGAGGTCGTCGTGCTCGAGGGTGGCGGGACCGTCCTGCTCGAGGGCGATGAGCACCCGATCGGGCCGGGCGATGTGTTCCTGGTCCCGCCGGGCGAGGAGCACCAGTTCAAGGCCTCGGCCGAGGGGCTGCGGTTCCTTTGTCTTGTGCCGGTCTCGCGCAACTGCGGCGACCCGACGCCGGGGAGTTAGACCGGGGGATTCGCCGCCCCCTGCGCTGTCCTGCCAAGGCTGGCGGGGAAATACTTTGTTCTGCCAGCCGTTCTGTTTCTGTACCCAGGAGCCACACCGTGCACGACGCACCCCAACCACTCAGTACCGACCACGCCGATCCTGTTCCTGTCCGCCGAGCTCTGCCCACCAGTCACGCCGAGCTTGTCACTCGGCTGGCGCTGGTCTACGGCGTCGCGGCGGTGGGCGCGGTCGCTCTGGCGATCTTCGGCTACCGCTTGGGCAACGACGGCATCGTGGCGATGGGGGCGCTGGCGATCGTGCTGGTGCTCGCGGTCGCGCCGATCAGCTTTGCCAGTGTTTCGGGCGTGGGGGTGGGGAGTGGAGGAAGAAGTGCCGGGCACCCGGTAGACGGAAGCGACGGCTCCGATCCGTTGTTGGCCGAGATGGTCAGGCTCCGGGGTGCGGTCGAGCGGCTCCACGAGCATCAGGCGTTGTCCGATGACGCCCGCCGGGTGTTGAACCGTTCGCGGGAACGTGACCTGCTGGTGGGGGCGATCGAGGAAGACATCACCAGCGAGGACTGGGACGCGGCGGTGGTCTTGTGCAACGAGCTGGCCAACCGCTTCGGGTACCGGGAAGATGCCGAGCAGTTCCGGCTGCGGGTCGAGCAGGCCCGTGCGCAGACGCGCGACCGCAACGTCGCCGCGGCGATCGCGGCGCTCGACGGATTGATCGTGCAGCGCAGGTGGGACCACGGCGTCGCCCACGCCGAGAGCATCCAGCGGCTGTATCCCGATTCGTCGCGGGCCGCCGGGCTACGCCAGCGGGTCGAGAACGCCCGGGACCGCTACAAGACCGACCTCGAGCGGCGGTTCCTGCACGCGGCCCAGGGCGAGAACCCCGACGAGGCGATGTCGTTGCTCAAAGAGCTCGACGCCTATCTCACCGAGGGCGAAGCCGAGCCCTTCCGCGAGCTGGCCCGCGGCGTGATCGGCAAGGCGCGGGAGAACCTGGGCGCGTCGTTCAAGCTGGCGGTGCGCGACCACCGGTGGAGAGACGCGGCGAGCTTCGGCGAGCGGATCATCGCCGAGTTTCCGAACTCGCGAATGGCCGAGGAGGTCCGCTCGATGATCGGCGGCGTGCGCGAGCGGGCGGCACGGGTGTAGGGTGAGTGGTGGTGAGTGGTGAGTGGTGGGTGGTGGTGAGTGGTGGGGGGCGGCTTCTCTGACTCCACCCCAAGAGCCCGAGCCCGAAGCGCAAGCGAGGAGCCTCTCCCGCTCAGCATCGGCGTCCAAATCTTCTTGACGCAAACCGGCGGCACGCGACCTGCCCGCTTCTACTGGCGGACCGGGCTCACCCTTCCGAGTACAGCTTCAGGAACCGGCTCTCCGATTCCAGGCTGCCCACCAGCACCATCTCGAAGTCAGCGTCGAGCGTCATGTGCGGCGGTGGGTTGGTCCGCAGCCCCCCACCCCCCCCATCCCCCCCATCCCCTTCGTCACCATTGCGGACCGCGACGATCGTGCATCCGGTCCGCTCCCTGACGCCGGACTCGGCGATCGTCTTGCCGACCAGCGAGCTTGGAACAGCCATGCGGAAGACATCGAGCCCCTCGGCGATCGAGACGATGCGGCGGCCCCTGATCAGGTTGAACAGACTCGTCGCGCCCATCGAGGCGTAGCTGAACACAAAGTCAGCGCCCGCGCGGTGCAGCGTCTCGGTGTTGCGTTCGAGCGTCGAGCGGCTGACGATCAGGACATCGGGCCGCACCGAGCGGCAGTAGATCGTCGCGTAGATATTGAGGTTGTCATCGTGCGTCGTGACCAGCACCGCGGGCGTGTCCTCGAGCCCGGCCTCCCGGAGCACCTGCGGGTCGGTGGCGTCGCCAACGATCGTGCGCTCGGCGTCGTGTACCAGCCCGCGATTACGCTCGATGATGCGGTAGTCCACCCCGCGTGCGGCAAGAGCGCGGGCCACGGCCTGGCCCACGCGGCCGCCGCCGAGAATGACCACCGGCTTGACCGAGACGTTGTAAATCGCGAAGTGCTCGTCGTACTTGGCAAACTGTTCGGCCGACCCGGCCAGCAGCAGGATCGTGTTCTGCCCGATGACGCTATCGGGGGAGGCGTTCTGGAAATCGCCGCGGTCCCAGAGCCCGATGACGCTGACGCCCAGGTCGCTGATGCGGTTCTCGCGGAGCGTCTTGCCCACCAGCGGGGTGCGGTTGGCGTTGGCCTCGGCGATGAGCAGCTCATCGACCGAGCCGACGACATGGGTGAGCGCATCGCCGCCGACCATACAGCGGGCGAGCGCTTTGCCCATCATGTCAGAGAGGTTCAGGACGCTCGTCGCCCCGGCGCGTTCGAGCACTTCGAGCGAGGTCGCTCTGTCCGCGGTGGCCGCCAGAGGCACATCGGGAGCGACCTGCCGGACGGTGAAGATGATGTTCGCGTTGATGATGTCGTCCTGGGTCGAGACGACCAACGCCGCCCGGTCAGCCCGGGCCAGCCGGTATGTCTCCGGATCGTCGAGGTGCCCGAGGACAACACGAATCCCCTGATCGTGGAGCCGCATCGCGTCGTCGCTCTCGGGCACCAGCAGGACATACTCGTAGTTGAACTGTTCGAGCTTGCGGATGAAGGCGGCCGAGACCGGGTCGTCGTGGGTCAGGATGACGTGGCCCTGGGTGTCGGGGGGGAGTTGCCGCGGGGTGCGGGCGGCGGCCTGGGCCTCGACCCACGGCACATAAAAGAACTGAATCACCGTAAACGGCAGCAGGATAAGCAGAAAGATAACACCGGTGAGGAGCACGACGATGGAGAAGACGCGCCCGAGATCGCTGTGAAAGGTGATGTCGCCGAATCCGAGCGTGGACATGACGGTGAGCGTCCAGTAGAAGCCGGTGAGCCAACTGTGCTGCTGGCCTTCCCACGCCATGATGAGGTGGAACAGAATGCTGTAGATTGTCACCAGCGACCCGAACACGAGGAACATCCGCACCATCGCACCGGTGTTGCGCTTGGCGCTCCGCTGCTGGAGCATCTGGGCGATCTGGACCGAGATGTTCTTCATGGAGAGCCTCTTGGGGACCGATCGCACGAGCATGTATCCATCTTGAGAGGGCCGCGCAAGCCTCTCTTCTCGGGGATGCCGGGGGATGCCGGGGGATGCCGGGAGGGCCAAGTCTACCCGATTCCCGATGGACACCGCAGCGATCACTCCGGGCGGGCTTCCCAGGCGACCTGCCCGGCTCGATGGTCAGGTTCCATGGTCAGTCTCCCGGCGGCGACCGCTCGGCGCTGCGAGCACCCGGCGTCGCCCGACAAAGCCGCCGGGTGCTGAACCGTTCCAACAAAGCACGCGGCGCGGGCCGGTGCCCGCGCCGCGTCAAGGGAATCTCTTTCTTGGAACCTCTGAACAACCAAGGGAGCGGGCTTTCCAGCCCGCCTTGGTACCATCTGAAAGCTGCCAAGGCAGGCCGCGCTGGTATTGTTCAGAGGTTCCTCTTCTTCTTCGCGATCTTCGCGTTCTTACTTTCTTACTTTCTGGCTTACGCCGCGATCGCCAGCCCCTCGCCACCGGTTTCCTCGGCGTTCACGCCCTGGGCGCCAAACTTCACAAGGAAGTTGGCCGGGTCACCTTGCAGGTCGGCGCGGATGGGGGTGATCTCGTAGGTGGGGGGGGGCAGGGGCTCGGCATGTGTGCACCTGTTGCGCGGTCAGCCCGGTCTCAGCACCCGGCCGCCCAGTCGTTGAGGTAGGCGAGGAAGTCCTGGGTGTTGATGGTGCCGTCGCCGTTCCAGTCGGCGATGGGGTCGTTTGCTGTGAAGAAGTTGAGATAGGCGAGGAAGTCCTGGGAGTTGACCTCGCCGTCGCCGTTGAGGTCGGCGGGGCAGCCTTCGGCCCTCAGGCCCAGGCTGTGGTTGCTGCCCGCCACGACCGCCACGAACCCGGTGTTGGGCTCGGGCACATTGAGCTGGCCCTCGAAGTTCCATCCCCACGCCTCGATGGAGCCGTCGGTCCGCAGGCCCATGCTGTGCCAGTAGCCCGCCGCGACCGCCACGAACCCGGTGTTGGGCTCGGGCACATCGAGTTGATCGTTGCCGTTCCATCCCCACCCCTCGATGGAGCCGCCGGCCCGCAGGCCCAGGCTGTGCCAGTAGCCCCCCGCGACCGCTACGAACCCGGTGTTGGGCTCGGGCACATCGCACTGGCCCTCGTCGTTCCTTCCCCACGCCTCGATGGCGCCGCCGGCCCGCAGGCCCTGGCTGTGCTGCAAGCCCGCCGCGACGGCCACGAACCCGGTGTTGGGCGCGGGCACATCGAGCTGGCCCTGGCTGTTGTCTCCCCACGCCTCGATGGAGCCGTCGGCCCTCAGGCCCAGGCCGTACATGTGGCCCGCCGCGACGGCCACGAACCCGGTGTTGGGCTCGGGCACCTCGAGCTGGCCCTCGACTTCCCTCCCCCACGATTCGATGGAGCCGTCGGCCCGCAGGCCCAGGCTGTGGTACCCGCCCGCCGCGACCGCCACGAACCCGGTGTTGGGCTCGGGTACATCGAGCTGGCCATAGGTGTTGTTCCCCCACGCCTCGATGGAGCCGTCGGCCCGCAGGCCCAGGCTGTGCTGCAAGCCCGCCGCGACGGCCACGAACCCGGTGTTGGGCTCGGGCACCTCGAGTTGACCGTCGTCGTTCAGTCCCCACGCCTCGATCGAGCCGGCGGGCTGGGCACAAACGCCCGCCGTCATGCACAGGGACAGGCCCACCGCCGCCAGCACAGATATTCTCAAACGCGCCATGATGATGTTCCTTTGCTTTCGGCGGGCAAACGCTGCTCGCCGGTCAGTTCCCTCAGTCAAGATCGTCCCCGGCAGCCTACCACAAACCCCCGGAGTGGATCAAGGGCAATTCATGGGCGGGTGGATGCAACTCGTCGCCGGGTGCCATGGTCATGGCTCTGCATGACCATGACCGGAGCCCCTTTCGCCGCTCGTCGGGGCCACCCAAAGCCGTGGCCACTCCACCCGGCAACGGGCCACAGCCTACCGAAGGGGGGGGGGGTCAACACCTTATTTTGGAAGTTCGTCTAGGGGCACCCGGCCGCCCAGTCGTTGAGGTAGGCGAGGAAGTCCCGGGTGTTGATGGTGCCGTCGTCGTTCCAGTCGGCGAGTGGATCGGCGGCTGTCCAGAGGTCGCGGAAGGCGATGAAGTCCTGACTGTTGACCTCGCCGTCGCCGTTGAGGTCGACCGAGCAGCCCCTCAGGCCAAGGCTGTGCCACCCGCCCCCCGCGACCGCCACGAA
>CAYMZJ010000016.1:0-62494 GCA_964394895.1 uncultured Phycisphaeraceae bacterium | reverse complement strand
CGACCCGGCGCTGACGCTGAGGGCTCTTTGTTGGTGCCACCGGCCGCCCGCACTCGGGGCAAGTCGCCGCATCCAGCCCGGTCAGGTCGTACCCGCACCCCCCACCCGCCCAACACCGCCCACGCCGTCGCCGACGTCGTCCCCGCAGCAACACAAACCCCCGCCGCAACACCAACACCACCAACGCATAGAACAAAACGTTCGCAAGCAACCCACGCCAGAGAGGGAGCAAAGGCAGGTAGAGGTCATCACCACCGATCGACGGTGACCTTCGAAGTCCCCCCCCCGGAACGACCACCGCGCCGCGAAGACCCTCCTCCCAATCGGGCATCCCCCCGACCCGGTTGGACGGTACATTCTGTTCCCACAGCTCGAACACCAACGCACGCCAGGGCCAGCCGTACGCGGCGACGAAGTACGGCCCGGTCGGGGACATATCTCCAGAGAGAGGCACGGCGTGCTCTACATACCACGGTAGCTCGGAACGCGTGTAGAACTCGATCTCAAAGTCCACCACAGACATTTGCCCCGCGTAGCTGTCGACAGAAACCTCCGTCAGTCCGAATCCCGAGAACACGCGGGCAAGCCGCGCCGGCTGATGGTCTTCCTCGAACACTCCTCGGAGTCTCAGCTCTTCCGGCGGCGGGGCGGCCCACGCCACACCCCACGCCACCGCCCAGGTCAGCCCAACCCCCCAGCACAGGTACACCCCCACAACCCACACGCCGCGCAGCAACGCCCGACGGCGCCGCCCCTCGCTCCGACTGCGCCGCCGCTCGCCCGAATCCCGTGCTGTGCGTTTGGTTCTGCCCATCCCGCGCAATCTACACCCCCGTGTGCCACGGCTCTGTGAGCCGTGCGGGCGACAACCGTTCCGCCCGTGGCGGCATCTGCACGGCCACAATGGCCGCAGCACACAAACCCCGCCCCGCCCCGGCCCCACCACGCACCAGATCACGGCCATCCCGAACCGAGGTCACGCCATCTGGGCCCGGCACTGACGTTGCGGGCTCTTTGTTGCTGGGGTTCGGTGTTCGGCCTTTGGTGTTTGCGCTTTCTTCTCTGCGGGCTCTGCGCCTCTGCGTGAGAAAGTCTTTGCCTTCTTGCCGAATCCGACCCGGCGCTGACGCTGAGGGCTCTTTGTTGCTGGGGTTCGGTGTTCGGCCTTTGGTGTTTGCGCTTTCTTCTCTGCGGGCTCTGCGCCTCTGCGTGAGAAAGTCTTTGCCTTCTTGCCGAATCCGACCCGGCGCTGACGCTGAGGGCTCTTTGCTGGCGCGTCGGGCCCGGGTCCGGCCGTGGAAAGAAACAAAAACTCTCGCTCCCGCCGCACATCCCGCTCAAGCCGGGCAGGCGACACGCCGATCCATTCCGCATCCGGGCGCAGCGTGCGCCACACAGGGCGCTTCGGGCGCCGCGTTAGATATCTCTCAGCGAAAGGAGCCGCCATGGGTGTGCTGCCAGGTTCAAGAATCGACCGTATCGAGTGGTTCGAGCAACGCCTCGCCGCGTGGCTCCTCAACGCCAGCGACATCGGCCTCAGCCTCCCCCAGGTGTCGCAGCTGCAAGGCGAGATTTCCGCCGCCCGCATCGCGTATAACAACGCCCAGCAGGCCCGCAACGACAGCCGCAGCGCAACTGTTGGTTTCTACGATGCCGAGGGCGTCATGACCGACGACGGCCGCGACCTTATCTCGACCATCAAGGCCTACGCCGAGACCACCGACGATCCGAATGTTTATGTGCTCGCCAACGTCCCGCCGCCGGCCGACCCGACGCCCATCGGCGCCCCGGGAATGCCCACAGACATTACGACCACGCTCAACAACATCGGCCACCTCATCCTGACCTGGAAAGCAACCAACGCCTCGGCCAGCACCGGGGCCTACTTCGAGCTCAGCCGCCGGCTGGACGGCGAAGCGAGCTTTACCTTGCTGGGCACCACCGGCACCAAAGACTTTACCGACGTCACGGTCCCGCTGGGCACCGCCCAGGCAACCTATGTTATTACGCCCAAACGCGGCGAACTCACCGGGGACCCGAGCAACCAGGTCGTCGTCCAGTTCGGCGTCAACGTCTCGGGGGCCAGTTCCGAAGGAGCAGGCGAAGGCGGGCTCAACATGGCGGCCTGACCCGGCCCAACAGCGGCCCGAACCCGGCACAAAAGAGCCCTAAGCGTGAGCGCCGGGCCGGGTACGGCAACGCCGCAAAGGCATCCTCACGCAGAGGCGCAAAGCACGCAGAGAAAGACAGCGGGTGTGTGACGCGGGGCCGGGGGGCCCCGCGTTTTTTGTTGCAAAGGCGAGGAACCCGGAGCGGGACACTCCGGGTCCCGGCACCCACACACCGGGCTGGCTGGTTGCACCACGCGGGAGCCGGAGTCTCCCGCCCCGGGTGTTTGTGGGACCGGCTTCCAGCCGGTGTACGCCAGCCCTTCAACCTGTGGGACCGGCTTCCAGCCGGTGTACGCCAGCCCTCCGACCTGTGGGACCGGCTTCCAGCCGGTGTACGCCAGCCCTTCGATCTGTGGCACCGGCTTTCGCGCCGGCGGCGCTGTCGCCCGGGCGATGCACACCGCCTGGAAGGCGGTCCCACGGCAGGGGAAGACGGTCCCACGACCCGTCCCTCCTCACCCCCCGCCGAGCCTCGCGCGGATGAACGCCAGGTTCTGCTCGTAGCGAGCCCGGCTCGGATGCCCCTCGGGCAGACACCGTCCCGCCATCGCGACGGCCTGCTCGGAAGGCCCAAGCGCCTCGGCCCATCTGCCCTGCGCCGCCCGCACACCCGCGAGGTTGTTCAGGCTCGTCGCCACGGCCGGGTGGTCGCCCTCGTAGAGCCGCCGCAGCATCTCCAACGCCTCGACGTACAGCGGCTCGGCCTCCGCCGCGCGGCCGAGGGCCTGCCGCACATACGCGAGGCTGCTCAGGCTCATCGCCACGAACGGGTGGTTGCCGGGGAAGAGACGCTGGTGCATCTCCAACGCCTCGACAAACACCGGCTCGGCCTCCGCCGTGAGGCCCAGCGTCTCCCACACACCCGCGAGGTTGTTCAGACTCATCGCCACGTCCGCGTGGTCGCCCGGGAAGAGACGCCGCCGCATCTCCAACGCCTCGACAAACACCGACTCGGCCTCCGCCGCGCGGCCGAGGGTTTTTCGTACACCCGCGAGGTTGTTCAGGCTCAACGCCACGAGCGGGTGGTCGCCCTCGAAAAGATGCCGCCGCATCTCCAACGCCTCGACAAACACCGACTCGGCCTCCGCCGCGCGACCGAGGGCCTGTCGTACACCCGCGAGATTGTTCAGACTCATCGCCACGGCCGGATGGTCGCCCGGATAGAGACGTTTATACATCTCCAGCGCCTCGACGTACATTGGCTCGGCCTCCGCCGCGCGGCCGAGTTCCTCCCGCACATCCGCGAGGCTGTTCAGGCTCGTCGCCACGTCCGGGTGGTCGCCCTCGTGGAGGCGTTTGAGCATCTCGAGCGCCTCGATGTCTATCGGCTCGCTGGCGTCGAGTTTGGTCGCGTTGGCGTCGAGTTTCTCGTGGGTGACCGCCTGATTCGCCTCGACGCGCGCAAGCCCCTCGGCCACCCACGTCGAGATGTTCGAGAGATAGATACGAACGCCGTCGAAACCTTCCTCGATGCCCTCCATCAGCTCGGTGAGCACCGGCCCGAGCAACGCCTCGAACGCCTGCTCGGGCGTGGTGCTCTCGCGCTCGGCACGCTCCAGCCGCTCCCGCATGGCGCTGTCGCGCTCGAGCAACTCCTCGAGCAGCCCGGCCAGCTCTTTCTGCTCGTTGACGCCGACCTCGATCTGCCCCAGCCGCCGATGCAGCTCGCGGGCCCGGGCTTTGGCCTCGTCGGCCTGCCGCTCGTCACGCTTCCATTGCAGGAACGCCATGCCGGCGTAGATACCCAGAAAGGCCGCTGGCCCGCCGACCACCCCGCCGAAGACCGCCAACGCTGTCCGGGACGAATCGGCCTCGGCCAGAGACGAGAGTGCGTCCTGGCACGCATCAATAAAGCCGCCGGTCGTGCACTCGCGGGCAAAGCGGGTCGGGATGAGGTTGGTCAGCCGGGGCATCGGGCAAAGAATAGGGCTCATCGGCAGGTGGCCGGGGGTTTGCCGTGGTTCGAGTGTCCGAAGGTGCCCGCCCGGGGAAGAACGGTCGAGCGGGTATGCTCCGGTGCCCGCGACACGATCCCGCCGATGGGACTCCTCATGCCCGACCCACACGACCCAGACCATGACGAAGCCACTCCCAAAGGGACGCCGGAACACCCCGACGATCCGACGTTGGATGACCCCCGGCTGCGGATCCCCGAAGTACTCCGCGCCCGGCCCGGCGACCTGAAGGCCACGGATTCCCCCGGGCGAGCACCGGAAAGCCCCCAGAACCCCCGGCAATCGGCCCGGTCCGGGATGGCAGAGACCGCGCGGGCGTGGGGCATGGCGCTTGATCTGGTGTTCACAGCTGTCGGGGCGTTCATGCTGGGGTATCTCTTCGACCTCTGGCGAGGCACCGGGCCGTGGGGAGCGCTGGTCGGGCTGGGGCTCGGGTTTGTCACCGCGACGGTGCGGATGATCCGAACGGCGATGAAGCAGGATGCCCGGGAAGAGGCCCAACGCCGACAGAAGAAGCCCTGACCATTCCCGTCGCGGCGGCTGGTGCCAGAGATCGGGCGTCGCCCATCGGCCCGGTCACACACGCACCCCCAATCCCTTGCCGTCTATCCCTCGGATGTCTATGGTTTGCCCCTCTATCTGGGGCCGGTTCGGGCATCCGACGCCCGGCCCCTTCCACACCTCTGCTTTGGAGCACGAACACCCGTGTCCGCGGCGATTGACATGCAACCCTACCGCCCGCTCTACGCGGGGATCATGCTCGCGGTGACCGTGGTCACCAGCGTGTGCGCCTTCGCTGTGGCGAGGGTGACCGGCGGCCCGGACGCCCCGGCGTTTATCGCGGCGGGGCTGGTCGGCACTGTCTCGCTGGTCGGCCTGCTGCCGGTGATGGTCCGGGCGGTCGAGCACTTCGGGCTGGCGGTGCTCGGGGTGAGCATGGCCCGCATTCTGCTGGCGCTGCTGGGTGCGGTGATCCTGACTGAACTGGGCGGCGTTGAGAGCCGCCCGCTGTGGCTGGCGGTTGTTGCCGGGGCGGGGATCGCGCTCTTTGCCGAGTCGATCGCCGCGATCGTGATCCTGTCCTCGATCGAACGCAAGAGGGCCGCCATCCGCACACTCAATCCCCCCCTCGGGCCGGAGTCGACGACGACATGCTGAACACCTTTACCTCGATGCTTGCCGAGACCGATCCATCCCAGCATGTGTGGAACCACGTGTTCTGGAAAACCGACGGCGGCTTCTGGCTGTGGTCGGGCAACCAGGGCAATCTGGTCCTCAGCGCGATCATCCTGATCTTCGGGATGATGTGGGTCGCCAAACACGTCTCGACCGGCGACGAATCCACAGAGGGCGCCGAGGCATACATCACCAAGAACCGCTTCGCGCACATGATCGAGGTCATCTGCCTCTACCTGCGTGAGGAGGTCGCCCGCCCGCTGCTGGGTGACCGCACCGAGAAGCTCATGCCCTTCCTGTGGGCGATCTTCTTCTTCATCCTCGTCAACAACCTGATCGGGCTGGTGCCGATCATGGACGCCATCCACCTGCTCGTGCCCGCGTGGCGCGAGGCCCACATGACGCCCTTTGGCGGCACGCCGACGCAGAACTTCTGGGTCACCGGCGTGCTGGCGATCACGGCTGGCGTGGTGTTCAACGTCGCGGCGATCTCGCGCCTGGGTGTCGGGGGCTACTTCTCGCACATGACCGGCGGGGCCCCGTGGTACGTCGCCCCGATGATCTTCGTCCTCGAGTTTCTCGGGCAGATCTTTATCAAGCCGGTCGCGCTGGCGATTCGTCTCTTTGCGAACATGACCGCCGGGCACATCCTGCTTGCGACGATGCTCGGCTTTGTCGGCGCGGTGCTGGGCAAGGGGCTGCTCCTGCAAGCGCCGGTCACGATCATCTCGGTGGTGGGCGCCTTTGCGATCATGCTCCTCGAGCTGTTTGTCGCCTTCCTCCAGGCGTTCATCTTTATGTTCCTCATCTCTGTGTTTATCTCCCTCATGGATCACCACGAAGAGCATGGTCACGAGCACGAGCACGACCATGCCGACGGCCACGAGCACGCCCCCGCAGCGGTGTGAATAACGGGCCGGCCCCATCCGGGCCACACTGACTCCTCGTGCAACACTGTCCTCTCGAAAGGAAAGCAGCAGTATGAACCTCAAGAGCATCACCAAGTCCGTCCTCATCGCGGGCGTCGCGACCGCCATTCTCGCCCCCGCAGCGGCGTACGCCCAGGACGGCGGCGCCGTAGCAGTCGCCGCGGGTCCCAGCATCGGTAAGGGTCTTGCCGTCCTCGGCGGCGGCATGGCTGTCATCGGCGGCGGGATCGGCATCGGCCTGGTCGGCAAGGGCGCGGTCGAGTCGATCGCCCGTCAGCCCGAGGCAGCCGCCAAGGTCCAGATCAACATGATCCTCGCGGCGGCCCTGATCGAAGGCGCGACCCTGTTCGCGGTCGCGGTCGGGTTCCTCGCCAAGTAAGGCTTCACCGCCCCGCGCCCCAACCG
Organism: uncultured Phycisphaeraceae bacterium; assembly: GCA_964394895.1. GTDB lineage: Bacteria > Planctomycetota > Phycisphaerae > Phycisphaerales > UBA1924 > PNC22. Next base: position 55,858 of record CAYMZJ010000016.1, on the reverse strand, counting down.
GCGCGGGCCGGCTTTGTTCCCTGTTCCCTGTTTCCACCCGGGCTCTTTCGCCCGCTCACGCTCTGGAGATACCCACATGGGCCGTGACGCGCTCCTCCGACTCTCTGCCGGTTTCGCTCTTGCCGCTCCGGCGCACCTTGTGTTTGCCCAGGAAGGGCTCGACGAAGCCGCCGCCCAACCCGCCGACGAACACGCGACCGAGATTGCCCACGACGGCGGGCACGCGAGAGAAGAAGTGGGTGCGATCCCCACCGCCGCCCAGGGCATCGCGACGGGGATCACCGCGATCGTCGTCTTTGCGATCGTCTTCATCGTGCTGCGGATCAAGGTCTGGCCGGCGATCAGCCAGGGGCTGGACGAGCGAGCCGCGAAGATCACCAGCGAGATCGAGGCCGCCGCCGCCGCCCGCAAGCAGGCCGCCGAGGCGCTCGAGAGCTATCAGGAGAATCTCGCCGAGGCCCGCGCCGAAGCGCAGAAGATGCTCGATGACACCCGCGCCCAGCAGCAGAAAATGGCTGCCGATCTCAAAGCCAAAGCCGACATCGAGCTCAACGACATGCGCGACAAGGCGCGGCGTGACATCGAGTCCGCCAAGCGTGCGGCGCTCAACGAGATCTACGCCGAATCGACCGCGACCGCGACAATGCTGGCGAGCAAGATCCTCGCCCGCGAGGTCAACGCCAGCGACCACCAGCGGCTGATCGACGAATCACTCGCCGAGTTGCAGACCGCCACCTCGAACTGACGTTCCCTGCCGACACCGCCGCGTCTCTCCAAAGACGCAGGCACGCCCCGCGGAGCCGCACCATGCCTCTCATCGAATCGCCACCTGACGCCCTCGCGAACATCTACGCCCGGAGCATCCTCGAACTCGCCGAAGCCGACGGCGGTCGCGAGCGCATGGAGTCGGTGATGGGTCAACTCGAGGACATCCTCGACCTCGCCCGCGCCGACCGCCGCTTCGGGGAGTTTTTCGCGTCCCAGGTGCTCTCGACCGCCGAACGCCGCAAGTCGATCCGGACGATCTTTACCGACCGCTGCGACGACCTGGTGATGCGGTTCCTGCTCGTGCTCAACGAGAAGGGACGCCTGGGGCACCTGCCCGCGATTGTCGCGGCATACGACGCGATGGTGCAGGAACAGTTCGGGCGCATCGAGGTTGACGTCTTTACCGCCGCGCCGCTGGATGTCGCCGAGATCGACAAGGTCAAGGACCGGCTCAGCGCAATCCTCAAGAAGGACGTCGTGGTCCACCCCTATACCGACGAATCCATGCTCGGCGGCGTGAAGTTCCGCATCGGTGACCAGCTCATCGACGCCTCATTGGCCTCCCGTCTTCGGCGGATGCGCGACCGGATCCAGGACGCCGGCGGGGCCATGCTCCGCGCCAACGCGAAGCGCATCCTCAACGACAGCAACGAATAATCATCCGCCACACACACCGGGCACGGGCGGCTCGTGCCACGACTTGAAAACGGGGCACCCGCCATGGCCAAGAAGACCATCGAATCCGTCGACGTTGCCGGCAAGCGCGTGCTCGTTCGAGTCGATTTCAACGTCCCCCTCGACGGCGGGGCGATCAGCGACGACCGACGCATCCGCAGCGCCCTCCCCACCATCAAGAGCATCATCGACCGCGGCGGCCGCGCGATCCTCATGTCCCACCTCGGCCGACCCGAAGGCGCAGGGCACGAGCCGCAGCTCTGCCTGCGCCCGGTCGCCAACCGCCTGAGCGAACTGCTCGGCACGCCCGTCGCGTTCCCCTCCGACGATTGCACCGACGACGACGCGCGAGCGGCCGTTGCAAATCTGGCCGACGGTGAGGTACTCCTGCTTGAGAACCTCCGTTTCCACAAGGGCGAGAAGGACGGCGATGCCGCGTTTGCCAGCACCATCGCAAGCTACGGCGATATCTACGTCAACGACGCTTTCGGCACCTGCCACCGCACCGACTCTTCGATGGTCGCGGTCCCCGAAACGATGCAAGGCAAGCCCCGCGTCATCGGATCGCTGGTCGAGAAAGAAATCCGCTTTCTGCAAGGGGCGCTCGAAAGCCCCGCAAAACCGTTCGTTGTCGTGCTCGGCGGGGCCAAGGTCTCAGACAAAATCGGCGCGATCGCCCGCTTGTTGCCCAAAGCCGACCACGTCATCGTCGGCGGCGCAATGGCGTACACCTTCCTCAAAGCCCTCGGCCAGGATGTCGGCGAAAGCCGTGTCGAGAAAGATCGCCTCAGCGACGCCAAGAAAATGATCGAGCAGGCCGCCGATCTGGGTGTGCAGCTGCACCTCCCGGTCGATCACGTTTGCAGCACCCAGTTTGCCGCCCACACCGGGGATATCGAGGTCTTCGGCGACAAGATCAAGCCCGGCTTTATGGGTCTCGACATCGGCCCGCGCACGCAGAGCGCCTTCGCAGCGGTGATCCGCGACGCCGGGTGTGTGGTCTGGAACGGACCCATGGGCGTGTTCGAGTGGACCGCGTTCAACGTCGGGACCAAGCAGGTCGCCAAAGCGATCGCAGAGGCAACCAGCAAGGGCGCAATGACCATCGTCGGCGGCGGTGATACCGCTGCTGCGGTCGAGAAGTTCGGCCTGGCCGATCAGGTCAGCCACGTCTCGACCGGTGGCGGGGCGAGCCTCGCGATGCTCGAAGGCAGAGCACTCAAAGCGATCGATATCCTCGACAACGCCTGACGCCGCTCTTCTTCAGCAACACGGAGCCCGCCACGCGCACCCCGGCCACGCAAAACTCCCAAGGGCTTCCTGCACACCGATTCCGGTGGGTAAAGATCATGCTCGCCATCGCCGCAACCGGTCTTGGCGTCGCTGCGGTGCTGTACATGTCATTCGACAGCCCCGCGTTTCTCCACACCGAAGACGGGCCGATCGAGATCATGCAACTCGCCAGTTGGTGTCTTGCCGCCGTCTTTGCCTTCATCGCCTGCGCACGCGGCCCGCAGCGCGACGACCGGCTGATCTCCGGCTGGAGGGGGGTGCTGGCACTTGTGCTCGCCTCCCGTGAGCTTGATCTCCACGAAGAACTCAACAGCGATGTGATCGGCGAACTCGGTATACATTACCGCATCGACTGGTGGCTCGACAGCAGCGTTCCAATCTGGCTCAAAGCTGGGTGGGGCGCGATCGCTCTGGTCGGGATTGTCCTCCTGCTCGTCCCGCCGCTGCTTGTTCGACCGCCCACGTTCCGCCTGCTCCGTGCGGGCGACACCTCCACATGGCTGTTCATTCTCGCGGTCGGCTTGCTCTTTCTCGGGTACGCTCTTGATGATTTTCTCGGCCGAGGCACGATTATCGAGTCTATCCATATCACCCAGGCTCTCGAAGAACTCGCCGAACTCGCGGGGGTCTGGGCGTTTGTCGCCAGTTGCCTCGTTTTGCTCTTTGTGCCTTACTCTGTCCGCAAAGCACGAACACTCGCCTGGTTCCAGACCGCCCGCACGCGGCCCTCCTGATATACTCCAAACGCCTTCCTCTGATTCTCATCAACCAGCACAGCCATGGACCGCAGCCAACCGCAGCCAACCCACGCACCCCGGCTCTCGGTCATCATCCCGATGTACCGCGAAGCCCGCCGCATCGAGCAAACACTCCGCGACGCGCTGCCCGTGCTCGCAGCCCGATCCGAGCCGTGTGAGCTGCTGCTCGTTGACGACGGCTCCGACGACAACACCCTCAGCGCGATAGCACAGTTTCTGACCGACAGCCCCGACGGCGCGCTCCTGTGTGTCCGTCTTGTCCGGCACGAGCACAACCGTGGCAAGGGCGCAGCGGTCCGCACGGGGCTGGACGCTGCGCATGGGGTGTGGTGCCTTATCATGGACGCCGACAACGCCGCGACCGTCCGTGAACTGCCCAAGCTCCGCGCTGCCGTTGCGCCCGGCGTCGGGCTCGTTGCGGGATCTCGCGTGGCGCAAGGAGCGCTCGTCGACGCGGTCCCCGGCCGCCGGTTTGCCGGCTCGGTCTTCAAGCTCGCGCTGCGTCTGCTCGGGCTCGATCTTCTCGCCGATACACAGTGCGGGTTCAAACTCTACCGGGCTGATCTGGCAGAACAGGTGGTCGCCCGAGGACGTGAAGACGGATACGCCTTCGACCTCGAGCACCTGCTCATCACCCGGGCGACCGGCCTCGGCATCGTCGAGGTCGGGATCGCGTGGACCCACCAGGCCGGCGGGCAGGTCAACCCCGTGACCGACGGCCTCAGGATGCTCCGCCGCGCCGCAGCAATCCGCGCACGCCGCCGGGATATAGAACGCGAGACCGACGCGCTGCCGAGCACCCTCCCCGAGCACGATGGACTTCCGACTGTTGTCACCGTGCCCGAAGCACTCCCCACATCTCGGCCGCCCGCAACCCGACAGCCTGCCAGATAGAGCCCCTCGCGCAAGCGAGGGGTCAAGCCGTCAAGGCCACTGGTTGGTTGGCGCTTTCATATCCCAGCAAACGTGCGGCCCGACGTTCATCCATGTTCGTCGGTGGACGCAACCCCGCCGCCGCCCGCTTTCCAGAAGCTCAGCGTGCTCCACGCGAGCCCGAGCCACATCAGCAGCAGGAACCACGTCGCGCCGCTGACGTGCCGCCACGCCTCAAGCGCCGGGCGAAACGCCTCCTCACCCGGCGGCAGCCGCGCCGCGAGTTGGTACCCCACCACGCCAACGACCAACGGCCACTTGCTCACCCCCGACCGCTTGACGAGCAGCACATACGCCGCCAGCACCACTGCTGGCAGCATGATCGAGGTGTGCCGCGTGATCGACTGCGGGCTGAACGCGAGCAGCCCGATGATCACTCCGCACCATTCGAGCAACACGATCGGCATGATCGCCCGCTCGGCCCGCCCGCCGCGCCCGACGAACATCGCCACGCCGTATCGCCGATAGATCCACCACGTCGCAAGAAACACCGCGCCCGCGACCGGCAGTGTCGCAATCCCGACCAGCGTCATCGAGGGGCCGTCGGGGCCGTCAAAGAACCGCGCCATCGCGCTGGTGACCGAGATGCTCAGCTCCCAGGTGATCGGGTGCAGGTTCACGCCTTCCGGTGCGCCCTCGCCGCCGAAGAGTCGGAGGACATACCCGTACGACTGTCCCAGATACTTTGCCGTCTGCGCAACCCCGAGCGTTATCGCGGGCAGGAACGCGAACACCGCACCGCCGAGCGCCATGCCCAGCGCGGTCTTCCAGCGTCTGCGAACGAGCAGGTACGCCATGAACACGATCACGTGGTGCTTGACCAAGAGCGCCAGCCCGAGCGCAACGCCCGCCGCCCAAGGCTTCCGCCCGATCAGCACCATCCCCACGCACAGCCCGATCAGCACCACCATGTCGGTCTGGCCGTGCTCGAGCTCCGATTGGATCGGGCTCAGCATCAACGCCATGCTCGCAAGCCACACCGCCCCAACGGTCAGCGCATCGCACGGGCCGCGCAGCGCTCTGGCGATCAGCCGCACGCTCAGCGTCATGCACGCCAACGTCAACGCGAGGTTGATCACGCCCCAGACCACGCCGGCGCGCACAAGCCCGAGCCCAACCAGCGGCTGCAAGAACCACGCCACCAGGGGCGGGTACAGGTAGCCGCCACGGTTCGAGGTGTATGGATCGGTCCCGAGCCGCAGCGCCTCGGCAGCATAGAAAAAATCATTGAAGTCGCCGGTCTCGGTGAGCACCGCCCCGCGCCACATGCGGTAGAGAAGCCACGCACACATCGCCGCGACACCGATCCACGCCGCGATCGCAAGCTGTGTGCGCCGCGCCCCTTGCGGCCCGCCGACAGGTATCACCCGATCGTTCTTGGTCATACCACCCCCACACCGTTGATTGGTCACGACCGGCCGAACAGCCGTTCGAGTTCTGAGATCGTCAGCCGCACCGACGTCGGGCGCCCATGCGGACAGTTGCTGCTCCGTTCGACCTCTCCCCGCAGCTCCAGCAGCGCGCGCAGCTCGTCGTCGCTCATCCGGTCCCCCGCTTTGACCGCCGCCTTGCACGCCATCATGTCGAGCACCTCGCGGAGCGCCTCTTCGCTATCGGGCACAAACCTTTCGCGGTCTGCTTTGTCGAGCAGCTCCTGCATAAACTCGACCGGGTCCACGCCGCGCTCGAACAGCAGCGTCGCAAAGCTCCGCACGCCCACGGTCCGCGGCCCCATCGGCTCGGCCACGATCCCGATCTTTGCCAGGAGCGGCGCAAGCTCGCCCAGCCGTTCGATGCGTTCGGGCGTTGCCTCGACCACCGCGGGGGTGAGCAGCTGCTGACTCTCGAGCACACCCTCGCTCACCCGCGCGTAGAGAATCTCGAACATCACCCGCTCGTGCAGCGCGTGCTGATCGACGATGACGACGCCGTGCTCGTCCTGGGTCACCAGATAGCTGTTGTGGACCTGCAACACACGGTGCGCCGGGACCGGTGTGGGCAGCCCCGCCGCACCCGCGTCCACCCCCTGCGCCTCGGCGGAACTCTCGAAACCCCGATCAATAGCGGCGTTCTCCGGCGACGACGCTTCGGCGTCGAGCGTGCTGCCCTCGACCGGTTCTGCTCCTGCGCGCTCGACACGCTCGATCGCTTCACGCACCGCGTCGTAGCTCAGCCGATGCTGCGCCCGTTCTGGGATCGCCCGCTTGAAGAAATCGACAAACCCCCGCGTGCCGACGTCCGCCCCGCCACCGGCACCACCACCGACACCACCGGGTAGGATCTCCGTCGCGCTGCCCGGGCGTTGCCCTCTGCCCGAGCCATCAATCCGCCCACCAAGGCTCGGCGTCAGGTCCTCCCGCGCCAGCGCTTCACGCACCGCCCGCAGCACCACCGAGTGCACCATCGACTGGTCGCGGAACCGCACCTCGGTCTTCTGCGGGTGGACGTTTACGTCCACGCCTTCGGGCGAGAGCTCGAGCATGACCACCGCGGTCGGGTACCGCCCCGGCTCGATCAGGCCTCGAAACGCCTCACTCACCGCGTGCTGCACGGTGCGGTCCTTGATCGCGCGGCCGTTGATGAACAGGTGCTGGGCGCGCGCCGTCGCCCGCGCGGTCGAGGGTTTGCCGACGAGCCCCCACAGGCTCAGCCCGCGGGCGTCGTCGTACCGATCGGCCCGCACCTCGATCATCTCGCTTTCGAGCTCTTTGCCGAGGATCGTCAAGGCCCGATCGCGCGGCGACTGCCCCGGCGGCACGTCGAGCACGGACTTCCCATCAACAAACGCCTCGAACGCGACCGCCGCGTGAGACATCGCGCACGCGCGGACCACGTCGATGCACCGCGTCCGCTCGGTGCCGACGGTTCGCAGAAACTTTCGCCGCGCAGGCGTGTTGAAGAACAGATTTCGCACCGCAACACTCGTCCCCACCGCGCCCGATGCGGGCCGGACAGCCCCGACGACATCCCCCTCGATATCGATCTGCCAGCCGCCCGGTTCGCTGGCGATGCGCGAGCGGATCGACATCCGCGAGACCGACGCGATCGACGCCAGGGCCTCGCCTCGGAACCCGAACGTCGCGATCCGGTCCAGATCGGTCGCGGTCTCGATCTTGCTCGTCGCGTGCGGCGCGACCGCGAGAGGCAGGTCGTCATTGCCCATCCCCACGCCGTCGTCGGTGACCCGGACCAACTCGATGCCGCCCGACTCGATCTCGATCCGCACCCGCGTCGCCCCGGCGTCGAGGGCGTTCTCGAGCAGTTCCTTCACCACGCTCCCCGGCCGCTCGACGACCTCCCCAGCCGCGATCTGGTTGACCAGCAGTGTTCTGAGCCGGCGAATCCTGCCGTCACCCGGCGGAGGGGTGCCGGGGGCGTCCGAAGAGGGTTGAGGCACAGCCTGCTGCATGGGGTCATTGTAACCGCGCAGCGGCGCAACCCCGTGGCGGCCCCGCTCCGGGCTGGATTCTCTTCCCGCCCGGCAAGCCCGCGCGGGCACTACACTCGCCCATGAGCGACAGCATCTTTAGCAAAATCATCCGCAACGAAATCCCCTGCCACCGCGTCTACGAGGACGATCTCACCCTCGCGTTCCTCGACGTCAACCCGATCGCGCCGGGGCACACCCTTGTGGTTCCCAAAGAGCCCGTCGCCACGATCGACGAGCTTTCTGACGAATCAGCCGCCGCGATCGGGCGTGTACTGCCGAGGATCAGCCGCGCGGTGATGAGAGTCTCCGGGGCAACCGCGATCAACATCCTCCAAAGCAACGGCAGCCTCGCCTTCCAGTCGGTCCCCCACGTCCACTTCCACGTCATCCCCAAGACCGACACCCACGGCCTCGGCATCGTCTGGAACACCGAGGCTCTCGATGAAGAGGCCGGCGCAGAACTCGGACGCAGGCTCGCGCGGTTGCTCTAGAGTATCGGGCGTCACCGTGTTTCTTTGTTCTTGATGTGGTTGTTCTTGTCCCCTCGCTCGCACGAGGGGCTCTGTAGGAATGTGCTGCACACCAGTAAAGTAGAGCCCCTCGCGCAAGCGAGGGGACAAGGTATGTGTTTGTAGAGCCCCTCGCGCAAGCGAGGGGACAGGTGCTTCTATTCGTGCACAATCGACGTCGTCGCGGCGGGCAGCTCGACCACACCGCCGCCCGCAATCGCAACCTCGATCGCGCCGTCCAGACTGATCGAGACCACATCGCCCTCGAGTTTGCGCCCGTCATGCAGAAAGCGTCGCCGGGTGCCGACAATGGTGTCCATTGCCATCGCGGCGCGAACGATCTCGCCTTGCTCGCGCCCCGCAACACCGTCGAGCGCAGCCACGACTCGCTCGGCAACGCACAGCCGATCCGCCTTGCCCCCGAGCTGTCGGATCGACACCGCCCGACCGGCAAGCGCAGGGTCAAACTCACCGTCGGCCTGGCACACGTTGATACCGATCCCCACCAACGCCACACCGTCTCTTACCTCGATCAGCACGCCCGCGATCTTTCGGCCGCTCTGGCGCTCGACCACGTCGTTGGGCCAACGGAGCCCGATCCTTGCTGGGCCGGGCAGACACTCCCGTATCCCCAGACACACCGCGACCCCCACTGCCACCGAGTGAATCGCCTGTGCAGGCAGCACAAACGTCATCGCCAGCCCGCGGTCTGGGGTGTCGGCCCACACCCGCCCGAGCCGCCCGCGCCCGGCGTGCTGCCGACCGGCGAGCACAAGCCAACCGGCCCGCCCGGCACATGCTGCCCATGCCGCGTCCTGTGTCGACGCGGTCTCGGCGAGCACGCGGACGTGCTGCACCCCGAGCTTTGGGCAGGCTGCGCAGATCGTTTCGAGCGATTCGGCCCACGCTTCGAGCGGCGGCTCATCCGGCAACGCGCCTGAGGAACGGCTGCCTCTCATCACACCGCGTCCAGCCCGAAGTCCTGCGACACCGCGTGATGCGTGAGCGAGCCGACGCTGATCCGGTCCACGCCGCTGCTGGCAACAGCACGCACTGTGTCGAGCGTCACGCCGCCGGAGGCTTCGAGTTGCAGGACCGGCCGCTGCGCATCGCGCATCGTGACGGCCTGGCGCATGTCCGCAACCGGCATGTTGTCAAGCAGCACCACGTCGATCGCCCCCACTGCCGGCGTCCCCACTGCCGGCCCCCCCGCGTCGAGCGCGAGCAACCGCTCGAACTGCCCGAGCCCGTCCACCTCGACCTCGATAAACCGCAGCCGCTCGCCGAACCTTGCCCGCGCCGCAGCCGCCATCGTGCCGACACGTTCGGCCCATGACCCGCTGCCCATCGCGGCGATGTGGTTGTCTTTGACGAGCACCGCGTCGTGCAGCCCGAGCCGGTGGCAGCAACCGCCGCCGCAGCGCACTGCGTATTTTTCAAGATGCCGCAAACCCGGCGTTGTCTTCCGCGTATCAAAGAGTTTCGCAGGCCACGCCTCGCCCATCGCCTCGACAAACGCGGCGGTCCGAGTCGCCACACCCGACAGCCGCCCGAGCAGGTTGAGCATCGGGCGTTCGACCGCGAGCACGTCTCGCGCGTTGCCTTCGATCACCGCGACCGAACGGCCTCGCTCGACGTGCTCGCCGTCGGCTGTGTGCAGCTCGACACGCACGTCCGCACCAAACGCCTCGACGATCGGCTCCAACACCGCCAGCCCGGCGACGACCCCCGCCTCCCGGGCGCGCACCTCCGCCCGCAGTTGCTCGTCGGGGCCGACCGCCAGCAGACTCGTCACATCGAGTCCGTCCGGCCCGAGGTCCTCCTCGCGCACAAACTCCAGGAAACGGCCAAGACGCCCCAACGCTACCAACTCCTCGAACAGAGCGGGCAACGTCAACGTGTTGAGATCAACCGGCGGCATCGCCCACATCCTACAACCCCCGACGTGTCAACCTACACTCCCTCTCACACCAAACGCCGGAGAATCCGCATGACCCTCCTCCAGGGCAAGACCGCCCTTATCGTCGGCATCGCCAACGAACGCTCCTACGCCTGGCACATCGCCAAAGCCCTCCACGACCACGGCTGCACCTGCGCGTTCACCCACCTGCCGGGTGAAAAAAACCTCCGCCGTACCAGCCGGGCGGTCAACGCGATCGGTATCAAAGCCCCGTGGTACGCCCCGCTCGATGCTTCGAGCGATGAGCAGATCGACGAGGTTTTCACAGCCTTTGCCGAGCGGTTTGACGGGTTGGACGTGCTCGTTCACTCGATCGCGTTTGCCGACCGCGAGTGGCTCGCCAAAGGCAAATTTGTCCACACGCCGAGGGAGGCGTACCTCGGCGCCATCGACATCTCGGCGTACACCCTGCTCGGGATCGCTCGGGCTGCGATGCCGCTGATGGAACGGTCCGGCGGCGGGTCGATCATGGCGATGAGCTACTACGGCGCCGAGAAGGTTGTGCCGGGATACAACATCATGGGGGTCGCCAAGGCTGCGCTCGAAGCCACCGCCCGCTACCTCGCCGGCGAACTCGGCGAGAAGAACATCCGCGTCAACACCATCTCGGGGGGCTATCTCCGCACGCTGGCGTCCTCGGCAGTCGGGGGTGCTGGCGATATCGAAGCCAACAACCTCGACCGCTCGCCCCTCCGTCGGAACGTCGAGGGGAGTGATGTCGGGAACACCGCGGTCTACCTCGCCAGCCACCTCTCCTCGGGAGTCACCGGCGAGAACATCTACGTCGACTGCGGCGTGAACACCATCGGGGTCTGAATGGGAGCCTGATTGCGGCAAAAAATGCCGACCGGTTGCCCCAGACCCCCAATATCTCGTAGCGGACTTTCCGATAACCGCAATCTGTCCCTACAACTGAAGCCCCGGTGCTTCGGCTGTCGATACCACTGGTAATGACGTCCTTCGGCCCAAATCTCGCAGCCTCAATCGCCGGTGCACCAGCGGCCGAGCGGCAACAGGTCCAGCGTTCGGCGCTCGAGGCCCGTGCCCATGCCCGCGCCCGAGAGACCCGCCGCGACGAACGCGACGCGCCGGTCGATCAGGTCGAGCTCACCGAGGCGGTCCGCAACCTCAAGGACAACTCCCAGGAAGAGACGCAAGACGACCGCAAGCAGCACGCCGACGGCTCCAAACGCCGCCGCGCCGCGCCGGACTCCGAGCGGCACCAGATCGACCTCGAAGGCTGACCCGCTCGAACCGCAAATCCCTGAACTGCTCCCCGCTCCCCAGCGCTATGCAGCAGCGGATCGGCCCGAGCTGCGCCGTTTCTTCCCACCCTTGGTGCGCGACCCCGACTTTCCAGAGCCGCCCCCATCGTGCGCCCGCTCGATCTCCATGAAGACGCGGATCAGCAGGCCGCGGTCCTGATCGCGCCCGACGAGCCATCCGGCGTACGCCATCTCCTCGAGCATGTCGTCGCGCACGAACGGCAACTGCTCGGGAGGTGTCGCGGCACAGACCAGACATATCCCCGCCGCCGCGCGGCCGACACCCATCGGGTCTTCCGAGCCGTGCGAGAGTTCCGATTCCAGAAACGCCGCGTGGTCGAGTGCTGCGAGTGTTGTCGAGCCATCGCGCAGCAGCGCATCGGCGCGGACAAGCCATTCCATCCCCTCGGCGTCTTCGAGTGCTGCGATGCTCGTCGCGCCGAGGCGCAACGCTGTCTTCCCACTGAGCGCGCCGGCCTCGGCGACTGCGCGCAGCCCGTCAAGCCGCTCGCTGGGTGACATGCCCGGCGCCGACACAAAGAACGCGCTGGCAGCGTCGATGCCGATCGCGGCGGCCTCGGGCCAGACCTCAGCCTGCTGCGCTGCCCGCTCTGCGATGCGCCCCATCGCCGTCGCAGCCGCTGTGCGAGACCTCTTCCACAGCGAGAGCCCGCCGGGGCGCTCGATCACGTCCGTCGGCCTGCGCCCCAGCACCCGGTCGGCCAGTGTGAGCCGATGCTCGCTGCGGGCCAGGGTCGCTGCGCCGACGACGATCGCCCGCAACAGGCCCGCCCCCTCGCGGACCTTCGCGCTGCTGGCGCCTTCGATAACCACCGCCGCGGCATCGACCCGGCCGGGGAACAGTTTCCCGAACGTCAGTTCGCCCACCAGGTCCGTCCACTCGACAACGCTCGCCGAGTGGCCGGGGCGTTCGAGCGTCACGATCCGGATCGGCCCCTCGCCGTCGTGGTAAACCGCCGCGTCAAAGAGATGCCGACGGCACGCGCCGACGGGGTCGTCCCACTGCCCCATGCGGAACCACTCGACCCGCGCAGCACCCGCCGTGCGGTCTGTTCCTACCAACGCATCCGCCTCGTCGTCGGGCAGACAGAGCCCGACGCGCAGCGGCCGCGTCGGGAACGCGGCACCCGCGAGCCAGCGTTCGAACCGTTGCCGCGCGTTGCCGATCACCGAGAGCTCTCCGCCCCAGAGCGGGAGCCATGCCAGCTGAACCAGCGCCGCCATCACGCGGGTCGCGCCGTCGAGGCACACACTTGCGACGCGGTTCCTCGGCCACCAGCCCGGAGCAGACTCGGCCCCGTCGCCAACCGAACTTTCGGCACCCGAGCGGGGTTCAATCTGGCGTGCGGTGCCGCCCGATCCGACCATCGCAAGAAGCCGCTCGAGCCAGTCGGCGAGCCGGACACGAACCTGGGCAACACAAAGCGCCGAGATGAGCCCGATAAACCAGAGCCCCGCCGGCAACCCAAGCACCGGCTCGCGGAGCCACGCCACGCCGAGCACGTGCCCCGTCACCACCAGCCCGCAACCTGCCAGCACGACACCCCAAGGCGACGTACTGGTAGGTCCACCATTTGATTGATCGTTGACGCTCTGAAAGTGGGTGCTCATCAGAGCCGTTCATCGGCCCGTGAGCCCTGCTGCCAAAGCCGACCCGGGACTCACACCCACCCTTGAATCGCCCCCGCCCGCACAGCCCCACCGGCCGTACCAACCGGGCCCCAAACCCCCGTTGCCCCGGGAGTCGGGTTTCCTTCTACGGGTCCTATTTCCCGGTAAACCACTTCGAGATGGCGTGTACCGTGGCACCCCGCCCGATGCTCGCGATCGACTCGGTCAGCGGGATGTGCTTTGGGCAGACCTTGACGCAGTTCTGCGCGTTGCCGCAGTCGGACACGCCCCCGGGGCCCATCAGCGTGTCGAGGCGGTCGCCTTTGAGCTGCGCCCCGGTCTCGTGCATATTGAAGAGCCGCGCCTGGCTGATCGCCTGAGCCCCGATAAACGACTCGGCCCACGCGGCTTCGTCTTCGACAAGCAGAAACTGCGGACAGGCTTCGAGGCAGCAGCCGCAGGTCATGCACTCTGAGAGTGTGTACCGCACCGCCTGATCGTCCGGCCGTTCGCGGGGGCCGGCGCCCAAGTCGTACAACCCGTCGATCGGCGCCCACGCCTTGATCCGTTTGAGCGCGTCGAACATCCGCGAGCGATCAACCCAGAGGTCGCGGATCACCGGGAACTTGCTCATCGGCTCGAGCGTGATGGTGTCGCCGTCGTTGGGCGCGATGACGTCGATCAACGCCGAGCAGCTCTGTTTGGCTTGCCCGTTGATAACCATCGTGCAGGCACCGCAGACCTCTTCGAGACAGCTGCAATCCCAGACCACGGGCGTCGAGCGCTTGCCGTCGGCGGTGACCGGGTGAGCCGCGATCCGTTGCAGGCACGAGATCACGTTCTCGCCGCGGGCGATGTCAAACTCGAAAGTCTCCCACCGCGTGAGCTTGCCCGGCCCCTCGCACCGCTTGATACGGAACCGGACCTTCCGCGTCCCGGCGGGCGGGGTGCTGGCCGAACCGTTCGCCCGAGCCGCGCCCGAGCCTTCTGCTGTTCCGTTCGCTGTCATCGGCACACACTCCTGCGCTGGTCAGGCACCAGCAGCCGCGGCTTCGGCCTTGGCGGATTCTTCTTTGTCAACCTTGCCGTACGTCCGCGCCCGCGGCTCGATGAGGTCGGCCCGGACCTCGCGGTACTCAATCCGCGCCCGTCCTTCGCTCGCGTCGTAGGTTACGTAGGTCGTCTTCATAAAGTTTGCATCGTCGCGGTCTGGATAGTCCGGCCGGTAGTGCGCACCCCGGCTCTCTTTCCGCGACTTTGCGCCCGACGCCATCGCGTCGGCGACCGTCAGCATGTCCCCCACCGCCCTCGCAAAGCTCAGCGACTGGTTGGTCCAGGTCGCGCCGTCGGCGAGCTTCATCCGCCCCCACCTGTCGCGGAGCTCGGCGATCTTGGCGAGCGTCTTCTCGAGCCTCGCCTCTTCGCGCACCACCGTACATCCCGCGGTCATCTCCTCGCCCATCTCCTTGGCGATGATGTAAGGGTTGGTTTCGTCGGCGTGGTCGCCGCCGGTCGCGGTATCGACGATCGTCTTCTGGCGGGACTCTTCGGCGCTCACCGCGCTCTCGAACACACCCTGCCCGATTGACTCAGCCGGCGCAGTCGAAGGCACGCCGCCCTGGATGTAGTTGACCACACTCACGCCGCTGAAGAGCCCGTCAAAGATGCACGAGAGCAGCGCGTTTGCACCGAGTCGGTTGGCGCCGTGGAACGCGAAGTTGACCTCACCAAAGGCATACAACCCCTCGATGTTTGTCATCATGTTGTTGGGCGCGCCGGGCAGCATCCCTCGGCCGATCTCGGTATCGCACGCGGTCGGCGTGCCCGAGACATGCGCCGGCTGCGGCGTGCTGGGGGCGTAGCTCCCCGCGGTGTACTGCGTCCACAGGCCGCCCATCGAATAGTGCACCCCGGGGAAGATTTTCATGGGCTCAAAGCGTGGATCGACCCCCACGAACTTCTGGTAGATGTCCATGATGCCGCCGAGCTTGCGGGTGAGATAGTCGGGGTCTTTGTGGGTCAGGTCGAGGTAGACCTGGTTCCCGCAGTCGATCCCCATGCCCTGATTCACACAGATGTCAAAAATCTCCCGGGTCGCGATATCGCGGGGCACGATGTTGCCGTACTTGGGGTACTTCTCTTCCAGGAAGTACAGCCGCTCGGCTTCGGGGATGTCCCTCGCGGTCCGCGTGTCGCCCTTTTTGCGGGGCACCCACACACGGCCGCCCTCGCCCCGCGCCGATTCGCTCATCAGGCGGAGTTTGTCGGCCCCCGGCACCGCGGTCGGGTGGACCTGCGTCATCTCCGGGTTCGCGTACGCCGCCCCGGCCTGATAACACCGCGCGAGTGCTGCACCGGTGCAGATCACCGAGTTGGTGCTCTTGCCGAAGACCATCCCCGCACCGCCGGTCGCCATCACGACCGCGTCGGCTCTGAACGACCTGATCTGCATGGTCCGCAGGTCCTGGGCGACGATCCCGACACAGCGCGGCCCGCTGCTGCCGTCGGCGAGGATCGGCCGCAGGAACTCCCACGATTCGTACTTGGTCACCGTGGCGTCGGCTTCGAGCCGTCGGACCTGTTCGTCCAGAGCGTAGAGCAACTGCTGCCCGGTTGTCGCGCCGGCAAAGTGGGTGCGTTTGAAGAGCGACCCGCCGAACAGCCGGAGGTCGCGATAGCCCTCGGCGGTTCTGTTGAACGGCACACCCATGCGGTCGAGCAGGTCGATGATGCGCGGCGCCCAGTTTGCCATCTCGAGCACCGGGTGGTGGTCGGCGAGAAAGTCCCCGCCGTAGATCGTCTCGTCGAAGTGCTCGTACTCGCTGTAGCCTTGCTGCCTGGCGACCTCGTTGCAGGCGTTGATCCCGCCCTGCGCGCACACCGAGTGCGACCGCTTCACCGGGACGAGTGAGAAGAGGTCGACCGCGAGCCCCGCCTCGGCGATCCGCGCCGAAGCCGCGAGCCCGGCCAACCCTCCTCCGACCACGATCACTCGTTGCTTTGTCATCTGTGCCTGCTTTCCTCGCGTGCAGCCGCGGTGTTTCCTCAGATCGGCCGGTAAGGGGTGAAGAGATCACCCGCCGTTCGAGTCGCCCGTCAATCCGCCCGCATGTTCTTCTTCGTGGGCGGCGCCTTCGGGGAGCGTCGCTTCGGTCTCGCCGTCGTGCTGTTGGTCCAGCATTCTGGTTTCAACGACCCTTGCGGCAGCAGGGTCGAGCGTGGCAAACCCGATCACCGCCGACCACGCCGCGAGCATCAGCCCCGCGCCGATCACGGCACATACCTGCCCCCAGCGCTTCTGGGCTGCTTCGCTGACGGTCAGCCCCCAGGTGATCGCGGCGGTCCACAGCCCGTTTGCCAGGTGGAAGACCAGCAACGAGACGCCCGCCATGTAGAACGCCGAGACGAGGAGCCCGCCGAGGGTGAAGCCGTCCGCGCTGCCCCGCAGCACCGCGGCCATCGTCGAGGCGGCGTACTCACCGCTCCATTCTGTCCCGCCGGGGATCAGGAATGTCCACCCCCATCGCAGCGTGGCAACGTGGTAGAAGATGAACAGCACCCCGACGTAGCCGCTGATCCGTTGCAGCGTGTAACGCCGGTTGGACTGATAGGCGTAGTTCGCGTTGTTTGGGCGTCCCTTGGTCGCGTAGATCACCCCGAGCACGGAGTGGAACGCGATCGGCAGCCACAGGCCGAATATCTCGATCAGGAGCAGCGCCGGCAGGCTGTGGATGAAGTTGACTTCGTGCTGAAAGGTCGCGACCCCGGCGGCCGCGCCTTCACGTCCGTCGTGGGCGTTGAAACGACCCCACACGATCGAGGCGTTTGTCGTCAGGTGTGCGATCAGGAACACGCCGATCGGCATGACGCCGGTGAGCGAATGCAGTCGCCGGAGCAGAAAGTGGTGACGCTCCAGAAAGCCCTCAGAATTGGCCACGAATCACACCCTTCCCGCGGCCGCCGATTGCAGGCCGTCACGATTTCGTCAGAGCACGCCGGGATCCCGGCTCCCGGCGACTCAAGATTTTAGTGTAGCCGACCGCCAAACAGGTCGCGGTCAATCTCAGCCAGGCTGTCCCGGTATCGACGGCATCCCCGGTGCTCCGGCCGGCGGGCTCACCGCGCGCATCTCGCCGTCGGGGCCCATGGTAATCTTCCCTTCCTTGACCGCCTGTTCGATCGCTTTGGTCAGCTCGACAAACTGCATCCGCAACTCATGCGTAATGCCCGAGATCATCTTGGACTCATCATCGGTCAGATTGCCCTTGGTCTTTTCTTCGAGCACCCCGAGCAGCTCGATATGGGCCTGTGCCATCGGAGGGGAAACCACCGCTTTGCCCGTCTGCGGGTCGGCGACCGCCCCCATATACATCAACGCCTGGCTCGCCAGCATCTGCACCAGATCGGAAATCCCGATCTTCTCCTGCTGCCCGGGGACAGCCCCTGCTGCGGGCACCTCACCGCCTGCCCCGGCCGGAGGTGTGGCGGCTCTTTCCCGCTCCTTCTCGGCGAGTTTGGCCTTCTCCGCCTGGGCCTGGGCTTTCCAGTCGTCGTCAATAATGATCTTCGGCTGCTGATCCTCGGCCATGGCGGCGTTCCTTTCTGCTAGGATTCTCCCGCATGATAGACGTTCAACAACATCGCCGATCGCGTCGGAATCGCTTCACACAACAAACCGTCGCGTTGCTGGCGCTCTTCCTCGCGGGTTGCAGCGGTGTGTCTCTGCCGAAGCTTTCAAGCGGCACACGCCTCTCGGCCGGCGACTTCCGGAATCCCGCCGCGGCCTCGACCGGCTCGCACACCCCGATCCCCGCGTACACCCCAGAACGCCCCCGTGCCGAACGGGTCGAGATCCGATCGCTCACCGAAGAGCAAGCCAGCGCCGGTGTCGGTGAGGTCGGAGTCAGCACCGGGGACCCCGCGTTCGTTTCGTCCGACCGCACTTCGCCGAACGATGGGGTCGGTCGGCCCCGGCCTTCATCCGCCCCGATCGATGCCTCCAATCTCGTGATCGTCGACGCGAAGGTCGGCGATCTCAACGGGCTGCCGATCGTGGCTCGGAGCTGGCTCGAACCGCTCGGCCCGCGTCTCCGCGCCGAGTCTGCTGAGAAGTCCCGCCCGGAGTGGCGCAGGTTGGCCGCCAGGATCATCAACGACCGCCTCATCTCCGATCTTCAGGAAGAGCTCTTTCTTGCCGAAGCTCGCTCGGCGCTCACCGATCAGGAACGGGCCGGGCTCCGCGTCTTCCTCCAGAGGTTCGAGAAGGACGTTGTCCGCAGTTCCTACGGCAGCCAGACCCTCGCCGACGAGCAGCTCCGCCGCACGTCGGGCATCGGGCTCGCAGAGGCAAAGCGTCAACGCGAGCGTGCGGCGCTGGTCGCCCAGATTCAGCAACGCATCCGCGACCGCGTGCAGGTCACCTCCCGCGACCTCATCCTCGAATATGAACGCAACGCCGACGAGTTCAACCCACCCCGGTCGGCGGTATTTCGGCTCATCCGAGTGCGCACCGACGAGCCCGAGTCGGTTGCCGAGATCACTGATGCGCTAAACACGACGCCGTTCTCCGAGGTCGTCGGCATCGAGCACAACCAGACGCCCGATCCTGTGACCCGCGAGTTGGCCGAGAGCCTCGCAGAGACCGAGCTGTTCGGGCTCGAACCGCTCCAGGCGGCGGCCTCGCAGCTCTCGATCGGGCAGTGGCAAGGGCCGATCGACGCGGGGACCTTTACCTACTGGGTGTATCTCGACCAGATCGAGGACAACTCCCGCACGCTCTACGAGGCCCAGCTCGAGCTCCGCCGACGGCTCATCGAAGCGCGCGGCATCGAGGAATCGTCCCGCTATCTGTTCCGCCTCTTCCAGCGTGCCGGCATCTCCAACTTCGACGACCTTATCCTCCGGCTGGTCCAGATCGCCGAGGAGTGGTACTACCAGGGCGAGAGCACGCCGTGACCCCGGGCCGGTCCGGCCGCCGATTGCTTTTTTTCAGGAAGAAACGAGCCCGTGCCGCGCACTTGGATGTCGGCGTTCGGGGCGAACGTGACGCCGCCCGGTTCCTCCGCAAGCTCGGCTGCCGCACCCTCGCCCGCAACCTCCGGACGCCCGGCGGCGAGGCCGACCTGGTGTGCCTCGATCGCAAGACCGGGGCGGTGGTCCTGGTCGAGGTCAAGGCCCGCGTCGTCGGCCACGAGGAACCGAGCCACGGACCTGTCGGGGAACATGCCCAGCCGCAATCAAAGTCACAGACGATCTCCCCGGCCGCCGCGATCAACGCCGACAAGCGCCGCCGACTTGTCCGCACGGCAAAGAGCCTGCACCAACTCCCGCGATTTGCCACGCGCCCGATCCGAATCGACGTGGTGACTGTCGAGTACGCGCACGCCGACGACCGTGCCCCCGCCATTCGGCACTATGTCAATGCGGTCACCGGTGCCGGCAAGTTGAGATAAGCGTTCTATATCGGTGCCGTTCTCTTGCACAGGAGGAGCCCGCTGCCTCAACCCCACCGCCTCCGCCCGGCCAGCGCGCCGCGGAACCGCCCTTCGAGCAACTGCTCGGCCGATCGGTCGTGGTCGAACGACACCGGGAGGATAAAGCTGAACATCGCCCCGCGCCCGGCATCACTCACAAGCTGAATATCACCTTGCAACAGGTGCGCGAGCTCTTTGGCGATCGCCAGCCCGAGCCCGGTGCCACCGTACTGCCGTGTTGGTCCCTCGCCGAGCTGGCGAAACTTCTCGAACACGCGGTCCTGCTCTTCCGGCGGGATGCCAGGCCCGTTGTCGAGCACGCTGATCCGCACCCGTTCGCGGTCGTCGCCGCCGTGCCCTGCGGGCAGTCTCTCGGCCCGCAGGACCACCTCCCCCTGGGGCCCTCCCTCCTGCCCGGAAAACTTCACCGCGTTGCTGAGAAAGTTGAATATCACCTGCTGGAACCTTCGCGGGTCGGTCTCGATCATCGGCACCTCGCCGACCACCTCCCCCCGCACCAAGACCCCGCGCCGGTCGGCCTGCGGCTGGATCAGCGCGACAAGGCCCTCGCAGGCATCACGCACACTCATCGGCTCGATGTGCAGGTCCACCTTCCCCGCTTCGAGCCGCGCCATGGTCAGCAGCTCCTCGATCAGCGACAAGAGGTTTCGGCTTGCTTTCTCGATGTTCTGCAAGTACCGCGTCCGCTTGGCAAGGTCCTGATCGGGCGGTGCACCGTCCTGTCTGGCCTGCTCCTGCTGCTCGGCCTCGGCGATCGAGAGCAGCAGCTCGGCGAACCCGATAATCGAGTTCAGCGGCGTCCGCAGCTCGTGGCTCACGTTCGCAAGAAACTCACTCTTGAGCGTGTTGGTCTCAAACAGCACCCGGTTCGACTCGGCAAGATCGGTCAGCCGCACGTCCATCGCGGTGTTGATTGCGCGCAGCTGGTCGTTGGTCTCGGCGAGATGTTCGAGCATGCCGTTGAACGTCTCGGCCAGCTCCTCGAACTCATCGCCGGTCTCGATCTGACTCCGCACATCCAGCTCGCCGGAGCGCACTCTGTCCGCCGTCTCGCGCAGGCTCCGCACCGGCCCGAGGATGATCCGGTGCGTGATCTGGTAGAACACCACCAGCGCCAAGCTCAGCACCAGCGTGCCGGCGCTGAGCAGGTACGCCGTGTTGACCACCAGCTGCCCCGCGGCGTCCGTCGAACGACGCGAGATATGGACGACCGACAGCAACGTACCGTTCTCGGCTCGCTCGGCTGCCAGATAGCGGTAGACCCGCGTCGCGCCGTCCCACCGCGCCCGCTGGGCTTCCATCCGCGTCTGCTCGCCGTCGAGACGCCGAAGCATCCGGGCGAAGGGCTTGTCGCTCTCGGCCCGTGCCCGCGCATCCTCGACGCCCAATCGTTCAGCTTCAAACCCGACCTGCTCGGCGATCGCCGCGGCCGGGCTTGCGGTCCCGGTGGCGGTCTGGGCAGCGGTCCACGCCCGCGCCAGGTTGCGGCTCAGCTCGAGCTGCCCGCCGTCCACCAGCGCCCCCATCCGCAGCCAAGGGACGCTCAACGCCACCAGCACGATCAGCACCACCGCCCCGCCGAACAGAATGACACACTTGTCGGCAAGCGACACGCGGCGGAGCCAGGCTGCGGAATACCAGGGTTTCAAGGCGGCGGTTCTCCGGGATCGACTCACACAGCCGGGATCGGTTCGCTCGAATGGTATCGGCAGCGGCCGGGACAGCGAGGATTCCCCGGACAAGAACCTCCTCCCGCCCACGGTGCACAGCCGCCCGCGCTTCTACTATCTCCGCACATGACCGGACGCACCATCTATCTCGAAACCTTCGGCTGCCAGATGAACGAGCTCGATTCCGAGCTTGTCGCCGGGCAGCTCGCCCGCCTCGGGTACGTCTTTACCGGCAACGCTGCGGACGCGGACGTCGTCCTCTACAACACCTGCTCGGTCCGCGAGCAGGCCGAGCAGAAGGTCTGGAGCCGGCTGGGCGAACTGACCCATCGCAAGAACCGCGACCCGTCGGTCGTCGTCGGCGTTCTCGGCTGCATGGCCGAACGCGACGGCGTGGACCTCATCCGCCGCATGCCGGTTGTCGATCTGATGTGCGGCCCGGGTGAACTCGACAAACTCCCCGCACTCCTCGACAACGCGGTCCGCACCAAAGAGAGCCTCAACGGTGGCCCGGCTCTCCGAGCCGGGAGTACACACACCCAGCCTCTCCAAACCGGCACTCCACTTCGGTCCGCCCATCAGGTCGCGCTCCAGGGCAACACCAGCCGCCGCAGCGCAACACTCGCAGCCGCGGAGGACTCGCTCGAGCTGCTCGACCTCTCCCGCGCCGTCTCACCGGTCGATCCCGCGTCGGGCGCAGCCAGCCGATCGGCGTATGTCCGCATCACCCGAGGCTGCAACAAGTTCTGCACCTACTGCGTTGTCCCGTTCACCCGCGGCGCCGAGATCCATCGCCCGCCCGACCACATCATCGACGAATGCAAGAAACTCGCCGACGCCGGCGTCATCGAGATCACGCTGCTCGGGCAGACGGTCAACCACTACCGCTTCGAGCACGGCGCGTCGGTCGCGGTCGGCGGGGTCGTTCAGCCGCAGAAGGGGCGGACGTACAAGGGCAGCCACCAGCGCGACGCCTTTGCGGGCGAATCGACGACGACGTTCGCCGACCTGCTCGCGCGCATCCACGACGAGGTCCCCGCGGTCCAGCGGCTGCGCTTTGTCACCAGCTATCCGCGCGACTTCGGCGACGACGTGCTCGAGGTCATCCGCGACCACCCACGCATCTGCCGATACCTCCACGTTCCCGCACAGACCGGATCCAACCGCCTGCTCAAGAAGATGAACCGGGGCTACACCGTCGAAGAATACAACGATTTTATTGACCGCGCCCGCGACTATCTCGATCAGCCCGAGCTCGGCCGTCCGCTCATGCTCTCGGGCGACATCATCGTCGGGTTTCCCACCGAGACCGACGAGGACTACGCCGCGACCGTCGCGCTGCTCCGCCGGTCACGATATAAGAACTGCTTTATATTCAAATACTCCCCCCGCCCCGGCACCGTCGCGTACGACCGAATCCCCGACGACGTGCCCGACGAGGTGAAGCGCCGCCGGAACAACGACCTGCTGGCGGTCCAGTCAGAGATTTCTGATGCGATCGCCCGCGAACAGGTCGGCCGCGAGGTCGAGGTCTTCGTCGAAGGCCCCAGCAAGCAACAGCTCAAACGCGAAGGCATGAGCCACGGCGACATCCGCCGCGCGGGCGGCGCAATCACCCTGACCGTCAACGGCAACTCACCGACACCCGACCCCCCCGCCCCTCCGAGCCGCGGGACTTCAGTCCCCGGACCCGCGTCGCCGCAAGTTGCGACACTCGCCGCCGAGCCCGTCCAGCTCTCGGGCCGTACCGATACCGACCTGATCGTCTTCTTCAACGCCCCGGCCGAGCAGCGAGATGCGCTGACGGGGCAGTTGCTCAAGCTGCGGATCACCGGGGCGGATCGGTTGAGCCTGCACGGCGAGCGTGTCTAATATAAGAATATGATATATCAGATGTCAAATATTAGATACTAGATACACCCACACACTATATACCAACCCCACACACCCATCCGCCCCCACATACTCGGCGTGCAACCGACGCAGCCCCTCCACCAGTCGCTCGGCTTTCTCCCCCGTCCTCGGCACATAGCTCGCACTCATCGCCCGGCCGATGAGCCCCTCGGCATCCAGCCGCTGTTCGTTGCGAAAGCGCAGCCGCCGTATCGCGGACATCGCAAACGGCGGCTCGACCCGTGGCTCCTTCGCCACCGTCTGATGGCTGGTCGGCCCGACACCCTCGCTCGCGGCACGCACCAGATCGTAATACCCCTTTGCCACCGGGTCGCTTTCGTCGGCATCGTTCCACATCAGCGCAAGCCTGCCGCCCGGTCGAAGCACTCGTCCAAACTCAAGGCACGCCGCGACGGGCTCGAACCAGTGGTAGCTCTGCGCACACAGCACCAGATCAACACTCGCGTCGCCGAGCCCGGTTGCTTCGGCGGTGCCGCTGTGCCAGGTGACACACCCGCCGGGCGCAGGACAGGGGGGCGGGCTTTCCAGCCCGCGTTCCGACGATTCGGGTTGCGGGCTGGAAAGCCCGCCCTCCATGTGCGCCGAACACACCTGTTCCCCTGCACGCCGCATCTCGGCATTGGGTTCGATCGCAAACACCTCCACGCCCCGCTCTGCAAGCAGTCGCGCCGAGATGCCGGTCCCCGCACCGACATCGGCGGCTTGGAGCGCCCGAGACTCTCGCACCGGCTGGGGGCCGGTCCCACAGCTCGGGACCCGGAGTGTCCCGCCCCGCGATGGAGTGAGCCCCTTCAAGATCGCGTCGATCGCCGCGGCCGGATAGCTCGGGCGGTACTTCACATAGTCGGCCGCCCGGTCGCTGAACCGGCCGATCGGGTTTCTCTCGTGCAGCCGCTCACTCATATCTCATCTTCTGTTTGCTCGAATCGCACCTGCGCCCTGCGCTTTGCAGCCAGCAGGCCACCCGTGCCGCCATCCCCATCTTTTTGCTGCGAATCGTCCTCTTTCTCGCTCGGGACCCGGAGTGTCCCGCCCCGATTTGACGCAGTTCCTTTCGCGCCGGCCGCTCCCAACATTTCCTCCCGCAGTTTCCGCAACCGTTCGGCTTCTTCGCGTGCCCGTCGCTGCCTTGCCTCGGCGATGACTCTCGCGGCTGACTGTTCACCCAGGCTGCCTTGCTCGGGGCCCGAAGTACCCCGCCCCGCACCCTCTCCCGTCCCCCGTCCCGAGGTCGCGTCCGCAGCGTCTGATCGTCCTGCCTTGAGTCCTGCCAGCGCTCGCCCGGCTTCTTCGCCGCGTTCTCGGGTTGCCTCGGCAGCCGCTTTGCGCAGGTCCACCCCGAACTCACGGCTCACGAACCGGTCCCACGCCACCCGTCGCGTCGCGACATCAAGCACAAACAGCCCCAGCGCCAACAGCATCAACGGCACAAACACCGGCGTCATCGTCACCCGCGGCGGTACACCCGCCCGGTCAAACACCCCCCACGCCGTCGGCTGCGAAAGGTCGAGCATCCGCCCGCCGGTGATGTCTGCCAGTTGTTCGAGCAACGCCCCGTCGGAGCGGAGCCGGCGGAACTCTGCGCCGGCCGGGATCGTCGTCCCCCCGACCACCGGCGGCAACGCCTCCTGCCCGAGCCGGGGTCGCACCACCGCGACCACCTGCCCTGGTTCGGGCCGATCGAGCCGTGTTTCGTAGACGCCCGGCGCGACCTGCGCCAGCGTCACCTCACGTGCCTCTCCCCGGTCGTCGTAGACCGTCGCGGGCACCGAAAGGTAGTTGACGGGCTCGCCGTTCTCTTCGGCAGCATCGAGCCGGAGAATAAGCCCGTCGCCCTCGCGCACCATCTGCAGTTCGTAGGGCCCTGCTGCGGTCGGCCGCGAAAGATTCCGCACCAGACCGATCCAGAACTCGGCGTACCCCGGCCACGCGGCCCACATGCTCGCCCAGTTGTCGCTTCGCGCGTCGGAAGTAAACACCGCGACCTGCCCGAGCCCCACCTGCCAGTGCGCGAGCACGGGCTCGCCCTGATTGGTCACCATCGCGGTGGTCACTGTCGGGTCGGTCCGCGCCCGCGTCAGCGAAAGCCCTCCAAGTGCCGGCACCCGCGCTGCCCCCTCAAACCCCGCGACCAACGGCGAACCGGTCCCCAACACCCGAGGCACAAACGGCGACTCGCGCACCAGCGGCGTCCGCACCACGCGGATCGCGCGCACAAAGATCCGCGGCAGCGTGCTCGGGTTCATCACCGCGTGGTGTTCGCCGCCGCTCATGTCCGCGACCGCTTTCATGGTCTCCTGGTCCGCCCCGGCACCCACGCTGATCGTCGTGATGCGGATCCCTAACCGGCCGAGCGACTCGGCCATCGCCGGCAGCATCTCGGCGTCCGCAGCCTGCCCGTCGGAGAGCAAGATCACGTGCTTGATCTCGGCATCGACTGCGACCAGCCGATCTCGCGCCAGCCCGAGCGCCGGCCCGATCACGGTCCCGCCCCCAGCCGAGATACTCCGAATGCGTGCGGCGGTCGCGTCGGGGTCGGTATTCGGCCCCAGCGGCACGACCTCGCGGGTCCTGCTGTCAAAGGACACCACGCCAACCAGATCGCGCTTGTCGAGCGTGGACACCGCCAGTGCTGCCGACTCGTTGGCGATCTCCTGCTGGGTCCGCACCGATCCCATCACGTTGTGCCCCATCGAGCCCGATGAATCGAGCACGATCATCACCGCAGCCGAGGGGACGATCAGTTCGTCGGGGATCTCCAGATCGACCGGCAGCAAGGGCTCGATCGCCGACCCGCGCCACCCCCCGGCCGCGAACGAGTTGTACCCGCCGAGCATCACCAACCCCGCGCCGAGCTCCTGCACATGCGCCGCCAACGCTGCCTGGGCCCTCTGGCTCATCGCGTCGGCGGGCACGTCCTGCAGGATCACCAGGTCGTAGGCCTGCAACGACACAAGGTCTTCGGGCATCGCCGCCGGGTCGATCGCGCTGACCCCGATTCCCGCCAGTCGCAGTGTTCGCGCAAGCAACGCCCCGCCACCGGTCGGCGCACCGCGCCCGACGCCGTCGACAATCAACACCTCACCCTGCCCCGGCGTGATGGTCAGCCCTGCCGCGCGGTTGTTCTCAACGCGGGTATCGCCCGACATCGTGACGCCGCCGGTCTCGCCGTCGGCATCTCCCCCGGCGGCCGGGAGTATCCGCGGCTCCCACACCGCGTCAAACCGATGCACCCGCCCGCGTTCGAGCGGCACCTCGATTACCTCCACCCGCCGACCCGCCGACAGACGCAACGCCCGCCCGAGCCCCGCAGCACCCGGGCTGATGTCGATCTCCTCCCCGTTGCGCGACAGCCGCAGCGTTCCCTCGGCCTCACCCGCCGACCGGAGCACCACACGCACCGCCACCACCGATTCCTCTTCGGCGGTCGGAGGCACGTCGACCGTCTCGACGATCACCTCGTGCTCGATGTCGTACTCCAGCGGCACGACATCAATCGGCACGCCCGACCGACCGCCGCTCGCCCCGGAGAGCCGGGCAACCAGTTCGGCCGCGGCGTGCTCGGCGTCGCCGATCGTCTCGTTCCCGTCGCTGAACAGCACGATCCGCCCCGCCGCGTCGGCCGGGATCATTGCCGAGGCGTACCGCAGCGCAGACTCGATATCCGTCCCGGCAGCCATCGACACATCGAGCGGGCGGTCCAGCGGGTCGGCCCGCGTCGGGGTTGCAATCGCGATCGCACGCCCGTCAAAGACCACCACGCCGAGCAAGTCTTCTGCGCCGCGCTCGGCGGTTGCGCGAGCCAGTGCCGCGCGGGCCGCGTCGATCGCCCCGGCTGCTCTGCTCTGCTGCACCGCGACCGATTCGTCCCCGAACCGCCGCACCGATTCGGACACGTCGATCACCGCGACCACCGCGAGCCGATCGGTCCGACGCACCGAGACCGCCCCGGCAAGCAGCGCCGCGATCACAAGAAACAACAACGCCCGCGCAGCAACGGCGCTCCAACGGCGCATCCGACTCATGGACAAAAACCATCGCCCCGCGAGCCACGCCATCGGCACGACCGCCAACGCCAGCAGAAACCACATCGGTTGAGCAAACCCGATCGGCATTCACACCCCCCGCATCACGAGCCGTTGTCCGAACCGCTCTCGGACTTGCTGTCCGATTCGGTGTCCGATTCGCCGCCGCCAGATTTCTCAGAATCCGTGCCCGACTTCTGCGCCGCAGCCGCCCGCTGTCGATAGCGCTCGAACACCCGGCGCACCAGCTCGCGCCTTTCCCGAGGCACCGCCCTTCGCTCGACCGCGCGCTCGGCCCCCCGCGCCGCATCACGCACCGCCGAGCCCGCAGCATTCCCGCTTGGGCCGCCGACCGGCCGATCGCCGTTCTTGCCGAACCACTCAGCGATCACCCGCCCCTCGCTGCCCGGCTCGCCCGTTGCCTCGGCCCGGGCGTTCACGTCCTCGGTCTTCCACTCACGGTCCGGCGCAGCCTGCGCACCTTCTGCGCGCCTCTGGTCCGTCCCGCCGTCGCCGCCCGGGTCGCCCGCGGGGTCGCCCGCGCCCCGATTGCGGGCCATCTCCCGCGCCAGCTCTTCGAGTTGCTCGCGTTGTTCGGGCGAGGCACCTTCGAGCATGCGCTCCGCCCGCTCCCGCAGCCGTTCGGCCGATTCCTGCTGCTCCTGCGCCGATTCCCCGCGCTCGGCCATCCGCTCGAGCTGTTTGCGCAGCCGCTCCACACCCCGAGGGTCAGACGGCTCACCACGGCCGTCGGTCGGTTGTTCGCGGCTGCTTTCGTCTTGCGCACCACCCGGCTCACCCTGAGCAATTGCCGGCTCACCCCCGTTCTCTTGAGGCTCTTCTCCCCCTTGAGGTTCTGTCGTGTCACGGGCAGAGTTCTCATCCTTCGGCCGCGCTTCCCCCTGCCCGCCCTGTTCGCCCTCCTGCTCGCGTGCCTGCTCATCCGGCCGCTCTTCTGATTGCCCGTTCGATTGTTCACGCTCCTGCGTCGGCTTTCCAGCACCGTCGTCCTGCTGCCGTGGTGCTTCGCGTTGCTGCTCCTGCCCGTCCTTGCCTTGCTGTTGCTCTTGCTGAGTCTGGTCCTCGCCACCCTGCGTGTCGCGTTGGGCACCCTGCTGTTCGCTCGGCTGTTTCTCGTCTTGCCCGTTTGCTTGCTTGCTGTCTTGCTCGGCGTTCAGATCGCGGCCTGTTTCTTCACTGCGTTCGCCCTGTTCGTTCTGTTGTTGCCGATTCTCACGGCTCTGCGAATCCTCGCCGCGTTGAGGTTCGTCCTGCTCCTGCTTCGCCTCTTGCGAAGGATCTCCCGCTTCGCGCTGCTCTTGCCCGGGCTGCTCTGCTCCCTCATCCTGCTGCTGGTCGCGTCCCCGTTCAGGCGGCGGCTCGCGCAGCTCCTCGGCTGCTTCCCGCGCCGCGTCAGAGAGTTCGTTCATCTCCTCCTGCGCGCGCTGTTGGGCTTCCCGCTCCCGGTTCCGCTCGGCAATGTCCTCGGCCAGCCGATCGGCGGCCTCGGGCTCGATCCCCTCGCGCTCCAGCCGGTCGCGGATCGGCGCTGGGTCCAGCGACTCGACGATGTCGCTGGCATCCTCGATCCCCTGCTCGCGCAGCAATGCCTCGGTGTCCACGGGCTCGCTGCTTTCCTCACGCGACGCCCGCTCGGCGAGCCGCTCCAGCTCCCCCGCAAGCCGTTCACGCTCGGCCGGGCTCAGCTCGTCGATCCGATCGAACAGCTGCTCGGCCGCGTCGCGGGCACCCTCCAAGTCCCCATCGGCGAGCGCTCGAGCCAGCTCCGAGTCGTCCTCGGCTGGGTCCATCGTTCGGGCGAGCTCTTCGCGCGTCGCCTGGTCTGCCATGGCATCGGTTTCTGCCTCCCGTTCGATCCGATCCGCAATCGCTTCCAGTTGCTGTGCGCCCTCGGCGATCGCTTCGCTCGGGTCGCCCATGCCTTCGAGCAGTTCCCGCTCGATCGCCTCCATCCGTGCGAGTTCTTCAGCGGTCGCCAGTTCGCTGGGTGTTTCGCCCACCGCCTCGCGCACCTCGGCAGCGGCTTGGGCGATCACCTCGGCCGCCGCGTCCCGCTCCTGGTTCGTGGTCTCGCGCTCGGCGACCTGCCGCACCTCCGCCTGCCGCACCGGCACCCACAGCCCACTCGCCACCGCCGCCGCCACGACCACCGGCCACGCCGCCCATACCGATCCGAACCGCACCGGCGCGACCCGCCGCACGTCCACCCGCTCGGCGGCGTGTTCGCCATCTGCGACTGCCAGCTGTTCGCTCGGTGTCGGTGCTGTCCTGGCAGCGAAAGTCAGCGCGTTGCTCAACCGGTCGCGCAGCCCGCCGGCCTCATCCGCACGCTGGGCCGCGGCGAGCAGTGTCCGCCGTCCGAAGAGCCCGGCTGCTGCACCGAGCAAAAGCCCAAGACCGACCGCCACACCAAGCAGCCCCCACCAAGGCAGGCCCCACAGCGTCGGCCCATTGCCGCCCGATTCGCCAGTCGCTTCGACCGCGCCCAGCAGCCTGACCCGCGTGGCGATCACTGCTGCCAGACCGACGACAGCACCACCCAGCAGCCCCCACCCCCCGCGCGCAACCATCGACCCCGCCAGCACTCGCCGGCGAACCCGCCCTGCTACTTGTCTGGTGCGTGCCGCGTCCATCTCTAGAGAGTGTACGAGACCGCACGCCCGGTGGGTCGGTGCTCTAAAGATGCCTCCACATGAAGTGGCAAAGAAACCGCTCGGCGGGCACCGATATTCTCAGCCGTGATCCCATAAGCTAGCGGCATGACCTCTACCCCACCATTCGGCAGCGCCCACGGCACGCTCGGGCACCTCCTCTCCGGCGACACCCTTTCGGCCGAGCAAGCCGAGGCGCTCTTCGAGGCTCTCCTCACCGGCGGGCTCGACGACGCCCAGATCGCCGGCATCCTCGCGCTCATCCAAGCCCGAGGCGTCACGGTTGACGAGATCGTGGGTGCTGCCCGCGTCATGCGAAGGCACGTCACCCCCGTCCCCCGACCGCCCGACACAAACGACGCGGTCCTCATCGACACCTGCGGCACCGGGGGCGCGCCGAAGACCTTCAACGTCTCGACCGCGGCTGCGATTGTTGCCGCAGCCGCCTCAACCGGCACTCCCCGCGTCCTCGTCGCCAAGCACGGCAACCGCTCGCGCACCGGGCGGGGCTCGGCCGAGGTGCTCGAAGCGCTCGGGGTCAACGTCGCGGCATCCCCCGAGGTCCAGTCGCGTTGTCTCGGCGAGGCCGGGGTCTGCTTCTGCTTTGCGATCCACCACCACCCCGCGATGAAGCACGCCATCGGGCCCCGCCGCTCGCTGGGGTTCCCGACGATCTTCAACATCCTCGGCCCGCTGACCAACCCCGCCGGCGCCGATCGGCAGCTCATCGGTGTCTACGACGCACGGTTTCTGCCGCTGCTCGGCGAGGCGCTCGTGCAACTCGGCGCGACCCGCGCCATCATCGCCCACGCCGCCGACGGGCTCGACGAGCTCTCCACCACCGCGCCGACCCACCTGGTCCACGTCGAGCACGACACTACCCGCGAGCAAACCATCGACCCGGCCGCCCTCGGGCTCGCGCCAGCGACACTCGCCGACCTCCAGGCAACCGACGTCGAAGACTCGGCCCGCATCATCCGCGACGTGCTCGACGGCACGCCCGGCCCGCACCGCGAGATGGTCCTGCTCAACGCCGCGGCTGCGATTGTTGTTGCGGGAATCACCGACGACATGGCGGCCGCTCTTGCGCTTGCAACCGAAGCGATTGACAAGGGCCGCGCCGCCGCGACCCTCGACACACTCACCAGAGTTTCACACACAAATTAGAAACTCTGAGTGCAAAAACAGAGCCCCTCGCGCGAGCGAGGGGACATCTGGTACATATTCACATTCATTATCATGTGCGCTGTCCGCCACCATGGCGATCATCTGCTCCCTTACCCCTGCGGCGAAAACAACCTCTCGATCATCGGCAGGAACCCTTCGGGCGCCCCTTCCAATGCCTCGGGCGAGCCGAAGACGTACACCGCCGGCTGCCCCTCTCCTGCCGGTGCCGGGTCGATCCACACCAGCACGTCGGCGCTGTCCTCGGCGTGCAACCAGTTCGAGATTGCCTCGCGGGCTTTGCCGCTGTCCAGGGGCTGCTGCGCTCTGGCAACCTTGACCCGCGCCACCAGTTCGTTCACGTCCGCAGCGTCGGTCTGGTTGTCGCTCAGTGTGCTGAACACTTCCAGTCCCGCCTGCTCCATCAGCGCGACACCGCCGCGAAGCCACGCCGAGACCCGAGAGTCGAGCGGGCGTGACAGGTCATCAACTACCAGCACCCGCCCTCGCAGCGTTGGTGCTGCGATCGGCTCGGGGCTCTCGGCGTTGACCAACGCCGAGACGCCGTCACCCATCGCTTCGGCAACCGCCGAAGCTTGTGCGAGAACGCCATCCACATACGTCTCGCCGTCGATCTGCACCGTCGAGACATTGTTCTGTTTCAGGCTGCCGGTGACCAGCAGGCCCGCGAGCCCGACGCCAAACGCCAGGAAGATAAAGAGGCTCGCCGCCACGCCGAAGTTCACGCCGCTGGCGTGTTTGCGGCCCGACCGGTTGTGGCGGTGCCGATTCATGCGTTCCTGCGCAGACGAACGACGCGCCGCCGCCCGGGCCCTCGCCGATTCGAGTTGCTCAGCCGCCGGACGTCGAGCGCCCGCTGCCCCAGCCCCTCCAGCGCGATGGGCAGCACGGAAGAACTCCTGATCCGCTTTCGCCTCGCCGTCGATCGCAGCATCAATCTCGCCGAACGCATCATCCAACATCGCGTCGGTCTCACGCAGTGACTCAGCGACCGACGTTCCGAACTTGCCGACCTTGACAAACGGCTTGGGTGCCAGACCCATCGCCACCGCCCGCGAGCCCTTGCCCGCCAGCTTCTCGTCGTCTTCAAGCTTGTACTTGCCCGACCACCACCCGGTCACGTTGAGCTTGGGCTTTGCCCGAGCCGCCGCGATCGCAGCCGCCATGGTCGCCGCAGCCCGGCGCGGGCCGCCGCCGGGCGTGGGCACTGCCTTGGTTGGGTTGGTCGGCTGTACCGGAGGCATAAACGCCAGGTCCTCATCGCGCACCTCGACCACCGGCTCGTTCGGTTCGGCAATGCCGCCCGCAACACTTGGCAGCTCCGCCGGTTTCACGTTGAACGGGTCTTGCGCCGACCGCACATACTGCACATCCGCCAGCATCGCCGCAGCCGTCGGGTACCGCTTGTCGTAGTCCGTCATCGCCCGCCGCACGATCCATCGCAGCGTGTCCGGGCACCGCTTGCTGATACGGCTGAGCCCGCCGTGGGCGGGGAACGAGTTCTCGATCGTCGAATACAACACCGCACCCGCGGCATACACGTCAAACCTCGCGCCGTCCACCTCGTGGACCTTCACACCCTTGAGCGCCATCCGCACCATCTCCGGGTCGCGGAAGTACTCTGTGCCGTGCGTGGTAAGCGTCATCGCCGAACGCAGCGGCGTGATGAGACCGAAGTCCACCAGGTGCGCATCACCATCATGAATAATGATGTTGTCCGGCTTCACGTCTTTGTGCCACAGCCCGCCGTCGTGGTACCGTCGCAGCGTCGCCAGCAATCCCTCAACGTACCCAAGCCCACGCCGCAGGTTCGCGTCGCTCAATCCCTCGGCCGGGCTCGCGGCGTGCATCCGCTGCGTCTCGACACCCAGCGACTCGCCGGGCATGTATTCCATCACGTAATAGAACCGCTCGGGCGTCAGCTCGTGATCGAGCACCAGCCCCAGTTTCTTCGCCGCGTCCAGCGACCGGCTCTCCCGCACGATCTGCGGCAGGCTCGACCCGTCCTTCAGGCTGAACGACTTGACCACCACCTGCCCGATATCGCCGTGCCCGTTGCGGGCAAACGACGCGAGCTTGATGTCGTCTGGCTCGGCGACGTACAGCTTGCCGCCCGACCCGCCGCCGGGCAACGAACCGACGATCTTGTAGTGCTCGAACTGCCCGGTCCGGCGCGAGGGTTTGTCCCGCGTTGGGGCGGCCGCGACCGCCTGGGGCACGCGGTTCTCGATGCCGTCCACCAGCGACTTGAGCCCGAGCAAGCGCGCCGGGTGCCCGACAAATATCCGGTAGATGCTCGATGCGCCCGCGGATATCTCCGCCGAGAACGCCCTACCGAAGTGCGACGACGCCGACCAGCGAAAGATCAGGATGTTCCCGACGACCAGCAGGCTGAAGACCAGCGCGGTGATGACCGCACCGACGACCCGCAGGGTGTCCTTGATCTCGCCGCCCACAAACGCGAAGAGGTGGCGAACGAGCCAGCCGATCCCACGAAAGAGCGGGACCAGCACGACCGCGAGCAGCATCGCTGCGACAAGCAAGCCAAAGACCACCGCAATAAATCCGAAAGCGACCTGCATGCTCTTGCTCCCTTCGCGCGGGTCCTTAGAACCTCTCCCCACGCTCGCCTGTCGCCCTCAACTCCATCTGCCGGTGGAAGATCTCCCCCACCGCTTCGTCAAACAGGGCGTCGTCTGCCTTGTTGGGGCTCTGCACCAACCCGTTTCGTTCGCCCTCAGCAAGCTCCTCTTCGGTGAAGCTGAACGTCGCGACGGTCTGAGCAACCCGCGAACGCAGCATTTCGCGGACCTTCGCCAATCTCCTGCTCACCGTCGGCTCACTCACCCCGACCGCGACCGCCACGTCTTTGCCGCTCTGCCCATCGAGCACCCGCATCCGAAAGATCTCGAAGTCAGTGAACTCGCACGCTTTCTCGACCTGCCGAATCGCGGCTTCGATTTTCGCACGAAAGACCGCAGCCTCGTACGCCTCATCCACGCCGACGCCGCCGGATGTGGTCATCCACGCCTCTTCCAGCGAGGTGCCGCGCTTGCCCCGGCCGCGTTTGGCAGCCATCCGCCGGTCCATCTCGTCGCCGAGAACGTGCCTCGCAATCGCCAGCAGCCACGTGCTGAACCGCGCCCCCCGCGACGGGTCGTACCGCTCGATCGAGTTGGAGAGGGCAGCCATGGTCTCTTGTGAGAGGTCGCGGACCGTCTCGGCCCCGATGCGGCCGTTACCCCATTTCATGATCTGGGCTCTGACCACCGGCCCGAATGTCTCCCACAGCTCGAACCAGGCCGCCTGGTCGTTGGCGCGGAGGCGGGCCACGAAAGATGTCGTCATCGAACTCAGCACAAGGACGCTCCATCGAGCCGGACCCTGGAGGGCAATCCGGCTGCCGTGTGGTACGGGAAGCCCCGCCCGGCGGTGCGTGCCAAGCCAAAAGAACCTTCCCACTCAAACCTTCGGAGAGCAGCACCGCCGCTTTCACCGCCGGGAGGTACGCCCCGACTCTATAGAGGATACCACATGCGGCCCGTGTTCCAAACCGTCCGAGAATCCACCCCCCACACCAACTTTCGCAACGAATCGGCCAACCAACCCTGAAAGACAAAGTCACCGCCTCCCAATCACATCCCCGAAGCACTGACCCAAAGCCAACTCAGCGACCCCGCGTCGGAGGCCGCAAGAAGGCATCTCGAAATGAGACTCGACAGGAGGCTGACCATGGGATTTCTGAAACCCGTCATCTGGATAAGCGTCGCCGGCACACTCGCCACAGGCACCGCATTCGCCGTCATGGGGCCGAGCCGCGCCCACGCACTTCTCAGCTCGATGCAAGGCAAGATCAATGCCTCCATCGACTCGCAGATCGACGACCCCGTCGCGCTCCGGCAGCAGCTGCGTGAGCTCGAAGCCCAGTACCCCGGCCGTATCGCCGAGGTCAAGGGTGACCTCGCCGAGTTGCAGAGTCAGCTCGGCCAAATCAGCCGCGAACGCACCGTCAGCCTCCGGGTTGCCGAACTCGCCCAGGCCGACTTCGGCCAGATGAAGGCCCTGCTCGCCAAAGCCCAGACCGCACAGAACGGCAGCACCGGTTCGATCGTCCGCGTCCGCTTCGGCGAAGAAGCCATGAACATGGACCAGGCGTACGCCAAGGCGAACCAGATCAGCCAGCTCCAGAGCTCCTACATGAGCAAAGCTGCGGACCTCGATGCCAACCTCTCCGTGCTCCAGCAGCAGGAGGTCCGCCTCACCCAGATCCTCAACCAGCTCGAATCCGAGCGGGCCGACTTCCAGACCCAGCTCTGGCAGCTCGACCGACAGGTCGACGCCATCGCCCGCAACGACCGCATGATCGAGATGCTCGAGAAACGGCAGGATTCGTTCGCCAAGTACGACCGCTACGGCGAAGTCGCCAGCCCCGACCACGTCAAGGGTCGCATCGCCCGCATCCTCGCCGAGCAGGAAGCCCGCCTCAACGATCTTTCGCTGGCATCAAACCAGAACGACTACGAACGGCAGGCCGAGGCAGACCTCGCCCGCCAGGAGCTCACCTACCAGACCCGCATCGGCGCGGACCTGCTCAGCAGCGACTACCAGGTCATCGAGTTTGAGCCCGACGTGATCGAGATCACTCCCGACAGCGCCGCCCCGGCCGCCCCTGCGGGGCCTCTGGCGTCCAACCGCTGATCTTCCTTCCCCTGACCCTTCCCTCCACGGCCACTGAACCCGACCGTGGATGCGCCCCGACCCGAAAGGGCCGGGGCGTTTTTTCGCCCCCATCCCCACCAGCCCGTATCACTGCGGGCCGAGGTCCAGCGGCATACGGCACCACCGGCCTCCACAAGGGCTTCGGCAGACTCACTCGAATAAGAATCCTCTGGTGGCACAAGCTGGGCAAGCCCGATACCCTATAATCACTGCCCTAGCCGATGCGCGGCCGGCTCTGGTCGATCGGGCACGACATCAAGGATGGATTCTGACGCCTAAGCGACGCCGCGCACGTCCGAAGGCTCACACAACCGGGTACGAAGCCCCGAACAGACGCCTGAGAGAACCTTTCCGTGGACTTCAACCGCTTTCTTCGCATGTTCCGAGTGGACATGGGTATCGACCTCGGCACCTGCAACACCCTTGTCGCGGTGCGCGGGCAAGGTATCGTGCTCAATGAGCCGAGCGTTGTCGCTGTCCGTAAGGGCACCAACCAGGTGCTCAAGAATGGCGAAGCCGTCGGATGGGTTGCCAAGGAAATGCTCGGCAGAACCCCCGGCTCGATCACCGCCATCCGACCGCTCAAAGACGGCGTCATCTCCGACTTCGAGATCACCGAAGCGATGCTCGGCTACTTCATACGCAAGGTCAACGGCAAGAACCGGCTCGTCCGCCCCCGCGTCGTCATCTCCATCCCCTCGGGAATCACCGCGGTCGAAAAGCAAGCGGTCTTCAACTCCGCCGAGCGAGCCGGGGCCTGGAAGACCTACCTCATCGAGGAACCCGTCGCGGCTGCCATCGGGTCGGGGCTGCCCTTTGCCGAAGCAACCGCGAGCATGATCGTCGATATCGGGGGCGGCACCACCGAGGTCGCGATCATGTCCCTGGCTGACATCGCGGTCTGTGAGTCAGTCCGCGTCGCCGGGGACGACATGGACGAAGCAATCATCAGCCACATGAAGCGGACCTACAACCTCATGGTCGGTGAGCAGACCGCCGAGCGGATCAAGATCGAGATCGGATCGGCCGCAGCCACCGGCGAAGAAACCACCATGGAGGTCCGCGGCCGCGACATGATCTCCGGCCTTCCACGCAAAACCGTCGTCTCCAGCGAAGAAATCCGCGAGGCTCTTCAGGAACCCGTCAACGCGATCATCGAAGCGGTCACCCGGACACTCGAAAAAGCCGAGCCCGAACTCTCGGCCGACCTCGTCGAGAACGGCGTCACCATGGCCGGCGGCGGCGCGCTGCTCCGCGGGCTCGCGCTCGTCGTTGAAAAAGCCACCGGCCTGGCGTGCGTTCTCGCTGACGACCCGCTCACCTGCGTCGCAAGAGGCACCGCCCTCTTCCTCGAAAATATCGACGAATGGAAAGACACTCTCGAGACCAATCTGGAGCTCTGACCTCCGCCGCCACAACCCGCACCACACGGGGCACCGTCCCTTCGTGTATTTGTGACCAAATCACTGACTTTCTAGCAGTTCACACCCGTTCGCATCGGCCCCGCCAAGAGCCGCACACCACCCACGATGGGGCGACAAGCGCACCAACGCACTCACGCCGACCGACTGCTCCCCGCGGCAGTGGTGCTGCTGCTCGTCCTCAGCGTCGTCCCCCATCGCTGGCTCTTGCCCAACGCATGGATCGGCGGCCTCGTCGAGCTGGTCAGCGCCCCGGTCGCCCAGCCTCTCCGCGCCATCGGCGGCTGGCTTGCTCCGGCCAAACTCGGAGCCGCCGAACCCGCCGAGATCGCCCAGCTCCGCCGTCAGGTTGACGAGTACAAAACCCTCTACGAACGGGCCAAGAGCCGCAACAACGACCTGCTCCGCCAGATGGAACAACTCCGGCTCATGGTTGAGCTCAACCCCTCGGTCAGCACCCGCCTGCTCTACGCCCCGGTGATCGGGGCTGGCAGCGATCCTTCCAACGCCCAGCTCCTCATCCGAGCCGGCACGCGCCAGGGTGTCCACACCAACGACGTCGTCGCGGTCGAAGGGGTCCAGCTCTTCGGCGCGGTCATCGACGCTTCCAATCGCACCAGCTGGATCCGTCCCATCACCGCCAAGTCACAGGGCTTTATCCAGGGACTGGTCATGATCGGCGATGGTCGCGGCGTCACCTGCTCGCTCCAGCCCGTCGGCGACGGCACCCTCCGCGGCGACGCGGCGTACGACCCCGAAGACCCAGACGCCACCACCCAGATCAAGGTCGGACAGCTCGTCCGCCTCGACGACGGCGAATGGCCGGCGGGCGCCCAGATGCTCGTGCTCGGCACCGTCGAAGCGGTCGAGCCCGCCCCCGACTCTCCCCTTCGCCCGGTCGTCATCGTCCGCCCCACGGTCGCCCTCGAACGGGTCACCGAGGTCATCATCCGCGTCAGCGAAATGCCCGGCGATGAGCGCGACCGCAGCACGGGGGGCACACCATGAACTGGCTCGTGTTCGCGTTTGTCACCTGGATCATGCTCGGGCTCGAGCTGGGGCTCAAGTCTTCGCTCCGCCTGGGTGATTCCTCGATCGCGCCGAGTTTCCTTGCGATCTACGCGGTCTTTGTCGCGTCCGCCGCCCCGCCCCGCACCTCGCAGTGGGCGTGCCTCATCCTCGGCGCACTGATCGACCTCACCGCCCCGATCCCCCGCATTGACGCGGCCAGCAGCTTCACGGTGCTCGGCCCCAACGCGCTGGGCGCGCTCCTCATGTGCCAGCTCATCATCGCGGTCAGAGGGTTGCTTTTCCGCCGCAATCCGCTGACCATCGCCGTCCTCGCGGCGGTCGGCTTTGCGGTCTGGCAGGTGATCGTGACCGCACTCTTCACCGTCCGCAGCTTCACCGGCGACCCCACCGCGTGGGCCCCCGCGAGCGAACTGTGGACCCGCCTGGCGTCCAGCCTCTACACCGGACTTCTCGCACTCCCCCTCTCGTTGGTCCTGCTCATCATCACGCCCCTGTTCGCGTTTCAGCACGCCCCGAGCCGATATGTCGGCCGACGGTGAGCACGGCTTTGGGACCGGTTACCGCCAAAGACTTGCCCGACTCCTACCCCGGCATTCTCGCGGGCTATCATGAGGGATGACTTCGCCTGACGACACGGCCGGTCGTTGCAAAGACAGCACCGTTCACGCCGATATCTGCGCAATGTTCAAGTCGGAGCCGGGCGTCGGGTTCTGTATCATCGACGCCGAGGGCGTGCTCCGCTACACCAACTTCCGCGCCTGCGAACTCTGTTTCAAGACCAGGACCCCGGAAGAGGCGGTCGGGAAATCCCTCAGCGATTTCTTCGACAAGGAGTTTGTCGCCGAGCGGATGGTCATGTTTCAGGGCATCGTCGAATCCGGCAAGCCCGCGATCATGCGCCACATCCGCGACGGGGTCCAACTCCAGAGCACGATCCGCCTGCTTGACGATCCCGAGGGCGGGCCACCCTCCTTTCTCATCACCATCGTCGAAGGCGAGCACGACCCCGAGAATCCCGAGGCCTTCGAGATCGTCGAGAGCAAGCTCGTCAGTCTCGGGCCCCTCAACCCACTCACCCGCCGGGAGATCGAGGTCCTCGCGCTGATCGGTCACGGGATGAGCACCAAGCAGATCGCCGACACGCTCCACCGCTCCCCGCGCACGATCGAACGCCACTGCGACGGCCTGCGCGAAAAGCTCAACACCGCCAACCGGGTCCAGCTCTCGGAGTTCGCCCGCCGCGCCGGCCTCCGTGTCGAGGACGCCAATCTCAAACGGTTCTGACGCGCTCTACACTTGCGGCCCGCCTCATCCTGCCACACGGAAATCCCTATGCCCCTGGTCATTCTCGACTGCGACGGCGTGCTCGTCGATAGCGAACGCATCACCACCAACCTTCTCGCGACGATGGCGACCGAGCTCGGCTGGCCGGTCACCCCTGCGCAGTCCATCGAACGGTTCAAAGGCCGCGACCTGCACGAGATCCGTGATCTCCTTGAGCACAAGACCGGGACGACGCTCGGCGACGAGTTCATCACGCGGTACCGCGCCCGCATGGTCGAACGGTTCGAGCGTCACGGGGTCCCGCCGATCGCGGGCGCAGCCGACCTGCTCGACTGGCTCGATGCAGCCGAGGTCACCCACGCGGTCGCGAGCAACGCCCCGCACACAAAGATGCAGCTCACCCTTGGGCAGATCGACCGCTCCCGCTGGGCCGAGGGCTGGTTCGACCGGTTCGAGGGTCGCCGCTTCAGCGCCTACGAGATCCAACGTTGGAAGCCCGACCCGGCGCTCTTTCTCCATGCCGCTGCACAGATGGGCAGCGAGCCCGCCGCGTCGATCGTGGTCGAAGATTCCGCAAGTGGCGTGCAGGCCGCCGTCGCAGCCGGGATGCGGGTCGTCGCTTTGGCCGATCTCACCAGCCCCGACGCGCTCGCCGCAGCCGGCGCGACCGAGGTGTGCCGATCCATGCCCGAGGTCGCCGACCTGCTCCGCCGCTGGATCGACTGAGCCCGCCGAAGTTTCCACCTCTCCCCTGAAACCCGCGTGCCGGTTCTCCAAACAAATCGACAGCCCTGCACCGAGGCGAGGGTGGACGTTGCGCCAAGACCGAGTACGCTCGGCAACGACCAGATCACGAACCTGACCAACCACCCGCCGGAGACACGACCATGCACCTGTCGGCCCACGCATGCTTCTTTCGCACCCGCCACGCCCTCGCCATCCGGCTGCTCGCTGCTGTCGGCCTCGTCGCGCTGAGCCCCGCGTGGGCGCTCGCCCAGAGCGCGACAGCGCTTGCTGTAGACCGCGAAGTCACCGGCTCACTGGCCGAGGGTGGTGCCGATTCCTACACCGTCGATCTCGGCGAGGGCTACTTCGTCTACGGCACCGCCGACCAGAAAACCGTCGATGTCGTCGTCACGATCTACAACGACGAGGGCGAGATCGTCGGCAAGTTCGACGGCCCTCCCCGGGGCTACGAACCCTTCCAGTTCGAGTCCAAAGCCGCGGGCACTTACCGGATCGAGATTGCGCCCTTCGAGGACCAAACCGGCGAGTACACCCTCCGCCTCCGCCGGGCCGAGCCGATCGCGTCCACTCCCGAAGCCCGGGTCGATCAGCTCATGGTCGCCTACGACGACCCCCGCACGCCCGGCGGTGTCATCGCGGTCGTCAAGGACGGCGAGCTCGCGTTCGCCAAGGCCTACGGCTCCGCAAACCTCACCTTCGGCATTCCCTTCGAGATCGACACCCGAACCAACATCGGCTCGACCACCAAACAGTTCACCGCCTACGCCATTCTGCTCCTCGCCGAGCAAGGCAAGCTCGATCTCGACGACGACATCCGCGAGTACATCCCCGAGCTGCCCGACTTCGGCGAGACCGTCACCGTCCGCCACCTGCTCACCCACACCAGCGGCTACCGCGAGTTTCTCAACACCCTTGCCATGTCCGGCCGCCGCCTTGATCGCGGCGATTCCATCGACCGCGA
Organism: uncultured Phycisphaeraceae bacterium; assembly: GCA_964394895.1. Classification (GTDB taxonomy): domain Bacteria; phylum Planctomycetota; class Phycisphaerae; order Phycisphaerales; family UBA1924; genus PNC22. The sequence continues at coordinate 14,511 of CAYMZJ010000016.1, read as the reverse complement.
CGAGCTCATCGCGGTTGTCCAGCACCAGCCCGCGCTCCAGAACAGCCCGGGCGCCGAGTGGAACTACAACAACACGGCGTTCGGCCTGCTTGCGACCACCGTCGAACGCATCAGCGACGAAACCTTTGCCGGCTGGATGGCGGCCAACGTCTTCCACCCGCTCGGCATGAATGACACGTTCGTCCGCAAAAACCCGGCCGAGCTCATCGAACGCCGTGCCGAGGGCTACGCCCCAACCGAAGACGGCGGCTATCAGATCGCGCGAGACCTCGGCGGCTCGACCGGTGCGGGAGGCATCTACACCACCATCCCCGATCTCGCCAAGTGGGTCCGCAACTACCGCACCGGCGAGCTGGGAAGCCCCGCGATCTTCGAGCAGATGTCCACGCCCTACGTCCTCACCAACGGCAAGCCCACCGGCTACGGATTCGGGCTCTTCATCGACGAGTTGCGCGGCCTCAAACGCATCCAGCACGGCGGCGCCGACACCGCCCACCGCTCTATGGTCATGTACTTCCCCGAGCTTGATGCCGCTGTCATCACCCAGAGCAACAACGCCACGTTCCTCGGCACCATCTCCGACGCGGTCGCGACCGCGTTCTTCGAGGACAGCATGGAACCCCTGCCGGATGGGGACGACCAAGCCCAGGTCGACAGCGCGGACGAGGAGTTCGACCCGACTACATTTGACGCCGAATCGTTCGACGCACTCGCCGGCCGGTTCGAGTTGGAGGAAGCCCCCGGATTCGTCCTCAGGTTCTGGCGCGACGGCGACACGCTCATGGGTCAAGCGACCGGCCAGCCCGAGTTCGAGATCGTCCCGATTGCCACAAACAGGTTCAAGATCACCGTCGTCGATGCCAGCATCACCTTCAACCTCGGCGACACCGGCACCGCCGAGTCGATCATGCTTCACCAGAACGGCGATCATCCCGGCAAACGTCTTGAAGACGAGGCGTGGGCCCCCGACGCCGACGCGCTGGCTGCCTATACCGGCCGTTATTTCAGCGAAGAGCTCGAAACGTTCTACACCATCGCGCTCGAGGACGACCACCTCGTCATCCAGCATCGCCGCTTTGACGACGTCAAACTCACGCCCAACACCGAGCGCGAGTTCACCGGCGGCTTCCCCGTTGCCACCGTTGCCTTCGAGACCGACGAGACCGGCCACGCCACCGCGTTCATCGCCGGCAACGGCCGGGCCCGCGATATCCGATTTGAGCGCGTCGAATAGGGCGGGCACAGAGCGTCGCGGGGGAGTCGATCTCCCCTACTTCGCGCCGTACCAATCGCTGCTCACCGAAGCGTCCGCCACCAGCGGCACGTCCAGCACCATTGCGCGTTCCATACGCTCGACCACCAGATCGCGCGTCGCATCCGCCCGGTCTTCGGGCACCTCAAAGACCAACTCGTCGTGGATCTGCAGCAGCATGCGCACCCCCTCGATCTCGGGCGGCGCTCCATCACGCGCAGCCGCGGCTCGCGGGCTGAGCCGCCTGTGCAAGTCCACCATCGCGATCTTGATAAGGTCGGCCGCCGAGCCCTGGACAACACTGTTGATCGCCATCCGTTCGGCCAGCGCCCGGCGGTTCTGGTCGCGTGAATCGATATCGGGGATGGGCCGTCGCCGCTTCATCATCGTCTCGACATAGCCGAGCGACTGCGCCTGGGCGATGCACTCTTCGAGAAACGTGGTGATCCCCGCGAACCGTTCTTTGTAGCCGTCGATGATCTCGCCCGCCTCGGTGTTGGAAACGCCGAGACGCCGCGCGAGCCCGAAGGCGGTCACGCCGTAGACGATCCCGAAGTTGACCATCTTTGCGCCGTTGCGTTGCTCGCGGGTGACCTCTTCGAGCGGCACGCTGTGGATCTGCGCCGCGACCGCCGCGTGAATGTCCTGCCCTTCACGAAACGCCTCGATCAACGCCGGATCGCGCGAGAGGTGCGCGAGCAACCGCAGCTCGATCTGCGAATAGTCGGCCGCCAGCAGCACGTGCCCGGGCTCGGCGACAAACGCCCGACGAATCTCCCGCCCAATCTCGGTGCGGATCGGTATATTTTGCAGGTTCGGATCGCTGGAGCTGAGTCGTCCGGTCGCCGCGACGGTCTGGTTGAAGCTCGCGTGGATCCTGCCGGTGCGTGGATCGATCTCTTCAACGAGACTCACCAGGTAGGTGTTCACGAGCTTGGTGAGCTGTCGATATTCGAGGATCAATCCCGGGATCGGCGTCTCCACCGCCGCGTCCTGCACCAGTTTTTCCAGCACCTCGGCGTCGGTCGAAGGGCCGGTCTTGCGGCGTTTGATCACGCGCAGCCCCAGCCCCGCATCGGCCGCGTCGGGCTTGCCAAACAGCACGCCCGCCAGTTGTTTGGGCGAGTCGGGGTCAAACTCCCGCCCCACCGCCCGCATCGATTCGTCGGCAATCTCGTTGCGCAGCTCTTTGACGCGCCCCTCGATCCGCGCCCGCTGCCGATCCAGTTCCTCGGGGTCCACGCGGATGCCGTTCCACTCAAGCTCCGCCAGCACATCAACCAACGGCATTTCCAACCCGCCGAACAACTCACCGAGCCCCATCTCCCCGAGTCGCGGCAACATCAACGCGCACAACTGCAACGTCACGTCCGCGTCCTCTGCTGCATACGGCGTCGCGCGATCCAACGGCACCGTGTCAAACGTCCGCTGCTTCTTCCCCGACCCGATCAGCTCGGAGATCGGGATGTTCCTTCGTTCGAGCAGCGCCAACGCCAACGCGTCCATTGAGTGGCTCGACCGCGACGCGTCCACCAGATAGCTGGCGATCATCGAGTCGCACCCGCTCCAACCCTCGCCGAGACTCCCGTCCTGCACACTCGGCACGTGCCCGCGCAGCTCGATCCCGGATTGCCGCAACACGAGGATGTCGTACTTGAGGTTGTGACCCAGTTTCGGCTTGCCCGCGTCCTCGAGCACCGGCCGCAGTGCTTCGAGCACTGTCGCCGCGTCCAGGTGCGAGTCAGGCTCGGGCGACCGCACCGGCACATACCACCCGGCCCCCGCTTCGACCGCAAACGACAGCCCCACAAGCTCGGCACGCATCGGCCGCACCGACGTCGTCTCGGTATCCACCGCGATCGCGTCGGCCGCTTCGAGCGTGCGCACGAGCTCGGTCAGTTCCTCCCGCGTGCGCACACACCGGTACTCGCCCTGCACCGCGACGGCCTCGGCTTCGTTCTCCTCGTCGTCAAAACCAGCGAACAACCCGCCCGGTTCTGCCCGTTGTCGCCGCGCCTGCGGTGCAGACCCGCCAGCCGACGCAGCAGATGTGCCCGCCGCACCGTCGGTCGTCTCGCCCAACAACACCTTCAACTCGTGCTGGTACCTGTAAAAGCCCAGCTCCTCCAGAATCGGCTTGAGTTCGGCAAGCCGAAACCCTGCCGTTGCCGCGTCTTCAAGATGCAACTCGATCGGCACGTCATGACGCAGCGTCACCAGCTCGTGCGAAAGGGTCAGCACCCCCGCCTCGGCTGCTGCGAGAATATTCTCCCGCCGTTTGCCCTTGATTTTCCAGTCTTTCTTGGCCTTTTCCTCGCGCACCTCGGCGACCACCGCCTCGACCGAGCCGAACTCCGCCACCAGCTGAGCCGCCGTCTTCGGCCCGACCCCCACCACCCCCGGGATGTTGTCCGACGTGTCGCCCATCAACGCCAGCATGTCGATCACCTGCGCCGGCGAGATCCCGAACTCTTCGCGCAACGTCGCGGCGGTGATGACCTGGTCGGTGTGGACGTCGTACATCTCCGTCGGCGGCTCGCCCTCGCCGAGCAGCTGCTTGAGGTCCTTGTCCTTGCTCACGATCCGCACCCGTACGTCCGGGTGTTGCTCGCTCAAGCTGCTCGCGATCGTCGCGATTACGTCGTCGGCCTCAAACCCCTCGGCCCCAAGCACCGGCACGCCGATCGCCCGCAGCATCGCCAGCGCCCGCTCGACCTGCGGCATCAGATCCTCCGGCGGCGCGTCGCGCGTCGCTTTGTACTCCGGGTACAGCTGCGAGCGGAACGTCCCCCGGTCTCCCGATACATCGAGCGCGACCGCGACATAGTCGGGCGGGCCGTCCATCTGCCCACCGCCGCGCAGCAGTTTGAGCATCATCCCCACAAAGCCGAACGTCATGTTCGTCGGCTCTTTGGTCACCGGGCTGGTCATCGGCGTCCGGATCGCGTGATAGGCCCGGAAGAACTGGGCAAAGCCGTCGATGAGGTAGAGGGTTTTCATCGCCGCATGGTAGTGCCCGCCACGGTCCTACACGTTGCTCGCAACCGAGTCCTGATGCAACCCCTTCAACCGCTCCACATACGCGTCGCTCGGCTCGACGTCCCGCCGCGCCATCACGTCGCCCATCACGTCGAGAAACTTGTCGAGCCGGTAGCTCCGCCGCGCGGTGTCGGTCACCCACGCGAACGGCTCGACGCACCCGGTCACCGCGGCACTCGAAGCCCACATCGACCCGGTGTGAATCACCGACCCGGTCATGATCCGTGTGCCGATCGCGGTCTTGACGTGGTCGCCGATCATCGCGCCCAGGAAGGTCTCGCCGGTGCGCTCCCGGCGGCCGTCGGGTGATGCCTGACTCACGATCTCCGAATAGGTGTTCAGCAGGTTCGAGTTGGTCGTGCCCGCACCGAGGTTGCTCCACTCGCCCACCCACGAATCGCCGAGAAACCCCTCGTGGGTCTTGTTGGCAAAGCCCTGGAAGACAACCCCCGCGACCTCGCCCCCGATCTTGCAGCGGCGGCCGATCGCGGTGTTGGCCCGCACCACCGCGTGCTCGCTGATGACCGAGTGCGGCCCGATCGCGGTCGGCCCGATCACCACCGCCCCGGGCCGGAGCACCGCGCCGCCAGCGATCGAGATCGGGCCGTCCTCGACATCGAGCGTCGCGCCGGGATAGACCGTCGCGCCGTGGTCCACCAGCACCCGATCGCGCGGCCCGATCACCAGCACGCCGTCGGGCACCGGCTTGAACGTCCGCGTCGCCCGGATCAGTTCCAGATCGAACCGGATCGCCTGATCCCGCACCGAGCGGAAGTGCCAGGGTCGGTTCATCAGCACCGGGCCTTCGAGCGTCTCGGTCCGCACGTCCGGCACCTCGCCGACGAGCACCCGGATCGCGTCGACCAAGCCCAGCTTCCCGCCCACCGGCGTGTTGGTCTCGGGCTCGATATACAGCACCCCGGGCTCGGGCTCGCGGAGCTGATCCGGCGGGAGCGGACACCGCCCGTTAATCACAAACACCTCGCCCAGATCGCCCGGCAAGCGGTTGATCGACAGGTCGTGGGCCTCGGCGGTCAGGTCGGCAAGGATTTCGGGAACATAGAGCGCAACCACCTGCAGCCCCAGCGAAAGCCGCAGCCGTTCGAGCGTCGTCAGCGCCCCCGTCCGCACGTCGAACGCCGCACGCAGGTGGGTCAGCGGGGCGAGTTCGCCCTGCCCGTCGTCAAAGACCACAGCGGGTGTCATGTGCGGACTATACGCGGAAACGCGCCATGTCTATTCAGCCCGCTCCCACGCCCCCCACGCCCACCACACCACCCACGCCGCCCACGCCCAAGGCATCGGCGATGCTCCGAGCCACCGCACGATCGTCATACCTCACTGCGGCGGCAATCCGAACCACGGGGATCAAGGCCGAAGCGAGCGCGGTATCTTTCGTCGCGTCACGGGCTCGGGCTCGGGCCGATTGGTGCGAGCGGTCGTCGAGTTCAATGACACAGACAGGCCGAAACGTCGCGGCATCGACAAGCACAACATCAACGTGCTTCTGGCTGATCTTGCCGAACCAGCTCATGTAAGGCGTGCCCTTGCCGCGCGGGCAGTCCGGCTCGACGAGGTCCGCGAGCCGCACCTTGGCAAACGCCCGGAGCGGGGCCAGCCCGAGGTGCTTGGCGACACTCGGCAGCACGGCCTCGACGTGCGGGAAGAACGCCCGCTCGGCCGGACTGAGCAGGGCTTCGGCGGGACGGTACTTGGCGCTTGCAGCACCCTTCGCGTCGGTACCTTGATCGGTCGCGTCCGCACCCTGCGACATCTCGGCAAGCACCCGGCCCACCGCCCGCCGGAACCCCGGGAAAGTGAGCGCCGCAATGACAATGAGAACAACGACGGTACCAACGAGGATGCCAGCGATGAGGAGGAGTTGCGTCGGGGTCATGCTGGCATACTAACAAAGTCCTGCACCCGCTGTGGGTGTCCTGGACGGCTCTCACGTCCTCCCGACGGCCCGCGCCAGAGCCGCAGCAACCGACGCAGGGGGGCCTGCGACGACACCTCTACATCCATCGTGGATGGCGTAGCCACGGCTCTGCGTGGCCATGAATCGAACTTCGAGGTTCTCGCCCCCGGCGGGGGCACTGTCCCTTGCCCCGGGCGCAGCCCGGGGACAACGCACCATACTCGCAACCAAAGCCCCAGCGGGGCGACGGACTCACGCCTCCTTGTAAGCTGAACGCATGAGTCATTCCGACACCCACCTCGCCACACACTTCGTCTTTGCCACCAAAGACCGCGCGCCGCTCATCACCTTCGATATTCGCCCCCGCCTGATCGAGTACATCGGGGGTATCGCCCGGGCCGACCGGTGTACGCTGCTCGCCGCGAACACCATGGAAGACCATGTGCACCTGCTGATCCAGGTTCACTCTTCCGTCGCGGTCGCGGACCTCATGCGGGAGGTGAAGTCGCGGAGTTCCGCGTTTGTCCGCGAGGCGTTCCCGGACACCGAGTGGTGCGGTTGGCAGAACGGCTACGGCGCCTTCGCAGTGAGCCGATCCGGGATCGACGCTGTGCAGACCTATATCGCCCAACAAGAAGAACATCACCGACGAATGACCTTCGAGGAGGAGTTTGTCGCGTTGCTGAAACGGCACGGGATAGAGTACAATCCGAAGTACCTCTGGAGCTAACTCGCCCCCGGAGGGGGCGCTGTCCCTTGCCCCGGGCGCAGCCCGGGGAGACCGAGGCCCCCCGCAATCCGCGAGCCCCGGAGGGGCGAAGATCTGGCACGAACCCAGCGCGCCTTCGCCCCTCCGGGGCTCTGTTGATTCGAGCGGCTCATATCCCCGGGCTACGCCCGGGGCTATGGACAAGGCCCCCACGGGGGGCCAAATCGCTACAGGTTCCCCCGCCGCTCCTGCTCGATCTCCAGCGCCTCGAACAGCGCCTTGAAGTTCCCTTTGCCGAAGCTCTGGCTGCCGCGACGGGAGATGATCTCAAAGAACAGTGTCGGGCGGTCCTGCAGCGGCTTGGTGAACAACTGCAACAAGTACCCCTCGTCGTCGGCGTCGACCAGAACACCCAGGTCCTTGATACGGTCGTGGTCCTCGCGGACTGCCTCGTGCCCGTGCTTGGTCAGCGTCTTGTTCACGCGGTCCCAGACGATGTCGTAGTAGCTGTCGGGCAGGCTGAGGAAGTCCACGCCGCGACGCCGAAGCTCGGCAACACTCGACAGCTCGTCGTCGGTGCGGAACGCCAGGTGCTGCACGCCGGGGGTCATGTCGTGCCACTCCAGGTATTCCTGGATCTGGCTCTTCTTCTTGCCCTCGGCCGGCTCGTTGATCGGCATCTTGATGAGGTTGTTGCCGCTGGCCATCACCTTGGACATCAGCGCGGAGAACTCGGTCGAGATGTCGGCATCGTCAAAGTGCTTGAACATCACAAACCCCATGACGTTCTCGTACCACTCGACCCAGTAGTTCATCTTCCCCTCTTCGACGTTGCCGACAAGATGATCGACAAACTTCAGGCCGCAGGGATTCTTCGTGTTGTAGTCGTTGACCGGTGAGTCCATCTTCCTGAAGACCGGCATGAACTCGCCGCCCTTCTTGACGTTGGGCAGTGCGTAGTCGCCGGTCCGGCTGACGAACGAGTGCATGCATCGGCCGTAGGTCTTGATCGTGGCGACGGTCACGGTGCCGCGCTCGTCGGTGAGCTCGCGCGGCTCCCCGCCGCACTCGCCGCCGTTCTTGAGCGCCTGCTCGTAGGCCTTGGTCGCGTCATGCACCGTGAACGCGACGTCCTTGACCCCGTCGCCGTACCGCCTGATCTCGTCGGCAGCCGGGTGGTCCTTGCTCAGCGGCGTGGTGAGCATGATGCGGATGTTGCCCTGGGTGAGCAAGTAGTCGGCCTCATCGCGCGAGCCGGTGGTCAGGTCGGCGACCTGCGAGATATGGAACCCGAAGGTGTGGGCGTAGAAATAAGCAGCCTGCTTGGCGTTGCCCACATAAAATCGGACATGATCGACGTCAATAAGCTCGAGCGGATCGGTGGAAGCGTGGGCCGGGTTGGAAGCGGGGTTCGGCGTCGCGGTTGTCATGGTTGTGCTCCGGAGTTGGTCGGGGTTGATGGTGAGCCCGCCTGAGGGCCGATAGATTCTAGATGCCCGCGGCCGGGGCGGCGAGAAGCAGCCAGAACCGCGGGCTGAGGGAGTTCCAGGCGAGGAATGGTGCGCCGATTGGGTTTTGATAGGGAGTTGCCCGAACACGGGATTGTGCGAGGTTGCCTCCCTAGACTTTGCGATCGTCTGGAAGCCGTCGTATATGGTCCGGGCGAGATTGTGGGGCCCACTCGGGCGAGGATGTGCTGAGGGAGCCGGACACGAGAGTCGGATGGATTCGACGGTGTTTGAGCTGAGGGCAATTCGCGGATGAGCGATCAAGCAGAACGTGTTCGGTTTGGCCCGTACCGATTGGTGCGGCTGGTGTCGTCTTCGCTGCTCGGCAAGCGGTGGCTGGCGCTGCGCGAATCGGATCAGACAAGCCACACGGTCTATGAGTTCGGCTGCCTGCCCGACCGGGTCTGGCGACGCCGCCACACGCGGGCGATGCAGATGCTCGCGACCTTGCAGCACCCGCACGTGCTCTCCATCGAGACCTGCTCCTTCGAGGTCGGCGGCGAGGCGTGGGCGTCGGCCCCCTACACCGGCAACCACGACTGCATCGTCACGCTGATGGACGTTGTGCGCGCAAAAGGCGACATGCTCCCCGCAGCCGAAGCAGAGCGCACAGTGCAGCAGGTGCTCGAAGGCATGGCGTTCGCCCACTCGGTCGGGGTCTGCAACGGGCCGGTCGCCATCGAACAGTTGCTGGTCGATCGGCACGGCTCACTCCTGATCGAACTCTACGGCGTGGCGCGGGCGCTCGCCGGGCTCGAAGGCATGAACGGCGAACTCATCCGCGACGAGGTGCGGTCGGTCGTCGAGATCGCCTACCGACTCCTCACAGGGATCGAAGCCGACGAGCCGCGCATCCCCGTAGGCCGCCTCGTCAAGCGGCTGCCGCAGGGGTTGGCCGAATGGATCGAGACCGGGCTCGACCCGAGCGGCGGGTACCAGACCGCCGAGGACGCGATCGCCGCACTGGCCGCGTTCCGGTCAGAGCCCGAGCCCTCGCGCGTGCGCACGGTGCTCGGCCGACTGGCAGCCTGGTCGCGGTAAACCGTATCAGCCCCCGCTCTGGGGTGGGTCTTCTGCGTTCGCCGCGACGAGCTGTTGCTGAAGGATGTTGAGACGTGTGGTCTGCTCGGCGGAAAGTTCGGTGAAGCGTTCAACAATCGCTTGTGCGATATCTGCCGCATGGGGCTCGACGATCGCACGCTCAAAGCCGTCGAGCCAGGCGTCGGCGATGCCAGCTTCGTCGATCGTTCCGTCGCTCTTTACCACGGACTGGCCCGCTTCGTCCAGACGGTTGAGCCAGACCAGGAGCATGACACGGAGTCGCTGAACTTCGGCCGCGTGCCCCGCCGCGGTTTGTGCCGCTGCGGATGTCACCTCACCGCCCGGCTCGGTCGCGGCATCAGGCAACTGAGGCTCGGGGATCACCGCGAGCGCTCGGAGCGCATCGTTCGGGTTGTTGAGCGCAACATGCGTCTGGGCGAGCAGAAGCAACCCTTCTGCGAGTTGTACACGCGATTCGTCGTCGGTTGCCCGTCCGGCCGAGAGGAGCGGCTGGAGCAGACCCACCGCCTCGACGGGGTCTGCCGACAACCGTGCAAGACGGACAATCTCGGCGGTCGGAAGCAGCGCCGCGTACTCCCGCAGGACCCGACTGCGCACTTCGGCCGAGGGCGAGGGGAGCCGACTCAGCACGTCGTACCCACGGGCATCGAGCGCGTGGGTGCGGAGCGCCTTCGCTGCGGCTTCAAAGAGTGCGGCGTCGTCGGTCGCGGCCGCAAGAACCGTGTCCAACTCGTCCTTGAGAAGGGCCAGCGCGTCGGCGGCGCTCGCGCGGACCGTTGCGGCCTCGGCCGAAAGAAGACGGCGCAGACGCTCGATGTCTTCGGCCTCACCAAACACCGCGAGCAAGCGGCACACGGCGGTCGTGACACGCTCGTCGGGCACCCGTCGCACACCCTCAAGCACCGCGCGGCGGTCTTCCTCGCTGGTGATCACGTCGGCGCGGTAGAGCGCCCACGCCGTGCTCGCAGCACGCAGGCGAGTCGCCGGAGAAGCCCGCAACCACTTGAGTGTCGGCGCGACCGCCGACGGAGACGCCCAGCGGGACACCGCCAGCAAGAGCGCGTCGGCCGCACGCGGGTCGGTCTCGCGGGCGAGGGCGGCGAGCACCGGCGCCTCGGCCTCGGCTGCTGCGAGCCGATTGAGGAGCTGCGCCGCCCGGACGCGGATCAGAGGCTCGGGGCTTTCGAGCAACGCGATCGCCGCGGTCGCGACAGAAGGATCAAGCTGACGGCTCTCCCCGATCTCGCGGTTGACCAGGTCAAACCCGAGCGTCCGCAACGCCGGGATCGGGCTCTCCAACAGCTGCACCAACACCGCCGACCGCTGGTCGGCCGGGGTGAGCAGGTGGATTCGACTCCACGCATCGGCGAGCTGCCGCTCGGCCCGGCGAGACTCGACGGCCAGCCTGTCTGCGCGCCGGACGTGCGCCGCGAGGAGTCTGGCTTGCCACTCCCGTTCGGACAGCCCCACCGCTTCGCTCAGCCACCCGCTCCACCCCCCGAGCGGGATGTCGTCCCGGCCGGAAAGCTCGGCGAGACTCTGCCCGGCCAGGTGCTGCCGATCCGTGACCTCGGGCTCTGCAAGAATCGCCACGAGCGTCGCAACGGCCTCACGGGTGCGATAGCTGCGGAGCGCTCGGATCGCGTCCTGACTGAACCGCGAGTTGCCTTCCTGCGCCACCGATGCGGTCGGTGCGTAGAGCCCCGTCGGCGGGAGAGCCGTCCGCGCGATCGCCGCAAACAACGCCCGGATTGCCAGACCATCGGCATCGGACGCCGAGGTGTCTATCGGCGAACCCAGCAACGCGATCGTCTGCTGCAAGACCGGGTCATCCGCCGGGAGAGCGAGAATCGCGTCCGCAAGCGAGGCCCGACCCTCGGCAGCCGTTTCCGGGCTGAGGAGTTGGCTGAGAAGGTCCGGCTCGGGTTGGGTCGCGGGTTGGGCGGTACTCTCGGCCGCTGCTGGTGTCGCAGCCTCGGTCGTGACCACCTGCTCCGGCTCATCCTGGGACTGGGCACGCAAGAATGCGGGGGTCATCACGACCACACACAGCCCCAACACAACGGCCCCAACAGCTCTCGGCCGTGGCTTCGGACGATGGGAGGTGCTCGGTTGGCCTGCGGATGGGTGCATGATGGAGGAAAGCTGGGCGAGTTGGGGTGATTCATGCATCGTAGTCGGGCGGGCGTGGCGTAGAACTGGGGACTGCCCCGGACTAGCATCATTGGACGCGGAACGGGATTTGCTGCGGGATTGGGTCATAGGTTGGGCTGTCAGGTGGGCGATTGTGCCCAACCGAGCGGAGCGGGTGTCGGCGATGAACGAGTGGTTCGACGCAGAAGATCATGTGGAACGCGCCCACGAGCTGTTCGAGGCCGGTCGCTGGGGCGAAGCGGAGTCCGAACTCCGCAAGGCGTTGGCGCGCGATCCGTTTCAGGCCGAGTGGCACTTCAATCTTGCTCTGACGCTCGAGGCTTCCGAGCGGTTCCGCGACGCGGCCGAGTCGTTCAAAAAGGCGTTTGACCTCGGGCCGGGCGACGCGCTGACCGCGGTGATGGTCGGGCTCAACAACCTCCGCGCCGGAGACCCCGAGGGCGCGCTGCCGTGGCTCGACAAAGCCCGTGACCTTGACAACGAGCGGATCGACGCGCTGATCTACCGCATCGAGGCGCTCACTCAGCTCGGCCGGCACGAACTCGCCGAGGAGACGTACTACCTCGCCCAGCAACTCGCGCCCGAGCACCCGGAGATCTACGCCGCGATGGCCGAGTCGCTGCTTGCCCGCGACCTGCACGAGAAGGCGGTATGGTGTCTGCGTGAAGCGGCGCGGCTCGACCCGACACTGCCGCGCGTCGAGGCAAAGCTCGCCGAGGCTTACGCCCGCACCGGCCGTCTGGAGCGGGCGCGGCAGCTCTATCTCCGCGAGCTTCGGCGGGACGCGGGGAGTGTGGACACGCTGCTGGACCTGGGAGAGTTGCTGCTCGACATGCACCGCGACTCCGAGGCCGCGGAGAAGTTTCGCCGGGTGCTCGAGCTCGAGCCCGACAACGCCGACGCCCACTTCAACCTCGGCAGGCTGGCGTCAACACTCGGCGACCGCGCCGAGGCGACGCGGCAGTTTGATCTGGTCGTCCGGCTCGACCCGAGCTACCCGTCGGCCCGGTGCCGGCTTGCCGCAGAGCTGCTCGATGCCGGTGGGGATGCGGCGCTCGACAGAGCCCGGCAGTTGCTCGTCGCCGAGCTCTGCGAGCAGAGCGAACGCTCGGACCGGTTCACGATCGACGAGATGGACGAGCTCGGGCAGTTGCTGCTCGACGCCGACCTGCCCACCGAGGCAGCGAGGGTCTTCCGCCGGATGATCGCACGCCGCCCCAACAACGCGGCCGCCCACCACGCGCTGAGCGTGTGCCACTTCCTCCGTGAAGACCGGGCCGCCGGGATGGAGTGCGCCCGAGCCGCCCTCCGGCTCGAGCCCCGCTACGTCTCGCCCATGCACAACCTCGCGATGGCGTATCTCGACCAGGGGCAGTGGACCCGCGCCCGGTACTGGGCGGCCCAGGCCCGCCGCCTCGCGCCCGACGACCCTTCGCTGCGGAGGCTGCGGCTCAAGCTGCGGGTGCAGGCGTTTGGCGAGTTGGCGCGATGGGTCGGGCGGATGCTCAAGCCCGCAAAGCGCCGCCCCGACAGACAACGTGCGGTCAGTGGGACTCCCGAGCTTTGAGCAGCCGGGCGGCCTCCTCGACATCCTTATCACCACGGCCCGAGCAGTTGATCAGGATGTGCTCGTCCTCGCGCATCTCGATCGCAAGCCGGATCCCCTCGGCGATCGCGTGGGCGGTCTCGAGCGCCGGGATGATCCCCTCGGCCCTCGCAAGATGCAAGAAGGCGTCCAGCGCCTCATCGTCAGAGCACGACGTGTACCGAACGCGGTTGGACTCCTTCCAGTACGCGTGCTCGGGGCCGACGCCGGGATAGTCAAGCCCCGCCGAGCAAGAGTGGACGTCGCTGGTCTGCCCGTCCTTGTCCTGAAGCACGTAGCTGAGCGACCCGTGCAGGATGCCCGGCTCGCCGTGAGTCAAGGGCGCCGCGTGCTTGCCGGGCTCGATCGCAGTTCCCCCTGCTTCGACCCCGATCAGCCGCACGTGCTCGTCGTCGATGAACGAGTAGAAGATGCCCGCCGCGTTCGACCCGCCGCCGACACACGCGACGATCGCCTCGGGCAGCTTCCCGATGTGACGCAGGCACTGGGCCTTGGCCTCCTGCCCGATGACGGATTGAAAGTCACGGACGATCATCGGGAAGGGGTGCGGCCCGACGACCGAGCCGATGATGTAGTGGGTGTGCTCGACCGAATCCATCCAGTCGCGCATCGCTTCGTTGGTCGCGTCCTTGAGCGTGCGCGATCCCGAGTCCACCTCGATGACATTGGCCCCGAGCATCTTCATCCGCGTGACGTTGAGCCGTTGGCGGCGGGCGTCCTCGCTGCCCATATAGACATCGCACTCGAGCCCGAAGTGGGCCGCGGCCGTGGCGCTGGCGACGCCGTGCTGCCCGGCCCCGGTCTCGGCGATGATGCGGCGTTTGCCCATCTTCTTGGTCAGCAGCGCCTGCCCGAGGGTGTTGTTGATCTTGTGGGCCCCGGTGTGGGCGAGGTCCTCGCGCTTGAGCAGGATCGTCGCCCCGTGGCCGTGGGAGGCCCGGGCCCGGGCGTTGGCGGTGAGCCGGGTGGCGAGATAGAGCGGGGTCGGCCGCCCGGTGTAGTACGTCTGGAGATCGTGCAGCTCGTCCCAGAACCGCTCGTCGCGCTGGATGCTCTGGTAGACCTCTTCGAGCTGCGTGCACGCGGCGACGAGGGTCTCGGGGATGTACGACCCGCCGAAGCGGCCGAAGCGGCCTTTGGCGGTTGGGGCGTCACTGAGGCGCACGATGGGGGCTGGGGTCTTGTCGGGCGACTGGGTGTCCTGTGTCGTGGGGGTGGTGGGGGTGGTGGGGGTGGTGGGGGGGAGGGGTTGGACCAGCAGCA
>CAYMZJ010000015.1:0-65114 GCA_964394895.1 uncultured Phycisphaeraceae bacterium | reverse complement strand
TTGGGGGTTGGGGGTTGGGGGTTGGGGGCCTTTGCTCCCTCCCCCGCGCCCCGTGGGGGAGGGCTGGGGAGGGGGTGAAGGGGTCAGGGGGGCGGGTGTCTTTCTCCCCCTCCCTCTGGGAGAGGGCCGGGGGGGTGGGGGGCGGGTGTCTTTCTCCCTCTCCTTCTGAGAGGGTGTCTTTCCTCTTGACTCTCCCGTGCCCACACCCCCTCAAGTTGACAGGGCGCAAGCACGTTGCGTGATCCGAATGAACAGGCCCGGGAGAGGGCCGCCCCTCTCACAAATGCCGAGCTTTCCACAAAGGTGATCGACCCACCCTGCTGCGCGGTTGAGCACCGGGCGTGATTTTGTACCGAACTTGTTGTTGAGGCACCGTAAAACGGTCTCGCGGCCACGTCCAATGGCCTTGAGGACGGTCCAAGCGGCGTTGAGACCGGGCCCAGTGGCGTTGAGACCCGACCAAGCGGCGTTGAGACCGGACCCAGTGACGTTGAGACCCGACCATTCGGCGTTGAGATCGGACCCAATGGCGTTGAGACCCGACCAAATGGCGTCTGGACCGGGTCCGGCGCTCCTGGCGGCCGAGTTATCCGCCACCGAAGGGCTCATCGTGCCACCTGCCGATCCGGACCACCCGCCACTTGGCAAAGCAGGAAAACCACAAGAACACAGGATTACCAGCTCCTTTCAGTTTTTTGTTACCAGGAATCGCAAGATCAAGTACGATCTCTCCACGAGCCCTCCGACGTGGGAGTGGCGATTCGAGCCGTGTGCATGGAGGAGACTGAAAATGCGTAATACTCTTGTGAGCTTCGTGGCCGTTTGTGGCGTGTGCGCCGCGGCGAGCGCCCAGCAGATCTTTGACCCGAACCTGATCACCCTGCAGCACGACTTTGAGGGCATGAGTGCCCCGCCCGTCGGCCCCTTCACCCTGGGCAACGCGACATTCAGCGAAGCCAGCACAGGCCCCGACGGGCCCGGCTGGCGTATTCTCCCCGACTTCTTCAACGGCACCGACACGCTGACCGACAATGCCGGGAACTCGGACTTCACCATCGACTTCGATACGCCGATGGGCGCGGCCGGGCTGCTCGTCGGCATCGGCCCGGGCACCTTTGACGTCAGCTTCTTCACCATGGGCGGCGGGATGCTCGGGACCGTCACCGGGAGTGTTGCCAACTTCACCGATAGCTTCTTCGCCGGTTGGGGCAACGCTGGCGGAATCGGCAGCATCAGGATCATCGAGACGACGGGTGACAACAGCCGCGTCGGCGGCCTTGATGACGTGCGGTACGATATCGTCCCCGCACCCGGCAGCCTGGCGCTGCTCGGATTCGCCGGGTTTGCCGCAACGCGTCGCCGCCGCTAAGCCAACCCGTCCGGCAACCCGTCCGGCAACGTTGTCCAACAGCGCTGATATGGACTCAACCGTGCCGTCACCGACAAGTGGCGGCACGATTTTTTTATTGCCGGGTGGCACCGAGAACTGCCCATCGTGCCACCGAGATCGGCTTTGAGATCTCGGTGCTGATTGACACCGGTACGGCATAGGGCACCGAGAACTCCTGCCGTGCCACCGAGATCGGCTCAGCGATCTCGGTGCTTGGTCGTGGAACTGCGCAAAGGAAGCACCGAGGAGCGTCTCAAAGCCGCCGCACCTCGGTGGCACGGTTGACGGGGTGGCACGGGGTCGGTGGCACCTGCCCCCTCTTTCCCGTGTAGTCTTCCCCCATGCCCGCCGACGCAACAACCCATGCGCCCCCTGCTCCCCCCTCTCCCCCCACGCCCCCCACTCTTGCCGGCCGTGTCGCGCTGATCGGGCTCGTGCTCGGCCCCACGCTCGGGCTCGCGGCGTACCTGTTCCTCCCCCGCGCGCAGTTGGACGACGCCGGCCTCCTCACCGCCGGCCTCACCCAGCCCGGCCGCGCCACCGCCGGGGTCGCGGTGCTCATGGCGGTCTGGTGGCTCACCGAAGCGATCCCCATCTCCGCCACCGCGCTGGTGCCGCTGGCGCTCCTGCCCCTCACCGGCTCGATGCACATCAAGGCCGTCGCTGCGCCGTATGCCAACGACGTCATCTACCTGTTCCTCGGCGGGTTCATCCTCGGGCTGGCGATGGAGAAATGGGGGCTGCACAAACGTATCGCGCTGACCACCCTCCTCATCGTCGGCACCGGGCCCCGCCGCATCATCGCGGGGTTCATGATCGCCAGCGCCATGCTCAGCGCGTGGGTCTCCAACACCGCGACCACCATCATGATGCTGCCGATCGCGCTGAGTGTCATCTCGCTGGTCGCCGCCCAGCACGCGCCCCCGGGCACGCGCCGCGAGGACGCGCCCTCCCCCGATCCCAACTTCGACACCACGCTCCTGCTCGGTATCGCCTACGCCGCGTCGGTCGGCGGCATCACCACCCTCATCGGCACCGCGCCCAACGCCATCCTCCGCGGCTTTGTGCAAGATGAACTCGGCCACGACATCACCTTCGCCAAGTGGCTGCTGCTCGGGGGCGCCATCGCGGTCGTCATGCTCCCCATCGTCTGGTTCTACCTCGTCTTTGTCAGCCAGCCGGTCAAGCTCCGCACCATCCCCGGCGGCAAGAGCCTCATCAAAAGCGAGCTCCAGAGCCTCGGTAAAGTCAGCCGCGGCGAATGGACCGTGTTCATCGTTTTCTGCTGCACTGTCACCCTCTGGCTCACCCGCTCCGTGCTCGTGAAGTTTGGCCTGGCCCACGGCATCACACCACTCGCCGGGCTCAACGACGCCTCCATCGCGGTCGCGGCTGCGCTTGTGCTCTTCTGCATCCCTGTCAGCCTGCGCGACCGCTCCTTTGCCATGGACTGGCACACCGCACAGCGGCTGCCCTGGGGCATCCTCATCCTCTTTGGCGGCGGGCTCAGCCTCGCGGCGGCGATCAGCGCCAACGGCGTCGACACCTTTATCGCCGGCGGGTTTGTCCACATCGGGAACGTCCCGGTCTGGGTTGTTGTCGCGCTGGTCTGCACGCTCGTCATCTTTCTTACCGAGCTCACCAGCAACACCGCTGTCACCACCGCGCTCCTGCCTATTCTCGCGGCCGCCGCCCCGGTGCTCGGCATTGACCCGCTCAAGCTCGTCGTCCCCGCGGCGATCGTTGCCTCGCTGGCGTTCATGCTCCCGGTCGCGACGCCGCCCAACGCGATCGTGTTCGGCTCGGGCAAGATCACGATACCCCAGATGGCCCGCGCCGGGATCGGGCTCAACCTCATCGGGATCGTCGTGGTCACCCTCGCCACGATGCTGCTCGGCGACCTTATCGTCAACCTGGGCTGACCCGCCGACCCGGCCCGTAATCACCGCACCGGCCTAGAGTTGCCCCCACCCACCGGCACAAGGCACGCCGCTGGAGTACAAGGTGCCTCCTGCATGAAAATCGCTCCGCTCCTCCTGCGAATCGGGCTCGGCATCGTGATTCTCGGTGTCGGGTTCGGCATCGCGTACACGCTGTTCTTGACCAAGCCCAAGCTGCCTCCGCGCGCCGACGCCGCGGCTGCACTTGTCGTCGGCACCATCCCCGCGACCCGCACCGACGTTGACCGCGTCTGGTCGGGCTACGGCACGGCCCGAGCGATGAACTCGGCCAACCTCGCCGCCGAAGTCTCCGGCCGCATCGTTGAACGCCCGCCGAGCATCGAGCCCGGCAACCGCGTCGCGGCGGGCGACCTGATCGTGCAGATCGAGCAGACCGACTATCTTGCCCGCGCAAGGGCTGCCGAGCAACGTGTCGTCCAGGCCCGCGCTGATCTTGCAGCGCTCGACATCGACGAAGGCGCGTGGCTCGAACAGCTCAAACTCGCCGAGGAACAGGCCGCGATCGAGAGCCGCGAGCTGAGTCAGGCGTACGCGGCGCTCGAGCGCGGCGCCGCGTCGGCCTCGGAGATCGACCGCCGCACCAAGGCGCTCCGCGGCCTCGAGGTCCAGGTCTCGACGATCCGGCAGCAGCACGCCCGCGTGCCGTCGCGTCGCGCCACGCTGCGGGCGGCGCTCGAGCGCCTCCGCGCCGACGGCCAGGTCGCCGCGCAGAACCTCCGCCGCACCGGCATCACCGCGCCGTTCGACAGCATCCTCGAAGAGGTCAGCGTCGAGCGCGGCGAGTACGTCACCGTCGGCGCACCGATCGCCCGCGTCGTGGATATCACCCACATCGAGGTCCCGCTGCGGATCCCGGCTTCGGCGCTTGGCTATGTCCGTGTCGGGGATGCCGCGACGCTCCGACCCGACGGCCCGGCGACACACACCTGGACCGGCACCGTCGGGCGCCTCTCTCCTGAAGTCGATCCCGTCACCCGCTCGATCACCGTCTTTGTCGAAGTCAGGCAGGACGCAGCGGCGTTCCAGAGCGCGAGCCACGACGCGACGACGCTCCTGTTGCCAGGGCAGTTCGTGGTCTGCGCGATCAACGGCGCGCCCGAGACCGGACGCCTCGTCGTCCCCCGCCGCGCCGTGCACGACGGGACGGTCTATATCGCGGTCCCCAACGATCGCGGCACGTGGACCGCCCGCAAAGCGTTCGTCCGCGCGATCTTCCACACCGCCAGCAGCTACCCGGACATCGACCCGATCGAACAGCAATGGACCGTCGTGGAGACCGACGACATCCCCGACGGGTCGCCGATCATCGTCACCAATCTCGACGTGATGAGTGAGGGCAGGATCGTCAACATCGCGTCGCGAGCCCCGGGCGGAGACTCACAATGAGCCTCCCCGCGTTCGGCGTCCGCAAGCCGGTCGTCGCCAATCTTCTTATGTTCGCGCTGCTCTTTGGCGGCCTGATCTTCGGCAGCAAGATCCGCCGCGAGTTCTTCCCGCAGAACGAATCGACCACCGTCATCGTCACCGCGCCCTATCCCGGGGCTGCGCCCGACGAAGTCGAGCGTGCGCTGGCGTCGAAAATCGAGGACGCCCTGCGCGACCTCCGCGACATCAAAGAGATCAACTCCACGGTCAACGAGTCGATGGCATCGATCCGGGTCGAGTTCGAGTCCGGCACAGATATCGACGCCGCGGTCGCCGACGTGCAACGCGAGGTCGACGCGCTCCAGGACCTCCCCGAATCCGCCGAACGCATCGTCGTCGACAAGCTCGAGCCCAACCTCCCCGCGATCATTCTCTCGCTCTATGGCGACTCCGACGAACGCGCCATGAAGCACGCGATCCGGCAGATGCGCGACGACCTCCGCACGCTCCCCGGCATGGGGCAGATCGCTGTCGGCGGCACCCGCACCGACGAGATTATCGTCGAGGTCCGCCCGGAAGCGACCCTCAAGCACCGCCTCAGCCTGCCCCGGATCGCCGGCCGGGTCCGCGACGCGATGATCGAGACCCCCGCCGGCGCTGTCCGCTCGACAACCGCGAACATCGGCATCCGCACGCTGGGCATCGACGAGTCGGCCGACGCGGTCGGACGCATCGTTGTCAAAGCAGAGGGAGAGAACGTCGTCCACCTCGAAGACCTCGCCGATATCTCCTACGGCTTTGTCGATGTAGACATCCGCGCCCGGCTCAACGGCAAGCCGGCCGTCTCGCTCACGGTCTTTCAGGTCGGTGAGCAGGACGCGGTCAAGATGGCCGAGCTGGTCAAGGCCTACGCCGCCGGGCTCGAGCGCAAGGCGTCCCCGCTCTCGGGGTTCGACCGCCTCACGGCCATGTTTCAGCGCCCCGGCGATCGCATCGACAAGCAGGTCGCCTACGACCTCGGGCTGGCGCGGGCTGACGCCGAGGAGATGCCCGGCGCGATCGCCATCACCACCGACCTGGCACGCTTTATCGTCGGGCGGCTCCAGCTGCTGACCCGCAACGCGGTGCAAGGCGCGACGCTTGTCTTTCTGGTGCTCTTTGTGTTTCTCAACTGGCGCGTCAGTTTCTGGGTGATCCTCGGCATGGTCATCGCGCTCTCGGGCACGCTCGTTCTCATGCGCCTCACCGGCATCACCCTCAACCTGCTCACGATGTTCGGGCTCATCATCGTCGTCGGCATCCTCGTCGATGACGCGATCGTGGTCGCCGAGAATATCGTGGCCCGCCACGAGGGCGGCGCATCGCCCGACGACGCGGCGATCCGCGGCGCCAACGAGGTCGCCTGGCCGGTCGTCGGCACCGTCATCACCACCATCCTCGCGTTCTTCCCACTCATGCTCGTCGAGGGGCGGATGGGCGACCTGCTCAGCGCCCTGCCGATGGTTGTCGCCGCGGCACTCTTTCTTTCGCTCATCGAGTCGCTGTTCATCCTGCCCGCCCACATGGCGCACTCGCTCCACGGCGCCGACGCCCGCAAGGCTGCGCATCACCAGGGCCGATTCGAGCGGCTCGAAGCCCGCTTCGACCGCGCACGCGACGCGTTCTTCAACCGGTTCCTGATGACCCGCTATTCCAGGCTCCTCAGCCTCGCGATGAAGTACCGGTACATCACGGTCGCGGTTGGCCTGGCCGCGGTCACCGCGTCGGTCGGTATGGTCGTCGGCGGGCGACTTGGCATCGCATTCCTGGTCAGCTCCGACAGCGAAACCGTCAACGGCGAGCTCCGTCTCCCCGTCGGCACCCCCACCAGTGTCACCGACCGCTACGTCCGCGAGATCGAGGCTGTGGCGCTGGGCATCCCCGAGGTCAAGAGTGTCTGGGCGATCGTCGGCGGGATCTCCAGCCTCGAAAACAACGGCGGATCCTCCGCGCCACACCTCGCGCAGGTCATCCTCGAACTCACCCCCGTCGAAGAACGCACCGCAAACGGCGAGCGCCGAAGCGACGAGGTCATCGTCGCGCTCCGCAGAGCGCTCGAAGGCAAGCTCATCGGGATCAAGAACTTCCGGCTCGAAGAGATCCAGGGCGGCGGGGACGGAGCGCCCATCAGCATCGGGCTCGTCGGCGACGACCTCGATCGGCTCGAAGCGGCGACCAACGACATCATCGAGAAGCTCAACAGCTACGACGGCGTCTACGACATCGCCGACGACGCCGACGCCGGGCAGATGGAGCTCCGCTTCGACCTCCGCGACGGCGCGAGCGACCTGGGGTTCACCATCATCAGTGTCGCCGAGCAGGTCCGCGGCGCGGTGTACGGCCTTGAGCCCTTCACCTTTGCCGGCGACGAGGAAGACGTCGATATCCGCGTCGTCTTCCCCGCCGACTTTCGCCGCGACCTTGCCGCCATCGAGACCATGCACCTCTTCACCCCCGACGGCGACCCGGTGCCCCTGCCCGAGGTGGTCAGGGTCGAGATGGCTCGGTCCTACGCCACGGTGCGCCGGCTCGACGGCCAGCGGATCGTGACGGTCAGCGCCGACAACGACAAGAAAGTCATCAACGCCGACGAGGTTACGCGGAAGATTTTCAAGGACCGCAGAGCGTTCGAGGCTGCGCACCCCGGCGTGCGGCTCATCGAGAGGGGTTCGTCCAAGGACATGAAGGACGCTTTCGGCAGCCTCCCCATGGGGTTCCTCGTCGCGATCGGGCTGATCTATATCACCCTCGCGTGGCTGTTCCAGAGCTACACGCAGCCGATCATCGTCCTCACCGCGGTGCCCTTTGCCGTCGTCGGCGTGATCTGGGGGCACCTCTTTTTTGGGTTCTACCTGACGTTTCTCTCGATGATCGGGTTTATCGCGCTGGCGGGGATCGTCGTCAACGACTCGCTGATCTTCGTCCAGTTTTTCAACCGCATGCGCGACGCCGGCATGCCCACCTACACCGCCTGCATCGCGGCGGGGCGCGCCCGACTCCGCGCCATCCTGCTTACCACCGTCACCACGGTCTGCGGCCTGCTGCCCATGCTGCTCGAGCAGTCCTTCCAGGCGCGGTTCCTGATCCCCATGGCGATCACCATCGCCTGCGGGCTCATCTCCGCGACGGTGCTGGTGCTGCTGCTGCTGCCCTCGCTGCTGATGATTCTCGCAGACATCAAGCGGTTCGCGCACATGCTCTGGACCGGAGAGCACACCGACCCCGAGCCCCTCACCGAGCCCGAAGAGTTCGTCGCGGCCGACAACGCCGCACTCAACTGATCTGCTGGCGGTCCCGCAGCCGCTCCCGAAGGTGCGGGACACGGCCTTGTCCCCTCGCTCGCGCAAGGGGCTCTACAGGTGTTGTGATTGCCAAAAAATGGAGCCCCTCGCGCGAGCGAGGGGACACCAACACGCACAAAGAAGTGTAACACTCGCCGTGCGCCCTATCGCCGGAGCGTCGTGTACCCGCGTACTTTCCCGCGTTGCAGGTCGATCCGCACCGACCGCCCGGCGTTTCCCAGCTCCGCGACCAGCGCGTCCACCGTTCGCACCGGTTCCCGATCCACCGCGACGATGACATCCCCGCGCGCGAGCCCGGCGCGGGCTGCGATGCCGTTGGGCGCGACGTTGACGACGTAGACCCCAAGCCCCCTCGTGCCCGGCCCCGAGCCGAGCGATTCGGGAGTCGCGGTGACCACCGTCACCCCGAGTGAGACGATCTCCTCCCCGCCGTACCGCTCGACCTCGGCGTCGGTGCGCGACGCGATCTGCGCGCGCACCTCGACCGGTCGTCCGTTGCGGACCACGTCGATTGCCGCGTCGCTGCCCGGAGGCGTGAACTGGATCGACCGGATCAGCTGCGCGCCACTGGTGACGTCGCGACCCTGATACCGCAGCACCCGGTCACCGGTCCGCAGCCCCGCCGCTGCTGCCGGGCTGTCGTCCAGCACCCGCGCGACGCGGACACCGTCGCCCGAGCTGTCGATCTCGACCCCGAGCCAGCCGAAGTCCACCCGGCCTTCGCGGACGATGTTTTCATACACCGCGCTCGCCAGCTCGATGGGGATCGAGAACCCGAGCCCGACCGACCCACCGTTACGGCTGAAGATCGCCGAGTTGATCCCCACGACCTCGCCGTCGAGGTTGATCAGCGCGCCGCCCGAGTTTCCCGGGTTGATCGCCGCGTCGGTCTGTATGAACTGCTCGGCGTCCTTGTACTCATCACTCACGATCCCGAGCCCGCGCCCTTTGGCGCTGATGATCCCCGCGGTGACGGTCTTGTCAAACCCGAACGGACTGCCCAGCGCCAGCACCCACTCGCCGACCTCCATCGCTTCGGAGCTGCCAAACCGCGCCGGGGTCAGCCCGGTCGCGTCGACCTTGAGCACCGCGATATCCCGCAGCTCATCGCCACCGATCAACTTCGCTTCGTACTCACGCCCGCCGGCAAACCGGACCATGAGCTCGGTAGCGCCCTTGATGACGTGGTTGTTGGTGAGGATGTAGCCGTCCGCGCTGACCACCACGCCCGAGCCGAGCCCGGACGCCTGTCGCCGGACGCGGCGCCCGAAAAAGTCCGACGCCACCCGGCTGCTCTTGGTCGTGATATGCACGACCGAGGCTTCGGCCTTGCTCGCGGCGTGCTGGAACGCCCGCGACAACCCCCGCGCCTGCCGAAGGTCTGCCGCGATCTGGGCATCGTCCACCGCGACGTGCTGCCGCGCCCGCTCGGGCTGCGCCGGCAGGCTATCGAGGCCCGCCGAACTCTTGGGCGCGACCGACCCGACCGCGAGCCCCACGCTCGCGAGAACCGCCGCCGCGACAAGACCCATCCGCCACCAGTTCGCCTGAATCATTTCTGGATTCCTTTCCGCTACAAGCCGTACTCGGCCCAACTCGTCGAGGTCTCCCCGACGCGCACCCGCTCGAGCACCAGGTCGCTCGGCAGCTGATACCGCGTCCCCTCCGGGTCGACAAACTCACGCCCCGCCATGATCTGGCTGTTCAGGTGCTCATAGATGCGCCGCGCCATCACTTCCGTCGTCGGGTCCTCTCCCTCAAAGACGATCACCCGCTCCTTGAGCTCTTCCTGGAGCACCTCGAGCAGCGGGTCGGCGGCGTTGACCACCAGCGCATGGTCAAACTTATCCAGAAACGCCCCCAGCGCCAGCTTGATCGCCTTGAAGTCGCACACCATGTCGTTGTCGTTGAGCCGTTCGCCGCTGAGCACCACCTCGACCCGCCGGGTGTGCCCGTGCGGGTACCGGCACCGGCCCGGATGCTTGAGCAACATGTGCCCGCTCTCGATCTCGAACGCTTTGCATATGCGATATCTCATTGCGGGAAGCATATTCACGACGGCCGGGCATGGTCCTGTCCATCCCGCCGAGCACCCTCGGCCCGTGTTCTCACAGCCTCAGCACCACCCCGTCACGTCCCCCGCCGGTCCCCGAACAGCTCGACGTGCAGCCGGTGGCAGTACCTCCACCCCCGCGCCAGGCACGCCTCAACGACCCACGCCACCCGCCCGGGCGCGGGGACGCTGGTCCCCTCGGGCATGAGCTGCACGTCCTCGGCTGCCCAGCCGGTGAGTTGGGCGAGCACGCGCTCGATCTCCGCCAGATCGTCTGGATCGCTGACGACAAACTTCAGTTGGCGGTCGGGCGTGTTGTCGATCAGCGCCTGCAGCGCCTCAAAGTTCAGCCGGCGTTCTTCGTGCCGCGTGCGCCACACACCGAGCGGGTCGCGGGTGTCGTCCTCGGCCGGCGTCGAGTTTGCCAGCTTGGGGCTCAGGCTCATCAGGTCGCACTCGACCTCTCGAAACACCGTGCCTGCGGTCTCGATCGTGATGTGAAGCCCGGCTTTGCGGAGCCCTTCGGTCAGCGTGCCGACTTGGCCAAAGATCATCGGCTCGCCGCCGGTGACCACCGCGTGCCCGGCGTTGCTGGCGCGTGCCTCTTCGACAAGCTCGGCGATCGACCGCGCCTCTCCCTCGGCATCCCAGCTCGCATATGGCGTGTCGCACCAGCCGCAGCGGAGGTTGCACCCGCTCAGCCGCACGAACCAGCTGGGCACGCCGGCGAGTTTGCCCTCGCCTTGCAGCGAGACGAAGGTCTCGGAGATGGGGAGCTTCGCGTCGGTCACGGCGTGCCCCGCTTGTCCGATGCGCCCGGGGTGTTCGATGCTGCGCGCGCAGCTTCGGGTTGGTACCGCGTCGGGTCGCCTGTGCCCGCAGCCTCGAAGCCCCGTGTGCGCAACACGCACGAATCGCACACACCGCAGGCACGCCCCTGCTCGTCGGGGTCGTAGCACGAGACGGTCAGGCTGTAGTCCACGCCGAGCCCGACGCCCGCGCGGATGATCGCGGCTTTGCTCAACTCCACCAGCGGCGTGCAGAGCTGTACGCCCGCGCCCTCGACGCCCGCTTTGGTCCCCAGCGCGGCGGCCGCGGCGAACGCCTCGATGAACTCGGGGCGGCAGTCGGGATAGCCCGAATAGTCCACCGCGTTCACGCCGACGTGGACCTCGACAGCGCCGACGACCTCGGCCAGCCCGACCGCGATCGAGAGGAAAAGCATGTTCCGTGCGGGGACGTACGTCACGGGGATTTCGCTGCCCGGGCTGTGCTTGGGGACGTCGATCTCGGCGGTGAGCGCGCTGCCACCGATTGCCCGCAGGTCAACCGAGACCGTCCGGTGCGACGCCGCCCCGAGGTGTGTTGCGACCCGCGCCGCCGCGTCAAGCTCGCAGCGGTGCCGCTGGCCGTAGTCCACGCTCAGGCAGTGGCACTCGCGCCCGGCAGCCCGCGCCATCGCCAGCACCGTGGCGCTGTCAAGCCCACCCGAGAGCAGCACCACCGCCCGGTTCTGTTTGAGTGTGTCGCGCACAGCCCATCGTAGAACGCTTTGCCGCAGCGGGTTTCCGGCATCGCTCGAAACGGGTTGGCTCTTTTCTGCTCCCCCTCCCGCGCCTCGCGGGAGGGGGTTGGGGGGAGGGTGCCTTTCTGGCTTTGGTGCGTCGGCTCCTCGCTTGCGCTTCGGGCTCTGCCTTTCTCCCCATCCCTCTGGGAGGGGGTTGGGGGGAGGGTGCCTTTACGCTTGACGCTCCGGTTCTCAAACACCTCGAGTTGATGGAACACAAGCGCGTTACGGGATCCGTATGAGCCATCATGGTCTTTGCAAGGTGCGCCTTTCCCCTCGCTTGCGCGAGGGGCTCTATGAGTTTGGAATGTTCCCTTACCCGCCCCGCACCCCGCGCTACTCCCCCACCTTCCGCAGCACCCCGGCGTGAAAGCCCCGCCCCTCTTTGCGGAACTTCCGCTCGAAGTTGGTCCCGACCAGCTCGCCTTCGCCTGCGCTCTCGGGGCGGTCAAAGTCTTTCAGCACGAACGGCCCGGGCTGCCCGCCCGCGGTCCCGGCGCGGGCCTCCACGCCGTAGCTGCGCAGCAGGTCCCAGCCCTCGGGTCCGGTCCATCGCGCAAAGTGCTCTTGGTCCCACGCCCACAGCTCGTCGTGGTCGGTCACCACCCGAAGCTCGCCGCCCGGCTCGAGCGCTCGCCACACCTCACCCAGAAACCGGTCCTGCACCACCCGCTTCTTGTGGTGTCTGGATTTTGGCCAGGGGTCGCTGAAGTAGAGATGCACTACCCGCACGATCTCCCGAGGCATCCGCCACCGCAGGAACGTCGTCGCGTCGCTGTGGAGCACGCGGACGTTTTTCAGCAGCCCGCGCTCCTGCCTTCGCCGCACCCGGTCGGCGGCGTACCACGCAAACTCCCGCGCCCACTCGATACCCAGAAAGTTCACCCCCGGTTGCAGCATCGCCTGCTGGACCAGGAACGTCCCCTTGCCGGTCCCGATCTCGACCTCGAAGGGCAGGGTCGGGTCGGGGAACCACTGTCTCGGATCGAGCCGACCCGCGTCGGGGTCGTGGGCGATCGCGTCGGGCAGCGCGGGCAGCTCGGCCTCGCTCACCCCGACCACGCCCATCGCCGGGTCCAGCTGCCGACCGTGTCCAAGTCCAAACGACATCACGCACTCCACCTAGAACTGATAGAGCCCCTCGCGCAAGCGAGGTACTCCGAACCCACAGAGCCCCTCGCGCAAGCGAGGGGACACCCCGAGCGTATCCCGCGTCGCCGGCTGTCGGCTGCGGTTGTCACGACCACCCCGTGCTGGTACAAACGGTCCTCATCCTCCCTCGCGAAAGGGTCCTCCATGCCGACCGTTCGATCCGCTCTCATCCTTGCTGCGCTGTGCCTGCTTGGTCTTTCCCCGATGCCGTCCGCTGTCGGCCAGACCCGTTTCGACTTCGACACCACCCCTGACCGCGTCTGGATCGGGCGCGACTTCTGGGCCAACCGGCTGCAGGACTGGCGCGTGGTCGGCGGCCGGGTCGAGTGCATCGAGATGCGCAAAAACCTTCCCTTCCGCACCGCCCACGTCCTGACCCACTCGCTGGGCGAGACCGCGGGCAACGCCGAGATCAGCGTCCGACTCGGGCGGATCGACCCGGACGCCGAACCCGGGGCACACGCGGCGGCCGGGCTGCTGCTGGGCGCGGGCGGCAGCCACGTGGACCCCCGGCTGACCGCACAGGTCCACCACGTCCCGGCTGAGGACGGCGGCGTGCTGGTGCTCGTCGAACGCGACGGCTCGGTCACGATCCGCAGGAACGACAAGCCGCTCGACAAGACGCCGCTGTGGTCGATCCGCACGCCGGTCGGGCCGGACGACCTGCCGATCGTCGGAGCGAGCGTGGCGATGCCGGACACGACACCGGAAGCCGGGACCGGGGCCGAAACGGCTGGCGAGCCCGAGACCGGGTACGTGCTCACCGTCCGCGTTCGGCGAGGCAACGCCATGTCGCGCATCGCTGCCAGCGTGTCGGACGGTGCGGGGAATGTCCTGCACTATGCGCTGGCCGAGGTCGAGCACCACTTCGCCGACGGAAGCATCGCGCTGACCGCAACCGGCGGCCCCGAAGGCTCACCGGCTGGCTACTGGTTCGACGACCTGACCCTGAGCGGCGACCTGATCGAAGACCACCCCGAGCGCACCTTCGGCCCGATCTGGCACGCGATGTACACCCGAGGCACACACGGCATCGCACTCACCGCCCAGCTTCCACCACTCGCCCCGTCCCCCACCACACAGAGCCCCTCGAGCACGCGAGGGGACACGCCAAACCCACAGAGCCCCTCGCGCAAGCGAGGGGGCACGAACATCCCAACAGAACTCCCCGAGGTCGAGCTCTGGGCCGACGACGACGGCTGGCGCAAGATCACCACCGCTCCGATCATCCCCGACAGCTGGACCGCACACTTTGTACTCCCCGACTGGGACACCAGCCGCGATATCCCCTACGAAATACGTCTTGCTGAGCCGACCACGGGCACCGCCTCGATCGAGGGCGTGTACCCCGGCGTGTTCCGGGCTGCGCCGGACCTCGCCGCCCGCGAGTATGTGATCGCGTCGCTCAACTGCAACAAGACCTACACCGGCAACCTCCGCTGGAACCGTATGGGGCTGTGGTTCCCGCACGACGATCTTGTGGCCCGCCTCGCGGCGCACGATCCCGACATGCTCTACTTCTCCGGCGACCAGATCTACGAGGGCGACCTCACCCCCGTCGATGCCCGCAACGAGGACGTACTCATCCTCGACTATCTCTACAAGTGGACCAAGTGGTGCTGGGCGTTCGGCGAGATGACCCGCGATCGGCCCACCGTCGCGATCCCCGACGACCACGACGTCTACCACGGCAACATCTGGGGCGCGGGCGGCCGCCGGGCGCACGCCCACGACGGCCTGAGCGCCCAGGACGCCGGCGGGTACAAACATTCGCCTCGCTTTGTCAACGCGGTTCACCGCACCCAGATCGGCAACCTGCCGCCGACCGCGATCACGCCCACCATCGGCGCGGGGTACACCACCTACACGACGAGCTTTGTCGATGCGGGCGTGTCGTTTGCGGTCTTTGCGGACCGGATGTTCAAGGAATCGCCGAGTGTTGCGGTGCCCGAAGGCAAGTACCGCAACGGCTGGCCTCAGGCCGAGGGGTTTGATGCACGGACGCACCGGGACGATCCCGCGATCCCGCTGCTCGGCAAGGAACAAGAACAGTTTCTCCGCGACTGGGCGCTCGATTGGTCGGGCGGCGTGTGGATGAAGGTTGCGCTCTCGCAATCTCCCTTCGCCGGGGCGCACACGCTACCAGCATCTGCCAAGAGCGACGGCGTCGTGCCGGGGCTCACCAACCTCGTGCCGGGCCAGTACCCGCCCGACGATCAACCCGCAGCCGACGGCGACACCAACGGCTGGCCTCGCCCGGGTCGAGACCGCGCAGTCGAAGCCCTCCGCAGCGGGTTTGCGATCCACCTGGCAGGAGACCAGCACCTCTCGACCCTCATGCGCTACGGCGTTGACGACTGGCGCGACGCGGGGACCTGCTTTACGTCCCCAGCGATCGCCAACACCTGGCCGCGGCGATGGTTCCCCAGCGAAGAACCTGCCCGCCGCGAGCCGGGCGCACCGCGCTACACCGGCGACTTCCTCGACGGGTTCGGGAACAAGATCACCATGCTCGCGGCTGCCAATCCGGTCAAGTCGGGGCACAAGCCGGCTGCGCTCTACGACAAAGCCCCCGGCTACGGCATCGTCCGCCTGAGCCGTGCTGACCGGACCATCACCTACGAGAGTTGGCCGCGCTGGGTCGATCCCGCTGCGCCCGATGCGGCGTGCTATCCCGGGTGGCCGGTCACGATGAAGCAGGCCGACAACTGCGGCAGTTCGTGGGAATGGCTGGCCTTCGACAGCATCAGCATGGAGAACCTCGAACAGCACACCCTGACCGTCAGACGCACCGGTGAAACCGAGCCGCTCTACACCATCCGTCTCTACAACGGCTTCGTGCCACGCCTCCCCGATGCAGGACCCTGGAGCTTTGAGACCCGCAACACCGTCACCGGAGAAGTCACGATGATTCTGCCTGACATCCCCGCATCACGGGGTATCGACTCTTTCTGGAACAATCTCCGGAAGAACCGAAAGTAGCAAGATCGCCGAGTGCCTCGATCCCGGCTCTGCGTAACCCGATCCTGTGGTATCCTGCCCACATGACGAGACAACTTTTCACCGCGCTCACGATTTTCTGCCTGCTGCTCGCCACTGGTGCGCACGCGCAACCCGACCGCCCCAACATCATCCTCTTCCTCGTCGATGATCTCGGCTGGCAGGACACCTCCGTCCCCTTCTGGACCGAGCGCACGCCGCTCAACGAGCGCTACCACACGCCCAACCTCGAAGCCCTCGCGGCGCGAGGTGTCCGGTTCACCAACGCCTACGCCAGCGCCCCGGTCTGCACCCCCACCCGCACCGCGATCATGACCGGCAAGGCCCCCGCCCGCACACACATCACCTACTGGACGCTCCACAAAGACACCGATACCTCGCGCAGCCGCGACGACATCGCGGCACCCGCCTGGGACCTCAACGGCCTCCAACCCGGCGACCACGAAACACTGCCTCAGATATTGCAGGACGCTGGCTACCGCACAATTCACGTCGGCAAGGCCCACTTCGGCGCGCACGACACACCCGGTGCCGACCCCATCAACCTCGGGTTCACCGTCAACATCGCCGGGCACGCCTCGGGCGGGCCCGCGTCGTACTCCGGCCTGCACCACTTCACCGTCACCGGGCGCAACGGCAAGCCGCCGCACTCGAACCCGTCGGTCTGGGACATCCCCGGCCTCGACAACTACCACGGCCACGACATCTACCTCACCGAGGCCCTCGCCCTTGAAGCAACGCAGGCGATCCGCGATTCGGTCGCAGCGGGCGAGCCCTTCTACATGAACTTCGCGCCCTACGCCGTCCACGCCCCGATCATGGGGAACAAGAAATACGAACCTCATTATCCCGATCTCGACGCCAGAGAGCGCGCCTACTCCAGTATGGTCGAGACTTACGATGCTGCACTCGGCTCGCTCATCACAACACTCGAAGAAACCGACCAACTCAACAACACCGTTGTTATCTTCACCTCAGACAACGGCGGCCTCTCCGCCCACGCCCGAGGAGCCGCCCCCGACGGCAACACCAAGCACACCCACAACGCCCCCCTCCGCTCGGGCAAGGGCTCGGCCTACGAAGGGGGCACCCGCGTCCCCGCGATCATCGCCTGGCCGGGCGTCACCGATTCGGTGCGGGGCACTGCCGGCCCCGACTCCCCACAGGGGCGGGGCATTGCAGGCCCCGACGTTACGAGCCCCGAACGCAAGCTCGGGAATCTCATCCACACCCCCATCATCTCCCACGACCTCTTCCCCACCATCATCGCCCTCGCAGGTCTCCAAGCCGATCATGGCCCCACCATCGACGGCCGCGACCTCACGCCGCTGCTGACGGGCCGCCCGCAGCTCTTCGATTCCTCGCGCGTGCTCGGCTGGAACCAACCCCACCAGTGGGGCGCGCCCGGCCCGGGCATCGAGCCTTTTACCAGCATCCGCAAGGGAGATTGGAAACTTATCTACTTCCACGCCGCCGGCCGCTTCGAACTTTATAACCTCGCTGACGATATCGGTGAAGCCAATGACCTCGCAGCGCACATGCCCGAGAGGATGGTCCAGCTCGCTGCTGTCATGGACGCTTGGATCGACAAGACCGGCGCGCAGCTCTCTATCGACAAAGCAACCAACAAAGAGATCGAACACCCCAGCATCGCCGCGGCTCACCAACCCACCATGCGCAACGCCCTCCCCGAAACATCGCCAAACCGATAGACTCAAACCATCGTGACACGCCACACCATCCACCGGCTCTTCATTCTCCTTGTTGCCTGCTGCACCTCTGATGCCCCGGCCCAGCGGGGCGACCACGCCGGCGAGCCTCAGCCGGACCTTCCCGAGAGTCTGGTCATTCCCGAAGCGCCCGCGCTCTCGCCCGAGCAAGAGCTCGCGACGTTCACACTCGCAGAAGAAAGCTTCACGATCACGCTCGCCGCGGCCGAGCCGATGGTCGTCGCCCCGGTCTCGGCGGTGTTCGATGAGGACGGCAGGCTCTGGGTTGTCGAGATGCAGAGTTACATGCCCGACGTCGACGGCCACGATGAACTCGTCCCGACCAGCCGAATCGTTGTTCTCGAAGACACCGACAATGACGGGGTCTTTGACAAAGCAACAACGTTCTTAGATGAACTCATCCTCCCCCGCTCGGTGTTGCCCTGCTATGGCGGGGCACTGGTCCTTGCGCCGCCCAACCTTCTCTTTGCCAGGGACACCGACGGCGACGGCAAGGCCGACGAGACCCGCGTCCTCCTCGACGGCTTCGGCGGGCTCGACAACCCCGAACACGCGGGCAACGGCCTCCTCTACGGGCTCGACAACTGGATCAAGTTCTCGCAACATAACATAGAAGTTCGCTTCGACGGCGAGACGATCATCAGCCGCCCGACCCCCCGCCACGGCCAGTGGGGTATCACCCAGGACGACCAGGGACGCCTGTACTACTGCCCGAACTCCGACGTCCTCCGCATGGACCTGTTCCCCAAGCACTACGCCTCGCGCAACCCAAACCAACGCGGCGTCCGCGGCATGAACCATCAGGTAATGGCGGACAAGTCGGTGTTCCCCTCGCGCATGAACCCCGGCATCAACCGCGGCTACCAACCTCATATGCTCCGCGACGATTTCACGCTCGCCCGCACCACCGCCGCGTGCAGCCCGCTCATCTACCGCTCCACCGCGTGGGGCGACGTGTTCTATGGCAACGCCTTTACCTGCGAGCCGGCGGGAAACTGTTTGATGCGCACCATCCTTGATGATAATGACGGCATCCCCGTCGGCCGTCGCGCATATCCAGACACCGAGTTTCTCACCTCCACCGACGAACGCTTCCGTCCCGTCGCAACCGCAACCGCACCCGACGGCTCGCTGATCGTCATCGACATGTACCGCGGCGTAATCCAGCACGCAACCTATGTAACAACATTTCTAAGAAAGCAGGTCGAAGAACGCGGGCTCGAACTCCCCATCGAGATGGGTCGCATCTGGCGCATCGCTCCGCGCGCCCCTGCCGGCTCGACCGCCGACTCTTCTCCCCGGTCGCCGCGATTCCTCCCGCTCAGCAAGCGATCGAACACCGAGCTGGTCGGTCTGCTTTCTCACACCGATGCGTTCTTCCGTGAGCACGCCCAACGGCTCCTGGTCGAGCGCCGCGCGACGGATGTTGCCCACCAGCTCAGCAGGCTCGCGTCCGGCTGGGACGCCGGGCCGCTCGCAAGAATCCACGCGCTCTGGACACTCGACGGCATGGACGCACTCCGGCTTCAGAACGCCATGCACGCCGCGGCCGATGAGAACGAGCTGGTTGCAACAAACGGCACGCGACTGCTCGAGCGGTGGGCTGCCGAGCGCGACACGGTGTTCCTCACCCGCACGCCGGGGTTTGACGGCGGCCGCTTGCTCCGCGTGCAGGTCGCACTCTCGCTGGGGACATCGAGATTCCCGGAAGCAACCCGCGAGCTCGTCTGGATACTCCTCGACAACGCGGAGGATGCACTGATCCGCTCGGCTGTCTTTGCCGGATTGCACGAGCGCGAGGTGAGCGCTCTGGCCGAGGTCGCCGCGCTCTGCGGCAGCAGTGCCCAGGCCGATGCCGCACGCCCGGCGGTCATCGAGCTTGCCGACACCAGTCTCCGAGGCTCGCCCGCGCAGCGCACCCGCTACCTCGACCTCATCGCCGAAACGCTGTCCTCCGACCGCTGGCTCGGCCGCCTTATGCTCGAGCGTCTCGCTTTGCACCTCAGGATCGACTCTGAAGCACCCGGCACGTTCATCCTTTCCGAAGAGCCCGCCGTGTGGTCGGCTGCGATTCGTTCCGGGCTCTGGGACCTCCACGACGTCGGCTCACGGATCAACCGTCAACTCCGTTGGCCGGGCCACGACAACCCCGGCGAGCGCCCCGCGCCGCTCACCCGCGCCGACCGCGATCGCTACCTCCTCGGCCGCCAGCTCTTTGACACCTGCGCCGCCTGCCACGGCTTCGATGGACGGGGGATGCAGGGGCAGGCCCCACCACTCGCCGGTTCACCGATTGTTACCGGGCCGCAGAGTCGGGCGGTGCGTGTGCTTCTGCAAGGGTTACAAGGACCGATCGAGCGCGAGGGCATTCTCTACGACTTGCAGATGCCCGCGGCCCCCTTCGCGCGCGACGAGGAGATCGCCGCGCTCCTGACATACATCCGCCGCGGCTTTGGCAACAACGCCGCCCCGGTCACGCCCGATACCGTTTCCCGCGTCCGTGCCGAGACCACCGACCGCGCGACGCCCTGGACCGAAAAAGAACTCCTCGAAACCCGCTGACGGAGCGAACCATGCAACCCATCCTGATGACGATCATCGCGCTGCTTGCGATTCTTACACCCCACGCCCCCCCCGCCCACCACCAGACACCCGCGCACCAACCGGCCGGAGACGACGGCTGGGTATCGCTCTTTGACGGCAGCACACTCGACGGCTTTGTGATCCGCGGCGGCGATGCCTCGTACACCATCGAACGCAACACCATCGTCGGCGAAACCCGCCCCAACACCGGGAACACCTTTCTCTGCACCGAGCGCGACTACGCCGACTTTGTGCTCGAGCTCGAGGTGCTTGTCGATGTCGAGCTCAACAGCGGCGTGCAGGTCCGATCCCACGTCAACGACAAGGGTCGCGTGTTCGGCTATCAGGTCGAGATCGACCCCACCCCCCGCGCCTTCTCCGGCGGCATCTACGACGAAGCCCGCCGCGGCTGGCTCGCCCAACCCACAGCCCAGCAAGCTGTTGATTCACCGTTCAAACCCGGCGAGTGGAACCTCTACCGCATCGAGGCGAGAGGCAACCGTGTCCGCACCTGGATCAACGATGTCCCGGTCGCCGACCTGATCGACGACGCCGATGAATCAGGGTTCATCGGCCTCCAGGTCCACGGCGTCGGGGGGCGAACCGACCCGCTCACCGTCCGGTGGCGTCGGCTCCGTATCCGTGAGCTCGACTGAGCGGCAAGAGCTCCTGCGTCCTAGCCACCGCACGCGGTCAGCAACCGACGCCCCACGCCTCGAGATACTGCACCACATCGTCGGTATCGACCGAGCCGTCGCCGTTGAAATCGCCCGACGTATCACCAGAGACCCACGCGTTGAGGAACGCGATCACGTCGCGCGAGTCCACGCTCCCGTCGTTGTTGGTATCGACCCGGCAAGGCGAACAGTCGCCGACATCCACGATCTGGAGCGCCCGACTCCCGCCGGCGACGATCGCCGCGTTGCCCACCAAGACAAGATCCGCCTGCCCGTCCACGCGGTGCCAGCCGGTAATCACAGGGCTCGCCGGGTTCGAGATGTCAAGAACCTCCAGCACCCATGCCTGCTCGACAACGACGCCGACACCTCCCTGGTGGGACACGGCAAACGCCGACCCTTCGGTCTCGATCGACCCCACCAGGAACGGTGCGTGCGGATCGCTCACGTCGATGATCTGCACACCCTGCTGGCCGTCGGCAACGAGCGCCACGTCCGCCTCGATCCAGACGTCGTAGGCTGTGCCCGGGGTGTCGACCGAGCCGACAATCGTCGGTGCTGAGGGCACGGACACATCGACGATCACCAACCCCGCGGCACCGTCGGCAACATACAACAACTCGCCCTGCGCGACCAACCCCAACGGCCGCCGCGGCAGGTCGAGCACCGCGACGCGCACGGGCTCAGACGGGACCGTGAGATCGATCACCTCAACGCGCGGCGACATCATCCCGCCGACAAAGGCGGTTTGTCCTGAAGCCGCGATTGTCGCTGCGTTCCCGATGCTGTCAAACGCCCCGACCTCTTGCGGCTCGCCCGGTGCGGCGACATCGATCACCCGCAGCCCGCCGGCCATATCGGCGACGCAGAGCAGATCGCCAGCAAGGGCAACGTCCACCGCAACCCCCGGCGTGTCGATCGTGCCCAGCGGCACCGGGTTCCATGGGTCTGCGACGTCGACGAGGGTCACGCCGTCCACACCCCGCGCGGCACAGTACAGGCCGGGTTGCCAGGCACCCTTCTTCGTGTCCGCAGCTTCGGGGACGAGGGCGGTGGGCGGCGGGAGCTTGGGCTCGGAGACGTCGAGCACATAGATGCCGCCGTTGTTGGCGCCGACCAGTGCATACTCTCCGGCCACCACGACCCCGTCTGGCCAGCGGCGAACGTCGTACCACCCGACACGTTCGGGCTCGACCGGATTGGACACGTCGAAGATCTCCAAGGATTCCCGGCCGGTGCCGTACAGCAACCCGTCGCGCACTACAAACGGTGAACTGTGAAAGCCCGTGTACGTCTCGCTCAGCAGCCGCGGCTCGACCACGTTCGAGACGTCGAAGACCCATAGCGTCCCGCGGCTCTCGATATACGCGAGTTGCCCGTCGGTCTCTATCTGGCCGCGCGCTCCCGGTGTTTCGATCGAGCCGACATGCTGCGGATCCCACCACACACTCACGTCGAAAATGTCAACCCCGCCGCCGGAGCGTGACGCATAGAGGGAGTCCCCGATCCACTGCAGGTCGTTGATAGGTTCGGGCAAGCTCCACACGAAAAGCTCGGCCGGGTTCGCGGGGTCGCTGAAATCGACCAGCACGAGGTCGTTGTACCCGGCGTAGGTGTAGGCCCGATCGCCCTGGACCGCGACACGCCAGAGGCTATGCGGATACGAGCCGAGGAAGATCGGCTCGCTCGGATCGGCGATGCTCACCAGCCGGAGTTCTTCGGTGGTACTGACATAGACCACGTCGTCGACCAGGTCGATGTTGCGCAAATAGCCTTCGTACTCGAAGGTCGAGAGCAGGACAGGCTCGGTCGCGTTGGTCAGGTCAAAGACCGAAACTCCGCCGCCCCACGGGAAGAGGCCGATCCCGTCGCGCTCGATCGCATAGAGCGTTGACCCCGGCGTCTCGAGAAACTCGACATAGTCCCGCTGGCGGCATTGCACCCCCGCCTGCCCGAGTGCCGGGGCCACGAACACCACGAGCCCGAGTACCGCCACCGCCGCACGCAAAGCCTGTCCCATACCGCACCTCCGAATCGTCTGCCCAGGGCGAGTGAAACCTGCCGGTGTGCCCGGCACTTTCTATGGTACAGATGCAGCAACTGAATGTTGCATGAAAACACAAAAAACCCGGGCTCGTGGCCCGGGTCGTGTGTTGATCGGAGTTTCTCTCGTACCGGTGCGGCTGCCTTACTCGCTCCACGCGCTCTTGAACGCCCGCAACGCATCGGCGAGTTGCTTCTCGAGGTCGCTGTCCAGGGCGTTCTTGTCGTTGATCGCGTCCCAGATCGGCTTGCCGGTGGTCTGGAAGAAATCGAGCATCGCAGTCTCGAACGCCGCGACCTTCTCGATCGCCACGTTGTCCAGGAAGCCCTTGGTCCCCGCGTACATCGAGATGACCTGGTCGACAACGTGCCTGGGCACATACTGCGGCTGCTTGAGCAGCTCGACCATCCGGGCACCGCGATCAAGCTGTTTCTGTGTCGCCGCGTCGAGCTCGGTGCCCAGCTGGGCGAACGCTTCGAGTTCGCGGAACGCCGCGAGGTCAAGCCGCAGCGAGCCGGCGATCTTCTTCATCGCCTTGACCTGAGCCGCACCACCCACACGGCTCACCGAGATACCCACGTTGATCGCCGGGCGAACACCCGCGAAGAACAGCTCGGGCTCGAGGTAGATCTGGCCGTCGGTGATCGAGATGACGTTGGTCGGGATGTACGCCGACACGTCGCCTTCCTGCGTTTCAATGATCGGCAGCGCGGTCAGCGAGCCGGCGCCGTTCTCGTCGGAGAGCTTGGTCGCCCGTTCGAGCAGACGGCTGTGCAGATAGAAGACGTCGCCGGGGTAGGCTTCACGCCCGGGCGGACGACGGAGCAAGAGCGACAACTGGCGGTACGCGACCGCCTGCTTGGAGAGGTCGTCGTAGACGCACATCGCGTGCTTGGGCATCGGCTTGCCGCTGCTCAGCTTGGCGCCGGGGTTCTTGCCTTGCCACATGAAGTACTCGCCCATCGCACACCCTGTGTAGGGCGCGATGTACTGCATGGGTGCGGGGTCAGAGCTTCCGGCGTTGACGACGATGGTGTATTCCATCGCGCCCTGTTTCTTGAGCGTCTCGACAACGCCCGCGACGGTCGATTCTTTCTGCCCGACCGCGACGTAGATACAGACCACCGCGTCCTCGGTGCCCCAGTACTGCTTCTGATTGATGATCGCGTCGATCGCAACCGCGGTCTTGCCGGTCTTGCGGTCGCCGATGATCAGCTCGCGCTGTCCGCGGCCGATCGGGATCATCGCGTCGATCGCTTTCACACCGGTCTGCAACGGCTCGTGCACCGGCTGCCGCTCGGCGATGCCCGGCGCAATGATGTCCACCTTCGCCGACTCGTCCGACTCCAGCGCCGGCCCGTCGTCGATCGGGCGGCCCAGCGGGTCAACCACGCGACCCAGCAGCGTCTCGCCCACCGGCACCTCGAGCAGGCGGCTCGTGCTCTTGACGATGTCGCCCTCTTTCACACTCAGGTAGTTGCCGTAGATAACACACCCGACGGTGTCCTCTTCCAGGTTCATGACCTGGCCCATGACGGCACCTTTGCTGGTCTGGAACTCCACCAGTTCGCCGGCCATGGCCTTGCTCAGGCCGTAGATGCGGGCGATTCCGTCGCCGACCTCCACAACCCGACCTACTTCGGAGATCTCGAGTTCTGCGGAGAACTGCTCGATTTCCTGCTTGATAATGCTGGCGATTTCGTCGGTTTTGATCTTCACGTCGCTGCCCTCGGATTGTCCCGTCGGGGTGGCTTTCCACGCCCGCGGCTCGGTGCTGGACATCACTCACAGGCCGCCGCGATCGTCGCTGCGGACCCGCCCCACGCAGGGGGCCTATACGGTAGACGCCGACCCCCCCCAAGTCTCTCGGCTGCCTCGAAAGAGAAAGCCGCAGCCCGCCGGGCGTCCGGACGGGTCTTCCGAGCGTGTCGCTTGTTGCTAGTGATTTGCCCAGGTCAGGGCGCGCCGGTGCCGTCCGCTGCGTCGCTCGGGCCGGGCTCGCGCTTGGTGATCGAGAGTGCAACGTCCAGGTCTTCAGCCGAGAAGCTCAACGCGGTCGGGTAACCCGAGAACTCGGCCCGTTTGCTGGAGACCCCGGCCTCGAGCTCCTCATACGACAACCTGACATAGGCGCGCACCACGAGGGTGTTTGCGCGGATCCGCTCGATCAGCTCGCTGGGGCCGGTGATCTTGACGTCTCGCAGCGACTGGTCCTCAGCAGAAATCGTCACGTCCCACCGGCCCAGCTCTCCAACCGGCAGCCGGAGATCAACCGGCACCGTCGGCACCAGGATCGTCTCGGTCTTGGACCGCACCGTCAGACGGACGTCCACTTGGGCGGGATCAATGTTGAAGACCGCCCCCTCGAGTACGCCCGGCCCGGGCACCAGCCGCACCCGCAGCACCGACCGGACCCCCTCCTGCAGCGACGCGAGGTCTTCAGGCGAGACCCGCGCCACCATCGACGCGGCCCCCTCCTCGAGCCCCGCGACGAGGTCAGCGGGGAGCCGGACCGACGCTTCGGTCTGCCCGACCAGCTCGGCCGGGCCGTCGAGTGCCGCAGCCGGAGCTTCGATCCGGATCGGGATCGAAACCGTCGCCAGCTCCTGCACCCGGACCCGCACCGTCTCTGGCTCGGCCGAGACAACACTCACCCCCCGCGAGCGAAACTCGGGGTGCGCGCGCAGTGCTTCGCGGAGGTCCAGGGCGTGCTCGCCGGACGCCCGAGGC
The DNA here is from genome assembly GCA_964394895.1 of uncultured Phycisphaeraceae bacterium. GTDB lineage: Bacteria > Planctomycetota > Phycisphaerae > Phycisphaerales > UBA1924 > PNC22. The sequence goes on along the minus strand of CAYMZJ010000015.1, from coordinate 39,521 downwards.
AAGCCGTCCATCCCCGGCGAAAAAACCAAAGGCTCGCGCAACGCCGCGTCGAGTGAGTCCAGACTCGCGACCGGGCCTTCGAGCACGAGCTCGACCCTGCCGCGCCAGTCCTGCCCATCGACCACACGGGTCGACCATGTGCCGTTGGAGAGAACCTCGAACTCAATCTCGGCGACCGTCCGTTGGGTCCGCAGGCTCTGCCCCTCCGCGAGCGCCCAGATCAACCCGGCGATGAGGGTCACGAGGATGCCGGTCTTGAGCCTTTCGACGGGTGATCTCATTCTGCCGCCTCCGACTCCGCGGCTTTTTCAGCCGATTCGGCCGCGGTCTGCCCCTCGGGCGCGGATGTGCCGGACTCACCAAGCCGCTGCGAAAGCTCCACTCGCAACTCGTCGAGTGTAAGCGGATCGCCCAGTTTGCCGCGCTCGACAAGACGGATCGCTCCGGTCTCTTCGCTCACCGCGAGCACCAGCGCGTCGCACTCTTTGCTCAGGCCGACCGCAGCTCTGTGCCTCGAGCCGAGTGTGCGATCGGGCATCTCGCTGGGGTCGGCGAGCGGCAACTGCACGCCCGCAGCATGGACCACCCTTCCCTTGACCACCACCGCCAGGTCGTGGAGCGCGGTGCCCGGAAAGAAAATCGTCTGCAAGAGGCGGGCGCTGAGGACCGAGTCGAGCACCGTCCCCCCTTCGATCAACCCGCGCAGCCCGACCTGCCGCTCGATGACGATGAGCGCCCCGAACCGGGATTTGCTGAGGTAGCCGCAGGCTTCGATCAAGGGCTCGACGACCGCCGAGACGCCGCTGGTATCGCTGCGGAGCAGGGAGGTTTCGCCCAGCCGCACCAGCGCCCGGCGGAGCTCGGGCTGAAACACCACGACCAGCCCGATCGCGACGACCGCCAACCCGCGCTCATACAGATACGCCAGCCTGGGGAAGGCGTCCCGCCCGCCGATGATCTGGACCAGGACCGTGCCGACCACCAGCAGCACCAGCGCGCCCTTGAGCGCCCCGGCGGCTCTGGTCCCCTCGACAAAGCGGACCACCAGCAGCACCAGCACCCAGATCACTGCCAGCTCAAACAGGACCGACGGCACCGAGTAGGACCCGAGCCGTTCGATCAGTTCCACGATGCGCGACCACATTTCCAGCTTCGTTTCTCCGAATCAGATCGTCCGCGATGCCTTCGGACACAACAGTCTACAGCCGTCGCTGCCCGCGTGTGTGTCTCTACTATCGACGGACGTGACTCCTTTGCTGGAAACAGACCGTGACTCAGCCCGAGAAACCGCCCGCGACTCGGGGCGCGACCGCGCGCTCGCCCGCACACTGCTGCGGTGGTTCCGGGCCAACGCCCGCGATCTGCCCTGGCGCGATCGCCCGCTCGGCTCTCGCCGCGACCCCTACCGGGTGCTGGTCAGTGAGTTGATGCTCCAGCAGACCCAGGCCGCCCGAGTGGTCGAGCGTTTCGACGGGTTTCTCGACCGCTTCCCGACTGTCGAAGCGCTCGCTGGAGCCGACGAAGCGGAGGTGCTGGCGCTCTGGTCGGGGTTGGGCTACTACCGCCGCGCCCGGTTGCTTCACGCGGCGGCACGGGTGATCGTGCACGAGCATGGCGGGCGCTTTCCTGAATCGGCCGAAGCACTCCGGAAGCTGCCCGGGCTTGGTCGCTACACCGCCGGGGCTGTCGCGTCGCTGTCGTTTGGTGAGCGCACGCCGGCGGTCGATGCCAATGTCACCCGGGTCATGCTCCGGCTCGAAGGGCGGGAACTGGCGAGCAGCGATCCCGAAGCCGTCGCGCTCTCCTGGTCCCGCGCCGCGGCACTGCACGCGGCTGCCCCGCGTTCTGCACCGACCCCGGCGCTGCTCAACGAGGCGTTGATCGAGTTTGGTGCGGTGGTCTGCACACCCCGCGCACCGCGCTGCCTGATCGGTTCGGACAACGGACAAGCCTGCCCTCTCACCGAGCACTGCCGGGCGTTTGCGGCGGGCACGCAGGCACGCATCCCGGTGCCAAAGACTTCGCCTGCTCGCAAGCCGATGTATTTCTCATCCGTGCTGGTGCGTGACAAACTCGGGCGACTTGCGGTCACCCGCCGCCCGCGCTCTGGGCTTTGGGCGGGGTTGCACGAAGCCCCGACGATCGAGCGGACCGACCGCCCAGCGACCCCCGCCGAGATCCGCCGGGGGCTCGGGATTCCCAAGGGACGGGGGACACTCCACCGCCTGGACACTTTCGGCGCCCCGACGAGCCACCGGGAGTGCAGGTTCGAGGTGTTCGTCGCCGCAGCGCCCGCCCGCCCGCCAGCGTCGTGGGAGTTTCTCGCTTCCGCTTCGATCGCCGGTCTCGGGCTCTCGACCCCGCAGCGGCGGATCCTGCTGGACCTCGGCCGGGCTGGTGAGAGCTAGAGCGTTTTCGCTTCTCGCGTCTCGTGTGCCACGGCCATCTTGGCCGTGCAAACGCTACGGGTGCCTCTCCACACGGCTCACAGAGCCGTGGCACACAATACGAGAGCACTACGATTACTCTAGTGCCTTGACACAAAGTGCGCGAGAGCCCCGATCGCAACCCTCGCAACTTCTGGACACCCGAGCAAAGCACCGCCCGCTCCGCTGCCGTATCGTCCGGCATGCACCTCGTCGTCGTCATCCCGGTCTACAACGAAGCCGCCACGCTGCACGAGTTGATCGAGCGGGTCTGCGCGGTGCCCCCGCCACCGATCCCCAAGACCGACCGCCGATGCTCGCGCACGATCATCCTCATCGACGACGGCTCGACCGATGGCTCGACCGACATGGTCCGCGCCCTGGGCGAGCAACCCGGCTTTGATGCGCAGGTCCACGAGCGCAACCGGGGCAAGGGGGCGGCACTCTCGACCGGGCTGGCGCGCGCGCTCGAGCTCAACGCCGACATCGCGATCGTGCAGGACGCCGACCTTGAGTATGACCCCGCCGAGCACGACGCGGTGCTGCGGCCCATCCTCGACGGCCGCGCCGACGTGGTCATCGGGTCGCGGTTTATCGGGCAGACCCACCGCGTGCTCTACTTCTGGCACTCGGTCGCGAACCGGGCGATCACACTCTTCAGCAACATGCTCACCAACCTGAACCTCACCGATGTCGAGTGCTGTTTCAAGGCGTTTCACCGCGACGCCCTTGCCCAGATCACGATCAAGGAACCCCGCTTCGGGGTCGAGCCTGAGCTGGTCGCGAAGGTCTCGCGGCTGCGGCTGCCAGTCGAGGATGAGGCTGCTGAAGAGGGTCGTCGGCCCAAGACCCGCCCGGCGCGCATCTACGAGGTGCCGGTGAGCTATTCGGGGCGTACCTACGACGAAGGAAAGAAGATCACGTGGCGCGACGGCGTGTCGGCGCTGCGGTGTATTCTGAAGTACAACCTGTTCAGGTGATGCGCGTCCACAAGCAACAGAGCCCCTCGCGCGAGCGAGGGGACAGGCGTGCTATACCGCTGCGCCGCTGCGGGACGAGAGCACGACGTACGAGACGTACCCCACATACGCTATGAGGAGCACCGCGCCCTCGACGCGGCTTATCCGCTTGCGGGTCAGCACCATCACCCACGCCAGCCCGGACACCGCCATCATGATCGCCGCGTCGATGCGCACGGTGCTCGCGGGGACCGTGATGGGCATGACCAGCGACGTCGCGCCGAGCACGCACAGCGTGTTGAACACGTTCGACCCGATCACGTTGCCCAAGAGCAGCTCGGTGTGCTTCTTGCGAGCGGCGCTGATCGCGGTTGCCAGCTCGGGCAGCGAGGTGCCCAGCGCGACCATCGTCAGCCCGATGACAACTTCCGACACGCCGAGTGTCTTGGCGATCGAGACCGAGCTGCGGACCAGCAGCTCTGCGCCGCCGGTCAGCCCGACGATCCCGACGATGACCATCAGCGTGTGCCGCACCCACCACCTGGGCGTGTGTTCTTTGGCGAGTTCCTCCTCGGCTTTCTCTTCATCGAGCGTCTCGACCATCGCGATCTTCTTGCCCCGACGCGAGACGGCGTAGGCGTTCCAGGAGTAGAGAAATACCCCCGCCAGCAGCACCGCGCCCTCCCAGCGTTCGATCGCGCCAAAGAGCATCGCGGCCCACCCGATCGCCATGACCAGCAGCATCAGGGGGACTTCTCTCCGCCGGACCGCCGGGGGGGTGACAATCGGGAACAAGAGCGCGCCGACGCCCAGGATCAGCCCGATGTTGGCGATGTTTGAGCCGACGACCGCGCCGAGTGCGAGCTGGTTGACCAGCGGGTCCTGGGCGGTGGTCCGCAGGCTCGACCCGAGCCCCGCCGCCAGCTCGGGCGCACTGGTGCCGAACGCGACGACCGTGAGCCCGACCACCATGTGGGGCACGCCCAGCCCCTCGGCGAGTAGCGCCGCGTGCTCGACGAGCCAGTCGGCGCCCTTGACCAGCAGGACGACGCCGACGACGAACAGCACGATTGCGAGCCCGGTTGACATGACGCCGCGTGCCCTTTCCTATCGCGATCGGGGCAGGACCCCGAACCGCTCGGGCACCCTGGGCACGAGCACGATGACCACCCGCGCGTCGCCCGGCATGTCCGGCGCGGTGAGGTTGGTCAGCATCAGTTCGCCGAGCGTGGGCGCGACAACCGCGGGCGGGCCGAACACCTGCGCCCCCGACGCGCTCGACTCTGGACGACCCGGCACCGGTTCACTCCAGTCCGCATCGGTGCGCTCGGCGACGATCACCAGCGCGTGCGTGCCGGCGGCTTGCCACCCGAGCACGAGGCGGTCGAACGCGATCCCTCGCGCGCCGGGCTCGCCGCTCGAGACCGCGTCCTCAAAGAGCAGCCCGAGCGATTCGTCGTGGGCTTGCCTGGGCATCCGCAACTCGGGCATCAGCTCGATGCGCAAGAGGGTTCCGACACCGACCCCTGCGTCCGGCTTTGCGACGTGTTCTGTTGCTCGCCCGACATCGGGCATCGCCCAGCACCGCGCCATCATGCGCAGCCGCCCGGGTCCGAGCCTGACCTCGCCGCTGTCCAGGCGGATTGTCCGTTCGCCCGCGAGCGTCGTGCCGCTGACGACCTCGACCCACTCGGGCAGCATCCCGAGCCACTCGCGGTTGCGGGTTCCGATGGTGGGCAGCTGCGCGTGGACCCAGTCGAGCTGGTCGAGCGGCACCTCGACGACGCGCATGCCGTTTTGCTGCCACCGTGCGACCTGCCGGGCGTCGGCTCCGGTCGGCGGGCCGAACTCTCCGAGCACGGCGGCGAGCAGTCCGGGGCGGGCCTGCACCGCCCAGAGTCTTGCTTCGAGCCCGGCGTCAGCGCCCCGAACCACCGGGGAGAGATCGATTTCTGTCTTGTCTGTTCCGGGTCTACCGATCGCAGTTCCGCTCCCGCTGCCCGATCCACAGCCGAGCAGCACACAAGCAGCACAGAGCGCAAGGGCCAGCCGGGCTGTCGTGTGAACCACGTTCTGGATGGGGTGGATCGCGGGCATGGGTCTCGATGATAAGCCGTCGGGTTTGTTCCGGGCGGTGAGGGGGACGCCGGGCTCAGACCGGGTCGAAGGTGTTGATCCGGTCCAGGAGGGCACGCACCAGCCCGAACTTGTACCGGGTGTGTGTGAAGACGATTCGTGGCAGGTCGAGATTGGTTTCCTCGCCTTCGAGCGGACCCGATTTGACGATCTTGCCTGTTTTGACAAGCACGCCGAAGTCGTCGTTGAGGCTCTCGACGTCCTCGTCCCGCAGCTCGTGCTTGACGCGGATGACCAGCTGATCGCGGACGTACCGCGACGAGTGGTAGTTGCGGTAGAACTGCTCGATGTGCTCGACCGCGTGCTCGGGGGTCGGGGCGATGTAATAGAGGTTGAGGTCTTCGGAGCTGAGCATCTCGCGTTCGAGCAGGGTGTCGCGGACGAAGCTGTCGAAGTGCTGCCAGTAGCTGCGGACTCCGGGGCGGTTTTCCCCCTCGACCAGGACGATCGGCATCATCGCGGCTTTGCCGGTCTGCACGAGGGTGAGCGTCTCGAAGAGCTCGTCCATGGTCCCGAACCCTCCCGGGAACAGGACGACCGCGTCGGCGTGGAAGAGGAACATGAGTTTGCGGGTGAAGAAGTAGCGGAAGTGGATGAGCTTCTGATCGCCGGCGATGATGTCGTTGGCGGTGGTCTCAAAGGGCAGGCGGATCGCGACGCCGAAGCTCGCTTCTCGACCCGGTCCGACGTGCCCGGCTTTCATGATCCCGTCGCCGGCACCGGTGATGACCATCCACCCGGCTTTGGCTATCAGTGTCCCGAAGTCGACCGCGGCGGTGTAGTCGGGGTGGCCTTCGGGCGTGCGGGCCGAGCCGAAGATCGTGCACTTCATCGCGTCGGGATAGCCCGCGAAGACGCGGAAGGCGTACCTCAGCTCTTTGATCGCCGAGCTCATGAGTTTGAGCTCGCCGGTGTCGCGGCCGTCGGGCAGGAGCTTGAGGCAAGCGGTGACCGCCTCGCGCACCAACTTCCGATCGAATCGGTCGGGCGCTTCCTGGATGACCGTTTCGATCAGGCCGTTGATGATCTCCTGCACCCCGGGGTCGTCGGCGCGTTTCTGGACGGGCTCTTCGGGGGGCGCGCCCTCGAGGATAATCGGCTCCTGCGGCTGAATGTCGGTCCGCCGGCTGCGCGGGATCTCGTGCTCTTCGCTCACTGTTCAACTCCTGGGTCGTCCGTGGATCGGGACGGCGTGTGTATCGCGGCAGACATTAGCGCCCCCAACCATCCCCCGACCCGCTCGGGCGGGGTGCCCGCCACTCCCGGCGTTCGGATTCGCGGCTCTGGCGTTCGATATCGAGCATCCGCCGCTCTGCGTCGGTGAGCCCCTCTCCCATGACCCCCGCGAGCATGCGTCGGGTCCTTGTAAACTGCTCGGTCGTGACCTGGGGCTCGCGGACGGTGCCTCTGACGCGGGTCATGACCAGCTCGTCGCGCAGGCGTTCGATGATGCGGCTGACGATGGGGACGCGGGAGGTGGCGCGGGAGCTGAAGCGCAGGTCGAGCGCGAGGTCGGGGAGCGTCATCTGCCCGTAGCCAAAGATCTCGACGCTCTGGGCAAAGACCCCGAGCCGCTCGAAGATGAGGCGGTCGCCGTCGAGAATGAAGACAGCTTCGCCAAAGTCCAGCGGGTCGTTGCGTGGCACCTGGAGATTGCTCACTTCGATGAGAGGCAGGAGCAACGGCAGGCGCATCACCCGCGCGCCCTGGCCGCCGCCGACGAGGACGCGACCGCGGCCGCGCCGCGAGTCGGCATTACCGAGCGTGCCGGTGAGGGTGAGCCCGGCGTCCACGATGCCGCGTGATTGGGCCTCGGGGCGTTCGGGGACCAGCTCGTCCTGCTCGGCTGCGATTTCGATGCCGGCGGTGTATTCCCAGTCTGCCAGCAGCTCACCGAGCGGGACACCCGAGGCGCGGAACTCGGCTTCGTAGGTCGAGGCGTCGCCGAGAGAGAGGATCGCCGAGCCCGAGAGCCGCCCGCCGTGGATGTCGGCCCGGATCGCCGGCACCAGCACGCTCTGGGAGAGCGGGTCGCTGGTGATGCGCATCGCCGCGTCGGAAAACCGGACGCCGGCGGCCTGCCCGGTATCGAGCACGACACCCACGCCGAAGTTGCTGAGTGTTGTGCCCGGCTCGCTCTGAGACTCGAAATCCAGATAGCCGGACGCCCGGCTGAGTCGCACGCCGACCTCCGCGCTGGCGTCCTCGAACACCACCCGCCCGGCGGCGGTGTGGGCCGACCCGCCGCCCTCGGCGAGCGAGACCCGCATGGTGATATTCTCGACCTCGAGCGGCCCGATGGTCTCGAACGCGAGCGCTTCGAGCGCCTCGCGGAGCCCGGTGGGCAAGAGCGCAGCGACCTCGGGTGTGAGCCCGCGTTCGGACCGGCCGTCGACGGTGCCTTCGAGAATCACCGCGCCGGTGCCTGCGGTATCCCACCTGCCGCGGAGGTCCGCCCACCAGCCGTCGCCGGCGACACGGAGCGTGTCGAAACTCCCGCCGGTGTCGTCGAGCGTGACCGCGCCGTTGACGTCCTGGACCGTGACACGCTGCCCGGCAATCGTCAGCTCAAACCGCTGCGGCCTGATCTGGCCGGTGACCTGCGGCGTGTCTCTCTCACGACGCCCTACCAGCCGCAGATCGGCGTCAAATCGCCCGGCAAGCTCGGCCGCTTCGATCGCGCTGCGCATCCCCTCGGGCAGCATCGTCGATGCCATGCTCCGCACCAGTGCCGAGTTGATCGGCACGCTGCGGAGGTTGAGTGTGAGGTCGTCACCGGCGGCCCACGCCCTCCCGGCCGGGGCGCGGCCGGAGACCCGCACGTTGCTCAGCCGGTCGTCGTCGAGCGCAATCGACGCGGCCCAGGAATCGAACGTCGCGCCGGCGAGGTCCAACGCCGAGAGCGTGATGGCGCCTTCTGCACTGGTGACCTCGAAACGTCCGGCATCGGCGTCGAAGCGCAGGCCGTCGCACGCGCGGACCTCGATATCCAGCCGATCGAGCTCGCCCCCGGGCGCGGCATCGCCGGCGGCCAACACCCGGACCCGCATCCCGCCCTCGGGCGTTCGCTCCAGCCGCAGGGTGTGGAGGCGGTCGGCGAGCTCGGGCGCGACGACCGAGACCAGGTCCTCGATCGCGATGCCGACATCGGGCACGTTTGCTTCGACGTCGGCGGTGAAGGGCTGGGCCGACTCGCCGAACGCCATCGTCGCGGCGACTTTGAGCGAGCCCTCGTGCATGGTGTTGCCGTCGGCGAGGCGCTCCCCCACCCGAGAGCGCAAGTCGAGCGTGAGCTGGTGCTCGCTGATTGAGATCGTGCCGACGACGCCTTTGAGCGCGACCGCGGGGGCGGTTGTCTGGTCATCGTGGCGGGGCGAGGCTGACACGTCATCGAGCGCGACCTCGATGTCGTATCCGAGTTCGCCGTTCTCTCTGGGGCCGATCAGTGCGGTGCAGTCGAGCGTGCCGCGCACACCCAAACGCTCGAGCACGCTGCGCGGCGATCGCGGGTCGGGCTCGGAGTCGAGCCCGCCGGGGAGAGCTGCCAGGAGCAGTTCGTTTGCGGGGATGTCCTCGGCGTCGATACGGAGCAAGACGCCGGTGTCGCCGGGTTTGCTGAGGTCGACACTCGCGTCGAGGGTCGCCGTGCCGCCGCCGAGCCCTGTGAACGAGCGGGCGGAGAATGTCGCGCGACTGTCCTCGATCACGATCACGACATCTGTCGCGTGGATCGGCATGGGGAAGGGCTCGGGCACCATCCCGAGGCGGGGAATGCGCACCTCGATGCGTTCCTCGTAGGTGCTGTCTTCGCCGGGTGGTCTGTAGACATCGACGACCGCCGAGCCCACGCCGCCGAGCACAAAGTCGCGTCCGGGCCCTTGCTCGCCGGGCGCGCGGAGCAGGTCCATCTCGCGCAGCCGGTCGTAAGACCCGGCGTGGCACAGCATCTGGACGACCTCGCGGCGGCGCTGGCCCATCGCTTCGAGCAGCGCCTCGTCGATCGGGACGTTGTCGATCGTGACGCGGATTTTGACCTCCGAGCCGGAGCGTGGCGGGATGATCGTCCCGGTCGCGTGCAGCCTCGCGCCGCTGGCAGCGACACCCTCGACCGAGACGATCTCGATCTGTTCTTCGTCGAACCGCGCCAGGCCGGTCATGTTGGTGAATCTGTACGGGAACCCCTCGAACGCGGCGCTGCCGTCACGGAACGCGAGCTCGCCGTGCACGTGGATCATCCCCGGGCCGGTCGTGGTGGGCTCGCCTCTCTCGAGTGTCACCTTCGCGTCTACCGTCGCGGTGGGGTTGGAAAAGTCGGCGAGCCGCCGCTTCACGATTCCTGGCACGAGCGGCAAAATCTCCGGGTTGCTCTCGAGTGCAAAGTCTTTGGTCTCGATCACGCACCTGAAGGGTGAGTCGGCGTCGAGCCCGTCGTAGCGCAGCTGCACCGTCGAGGGCAGGTCGCCGAGCAGCCCGCGGAGGTCGGCGGTGGTGCTGGCGTCACTGATCTCGACCCGCCCGCTCACGTCGCGCAGCCGCACCATCTCGTTGCGGCCGGCGGGCTTGCCTTCGGCGTCGAAGGGCAGGTTCATGGAAACGCCGTTGAGCTCGATGACTCCCTCGGTGGAGCCGTCGGCAGCGATACGGAGCGAGGCGGTCGGGATGCCGCCCTCGATGCGCATGAGCGCGAAGACTTCGCGGAAGCGTTCGGGGATGTGCTCTGGTCCCCAGGTCGCCAGGTCGAGCCCGTTGAGCTCGAGGGTCACGCCTTCGGTGGTGATGAGGCCGGTCAGCCCGAGCCCGGCGGTCCCCGTGTCCGGGGCTTGGGCTTCGGTGAACGCGAGTTCGTAGCCGCCGTCTTTGTCCTCGGCCGGTTGTGCGGTGCCTTCGATACGGATCGTGCGCAGGAGCTCGAAGGTGTCTCCGGAGTGTTCACCGAGCTCGACCACGCCGCCGCGGACGACGACCCGGGGCGGCGCGACGACCTCGCCTCCCTCTGACGTTGGGACCTTGAGCCCGGAGAGGTTGATGGTGCCGGCGTCCTTGTCGCGGCTGACCCGGAGCCGGGGGCGGGTGAGGACCACCTCGTCAAACCGCTCGGAGCTGCGGAGGAGGGCTGCCCAGGTGCCGACGATCTCGATCCGCTCTGCTTCAAAGAGGTCACCCGCCGGGCCGTCCACCCCGGGGACGCGGACCCGGACGCCTTCGGCGACGATGGTCGCGTCCGAGCTGATCGTGAGCTTTGAAGCCGAAACCTCGGCCCCGATCGCCTGCTCGACCTTGGAGAGCACATAGGAGGTCGCCAGACCCGAACGCAACACGATCGTCGGCAGCAGGAGCAGCACCGCGAGGACCACGACCAGCGCGAGCACCCGCCGTTGCCAGCGCCGGCGCTTGTTGCTGTGCTTCGTTTTTGGGTCTCGTTTTCGCGTCATGTACGCCTCGCGGGCTTCGGCCCGCCGATGGTAGGGGAACAATCACATGCGCACCGAGAGACTGCCGAGCCGCCCTTTCTGCGTTTGGAGCCACCCACTATCAGCCGATTGCTCGATCCATATCTGCACGATCGCCCGTTTCTGGTGGCGGTTGCTGCGCCTCGGGAAGTCGAGGCGGTGCTGGCGGGGCTCGACCGGGCCGGGGTGGATATTCCCGAGCCCTGGTCGGTGCGCGATTGTGGTCGCGGGCTTCGGGTGGTGCACACCGGGGTGGGCAAGGCGAACGCGGCGGGTGCGGTGTCGCGGGCTCTGGCTGCTGAGCGGTTTGCCGCGGTGCTCTGCGTCGGGCTCGCCGGGGCGTTGCCTTGCCGCGATCCTCTCGCGGTCGGACAAACTCTTGTCGCCGACGCCTGCGTGCTTGCCGACGAGGGGCTCGGAACGGATGGCGGGTTTCGATCTCTGAGCGAGCTGGGATTCCCCTCGACCGAAACCCACGGCGAGCGTTTTGCGTGCGACCCGGGCCTCCGCGGCGCGCTCGGATCTCTCGCCGACCGTATCGGACTGTGCGCCACAGTCTCGACCTGTTCGGGCACGGACGAAATGGCGGCGTCGATTGCGGACCGCACAGGGGCGCTGGTCGAAGATATGGAGAGTGCCGCGGTCGGCCTGGTGGCGTCCCGGTTCGGGGTGCCGTATGCGTGCCTGCGGGTGGTCAGCAACCGGACGGGCGACCGTGGGCAGCAGGATTGGGACCTTGACGGCGCGTTGTCGGTGGTGACCAAGATCGCTGCGGCGTTGTAGCCCGGACGCGCCGTGTGGGCGGATCGTGCCGGCTGGTGCGGCTGTGCCGTGTGCGCCCGTGTGCCCGATCGCCCGGCTGGGTGACCTGGATGGGGCGTGCGTTTGGTCCGACCACGCTCCCCCCTCAACCCGCCCCCGCGACCCGCCGATGAGCTTGTGGGCAGCCGCACTGTGAGGGCGGCTGCGGACAGGGGTGGAGAGCATCATGGGCCTGATCAATCGCAAGCGAGTGACCAACACCGCGATCCAGCGCGCTCTGGGCGCGCCGATCGGCATCGACTTTGGAACCGGTTCGCTCAAGGTGCTCCAGCTCGGCGGGGAAGGCCCGTTCTCGCTGGTCACCGCTGGGGCTGTCCAGACGCCTCGGAACCTTTTGGGAGACGCTCGCAAGCGGATCGAGTTTCAGCTCGAGTCGTTGCCCGGGCTTGTTTCGGCGTTGCCTCTGAAGGGGCGTCGCGCGGTCTGCGGCCTCCCCGTGCCGCTGACTTTTTGCAAGCACGCCCAGTTCCCCAAGCAGGACGGGATGCCCGCCGAGGTGCTCGCCGACACGATGCTGACCGAACAGCTCGGGCGCGACGCATCGACGCTGATCCGGCGTCTGATCGAGGTCCCGACACCGGGGCGTGTGGGCAACAAGAGCGAGTACATCTGCATCGCCACCGGGCGTGAGGTCGTGGACAAGCTGATGAAGGCACTACGGGCAGCAAAGCTCGAGGTTGTGGGGATCCACTCGGAGTTTGAGGCCGCCCTCCGCGCGTTTGGCGAGGTCAACCAGCGCACCGCCGACAAGCACCGCGCCACGCTCTATCTCGATATCGGGACCGGGAACACGCAGTGTTTCATCGGGCACGGCCGCGACCTGGTCTTTGCCAGAACGATCGAGGTCGGCGGGTACGCACTCGACAACTGCCTCGCGACCGATCTTGCCTGTTCGGTCGATCAGGCGAACAAGGCCCGGCTCGCGATGGCTGACCTTGTCGCTCGAACCGCGTCTGCTCCGGTGCCAGCGGCGGCTCGGAGCGGCACGACCCAGGACGACGGCGGGGTGCTGGTTGCTGAGGACAGGCGTGCTGATGAACAGACGACGGGCGAAGAGCTCGACACCCGAAACGCGCCGCCGGTCGCTGCGCCGTCGAGCCACATGCTCCGGGAGACGCTCGAGATTCTGTCCGACGAGGCAGGCATGAGCATCCGTTACCACGACGCGATGTTCCCGGACACCCGGGTCGCTGACATCGTGTTCATCGGCGGCGAGTCACGCCACCGGGCGCTGTGCCAGCATCTGGCGAAGTCGTTGCGGCTGCCCGCCAAGGTCGCCGATCCGTTCGGCAAGATTGAACGGTCGGGCAACGAGATGACGATCGGCTTGGATGCCGAAGTTTCGCAACCCGGGTGGGCCGTGGCGGTCGGCTTGTGCCAGAGCCCCACCGATCTGTAACCCCGCAGGAGAGAACCGACCATGAGCAAGCTCCCCTGGCAATCCGCCGCCCCATCTGGCAGCTTCCTTCCCCGTGAGTACGTCAAGGGCAAGCAGGAACTCCGCTTTGTGGCGATGACGGTGAGCCTGTTTGTCATCGTGATGCTCGCGGTGGTCGGGGCGTTCCTGGTGACCAACCAGCGTTGGACGAGCGTGCGAGAGCAGCAACGGACCATCGCGGCCGAGTATGAGTCCGAGGGCGCCAAGCTCCAGCAGCTCGAGAGCCTCGAATCGCAACGCGGGGAGATGCTCTCCAAGGCGCGGATCACGACCGCTCTGCTCGAGACCGCCCCGCGTTCGGTGCTGCTCTCTGAGTTGGTTACCGCGCTGCCGCTCGACGCCACGCTCACGCACGTCTCGCTCGAGAGCAAGCGGATCAAGCAAGCCCCGTCGAGAGCCGCGGCGAGCGCCGCGAAGAAGGCCAAATCCCGCAGCAAGAGCAAGAAGAACGAGGAGGTCAAGCCGCCGGTGGTCCTGCCGCCGCGGTTTGAGTACACGCTCAAGATCACGGGCGTCGCGCCGACCAACAACGACATCGCCGACTATCTGCGCAAGCTGCAGGACTCGCCCCTGCTCCACAACGTCGAGCTGACCTTTATCGAAGAGACCAAGCTGGAAGGCCTGGAACTGCGTCGGTTCGAGATCGTCTCGAAGCTTCCCGACGACGCGGACGCGCGGGAGGTCGAGCTGGCCGAAGAGTTTGATCTTGACCTCGCAGTCGCGAACACCCTGGAGGACCGCCCGTGAAACTCGGACCCCGTGAACTCGCCGTGCTGGCGCTTGTGCTCGCGATCCCGGTCGCGAGTTATGTGTTGGTCTTTGCGCCACAGAACAGAGACATCGGGGCTGCGCAGCTGGAGATCTCGCACAAGAAGGAGATGCTCGATTCGCTTCGCACCGAGACCTCGCGCAACGACGACCTCGCCCAGGCCAACAACGACATCGGTAGCCGGATCAAAGAGATCGAAGCGCGCCTGCCCAGCACCAAAGAGCTCGACAACATCGTTCGGCAGATCTCCGACCTGGCGGTGACCTCGGGGCTCAGCTCCCCCACGCTGACCAGCGGCAAGCCGATCGAGGCTGGCACCTATTGGGAGCAGCCGCTGGTCGTCACCACCGCTGGCAACTTCACCGGGTTCTATCGCTTTCTGCAGAAGCTGGAGCGCATGCCGCGGATCACCCGGATCCCCGAGTTCAACCTGCTCCGGAATCCCAAAATCGATGGCGATGTCGCGATCGAGTTCACCCTGAGCATCTTCTTCCAGGACGACAAATCATGAGCGACACCCCCGACACCCTCAACGAAGACAGCGTGAACAACCTGTCCGACACCGGGGGCACCTCCCGCGACGGGCAGGCACCCCTCTTGCTTCACGACATGCAGTTTACCGAAGAGGCGATGAGCATCCCGATCGGCAGTGGGCGTTCACGCTCGGCGATGGTCGCGGCGTTTGTCGTTGTCGCGGCGATCGGTTCGCTCTTTGCCATGCGGCAGCTCGGGCTCGGGCCGGCGGTCTCGCTGGCGGAGGTCGCGGTGGAATACACCCCCGACGAAAGCGGGCAACCCGGCGTCTCTGCGAGCAAGGTGCTCGCAGACCTTGATCGCAGCCGACGGGCGATCCAGGTTCCCGCTGAGAAGATCAATCAGGACCCGTTCCAGCTCAACGCCGAGCAAGCGACGGAACTCACGCCGCAGATCGACGCGGACCTGGCGCAGCGGGCAGAGCTTGAACGCCAGGCGCTCGCCCGCGAGGCACGCCTCCAGGACATCGAGACCGCGCTGGATGACCTGACGTTACAGAGCGTGATGCTCGGGTCCCGTCCCATCGCAAGAATCAACGGCGAGGTCTACCGGATCGGGATGCCGGTCGCGGAGTACTTCACCATCACCGGCATCGAGGGGCGTGAGGTCACACTCACCGCCGACAACCAGACGTACACGCTGTCGCTCGACACCGATCCGTCCAAGCGTTCCGGATCACGCCGCAACCGTTAGAAAGACCGAGCCTACCCCGTGGCAAAGCACCGTATCGACGAACTCCTCCAACGGACCGGTGACCGGCGATCGCCGGCGCAGAGGGGTGCTGCGCCCGCCGGGGACACCGACGAGGTCATCTTCAGCCCGCTCCCGGCGGTCCCCTCACACCAGGGCGTGACCGCGGAAAAACCACCCAAGCCCGAAGACAGCGCGGTCGATTCTCAGAGCGCGTCAGCGGTCCGCGGGACAGCTGGCGCAGACGACGAGATCGTCTTCGAGTATGAGCCAGACGACGCCGACCAGCCAGAGACCGGGCAGACGCTCAGCCTGGCGCAACTGCTCCGTGCGGACGATGTTGTCTCTCTTGAAGCGCTGTCCGAAGCCGAGCAGATCGTCAAGCAGGACCCGAGCCGAACTCTGGTGGACATCCTGCTCGAACGTGGTTCCGACGAGACGGCGGTGCAGGCCGCGGTCGCGAAACACGCCGGGATCCCCTTCGAGCGGATTGACCTTGACGCAGGGCTCGACGGTGGGTTTGACGGCCGCCTGCTCCAACGCCTGACCCCCGATTTCTGCAAGATCAACGGCGTGCTCCCTCTCCGAACCGAAGGCACCCGGGTGGTCGTCGGCTCGGTCAAGCCCGACAACGTCTTCGTCCTCGACGAGGTCAAAGGCAGGCTCGGCGTCTCGAGCATCAAGCTCGTTATCGTGACCTGGTTCGACATCCGCGGCGTGCTCGAGATCCTCGGCGAGGACACCGAGACAGACGACCGCGCCGACCTTTCGAGCATCCTCGAAGACGTCGAAGAGTCGGACGTCGCGGTTGCCGATCTTGCTTCGGGCAAGGAGGTCGATCTCGAACAGCAGGCCGGCGAGAGCCCGGTCATCCGCTACGTCAACTACATCATCCAGACCGCGATCAAAGAGGGTGCAAGCGATATCCACATCGAGCCGGGTGAGAAGAAACTCAAGGTGCGTTTCCGGATCGACGGCGTGCTGTTCGAGATGCTCAACCCGCCGGGGTCTATGGCGGCGGCGATCACCAGCCGCCTGAAAATCATGGCGAATCTGGACATCTCCGAACGCCGCATCCCCCAGGACGGCCGCATCCGCTGCACGGTGCAAGGGCGCAAGCTCGACCTCCGCGTCTCGACACTTCCCAATGGGCACGGCGAGAAAACCGTCATGCGTATCCTCGACACGCGCTCGATCAACGTGCAGCTCGAGGACCTCGGCTTCGACCCAACCACCCACGAGCTCTGGTCGAGCCAGATCAAAGCTCCGCACGGGATCCTGCTTGTCACCGGGCCGACCGGGTCGGGCAAGACCACCACGCTCTATTCGTCGCTGCGCCAGCTCGACAAGAACAAGCTCAACATCTCGACGGTCGAGGACCCGGTCGAGTACCACCTCGACGGCATCACCCAGACCCAGATGCACGAGAAGATCGGGATGACCTTCGGCAAGGCGCTCAAGGCGCTCTTGCGGCAGGACCCCGACGTCATCATGCTCGGCGAGATCCGCGACATGGAGACCGCGCACACCGCGGTCCAGGCTGCCCTCACCGGGCACCTGGTGCTCTCGACGCTGCACACCAACGACGCGCCGAGCTCGATCACCCGGCTGGTCAACATCGGGCTTGAACCCTTTCTTGTCGGGGCGGCGATCAACGCGGTGCTCGCCCAGCGGTTGGTGCGACGCTTGTGCCCGCACTGCCGGACCAACGAAGAGCCCACCGAAGAAATGGCCGAGTATCTCGACTTGCAGGGGATCGACCCCTCGACGGTCTGGACCCCTCACGGGTGCGAGCGTTGCCGGAACACCGGGTACGCCGGACGAGTCGGCATCTACGAGATGCTCACGATCGACGATCAGGTCCGCGACATCATCGCGCGGAACCCCAACGTCGCCGAGTTTCGCAGGCTGTGCGTCGACCGCGGGATGGTCACGCTGCGCGCCGACGGCCTTCGCAAGGTCAAGCAAGGCCTCACCACTGTTCAAGAAATCTTCCGCGTCACCGAAGCGGCGATCTGAGCCTCATCCGGAGTTCACCATGCCCAGCACCACATCTGCCCGACACCTTATGCTTGCTGTGGCGATCACGATTGCCTCCACCTCGGGGCTCGCGCTCGCAGGCCCCGAGCCGCTCCCGCCTGGGGCCGGTAAAGCCAAGCAAGCCGCCAAGAGCGAAAGCCAGACCGCGTTGCAGGACGGCGCTCAACCCTTACAAGATGGAGTGCCCGATGGCATCGGGCAGCCCGATTCAGGAGAGGGCGTTCAGGGCACCGGGGGCGCAGCCGGGAACCAGTCCTCCACGGGCAATGCAGGGGCGTTCAGGATCGCCCGCTGGATGCGTTCGATCGGCGGGCGGATCTCGGTGGGGCCGAAGATTGATAGTCGGACACGGGTCTCCAAGCCCAACATCACCGACGTGAGCCAGGGCTGGCGGGTTTCTGTGCCGACCTTCGCCCACGCCCGGATGTCCGCACCGCCCCGGCGTGCTGCGCTGCTCGCCAAGCCGGAACAAACCGCCGACAGCGCCCAAGAACAGGTCGTAGCTTCGGCCGAAGCAACCGGCACTCCGGACTGACACCCCACTTCCCCCTCGGCCGCCGTTCACGGTATCCTCGCTGCTCGATCGTCCACACGGACCATCACGGAGCAGCACCATGGCCGAGCCCTCCCTCCCACGCCCCGACCCCGCCCGCAACGCGCGGGCCTATTGGCACGCCAACATCCGCGCGGTGCTGGTGCTGTTGATCGTGTGGGCGATCGTCTCGTTTGGGTTCGGTATCCTGCTCGCCAAGCCGCTGAACACGATCAAGCTGCCCGGGTCGGGGTTCCCGCTCGGGTTCTGGTTCGCCCAGCAGGGGTCGATCTACACGTTCGTCGTGCTGATCTTTGTCTACGTGCGGATCATGCACAAACTCGACCGCCGATTCGGGGTTGAGGAGCGCGGCCCGACCATACCCGTTCCCACTCCCCCGACTCCCCCCTCGGCCCCCGCTGCCTCGCACGTGCCAGAGCGGGGGGCGGACGCATGAGCATCCAGGCATGGACATTTATCATCGTCGGGATCTCGTTTGCGCTCTACATCGGGATCGCGATCCGCACCCGCGCCAAAACCACCGGCGACTTCTACGTTGCGGGCAAGGGCGTGCACCCCGTCGCCAACGGCATGGCGACAGCGGCCGACTGGATGAGCGCCGCGAGTTTTATCTCGATGGCAGGCATCATCTCCTTCGCGGGCTACGACGGGTCGGTCTACCTCATGGGATGGACCGGAGGCTACGTCCTGCTGGCGCTCCTGCTCGCGCCCTACCTCCGTAAGTTCGGCAAGTTCACGGTTCCCGACTTTGTGGGTGACCGCTACTACTCGCAGTTCGCACGCATCGTCGCGGTGATCTGCGCCATATTCATCAGCTTTACCTATGTCGCCGGGCAGATGCGCGGCGTCGGGGTCGTGTTCAGCCGCTTCCTCGAGGTGGACATCACCCTCGGCGTCCTCATCGGCATGGGGCTGGTCTTTTTCTACGCAGTACTCGGGGGTATGAAAGGTATCACTTACACGCAGGTCGCGCAGTACTGCGTGCTGATCTTTGCCTTTATGGTCCCGGCCATTTTCATCAGCATCATGCTGACCGCCAACCCGATCCCCCAGCTCGGCTTCGGCGGCCAGCTGGCGGGCGACCTGGGCACGCAGATCGCGGGCGGCGAACAAATCTACCTCCTCGACAAGCTCAACGGCCTCAACAAAGAACTCGGTTTCGACTCCTACACCGACGGCAGCAAACCGATGATCGACGTCCTCTGCATCACCCTCGCCCTCATGGTCGGCACCGCCGGCCTGCCCCACGTCATCATCCGGTTCTACACCGTCCCCAGAGTCCGCGACGCACGAATCAGCGCCGGCTGGGCGCTGCTCTTTATTGCAATCCTCTATACCGCGGCACCGGCTGTCGGTGCGTTCGCCCGCACCAACCTGATCGCCTCGGTCGAGGGCGCCCACTATCCCGCCGAGTGGCCGCCCGAAATCAAACCCGATGCGTCCGAGATCGTGCCCGACTGGTTTGTGAACTGGGAAGCAACCGGCTTGCTCGCCTGGGTCGATAAAAACGGCG
This sequence comes from uncultured Phycisphaeraceae bacterium, assembly GCA_964394895.1. GTDB lineage: Bacteria > Planctomycetota > Phycisphaerae > Phycisphaerales > UBA1924 > PNC22. The sequence continues at coordinate 20,191 of CAYMZJ010000015.1, read as the reverse complement.
ACGGGCGTATCCAGTATCGCAAGGGCGCAGCCTTTGCCGGCAAGCCCGAGTTTGTGACCGATGCCGACCTTGCCTCGGGGGACTACGCCACCCTCACCGGGCCCTCCGGCGAGCGCCTCGTCAAGAACACGCCCGACGCCACCAACGACAACGAACTCTACATCGACCGTGACATCATGGTGCTCGCCAACCCCGAGATCGCCCGCCTGCCCAACTGGGTCGTCGGGCTGGTCGCAGCCGGGGGGCTCGCCGCAGCGCTCTCGACCGCGGCCGGGCTCTTGCTTGTGGTCTCGACCGCGGTGAGTCACGACCTGCTCAAGCGGTGCTTCAAGCCGAATATCACCGAGAAACAGGAGCTCACCGCCGCCCGCGTCGCTGCAGCGGTCGCGGTCGTCGCGGCGGGGTATCTGGGCATCAACCCGCCGGGCTTTGTCGCCGAGGTCGTTGCGTTCGCGTTCGGGCTGGCCGCGTCGAGCTTCTTCCCCGCCATCCTGCTCGGCATCTTTGTCAAACGCGCCACCCGCGAGGGGGTTGTCGCGGGCATGCTCGCCGGCATCACCTTCACCACCGGCTACATCCTGATGTTCCAGTTCGACTTCGCCCCGCTCAACGCGGTGCTGGCGGCGCTCACCGACTGGGAGGCCGGCACGCCAAAGAAAGAGCACTACCTGCTCGGCATCTCCCCGGCCGGGATCGGTGCGGTCGGGATGACGATCAACTTCGCCGTCTCATTCCTCGGCAGCATGCTCAGCCCCGAACCCCCGGCCGAGGTGCAGGAACTGGTCGAACGCATCCGCGTGCCGGGCGACGCGGGCGAGGCGCACGAAATCAACGCATAGGAACACCGCCATGGCGAATGCGCCATCGACAGCACGTGGTCAGGCCCCGCGTTCACGACGCGCAAACGCCGAGCCGGACGCTATCCTGCTCGCATGACTCCCAACAACGCTGCAAGTCAGGGCATCGAATCCTCCCTGCACGAGACCCGCACCTTCCCGCCGCCCCCAGCCGACGCCCTCGGCATGCCCGCGTGGCACGTCGCGTCGATGGACGATTACCGCGCACTCCACAAACGATCGCTCGACGACCCCGAAGGGTTCTGGGGTGAGGTCGCCAGCGAGTTGCACTGGTTCGAGCCCTGGACCAAGGTGCTCGAGTGGACCGCTCCCGACGCCAGGTGGTTTGTCGGCGGCACGACCAACATCTGCTACAACTGCGTCGATCGGCAGGTCCAAGCGGGACACGGCGACGACCCCGCGATCGTGTGGGAAGGCGAGCCGGTCCAAGCCACAGGGGTGGCAGGAACAGAACAAGCAGGGGGGCGGGCTTTCCAGCCCGCTGACGGCACCCCCGAAACCCGCACCCTCACCTACCGCGACCTCCAACACGAGACCGCCCGGTTCGCCAACGCCTTGAAGGCCCTCGGCGTGCGTAAAGGTGACATCGTCACCATCTATATGGGCATGGTCCCCGAGCTGGCGATCGCCATGCTCGCCTGCGCGCGCATCGGCGCAGCACACTCGATCATCTTCGGCGGCTTTAGCGCCCAGGCGATCGTCGACCGCGTGCAGGACGCCAAAAGCAAAGTCATCATCACCTGCGACGGCGCGTGGCGGCGGGGCAAGGTCGTGCCTCTGAAGGACAACGTTGATGCTGCGTGCGCCCAGCTCGAAGGCACCCCCGAAGCGGTCGAATCCGTCGTTGTTCTCAAACGCTGCAACAACGGCACCGCCCACCACGCCAGGCGCGACCACGACTGGCACGATCTCGTCGGGGCTGCCGCCGACGACTGCCCGTGCGAGCCGATGGACGCTGAGGACATGCTCTTCCTGCTCTATACCTCCGGCTCGACCGGCAAGCCCAAGGGCATCCTCCACACCACCGGCGGCTACATGGTCTACACCTACCTGACCAGCAAACTGACATTCAATCTCGTCCCCGACGCGGGGCAGCTCTTCTGGTGCACAGCCGACATCGGGTGGGTGACCGGGCATTCGTATATCGTCTACGGCCTGCTGCCCAACCGCGTCCCCACGCTTATGTACGAGGGCGCACCCAACCACCCCGACGAGGGCCGCTTCTGGGATATCGTCGAACGCCACAAGGTCACGCAGTTCTACACCGCACCCACGGCGATCCGCGCCTTTATGAAATGGGGTGAAAAGCACCCGCAACGCCACGACCTTACATCGCTCAAAGTCCTCGGCACCGTCGGCGAACCCATCAACCCCGAAGCGTGGATGTGGTACCACCGCGTCATCGGCGGCGAGCGCTGCCCCATCGTCGACACCTGGTGGCAGACCGAAACCGGCGGCCACATGATCACGCCGCTGCCCGGCGCCACCCCCACCAAGCCCGGCTCGTGTACCCTCCCCTTCCTCGGTATCGACGCGGCAATCCTCGATGAACAGGGCAACGAGCAACCCGCAAACACCGGCGGCCTGCTCGCGATCCGCAAGCCCTGGCCCGCGATGCTCCGTGGTATCTACAACGACCGCCAGCGCTTTATCGACACCTACTGGTCTACTTTCAAAGTCGATGATAATACAAAACATAATAAACCGGAGGGCGGGCTTTCCAGCCTCCAACAACATCAAGAGCGGGAGCTTTCCAGCCCCAAGCAACAGGAGGGCGGGCTTTCCAGCCCGCAACGCAACTGCCCCAGCCCCTACTACCTCGCCGGCGACAGCGCCCGCCGCGACGAGGACGGCTACTTCTGGATCATGGGCCGTATCGACGACGTCATAAATGTCAGCGGCCACCGCCTGGGCACGATGGAGGTCGAGAGTGCTCTGGTCTCGCACGAAGCGGTGGTCGAAGCCGCGGTCGTCGGTGTGCCCCACGAGATCAAAGGCACCGGCATCGCCGCGTTTGTGACCCTCGCGCCCGATCACGCGCCCGCCGACACCGACGCGGCCGACGCGCTCAAAGCCGCCCTCCGCGCCCACGTCGGCACGGAAATCGGCGCGATCGCCAAGCCCGACACCATCCGCTTTACGGACGCTTTGCCCAAGACTCGTAGCGGCAAGATCATGCGCCGCCTCCTCCGCTCGATCGCGTCGGGCGAAGAGAACCCCAACCAGGACACGACAACCCTTGAAGATTTTTCGGTGCTCGCCAAGCTGAAGGAAACCGAAGAAGGCTGAGCCGACGGCGTCGCCCGCGCCACCAACGCCGCTCGCTCGATACGCTGCTAAACTCCCGACCGGCATCTCCATCCTCAACCACCAACCAGGAGTCCATCATGCGCTTTCAACTGACAACTTCCAAAGGCGACATCGTTCTCGAACTCGACACAGACAACGCCCCCGAATCCACCGCCAACTTTGCTCAGTACGTCGCCGACGGGCACTACGACGGCACCATCTTTCACCGCGTCATCGACGGGTTCATGATCCAGGGCGGCGGGTTCACACCCGACATGAAACAAAAATCCACCCGCGAAGGTATCCCCAACGAGTGGCAGAACGGGCTGAAAAACCTCAAGGGAACCGTCGCCATGGCGCGGCTCGGCGGCGACGCAAACTCCGCGACCAGCCAGTTCTTTATCAACATCAACGACAACCACTTTCTCGATCAGCCCCAGCCCGACGGCGCGGCATACGCCGTCTTCGGCAAGGTCGTCGAGGGGCTCGAGGTTGTCGAAACGATCAAGAACATCCGCACCGGAAACAAAGGCGGCCACGGCGATGTCCCGCTCGAAACCGTCCTCATCGAGAAAGCCATCCGTCTCGACGACTGACAACCGCCACGCTACCGCCGCCGCCTCATCCCCAGCAGCCCCAGCCCGGCGAGGGGGGCGAGGGTGCCGGGCGTTGGGATGTGTGCGATCCACGCCTCGGGGCCGTTGGGACCAGCGCCGAAGCCAATAATCGTGCGTCCGTCGGCCGACACTCCGGTCGCGGACTGAAGGTTGAACCAGCCGTACTCGCTGATATCGATGCCGTAGTCGAGCAGCACATCCTCCATGCGCCGCATGCCTTTGCCGCGTTCCCAGAGAAACGCGATACTGCCTTCCCCGAGAGAAACGCCGACCACGACACTGCCGTCGTCGGAGACATCCAGAGCGTTGCTCAAGTGGATCCCGCCGGACAGGTCGCCGAGCCCGATCATGCCGTCGTCCTCGCTCCAGAGGAATGCTTCCGGGCCGTCGTCCGAGAGCCCTTGGCCGACAATGAACGCACCGTTGTCGGACATGCCGAACACCTGGCTGCGCACGAGGCTGCCGTCCAGGTCTCCGAGTGCCACCATGCCCTCAGATTCGGTCCAGCGGAACGCTTCATTTCCCCGGTCCGAGCTGCCGGAGCCAGCGATCACCGAGCCGTCCGCCGACACCGCGCTGGCACCGCTGCTAAAGCTCCCGCCGGGGAGGTCGCCCATGCCGACCATGCCCTCTTCGGCGGTCCAACGGAACGCCTCGGCACCGAGGTCGCCGGACGCGTAGGAGTGACTGTTACCGACGACCACGCTCCCGTCGCGTGAGACGCCGTACGCCCTGCTCTTGGTGAGGCCGCCCGGCAGATCGCCGAGGCCGATCATGCCGCCGGCTTCCGACCAGAGGAACGCTTCGGGGGCTGCGAACGAAGAGTTGCTTACCCCCACCACAAACGCGCCATCCGGAGAGATCGCGTTCGCGTGGCTGAATTCCGCATCCCCCGGCAAATCGCCGAGCCCGACCATGCCGGTGCCGGGAGACCAGCGGAAGGCTTGCTCCTCACCGCCGAAACCGCCATCGAAGCTGTTGCTTGCACCGGCAACCCAGCTCCCGTCGGCTGAGATCCCATACGCCTGGCTGTTGAAGTTTCCCCCATCAAGATCACCGAGGCCCATGAAATAGACGCCCTGCGCAAGGGCAGGCACCGAGGCAAAGGCTACAAAGAGCGTGGTCGAGACGACCGTTCTGCATCGAAACATGTTCTGTTCTCCTGAGGTGATGAAACAGCCCGCGCAGCCGCTGAGCCGGGCGGGCCTGATGGGCTATGGAGTGATGTTCGTGGCGTTGAGAAGCACGCTGATCGTGAACGGGTCGGTGTTCGGGTTGTTCACCTCATGATTGCTTGTAATGATGTCATCGAAGCCGTCCTGGTCGAGGTCGGCACAGAGCACCTGCATGGGCATCCAGCCGTTGATGGACTCGCTGTAGAGGGCGTGGTCCTTGAGGAACTGGAAGCTGCCGTCCGCCTTTCCTAGCAACCACATGACTCCTCCCGGGTTGGTCGGATCGGTGACGACGAGGTCCGGACGGGTCCCTCCGTTGAGATTGCCGATGGCGAGGCCTCGGTACGCGGGACCTGCCACACAGTTCGTGTGCAGGGGATACACATCCGCCTGGCAGTCATGCGAAAAAGCACCGGTCCTCGTCCCGTGGAGCACATACAGGTTGCAGTCACCCGATTCGGCGACGCCGGCCACGTCCCAGTTCAGCGATCCGGCGGTGAACTGACCTGCAACCATGTCGCAGAAAGGCCAAACGCTGCACGCCGAAGACTGCGTAGAAGCAGCGAACACGAATGATCCGGTAGCTGAGTTGGTCAGAAGGGAGACCGATTCGTGTTGGATGTTGCCGGTGACGAGATCGATCTTGGGCTGCCCGATTTCGAGGCGATTGAAGTTTGCCGCCACGATGTCGGCGGAGGATTTCAGCGAGGGATCGGCATTTTCCAACTCTGTGGCGAGTTGAAGGTATCCCGACTCACTGCCGCTCCATGTGTTCTCAAAGACCGCAACCCGGGCACGCGAAGGGGGTACATCGTCTTCCTCGGAGTCGACGGAGATAGCGACGTCGTCGAGCCCGTCGTTGTTGAAGTCGGCGATGACCAACCCGCCCGCGGGCTGTACCGCCGCGGCCCCGCCGGTGTAGGTCTGTGATGAATGAAGCACGTATTGGTTGCCGTTCCACTTGTACACCAGCACACCCCAGCGTTCGTAGGTTGTACCGGGAACCGGCGCCGCGCAGGCCACGACAAGATCAAGAGCATCTTGTTGTGTCAGGTTGGCGAACGCGACCTCGCGCGGGGCTGTGTCTACCCCACCCAGGTCTATCGCGGGGTAGATCGTCACCAATGGGATCAAGCCGTTCCAGACGCCGTTGGTCACGCCGGCGTTGGTGAACACCTGGACCCAACCTCCCGTCTCACCCTGACCCCTGCGGTCGATCGTGTGGAGGATGTCATACGCACTGCCACAGACGGCAACTTCAGGGTAACCGTCGGCCTGTCCCTGCGAACCTCCAGTGAAGTCACCCGCCGCGAGTCCGAAGGGGTGAAAGCCGGAGACCGGGAACTGCTGCTCGGCCTCGAATGAAGGAAGTGGTTCGGACTGGCCCTGCGCATTTGCTTGCCCCGCCAGCGCCACCATCCCGACCATCCCTCCCAGCAGCAGACTCCGCTGCACAACTCCACGATTTGATCCCTCACGGCTCGGAGAGCCGTGCCACCTTGAGACACGGCTCTGTGAGCCACGCCCCCAAGAACCACCACGGCTCGGCAATCCGAACCAACCAAGTACCCTAACGCCCCCCCCCACAAACCCGGTTCATCCAGCTGCGTGCTCGGCTTCTCATGGTCGTTTCCTTCTGCTGCGAAGATGGGCATGCCCCGGGCAACGCAATCGGGCTTGTCGCCATCCGCTGATTCTGCCCGAGCAGCACACTCGGCACGCTGCCAAACTCTGCTCCCGGGCAGCATCGTCTACCGCTCTACACAACCACGGGTTGCACCGCGCCGCCAGCAAACCGGCATATTTTCTGGTGTGCCCCCTCCTGCGGCGTGCAATCCGGGCTCCAAAAGCCGGAACACGGTTGCTGGGTGCCCATTGGGGTCAACTCCCTCACCCCCGGTCCAGCCGTGCTGCCGACTTGGCCGATACTCTTTGGGTCGAATATGCAATCCCGGTGCGCCCGCGGGCGCCGTAGCGAGGACGATATGACAGAGACCGAACAAACTACTGCACCAACCCGCACCAAGCTCTCGGGCAAGTGGCTGTCCCGCATGGTGTTCGTGATCGTGGGGCTCGTCGCGTTTGGCGGGTGGGGGTTCTACGACGCGGTTGTCGCGTACCCCAATCGCGGCAAGAGCATCGCGGCGTACAAGCAGCTTGAATATCTCAAAGCGACCAAGCGGGCTGGAAAGATGTTCAACGCCTCGATCATCGACCCCGCGGGTGAACTCGCTGATCTCGAGTCTCGCGGCGTGCTCGAGCTCTCCGAGTTTGACCGCACCAAACGCGAGTGGCTCGAAGCGCTCGCGGTGCCGGGGCTTGGCATGCTCGACGCTGAGCACACACGGATGGACGACCCGGTGGGCACACTCGCGAGCCTCTCTGAGCGGTTCAAGACCGAGAAGCTCAAGAAGCCGTTGTCGGGCTTTGACATCCTGACCCAGTGGGTGATCTGCGGCGTGTGCTGGGGGCTCGCGCTCTATCTCATCGGGCTCGTGCTTCTTGTCCGCTCGCGCATCTACCGATGGGACGCCGCGACAACAACCCTCACCCTGCCCAACGGCACCAAGATCACGCCGGCCGACCTCGACGCCGAGGACCCGGCGGACCTTTCCAAGTGGCAGAAGTTCATCGTGTTTCTGCGTCCGCGCGAAGGGCACACCGAGCTGCGCGGCCCGGTCCGCTTTGACGTCTTCCGCTACACGCCTCTCGAGGATTGGCTGCGTGTGCTCATCAAGGCGGCAAACCCGGAGATCGAGTTTCCTGACGAGCTCAAAGCGAGGCTTGAAGCGGAGGCGCTCGCCGAAGCTGAAGCCGAGGCGCAGGCCGAGCAATCAGCCGCGCAAGCCGACGAGCCCTCTCCTGCTGCTGGTGAACAGGCAGACGACGACCGCGCCAATCCCACTCCATGATCTACGTCGCAGCGAGCATCGTGGCGCTAAGCAGCCTGCTGGGCATCGGGCTCACGCTGCTGACCTTTCCGGGCATCTGGATGATGGTGCTGGTCGCGCTGCTGTGCCAGTGGTGGCAGCCGGGGTTGTTCAGCTGGTGGACGCTGGGCATCGCGTTCGCCCTCGCGGGAATCGCCGAGGTTGTCGAGCTGTTCGCGTCGGCTGCGGGGGCTGCCAAAGCCAAGGGCTCGAAGTCCGCGATGGTCGCGTCGGTCGTCGGGGCGGTCATCGGCGCAATCCTCGGGACGTTTCTTCTCCCGATCCCGATCGTCGGCACCGTTGTCGGCGCGGTCGCCGGGGCGGGGCTTGCTGCGGGGCTCGCCGAGCGTTCGATCGCCAAGAAAGAGTGGAAGGACTCGTGGAAGGTCGCCAAGGGTGCCGCGACCGGCCGCGCGCTCTCGATGATCGCCAAGACCGGGATCGCGATCGCAGTCGCGCTCTTGCTGACCTTTGCCGCATTCATTCCATAACCCACACCGCACCACCCGGAGGACCCGCTCCCGGTATGCTCAATACGCCAACCAAGCACAAGAGAGAACACCCCTCGCACAGAAGCGCAACCACCATGACCGAAGCCACAACGCAAGCCACAACCGACAGCGTCAAGCACTTCGTCCTCGACACCAACGTGCTGCTCCACAACCCCGACGCGCTCTTTGTCTTTGAAGACAACCACGTCATCATCCCCTTCCCCGTCATCGAAGAGCTGGACAAAATGAAACGCCGCGACGACGACATCGGTCGGGCGGCGCGCCAGGTCATCCGACACTTCGACCGCCTCCGCAACATCGGCTCGCTCACCGACGGCGTCCGCTGGGGTGACGCGCCCATGGGTGTACTCCCACGGCGGGCAACCCATACCAACGGCAGCTCCGGGCTCATCCGCATCGACGTCCAGACCCACACGCGGCCCGAGATCCTCCACATCGACCAGGCCGACAACCAGATCATCGCGGTTGCGCTTGACCTCAAAAAAGCCGGGCACCGAGCGGTCTTTGTCAGCAAGGACATCAGCGCCCGCATCAAAAGCGACACGCTCGGCATCGTCACCGAGGACTTCGAGAACCAGAAGGTCGACGCCGATCGGCTCTACACCGGGTACGTCGAGGTCCAGGCCGAGGGCTCGCTCATCGACGACCTCTATGAGGACAAGATGCTCGACCTCGCCCGGCTCGAGCCGCTGCTGCAGGTCACCGCGCCCGACGGCTCGACCTACCAACGCGAAGTCGTCCCCAACCAGTTCGTCGTCTTTCACGATATCAACGACGAGAGTCACACCGGGCTCGCCCGTCGCCCGGGCGATATCGAGCACGTCGTGCCCGCGACCGGGCCGCGCAAACCCGTCAGCGGCATCATCGCCCGCAACCTCCAGCAGACCATGGCCCTCGACCTGTTGCTCGACGACCAGGTCAAGATGGTCACGCTGCTCGGCTCGGCGGGTACCGGCAAAACCCTGCTGGCAATCGCGGCGGGCATGACCAAGACCTTCACCGAAGAACGCTACGAGAAGCTGCTCTGCGCACGCCCGATCATGCCCATGGGCCGCGACATCGGCTACTTGCCCGGCGACAAGGACGAGAAGCTCACCGCGTGGATGCAGCCGATCTTTGACAACCTCAACTACCTGCTCAGCACCCGGGGCTCGCCCCACCAGGCCGCCGACAGCCACTCCTCCGAGCAGCGCATCGACAAGATGATCGCCGACGGCACGCTCGTGCTCGAGCCGCTCACCTACATCCGTGGCCGCTCTATTCCGCACCAGTTCATGCTCGTTGATGAAGCCCAGAACCTCACGCCGCACGAGGTCAAGACCATCGCCAGCCGCGTCGGCGAAGGCACCAAACTCGTCCTCACCGGCGACATCGGCCAGATCGACAACCCGTACCTCGACCAGTCCTCCAACGGGCTGTCGTACACCGTCGAGAAGATGAAGGGGCTCTCGGTGGTCGGCCACATCACGCTGCAGAAGAGCGAACGGAGCGAGCTGGCGAGCCTTGCGGCCGAGCGGCTGTAGCGCGTTGTGTGTCGTTGTCTTTCTTTGAACGACTCTGTCGCGGTTGCCCCCTCGCTTGCGCAAGGGGCTCTATGAAGCAGCGCAAAGAGCTCTATGAAGCAGTGCAAAGGGCTCTATAAAACACGTGACCCACAGAACAAAAGAGCCCCTCGCGCAAGCGAGGGGACACGGCATTCCCCGCGCAGCAACCACCGCTCAAGCCGCCGGCACACCACCGACCGGCACACCCTCGCGCCGACCGAACACCCGCCGGGCCACGCTCTGCGTATCCAGCACCAGACTCAGCAACAGCGGCACGAGCACCAGCGTGAACACCGTCGACATCAGCATCCCGCCGACGACCACGCCGCCCATCCCGCGGTAGAGCTCCGACCCCGAGCCCGGCATCAGGACCAGCGGCAGCATGCCGAAGACGCTCGTCACCGAGGTCATCATGATCGGCCGCACCCGTGTCCGCACGCTCTCGGTGATCGCGTCCCGCGCCGACATCGGCTGGACCGCGTCGCCCTCACCCTCGCCCACGCCGCGCATAAAGTTGTTTGCCTGGTGCACGATCAGGATCGCGTTGTTCACCACGATCCCGATCAGGAGCACGAGGCCGAGCATGGTCAGCACGTCAAGGTTCTGCACCGGTGCGTAGCGGTCTTTCACACTCCACCAGTGCACTGCTGCGAGCCCGAGAAACCCGCCGAAGGTCGCCGGGGGCACCGCGAACATAATCACCAACGGCCGCAGCCAGCTCTGGAACAACACGCACATAAGCAGGTAGACGCCGAACAGTGCCAGGAACAGCGAACTGCCGATCGTCCCCGCGAGTGTCCCGTCGCCGAGCAGCGCCGTCCGCACGCTCTTGAGTTTGTCCGCCGACCCTGTGTAGCCGATATTGATGCCCGCCGGGACCTTCCCCGCCGCCCGCTCGGCAGCAACCGCGGCGTCGATAATGCCGATCGTTTCTTCGAGCGGCACGCCGATCGGGGCGGTGAACTCGACCGACACCGCCCGCTGCCGATTCACACGGTTAATCTGCGGCGGGCTCGTCACGCGGCGCACCTCCGCCAGGCTTCCCAGCGCCACCGCGTGCCCGCTCGGCGTCGCGATCGGCAAGTCTTGCAGCCCCGCGACAGTTGTCGCGTCCACCGCGCTCTGTGATATAACTTTTAGGTCGATCGTGTCCCCGCCGACGCGGTAGTCGCCGATGATCGCCCCGTCGCCGGCCGCCTGCACCGCAAGGCCCAGATCGGTCGGCACCATCCCCACCTCGGAGAGCCGCACCCGATTGGGCACGATCTGCAACTCGGGCCCGCGCAGGTTGAAGTTCTGCGGGTCACTCCGCACAGAGCTGCGCCCGTACTCATCCGCGAGATTGCTGTACACCGCCTGGGCAGCACGAGTCACCACATCGAGGTCGTCACCCATAAAATCCACCTTGACCGCCGACCCCGTCAGCCCGCCTGAACGGAACAACGGCAACTGAAACGCGAACGACATGGTGCCCGGCAAGACCTCCCGGCGCGTCGCTCTGGTAAACAGCGGCGTAACATCAACAACCCGGGAATCTTCCGTTGTAATCGCGCCATGAAACATCTGCGTACCGAAACCAACAAAGAAATAGTTCCCGATCGGCGGCGGTATTACCTTCGGTCCTGGTGCCCAGGGCGTTCCTGACACCACCTCCGGCAACGCCGCCCACGCCCGCTCGTATTCTTCGGTCCCCCGCGCAAACTTGCTCGCTTCCCAATACGGCCGGATCGTCTCCTCAACGCGCTTGGCGATCTCTTCCTGCTGTTGAATATTCTGACCCGGCGGCGGGGTCAACAGGCCGAACACCAGGTTGCGGTTCCCGCTGGGCAGATAGTCCGAGGGCGGCATAAGTTTCCAACTGCCGTAGAGCGACCCGATCGTCATGAACAGCACGATCACGATGCGCACCGTCCAGCTGCCGCACGCCCAGTACACAAACCGCGGAACAAGGCCGGACATCCAAGAAAACACGCCAAAGAACGCACCGACGCCCCGGCCGATCCACCGCAGCGGGTTCCCAGCGGCTCGCGTGTCCCGCTTTGATCGTGTTGATTCACTCCCACCATCGCCCCCGGGTCGCTGCCGCAACAGTCGCGCCGCAGCCGTGGGGATGACCGAGACAGACACCACCAGGCTCAGCGCAACTGCCGCGCAGATCGCCAGCGCGATATCGCGGAAGAGCTGCCCGGCCTCTTCCTGCACAAGCAGGATCGGGACAAACACGACGATCGTCGTCAGCGTCGAAGCGAGCACCGCGCCCCACACCTCGCGAGCGCCGTCGTAGGCCGCTTCCATCGGCGGCTTGCCCATCTCCAGGTGCCGATAGATGTTCTCGAGCACCACGATCGCGTTGTCCACCACCATCCCCACCGCAAACGCCATCCCCGCCAGGCTGATCACGTTGATGCTCCGCCCCAACATGACCATCACCACAAACGCCCCGACCACCGAGATCGGGATCGCCAGCGCCACGATGCCGACCGACGCCACCGAGCGCAGGAACAGCAGCAGGATCAGCACCGCGAGCGTCCCCCCGATCCAGATATTGCCCTTCACAAGCTCGATCGCCTGTTCGATATACACCGTCTGGTCGTAGACCTGCTTCATCACAAACCCGCCGTCGATCCCAAGCCGCGCAGCTTCGACCGTGAGCACGCCGCCCTCGGCGTTGACCTGCGCCACCGCCGCACGCACGCCGTCCATCACCTGCATGACGTTGGTCCCGACCTCGCGTTGCACGTTGATCGCCAGCACCGGCTTGCCCATCGCCCGCACGAACGACCGCGATTCCTTGAACGCCTCGACCACTTCCGCGACGTCGCGCACCAGGATCGGCACCCCGTCCTCGTAGCCGATCACCGTGCTCTCGACATCCGCGATGCTCTCGTACTGCCCGATGGTCCGCACGCGGACGTCCGATTGGCCGTCCGGCACCGCACCGGCCGAGATGTTGCGGTTGGCGCCGCGGATTGCCGCGACAAGGTCCGACGCGGTGATCCCACGCTGCGCAAGATGCACAGGATCAAACCGGATCTGCACCTCGCGCTGACGACCCCCAAGCACGTTCACCTCGCTCACACCAGGCACCCGCTCGATCGCCGGCTTTACCCGATCGTCCGCAAAGTCCTGCAGCGTGCGCACATCAAAGTCAGGATCCGTCGTCCCCAGCACAATCCATGCGATGTAGTCGCGGCTCTCGGGATCCGACGCCTGCACCACCGGCTCGTTGGCGTTCTCCGGATACTCCGGCACCTCACGCAGCTTGTCACTCACCTCCCGCAGCGCCACGTCCTTGGACGTCCCCACCGCAAACTCGAGCCGGATCGTCCCCTCGTTCTGCCGGGAAAAACTCGTCATCGCCCGCAGGTTCGCGATTCCCTGCAGCTTCTCCTCCTGCTCGTTGATGATCTCCTGCTCGATCTCCTCGGGGCTTGCGCCCTCCCAGAACGTCGTCACCGCGATGATCGTGTCCTCGACGTTCGGCGTCAGCTGCACCGGGATTCGCTGCACCGCGAGGATGCCTGATACCACGATCAGAATCACACCCACCGCGACCGTCACCGGCTGGCGGATCACCAGGTGAATAAAGCTCATCAACGATCTCCATCAACTGCTCGCGCCGCTGGTTCGGACTGCACAGCGTCTTCCCCTCCACCTTCAGCATCGACCAGCATCGGCATGATCGGCGCCATCGGGTAAAGCCGTTCTTTCCCCTCCACCACGACCAGGTCGCCCGCACGCAGCCCCCCCGCCGAAACGACCACCAGCCCCGGCAACTCGAACAACACCGAAATATTCGTCGGCACCGCCCGCGCGGGGCCTTCGCCTCGCTGCCGCGAGACGTACACGATCGTCCCCATCTCGTTGCGCAACACCGCGTCGGTTGGCACAACCGTGTGCTCGGCGACCGTCCCCGTCGGCACCCAGCCGATCACACTCTGCCCCGCCGCGAGCGAGCCCGCAGCGTTCTGCACCCTGCCCACCAGCGCAAACGTCCGCGCCTTCACCCCGACCTGGGGCACGATCCGTACCTCGGTCACGTCGATCCGCTTTGACAATGCGTCGGGCTCGACGACCAGGTCCTTGCCGGGGATCAGCCCGTCGCCCGACTCTGCCAGTGCCGCAAGAGATTCCAAATATTTCTGCGGCACGTTGAGCACCACCTCGAGCACGTCGATCTGCACCAGCACACACACCGAGTCTCCCGCCGCGAGCCACTCGCCGCGCTCGGTGAGCTTCTCGGTCACCGTCCCCGCAAAGGGTGCGACAATCCGCATGTCCTGAAGCCGCCGCTCGATGATCGCCAGTTTCGCGTCGAACACCTCAACATCAAGCTCCGCGCGCTCGAACTTGGACCGAGCCTGACTCAACTCGAAGTCCACCTCGCGGCGTTCTCTCGCGTTGGAAGCTCCCCGCGCGGTCGCGGTCTCGAGCGATTCCAGCTCAGACTCCCAGCGGACCACCGCCGCGCGTTCTTCCCCCACCGCCGCCAACGACGCCGCACGCTCGGCTTGGGTCTGACGCTTCTCCAGCTCCAGCCGGTCGGAATCGAGCTGCGCGAGCAGTTGCCCCTTCTCGAGCCGCATCCCCACGTCCACCGCCATCTCGACAACCACGCCCTCTTCCTGTGACGCGACATCCGCAACACGCAGCGAGCGCAGCTCGCCGGTCACCATCCGCCGTTGGCCGATCTGCTCGACGACGACCTCCGCCACCCGTACCGGCGCGGGCGGCGGCCCCTGCGCGATCGCGCCGAACACCGCCGACAATGTCGCAAGCCAACCCGCTAGAAACAAACGCAAGTGCATGCGCACACTCCTTGACCGATATGCCCGGCCGAACTTCTGCCCCTCGAAAGAAACCTTCTCGTCTCGGCCCCGGAAGCGACAGCCACGGGTTCGCCCTCGCGACAGGTCAATCCTTGCCCCGTGCGGGGGTCGGGTCGACACAAAAATCCTCTCCCCCGCGAACCGGGCAGGAAACCGCACTCTTCACGCCAGTATCACCGGATCGCTCTACCGCGGCCCGCCCGAGAACCACAGCAGGCGGATCGAGTTGACCACCACCACCACCGTGCCCCCCTCGTGGGCGACCACCCCCACCGCCATCGGTACGCGAATCCCAAACAACGAACCGACCACCACGACCAACGCCATGACCACAATCGCACCCCCCGCGAACACAAGGTTGAACGCGACCGTCCGCCGCGTGGCCCGCGCCAGCCGCAGCGCCCAAGGCAGCCGCGCCAGGTCGTCGCTGAGCAGCACGATGTCGGCCGACTCCAACGCCGCGTCCGAGCCGATCGAGCCGACCGCCACCGAAACATCGGCCGCCGCCAGCGCGGGTGCGTCGTTGACGCCGTCACCGATCACCGCGACCCGCAGCGGCGAGCCGTCGCGTCCGGTTGCTTTCAGCGCTCTGACTTCCTCGACCTTTTGCTCGGGCAAGAGCTGCGCGCGGTAGTCGTCGAGCCCCAACTCGTCGGTGATGCGTCGGGCGACGATCTCGTCGTCTCCGGTGAGCATCCGCACCGGCCGGATGCCCAGCGCGTGCAACTGCTCGACGAGGGTGTCCGCGCCGTGCCGCACCTGGTCGCGCAGCACGAGCACGCCGACGCCCTTGCCCGCGACCGCGATCGCCACGCCCAACTGCCCGGCACCCCGCACCTCAGCCAGCGTTTGTTCGAGCCACGAATGCACCGCGTCATCGACGATCTCCTCGACAAACGCGAGGTTTCCCACCCGCGCTTCGACGCCGTTGTACTGCCCGACCATCCCGTGCCCGGCGATCGACCGAACCTCTTCGACCGCTGCCGGTCCGCACGAGCCGTTCTGGTCCGCTGCCTCTGCTTCGCACCCCGCGGACGCGGCCTCGAAGATCGCTTTGGCGGTCGGATGGGTTGAGTCACGCTCGAGCCCGGCTGCCACCGCGAGCAGCTCGCTCGCGTCCGCGCCGTCGCGGACAACGATCTCCCGGAACACAGGGCGGCCGACGGTCAGCGTGCCCGTCTTGTCAAAGCACACCGCCTCGGTTCGGCTCAACCGATCGATCGACTCACCGCCCTTGAACAGCACGCCGGAGCGCGCCCCCCGGGCGATCGCCGCCAGCGTCGCCGTCGGTGTCGCGATCACCAACGCGCACGGTGACGCCACGATCAGCAGCGTGATCGCGGTGTACGCCGCGCTCCCCACCGACCGGTGCCCGCCGAGAACCTCCGGCAACACCAGCCACCACAGCAAAAACACCACCACGCTCAGCGCCAGCACCCCGAACGTATAAGGCTCACCCACCCGATCAATCAGCCGCTGCAACGGCTCGCGCTGCTCGCGGGCATCGGTCACCATCGCCAGCACCCGCTGCACGCTCGACTCACTCGCCGGCTTGAGCACCCGCGCGAGCAGCACCCCCTCGCCGTTGATCGTCCCGGCAAAGATCGGATCACCCGCGTCCACCGCCTTGGGCACGCTCTCGCCGGTCAGCGTGGATTGATCGACGCTCGACACCCCCTCGATAACCTCCGCATCCACCGGCACCCGATCGCCCGGCCGAACACGGACCGTCTCCCCCACCGCGACATCCTCGGGCCGCACGTCGATCCACTCGTCGTCGCGCAGCACGATCGCGCGGTCGGGCATGATTGCCTTGAGCGCGTTGATCTCCCGCTTGGTCCGCTCCATCGCCAACTGTTCGAGCGCCCCGGCAAAGGTGAAGAGCACCAGCAGCAGCGCACCCTCCTCGGCGTGCCCCGCCGCGGCTGCCCCGATCGCCGCGACAACCATGAGCACGTCGATATCCACCCGCCGCTCGGCCAGCGCCCCAGCCGCCGCCCGGACGCCATAGACCAGCCCGATCGCCAGACTCGCCCACGCCAACGCCCCTCGGGCATCGACACCCGGCAGCCACCCGATGACAAGTTCGAGAACCAGGAGCACACCCGCGAGCACCGAGAGCCCCAGCTGGACCTTGGGCCGCCAGAGCACAAACTCGTCCCGCTCGCGTTCACCCTCGCCCGCCATCGCCGCTGTTGTTGAGCCCTCATTCATTCGCAGCAAGGTTAGATCGGCCACACCGCGAGCGCGCCCGCAATCGCCTGCCGCGTCGCATCATGAGACAAAGTCTCAGCCCTTGTGCTGCGTCTTGGGCGCAGCATCCCGGAGTTCGCCCTCGGGCGCCCCCCGGTCCGGGGCGGGTCCGTCATCATCAAAGAGCATCCGGGCAGCCGGGGTCTCGAGGTCGTCGAGCTGCCCATGTCTGACCGCCCAGATAAAGGCTGCGACGAAAAACCCCGCGAACAGCAACGCCATCGGTACCACAATATAGATCACCGACATGCGCGGCCTCCGAATGTCCTGCCCCGCATCGCAATCGCGAGCACCGTCAACCCCGACAGCGGCATCAGCACCGCGGCGGTCAGCGCGCTGATCATACCAAAGACCGCAAGAGACGCCCCGACCACGTTGTACGCGAGCGACGCCCCGAGGTTGGTGTAGATCAGCCGCACCGCCCGCCGCGAGCCCACGCACAGCTCGACGATCGGCCCGAGCCCGGTGTGCCGCATGTAGACGTCGGCCGCCGCGAGGCTCGCCTCGGCCCCGCCGCTGACCGCGACCCCGACACTCGCCCGCGCCAGCGCCGCCGCGTCGTTGACCCCGTCGCCGACCATCACCACCGTGCCCTCAGCCAGTGCCGCCTCGACCGCGCGGACCTTGCCCTCAGGCGAGGTATCACCGATCGCATCCTCGGGGTCGATCCCCAGCTGCGCCCCCACCGCCCGGACCACGCCGCCCTCGTCGCCCGAAACAATCCGCACGCGCCATCCCGCGTCGCGCAGCTGCGCGACCGAGGCCCGGGCGTCCTCGCGGACCGCGTCGCCCAACGCCGCGACCGCGACCGCGACGCCGTCGCGCGCCACAACGATCGGCGTGAACGCCCGCAACGACGCGCTCGCCACCGCCTCCCGCACCCAGGGCTCGCAGCCTGTGCCGAGCCGATCGAGCACCCACACCGCCGAACCGATGTCGAACCGGACGCCATCGACCAGCCCCGAGACCCCCTCGCCGAGCGATTGGGTGACATCGGTTGCGACACGCGCCTCGGGACGGCTGCCCGCCGGGATGTCGTCGCGGTGCTCGGTGAGCGCCCCGACCAGCGCGACCGCGATCGGGTGGGACGATCCTGCCTCGATCGCCGCGACCATCGGCTTGGTTGATTCGTCACCGATCCACTCAACAAGCCGGTGCCGACCTTCGGTGATCGTCCCGGTCTTGTCGAGCAGGATGGTCCCGGGCTTGGCGAGCCGTTCGAGCACCTCGCCCCCTTTGATCATGATCCCCCGCCGCGCCGCCCGGCCCACCGCGACCGTCACCACCAGAGGCGTCGCCAACCCCAGCGCACACGGGCACGTCACGATCAGGAGCGCCAACGCGTGCCCGAGCGCTTCGCCCGGATTGATCCGCAGCCAGACCACCAGCGTCAACGCCGCCAGCCCCAGCACACACACGACAAACCACCCGGCGATCCGATCGGCTGCCGAGACAATCGGCGCACGACGCAACGCGGCCTCCTCGACGAGCTTCATCAGCCGACCGACCCGCGTCTCGGCGCCGGCCGCCTCGACCCGCACCAGCACCCGCCCGACAAGATTCACACTCCCGGCGTTCACCCGGTCTCCCACCCCCACCCGTGCCGGACGGCTCTCCCCGGTCAGGATCGACTGGTCGACGCTGGTCTGGCCTTCCACGATCTCGCCGTCAGCCGGGAACGATTCCTCAGCACGCACCTCGACGATCGTGCCCGCGTTGATCGCGTCGATCGCGACATCCCGGGTGGTGCCAGCTTCCCACACCCGCGCGCGCATCGGGGTCAGCGAATAGAGCAACTCCACCGCGTCGGTTGCGACCCGTTGCTGACGGTGCTGGACCCACCGGCCGCAGAGCAGCAGAAAGACGAGCACAGTGATCGAGTCGAAGTAGATCTCGCCGGTGCCGCGCACCGTGTTTACCATGCTCAGCACGAGCCCCACGCTCAGCCCCAGCGCGATCGGCAGGTCGAGATGCCTCGAGCGGGTCCGCAGTGCCGCGAGCGCGCCGCGAAAGAACACACGCCCGGGCCAGACCACGCTCAGCACCGCAAGCCCCATGCTCGACCAGCGGAAGAGCTGGCGGAACCCTTCCTCGATCCCGCCGAAGAGCCCGAAGTAGAGCGCGGTCGCCATCAGCATCGCGTTGCCCGCCAGCGCCCCGGCAATCGCGAGGCGGGTCAGAAATCCTCGATCCTCGCGCTGCCTGGCTGCGCGCGCAGACGCCCCCTTTGCCGCGTGGGGCATATACCCCAAGCGGTCCAACGCCCGCGCGATACTGCTGAGCTTGGCCGTCTCGGTGTCCCACACCACCCGCACCATCGACCGCCCCATATCGAGCCGGGTCTCGAGCACGCCGCGCTCGAGCTCGGTCAGCTTCTCAACGAGCCACACACACGCGACGCAGTGGACACCCTCCAGAAACAGGTCAACCGACCGCGCGTTCCCGCCGAGGTCTTTGCAGTACAGCTCGGTGAATGCCGGATCGTCAAACTCCTCGTACCCGCGCCCGGTGGTCTTGGCCTGTTGCCCGTCGGCCCCCTGCCGATCGCGCATCTCGTAGTAGCGTTCGAGCCCGCAGCCGTGGATCGCATCCCACACAGCGCGGCACGCACTGCAACAGAACTGCTCATCCGCCCCGTCCTCGACCAGTCCCAACGGCACCGGCAACGCGCAGTGCGAGCAGCACACCCGCGCCGGCGCGCTCGACGGCTCGGCTGTCATCGCAGTGTTACCGCTCATCGCTGGGCCGCTCCCCGGCGGGTGGTTCGTTCTTGTTTGGCAACGTGTGATCGCACCCCGCGTCGCAACCCGCGCAGGCCTCGCCGCTCGAATCGCAAATCCCGTCGGCCTCGCAGCACGCGCACGGCTGCTCGGCACCACCGGCTCCGAGCATGTCCGGGACCTCACCATCGCCAGCACCCTCGGTCGGTTCGGTCCCCGTTGTGCTCTCGGTGCCGCAACAGGGCATCTCCTCAGCGTCCAGCCCGTCAATATTTTCTGCGATCTGTTCCACGCTCGTTGCCTGGACCCTCGCCGCCACGCCCGCGAGCTCGGCGGGCGTTACCCCGAGCCTCGAGAAAATCGTGAACAGCCCCGCCGAGATAATCAACAGCGGCAGCACCACCGGCAGCCTCGCCGCCAGCGGGCCGCTGATCGCCCGGATCCCCGCGCCCACCGAGATCAATA
>CAYMZJ010000014.1:5706-69455 GCA_964394895.1 uncultured Phycisphaeraceae bacterium | reverse complement strand
TGGCACACAGAAGACCGCGATACCTTTCTGGCAAGGATGCTCTAGACTCTGGGTGTGAGCGAGCATGGGGATTTATTGTTCGGGTTGAACGACGCGCAGCGGCAGGGCGTGCTGCACGAGGGGTCGCCGTTGATTGTCCTCGCCGGTCCCGGCACGGGCAAGACGCGGCTGATCACGCATCGGGTCGCCCACCTGATCCTCGAACGCGGCGTCGAACCATCGACGATTGTTGCGGTGACATTCACGAACAAGGCTGCTGGCGAACTGCGGGAACGGCTCGCGGAGTTGGTCGGCCCTTCAGCAGCCGACAGTGTCCACGCCAACACGTTCCACGGCTTCGGGCTGCGGCTGCTGCGAAGGTTCCCCGATCTCTCGGGGATCGGCGGCTCGCCCGAGATCATCGACAGCGCGCAGCGCCGAAGGCTGCTGCGCGCGCTCGCGGGCGAACGCGACATCTACGGCCCGCTCCTGTCACTCGGGGCAGATGCGCTGCTCGATGAAGCGGGCAAGATGATCGAACTGTTCCGGCACAACGCGCTCTCGCCCGGCGAGTGCGCCGCGTTTGCGCGCGCATGGGCCGAGCGACTCGGCGAGGGGCTCGGGTCCGATGGCAGCGAGATCGACGACGACAGTCTCGCAGCCCAGCGGCAAGAGCACGCCCGCTTTGTCGCACACGCCGAGCTGTACGGGTTGTTTGAGAGCGCCTGCCGCGCCCGGGGGTGGCTGACGATCGACGAGCTGATCACGCTGCCGGCAATGTTGTTGCGCGAGCACGAGCGGGTGCGGGCGATCTGCCACAGCGACTACCGGCACTTTGTCGTTGACGAGTTTCAGGATGTAAACCTCGCGCAGATCGGGCTTGTGCGCGCGCTCGCGCCGCCCGAGCGGCACCCCGATCTGGTGGTGGTGGGCGACGACGATCAGGCGATCTACGAGTTTCGCGGCGCAGACGACCGGGCGTTTGCAAGGTTTGCCTCGATCTGGACCGATTCGACCACGCTTGAGTTGACCGAGAACTACCGCTCGCAGCAGCCGGTGCTGGAGGTTGCCAACGCGGTGATTGCGCGCGCGAGCGACCGGTTTGCGCCCGAGAAACGGATCGAGCGAGCCGAGGTGCTGCAGCAAGAGGATGTGGCACCGGGTGCAGCGGTCGAGATCGTGCAGCTCCAGCGCGATCCGCAAGCCGGGGACGCGATCGCGGCGATGGTGTGCGCAGAAGCAGCGCTGGAACCGGACGGGCAGCTCTCCCGGATCGCGGTGATCGCGCGGGCGCATTCGGAGCTCGATTCGATCGGCGAGGCGCTCGAACTCGAGGGCATCCCCACCCAGCGGCACACCCAGCGGGGGGTTGCCGACGACGAGGGAGTGCAGGATTTGCTCGCGTGGGTCGAGTTGCTGGTAGACCCCAAAGCAAGCTGGGCGGTGCGGCGGGTGTTGGGGCGGCCGCCGTTCGGCGTGGACGTGCAACAGCTCGCGGTGTGGGAGCGGGAGTTCATGCAGCAACGCCGGCTGGTGGTGCTCGGCGCGGGTGCAGAGGGCACGCAGGACAAGAGCACTTCGGGAGGCAGCGACGCAGATTCGACGAGTTTTGCTGTAAAACAAGGCGATTACGCCGGGTGGCTCGCGGTGCGCGCAGCAGACGACACGAACGTCGGAAGGTTTGCCGACGCGCGGCGCGAGCTGTTCGAGCAAGCGTCAAGCGAGACCGCAGCCGACATGGTCTGGACGATCGCGACCCGGTTTGATCTGGTTCACGCCGACCTGCTCGGGCCGCGGGATCGTGCGTTGCGGGTCGAGCGGCTGGTGCGCGTGGTGCGGTTTGTGCGCGCGGTGCAGCACCGGCTCGATCCGGCGGGGGACCTCGGCGCGTTCTGGAGTTACTACCACGACCTCGACGAGCGGGACCGTTCGTTTGGCGCAATCGGCGAAGAAGTTGTTGGCCGCGACGAGGAAAGCGAAGGGGGCGTTGCCAACGCGGTGCAGCTGCTGAGCGCGCACGGGGCGAAGGGGCTCGAGTTTGACGTGGTGTTTGTGCCCCGCGTGAATCCGCCCAACGGCTTTCCGAAGACCTCGGGCGGGCAGCACGGGCCGGTGCTGCCCGAGGGGCTGGTCGATCGGCTCGGGGACGAGCGCGACGCCAAGGCGCGGTCGCGGGCTGAGGAACGGCGGATTTTCTACGTCGCGGCGACCCGGGCCGAGCGGCGGCTGGTGCTCTTGACCAAGAAAACCAAGGCGCGGAGCAAGAGCGAGCACTACGCCCAGGAGCTGCTCTACGACGAGCCGGACCTGATCGTGGCGCGCGAGCTGGACGAGGTGCTCGGCACGGGCGGCGGGCGCGATGCCCTGGCGGCCGAAGCGCCGGCCGGTGCGGTCCGCGAGATGCAGCGGCGTGCTGCCGATACCGAGCGCAGGGCGGCGCGAGCGCAGGCGGCGGCGGCGCTGGACGCGGTTGATTCGGCGGACGCTGACCCCGAGGCGATCGCGCGCGCGGTCGAGGATTTCCGCAGGGCTGCGGCACGAACCGCGGTCGCGGCGGTGTTTGACGCGACGGGAGAAACGCCGGCTTGGGCCGAGGGCGCGGGTGCGGGCGAGGCCGCGGCACGCCTGGCAGTGAGCGCAGCCGAAGAACCGACCGAGATTTCGGGGTTTGTGTTTGCGCCGATGCGGGCGCCGATCGACCTGAGCTTTACGACGATCGATCATTACACGCGGTGCCCGGCGTGTTTTTATGTGCGGCACGTGCTCGGGCTTGGTGAAGCGCCGACGCCGGCGCTTTCGACCGGGGGGCTGATTCATCAGGCGATGGAGTGGTATGGGCGCGCGTGGCGGGATGCGGATGTCGAGGGGAAATCACCGCCGGGGGTGGACGAGCTTGTGGCGTACGGGCGTCGGCTCTTTGTTGCGCAGCTGCGCACGGGCGGCGTGGGGGACGGGTTGACAGCGGATGAACTGGCAGCGATGCTGATGCGCGCGCATGAGATGATGGTCGAGAGCCGGGCGGAGATTCTGGAGATCGAGCGAAGGATCGTGTTGCCTTATGTCGTGGACGGGGCGGAGCACCGGTTGGTTGCCAAGCTCGATCGGGTGGATCGGATCGACAGCGGCGTGCGGATCGTGGACTACAAGACGGGCGGGGCGAGCAAGGCAAAACTCGAGCCGAGGAAGGACGACTTGCAGCTTGGGGTTTACGCGATGGCGATGCGGCACGAGATGCCGGAGGTGGGGGGGCGGGCCGAGTACTGGCTTTTGCGGACCGGTGAGCGGGGGATGATCGACCTGGACTCGATCGACGAGGGGAAGGTGCGGAGCGCGATCGACAAGGCGGTGCGGGGGATGATGTCGGGCGAGTTTCCGCGCAAGCCTGGGTGGTCGTGCAGCGGGTTGTGCCGGTTGCTGGTGGTGGGGGCGGACGAATAGCGCAGTGCGCGTGGTGCAGCCGAGCTTGCGCTCGGGGCTCGTTGTGTGGCGGGCGAGTCTTTGTGAGTCGGTCAGATTCTGACGGCCAGGTCGCTGAGGTTGTCGAGGCTGAAGGTATCGCTTTCGCCGTCTGCCGACCAGAGGCGGACGATGTTGGCGTTGCTGTCTGCGGCGACAACGTTGACGGTTCCGGCGGCGGAGACGTACGCGCTGAGTGTCCCGGTCGGCCGGGTTTGGTTGTCGGTAACGAAATCGGTGAGGGTGTCGGTGTTCCAGACGGGGTCGCCGGGACGCCAGTGGATGCGCACGAGAGCGCCCGCGCTGTCGTACCCGGCGTAGTTGATAATGTTGGTGGGTGTGAGCCACGCGGTGAGGTTGCCGCCGACGATCGCGGGGACTGCGCCTTGGACGGTTGCGGACATATCGGTCTGGGTCCAGTTGCCCGCGCCCCGGCCGGGGTTCCACCACGTGCCGATGAGCTGTCCGCTGGTGTCGACCCCGACGAATCGGATGCCGCCCCACGGGGTGAGTGTGACATCGAGTTGGCCGGCGAGCGGGTCGGCGCCGGTGAGTGTGGAGAGGTTGTCGACGCGCCATGTGGTGAAGCTGGCGACGTTGACCCAGACGCCCTGGACGTTGCCGCTGGCGTCGAGCCCGGCGAGTGTCCACTGGTTCCAGCTTGTGACATAACTTGTCATTTGTGTGAACGCGGGTGTGGTCATGCTCTGGGATGTAAGATCGTCGGTGATATTAAAGAAGGTCCACGACGCTTGGGTCGAGCCGGCGGCGGTGGATTGCTGGAAGGCAACGATCTCGCCGGAAGGAGTGAAGCCCGCGACCGTGACGACAGCACTGCCGGACTCGGGGCGGCTGATGAAGAAGGTGAGCACGCCGGCGGGCGAATCGGCGTTGGTGGTGGAGGTCTCGGCGGTGAGGTTGGTGAATGTCCACGAGCCGTCGGCGGCTCTGCGGTGGAGGATAAACCCGTCGGCCGAGGGTGCGGCGACGTAGACGAGCCCGTCGTTTGGATCGGTCCAGACGACAGGGTCGCCGGTGACGGCGGGGGACGGGGTGTAGTCGCGGATCCGCGCGGCGGTCCAGACGCTGCCGTTGCCGGTGATGGCGATGAGGTCGCCGTCGGTGTTGCGGATGATGTTGACGTGTGTTTCGTCAGCGAGTGAGGTGGTCTTCGAGGCGCTGCCGTTGAGGACACTGAGGGAGAAGTCGGCGGTGGGCATCCACTCGTAGGCGCCGATGTCGGGGCTCGAGCCGGTGGTGCGTGCAAAGCCGCGTTGGTCGTTGGCGACAGCGCCCGAGGCGGTGCCGGCGTTGAAGGCGGGGCTGCCGGGGTAGATGGCGTGGGTGCGGGTCGGGCCGCCGTTGTCTTCGAGTTCACCGAGTTTGGCATCGACGCCGACGAGGTTGCCGTTGGTGCCGTTGCTCAGCCCGCCGGCGGTGCCTGCGTCGGAGACAAGGTTGTTGGTTCCTGAAACGGTGCCGTTGGTGAGGGTGATGTCGTTGGCGACGGGTGAAGCGGTCCCGAGGAGGTTGCCAGCGTAGATGGTGCTGGTGGTGGTGAGTGTTCCTGCGCCGCCCTGCTTGCCGACGTCGATGCCGCCGCCTTGGCCGAAGTTGTCGTCGTTGGCGTCTGCGGTGTTGTTTGCGATTGTGGAGTTGGCGATGACGACGGTGCCGTCGAACATGCCGATGCCGCCGCCGAAGTCTCCGGCAGAGTTGCCGCTGATGGTGCTGCTCTGGATGGTGAGCGCGGTGTCGGTCCAGATCGCGCCGCCTGAGGCACCGGCGGAGTTGTTGCTGAGCGTTGAGCGGACGATGGTGAGTGTGCCGCCGAAGTTGTCGATGGCGCCGCCGGAGTCTGCGGCCGAGTTGCCGTCGAGTGTGGAGTCGGTGATGGTGGCGGTGCCGTTGTTCTCGATTGCGCCACCGCTGGAGACTCCCGAGTTGTTGTTGAGTGTTGAGTTGGTGATGGTGAGCGTGCCGCTGGCCTGGTTCTGGATGGCGCCGCCGAAGCCGTTTGCGCTGTCTGTGGAGGTGTTTCCGCTCAACGTGCTGTTGGAGATTGTGAGCGTGCCGCCGTTGTCGATCGCGCCACCGTTGGTGCCGGTGGTGTTGTCGGAGATGTTGCTTGTTGAGATGGTGAGTGTGCCGTTGGTGTCGTTGTCGATTGCACCTGCGGCACCACCGGCGGTGTTGTTTCTGATCGAGGATCCGGTGATGACGACGACGGACGTGCCGTCGTTGTCGATAGCGCCGCCCGAATCACCGGTGGTGTTGTTGCTGATGATGGTGGAGATGATGGTGAGGATGTTGCGGTTGAGGATGGCACCGCCGTCGTTTGCGGAGGTGTTGTTGACGATTCTCATAGTGTCGAGTGTGAGGTTTTCGTCATTGGTGATCGCGCCGCCGTTGGCAGTGGTCATGCCGTTGGTGAGGGTGAGCCCGGAGATAGTGACGCTGATGACACTGGTCGGGCTGCTGTCGTTGATGACAAACTGTCGGCTGGTATCGTTGCCCGAGATGGTCAGGTCATTGAAGCCCGGCCCGGCGATGGTGACATCGTCGGTGATGGTGATGAAGCCGTCGGTGAGTGTGATGGTCGAGCCGTTGAGTGAGGCGGCGAAGGTGATGGAGTCATCGAGCGGGTTGGCGTTGGAGGCGAGGATCGCTTCGCGGATGGAGAGGTCTCCGGCAGAGACATCGCCGTCGTCTGTTGATTCGGTGGTATCGACGACGAGCGCGAGCATCTGGCGTTCGTAGGCGCCGATGTCGGCGGTGCCGTTGTCCTCTCGGGCAAACAGCCCGCCGCGCTGGTCGGTGGTGAGGCTTGAGAACGCGGCCCCGGCGTCGATCGCTGGGCTTCCTGCCATGAGTGCGTGGGTCTGGGTGGTGCCGCCGTTGTTGGCGAGGGCGGCCAGGAGTGGGTCCTGGCCGACGATGTTGTTGTTTGTGCCGTCGGTGAGGCCGCCGGAGGTTGTCGAGTCGCCGATGAGGTTGAAGGAGGAACTCGCCGCGATGGAGCCGCCGTTGAGTGCGATGTCGTCGGGTGTGCTGGTGCCGCTGATGTTGTTGGAGACGATGGTGCTGGTGAGGGTCACGGGGCCGTTGGTGGTCTCAATTCCGCCTCCGGTCCCGCCGGCGGTGGTGTTGAACGCGATCGTGGAGTTGGTGATGGTCAGAGGCGCTATGGCCCGCGCGGCGATCCCTCCGCCGCCTGTTACTGCGGTGTTGCCAGAGATGGTGGAGTTGGTGATGGTGACGTTGCCGCCAAAGTCGGAAATACCGCCGCCCTGAGTCCCGGAGGTATTGCCGGAGATGGTGGAGTTGGACACGACAACAGTCGCGGCCCCGGAGACGGCAGGCACCAGCCCCCCGCCGTCGCTGGTTGAGGTGTTGCCGGAGATGACCGAGTTGGTGATCTCCTGCACTCCCGTGCCGGAGAGGAGAACGCCGCCGCCCAGATGATTGAGACCGGTCATGTTCCCGCTGAAGGTCGAGCCGGTGATCGACATTGTGATGCCTAAGAACCACAGGCCGCCGGCGTTGCCCTCGGCGGTGTTTCCCGAGACGGTCGAGTCGGTGATGGTCAGGTTGCCGAGGCTGTAGATGCCCGCGCCGAGGCCGTTGGTGTTGTTGCTGACGGTTGTTCGGAGGAGCGTGAGGCTCGCGCCGAACCCGTTGCTGCCGAAGCTCTGGTTGCCGCTGTAGATGCCCGCGCCAAAGTCGAGGGCACCGTTGGTGAGGGTGTTGTTGGTCACAACGACATCGGTGAGGGTAAGGCTGTCTTCGTTGGCGATGCCCGCGCCGAAGTTGCCGCCGAGGAGGCCACCGTTCTGGATGGTCAGGCCGGAGATCGAGACGGTTTTGTTGGTGGCGTAGTCGAGGTCATCGATAAGGAAGACGCGGGAAGCGGCCGCGCCATCGACCGTGAGGTTGCCCGAGCCCAGGCCGGTGAGGGTGAGGTCATCGGTGATGGAGAGTTGGGTCCCGCCGACGAGTGTGATCGTCGAACCGCTCAGTGAGCTGTCGAAGGTGATGGTGTCGGCACCGGGGTTGCCGTTGGTGATGATGAGCGCCTCGCGGAGGGCGAGCTGCCCGGCCCCATAAAAGCCGTCGTCCGTATCGGTGCTCGAATCAACAACGAGCGAGATGGTCTGCACCTCAAACGCGCCGATGTCGATGCCCCCGCCGTTCTCGCGGAGGAAGCCGCTGCCCCGCTGGTCGTTTGTGAGAGACAACGGATTCGAGCCGGCATCGATGGCGGGGCTCCCGAGCAGGATCGGCACAGTGCGAGTCGGGCCGCCGGCGATCACTGCGGCCGCGGTGAGC
This sequence comes from uncultured Phycisphaeraceae bacterium, assembly GCA_964394895.1. Classification (GTDB taxonomy): domain Bacteria; phylum Planctomycetota; class Phycisphaerae; order Phycisphaerales; family UBA1924; genus PNC22. Next base: position 61,691 of record CAYMZJ010000014.1, on the reverse strand, counting down.
ATCGCGTTCTGGCCGACGATATTGCCGTCAGTTCCATCGACCAATCCCCCGGCGGTTCCCGCGTCCTGGATGAGGTTGTTGATCGCGGGTGTGAATGGTGTGAACCCGTCGCCGAGGTTGATCTCATCGGGGGTGGCGGCATTGTTGAAGTTGCCCGCGACGATGGTGCTGGTCATCGTGAAGGTGCCGGTGGAGAAGACTTTGATGCCGCCGCCGACATGGTCCACGGTATTCCCGAGGTCGGCATCGGCCTGGTTGAAGGCGATCGTGCTGTTCTGGATGACGAGGTTGGCGAACACCCCCCGGCCGTTCTGCATAATCGCGCCGCCCGATTGGTTCGCGGTGTTGTTGGTGATAGTGGAGTTGATGATGGTGAGCGTGGCGCCGCCCTGTGCGGGATCCCGCCCATCGTTGTTGATCGCGCCTCCGTCCCCGGTCGCGCTGTTCCCCGCGAAGTAGCTGTTGCGGACTGTGAGGGTGGCCCCGTTATGGAGAGCGCCGCCCGAGCCGCCGCCCGTCGCGGAGTTCGAGGTGAAGGACATTCTGTCCAGTGTCAGGTTCTCGGCATTGAAGATGGCCCCGCCGAAGGTGCCGACTGCCACCCCTGAGTGCAGGGCCAAATCAGATATGCTGGCGCTGAAATCGCTTGCGCCGTTCCCGTCCGTGACTACGAAATGGCGGTTCAGAAAACTGCCGGAGACACTGATACCGAGGCGGTTGCCGTCGGAATCCACCCCGCGGAGGGTCAGGGCATCGGTGATCTGGATGGACCCGGTGGTGAGCGCGATCGTCGAGCCCCGCAGCGAGGCATCAAACTCCACAATGTCGGCCCCGGTCACGGTGTTGGCGTCGATCACCGCTTGCCGGAGCGACCCAGCGCCCGCGTCGTTGGTGTTCATGACGGTAAAGGTCGAGAGCAACTGGCGTGGCTCGAGGGTGTCGAAGAGGTCCTGACTTGCGTGTGAGACAGCGTGAGAGCCGGAACCGTGGGTGCGGTGCTGCATGATGATGACCTTTGTGGGCGGCGTGTGGCAACCGGGCTGTGGACCGCGCGAGCCGACGAAACTCGGTTCCGGGTTCGCAGAGTTGACGCCACCATGAGGGGTTGTGGATGGACGCAGAGATGAGGTGCGAGTGAGATTCACCCACAGACGAACGATCAGCGTAGCAGATCTACCCAACCCGTTCGCCGGTGATTTCAACTGGAGAGGAGAGAATATCCCGAGTTATTCAATGAAAATGTCCATGTCCGAAGTCGCCAGTTTACCCGCGTTCTCCAAACCATGAAGACCTGACCAGTGCGATAGGGCAGCCCGAAGAGTCGGGGCAAAAAAACGCCGCGACCCTTGCGGATCGCGGCGTTCTGCGTTGAAGTGGAGGCGACCGGGCTCGAACCGACGACCTCTTCGATGCCATGGTTTGCACGATCTCCGCTCTTGGCTTTCAGAGGCCATTTGGGTGGTATCTGAGTGACTGGAGCGGATCGGTTGGGATTCAAAACGGATCAGAAGGCCGGTCAGGATTGGATCTAACACCCCGCCACCCAGTCGTTTATGTACGCAAGGAAGTCCAGCGTGTTGACCGTTCCATCGTCGTTCCAGTCGGCCACACTCTCGCCTGCTGACCACGCGTTGAGGAACAGGAGGAAGTCCTGCGTGTTGACTACGCCGTCGTCGTTGAGATCGACGCGGCAGATGGGTACGCCCGTGTCGCCAGCGAGGATCGGCGTGTTCTGAATTTCCTCGTACGCCCAGTCGAGCACCGCGCCCGGCTCGGGATCCAGCGGCATCCGGACACGGATCCAACCGTACCGCGCCGAATCGCCCCCGCCACGGAACCTCACACCAACCAGGCCGGTGGATCCCGGCGGCCAGTCGCCCTCGTCGTGGACAAGGGGGCCGACGAGATACCCTTCCCAGTTGTTCCACTGCGAGTAATTCGCGATCATCTGCCCTTCGGGGAGCGCGTCCACCATCGGGTGCATCAGCCCCACCGAGGCACCATCAAGCCACATAAAGTTGTCAGCGAACGCGGTGAACCAGACATCCGGGGGGCCGTTGGAGTTCAGGTCGATTGGAACCCGCACATCAAGATGCAACGGTATGTCCGGCGGATCGACATACACAATCTGTGAAGCCCAGTAGGAACCCGTGCTGATGTCGCTGGGACCCATCCCCGCCGCGAACGCCGCGGCCCTCAGGTTCCCCGCAGTTTCTACCGTAACAGGGTCGGTGTACAACGAGCCGTTCTCTGGCGTCGGGTCCGAATCGTCGAGCGTGTAGTAGATGCTCGCCCCATCGGTTGCAGAGCTGAGCGTGACCTCGGCCGGGATGGGTGCCGTCGCGGGCGTGATCACCGGGGTGGAGACCTTGTCCTGCGCCTGTGCGGGCGTTGGTGCGAGCGCACCCACCCCCACCATGCCGAGCACGACCGCGAGGTACCGAGCCCGCCGCCGCCACGCAGTGCGAAGGCGAGCGCGCCCGGGTGCCGCCAACGCGGCCCGCTCCATCACCGGATCGTTGGGCTGTGTGTTCATTGTGGATTCTCCTTGATCTGGTACCGGCTCTGCCAGATCCCACAGCCGTTCTACGGCTCGTGAGATCCACGGCGCTCTCGGACGCGGGGCACCCCCGCACGAACGGGGGGAAGACCCTCTCCTCCCTCCAATACGATTTCCTGGCTGTGGAGAGACACGCGAACCGGACTATTTGCAATGGGAATCAGGGCGTTCGACCGAGCGGATGGCCCGGATCAGCCGCCGCCGGTGCCCGTCTGGGCCGAAGCGAGTTCAGCCGCACGCTCCCCAGCCCGTTGAGCGACCTGGTACCACCGGTCGCTCCTTCCCTCACGGCCCATCATGGATTCGGCGATAACAGCAGCGACTTGGGGGATCTGCTCGCTCGCGAGGTCGAGAGTCTCGCGGAGTGTCAGGTTCTCGTCCCCTTCCAGCCCGCGATTGGAGATGCCAAATCCCCAGAGCAGGAAGTCCATGCCCGCACGGGCGCGGTCAGAATCTCGCTGCGACATAGCGAGGGCGCTGCTCATCCGCTGCTCGGCGCGAGTCGCCCGAACAGCCTGGACGATCGTCGCGACCACGCCACCGGCCAGGATCACACACAGAACTCCAGCCCAGGCGACCGCGACGCGGTTGCGCCGGACAAACTTCCCGAGCCGATACCTCGCCGTCGGGGGGCCGGCCAGGACCGGCTCACTCCGGAGATGCCGCGTGATGTCCGCTGCAAGCTCAGAAGCCGACGCGTACCGGCGCGTCCGCTCTTTCTCCATTGCCTTCATCACGATCCAGTCGAGGTCGCCCGCCAGATCGCGCCGGAGCGTTCGTGCGTCGGTGCGCCGCTGCTGCATGACGCTCGTGCCAGCATCACCCAGTGTGCTCAGGCGTGTGCTCGGCCGTTCCGGGTCCAGCTCACGGATGATCCTTGCGATCCCGCTCAGCCCGGCGCTGCGCAGTGTCTTGGGCTGGAATGGCAGCGTCCCTGTAAGCAACTCGTACAGGATCACCCCGAGCGAGTAGATGTCGCTCGTCGAATCCACACCCACCGCGCTCATCTCGGCCTGCTCGGGGCTCATGTACTCGGGCGTGCCGATGAGTTGGCCTTCCATCGTGAAGATGGTGCGCTCGGTGAGTTTGTGTGCCGTCGCTTTGGCGATCCCGAAGTCGATCACTTTGGCAACCGGTTTGCCGTCCCGTAACTCAACGAGGATGTTACTTGGCTTGAGATCCCGGTGAATCACACCCTTCTGGTGGGCGTGCTGCACCGCATCGCACACACGCCTAAAGAGTTCGAGTCGATCATGTGTCGTCAGCCGTTCGCCGTCACAGAACTCCGTGATCGGCACGCCCCTGACCAGTTCCATAACAAAAAACGGCCTGCCGCGATCGGTGATGCCGGCGTCGTAGGCGTGGGCAATGCCCGGGTGGCTCATCAGGCTCAGCGTGTTGCGCTCGGCCTCGAACCGACCAATGACCTCCTTGGAGTCCATGCCCAGCTTGACGATCTTGAGCGCAACCTCCCGCCGCAAGGGCTTGGTCTGCTCGGCGAGCCACACCACGCCGAGCCCGCCCTCCCCCAACACTCGGCACAGCCGGTAACGCCCCGCGATCGTCTCGCCCGCCTCGACATCGATGGCCTGCACAGCCCCTGGCGCAATTGGACCCGAGAGGAACGATGCCCCCGCTCGCTCGGCGTGTCTGAGAAGTAACTCGACTTCACGGCGCAGATCGGTGTCTCCGCCACACCGGGATTCCAAGAATGCCGAGCGTTGATCGGGAGGCAGATCGATCGCGTCCTGGAACACACGCTCAATCTCATGGGACGCCCCCGCCGTCATGATCGACCACCCTGGTCAGCGCCATCATCATCAACATCCGGGTACATCGCACGGTGCATGTGCGCCACGATGAATCGCCAGTGGCGGTCCAGCGTCCTGGTCGAGATACCGAGCGTCGCAGCGGTGTCCTCGCGGCTGAGACCAAGCACGCTGCGCAACAGCACCATCTCAGCCTTGTCCGGGTCGTCACGCTCGAGGGCGTTGAACGCATCATCCAGCGCGAGCACATCCTCCACCGGGACCGACCAGCGGCCCTCGGGAATGAGGTCGGGGTCGAGGTCCGACCGCGTCGCACCGCCCCCGTGCTTTTGAGCACCCTTTCGCCGTGCCGCGTCAACCAGGATCTGACGCATGGCGTTGGCAGCCGCGCCGAAGAAGTGTCGCCGTCCCTGCCAGCCCGGATCGTCGCTCCCGACCAAGCGGAGGTAGGCGTCGTGAACCAAGGCCGTCGGCTGGAGTGTCTGCCCGGGGGGCAAGGCGCCCATCCGAACCACAGCAAGCTTGCGAAGTTCGTCGTAGACAAGGGGGAGCAGGTCGGCAGCGGCTGTCGCATCCCCGCGCTCGACACGCTGGAGCAGGAGGGTGAGTGGTTGACTCATGGTGCCAGTGTACGACAAGGGAGTGCAACCCCAGCCTGGAGCCGTCCGGACCTGTTCGTGGGGTGTTCGAGAATCACTCAGTACGGAGTACCATGCCGTTGATGCAAAGAGAAATCGGGCTCAGGTACAACATCCAGATGTTGTGCAGGTTGTCGCGTTGGCTCTCGCTATGGCACTCCGAGAAGAGTCGCCACAGATCCGAGGGTCGCTGTCACTGCTCAGGTGCTGCCAAAGAGTCAACTCCTCAAACCTCTCCAATCCATGGTGTACTATTCTTCAGTTCCATTCGCAAAACAGAAAACGCCGTAGACCCTTTGGTCTACGGCGTTTACGTTGAGTGGAGGCGATCGGGATCGAACCGACGACCTCTTCCATGCCATGGCCTGTCCTGACCTCAGAAACAGCCTCCAGAGGCCATTTGGGTGGTATCTGAGTGACTGAAGTGGACTGGGAGGGACTCAAAACGGGTCAGCAGGCCGGTCAGGGAACCGGGCGGAAGAGGCTGAACTCAGGCATGTAGAGTTGTTGAATATCGACCATCTGATGGTTGATACTCAACCATCCCTCGGTCAGCGCTCGACATGCACGGTCGCTATGGGTACCAGAAGCGACGAAGCCTGCGAACGGTGCTTGTCAAGCGGCGGTTCGAAGCACTACCGGGTGATCTCGCTCGTTCGGGGGCATCCTCCCCACGGTAACGACACCTTCGAGTTCAAGTGCTATCAGAGCTTTGTGGACCGCCGTCCGGGTTGCTCCGCTGAGCCGTGTAAGGGCCGATACCGAGGGTGCCGTGTGCTGCGGTACATCACGCCGGAGCGTCTCCAGAATACTCACGCGAAGGTCGCCCTTTCGAATGATGCGTGTGCTGTACTCCGGGTTCTGCGTGAGGAGCCAGGTCACAGGACGCACCGCGTCGTTCTTGAGCGTCACGGGCGACGCCCAGAAACCCCATCGTCGCGACAACTCCGATGCTCTCCGCTCGGCAATGCGTTCGAGCAAGGGCTTCCCCCGCTGAACCTTCGAGAGGGGAACCGGGCTCGCTCGCGGGCTACACACTTCCGAGACGATCAGTAAATCACGCGTTCCGCCGCGCTCCACGGCTTCTTCAATCAGCAAGCCGAGAACCGCCTGGGCCTCGGCTTCAAGTTCATCGAGCGCGAGCCGTTTGAGGCGGTGACGCGCGACAAATTGTCCGTACAAAACGAGCCAAGTGACAGCCAGCGGGAGCAGTCGGGCGTTCTCCGGGCACTTGCGAGCGGTGTCAAGCAGCAGGCGCTCCAGATCCGGTGTCGACCCGCTTGGGTCACACCCGAAGAGAACGCCGATTTGAACCCAATCCCGTTCCAGGATGTCGGTGTGGGCAGTGTTCATGCGTCACCTCGCAGCGATTGCAGGATGGCTCTTGCGTCGTCGAATGAATGATCGGGGTTCATATGCTCACGCTCCAGCCGGTCGATGTGTTCCTCGGTGAACGACAACTCTGCGGCAGTGGGGGCTACAGCGAGCAAGTCTTCGAAGTCCTGTGGTCGCCCAGGGGCAGATACGACTTTCGCGGCCACGAAGTCCTCCCGAGTGAGCAACCAGACTTCCAGTTGTCGAAGGTCTGTGAGAGTTCGCATCGTCCTTGCCAGCCAAGCGGGAGGCTCCATGCGTATATCTGGCACTCGTTATTCAGCCAAGTCTCGGGCAGGTTCAACTCCTTTGCGACATCTTCGGCCGCTCGCAACACTGTTCCCCATGACTCATTGGGCACCACGGCCGTGACATCCACGTCTCCCGTGGATCTGGACTGCCTCAGCAACCCAGCCAGCATTCCCACCGACGAGGTAAAGACGGACTCTCTCAGTAACGCCGAGAGCGATGAGCCGTTCCCCGGTTTTACGGAGCGCATGTTCGAGTTGTGAGGCGTTGAGTGTCATCATCTACCTGACACCACAGGTATATAGATTATTCCATACAGACAAGCACAAGAGGGCAAGAATGCCCTTCATTGGCCAGAATAACCAATCAAAGGCCGGAAACCTTGGTCGTCTGATCGTCCAAGCACGACGGGTGCTTACGACGGATGACTCCTCTCTTGCCGCAAAAAACCACGCCGTCGCGGCGAGTTGGGTGAAGACCAAGCAGTCTGCTCCCACCGAAGGCCAACGGTCCGCACGCGGTGCCACTGACGGTCGCCGTGATCCTCGCGGGTCATGACCAACAAGCGATATGGAGTTCTGAACTGGATCAGCCGCGTGCTGCCGGGCCTTCAAGGGAAGACCGTCAAGCCGAAGGAGTCAAACTTCGTTGAGGAAGCTCATGCGTGCCCGAGATGCGGCGAGCGAGATGCAGATCGGCTCGTTTGGCAGGACGAGGAGTTAGTTCGGTGCGAGTCCTGCGGAAGGAGCTGCGAGCCGGGAGGGTGTCAGCGATGACAACTCTTGACCTCGCATGCGAGTTCTGCCACGGCTATCTGTTCTCCGTCGAGCCCTGCGACGAGGCGACGACGGCGGAGGATCTGGTGAAGGGTCTCAATGAGGGCAGGCACAGGATCGCCGACGACAAGGAGAGCATCATCGACAAGAATGGAATCTGCGTCGCCATTATCGCCAGCAAGGAGCCCGATGCGGGCGGTTCGCAGTTCGCTGACTGGCGGGCGTAGCTGGTCGGTGTTCGGGTCAACCGTTGACCCTCTGTTCTGTCTGAGAACTTCCGTTGTCGGTCAGGGTCAATCTTGGACACGGAGTATCTACCAGATATGTGTGAGGGTCGGGGAGGGATATTTCTCGGCGAGGAAAAGTACTTTGGAGCGGATCGGCAATTCTGGCGCAGGAAGGATGCGTTTATTGTGGCGCAGAGAGACAAGCGTTGAGAGTTGATCTATTTATGGGCACGACCTGGGCGCCGGCGGGTCCGGCGCGGCTAGGTTCAATCGACGCCTTCGCAAACCTATACTCCTACGGAGTAGCGTCGGCTGCGCCGCCGTGGACGGTTTGCTGCGCCGCCGAGGTCGTCTGCCGCACGTCTGAAGTATTGAATATCAGGATCCTGCTGCTGCGCAGACAGCACACTGACCATCAGTGCCCTGGTTCGACTTCAACATGATCGACTCAACCAAGCACTCCGAATCTCGGCGAGGCGTTTCGACGCCAGCACCACATCCATGGGGTTACGACGAGATCATCGGCTTCATCATCGGCCTGGGGATCATGATTGTTGTGGCCCTGATCGTGCTGCCAGCCAACAGCTTTCGATCCACATTCGTACCGCTCTTGCTTGCGATGATCACCCCAATCATCCGTTGCCATTGTCGCATCAACGGACACTGACGAGAGCATCGTCCTCGTCGGGACATGCTGATATCCGAACTGAATCGAAGCCGTCGTCTTGGATGTGAGTTCGAGTTTGTCCTGCCACAGATCGGCAGCGGAACCGGGAGCGATGTCCGACGCATGCTTGCCGATATCCTGACCTCGAATGGCGTCACGGCTATTTCCCGCGGATACAGCCAACTCTCCGTTCCATTAGGTCGAGACATGGCGATTGAGTACGACTCCAGCGTCACCGGCGAGAGCCGCTATCGAGGCATTCGCTGGCACTCGGTTGAACTCAAGACGCGCATCTTGGGGGGGATCGATGACTGGGAAACCGTTGTCCCGAACGCGCTCTCGATTTGTCGATATCTCGGCAGTCGAGTCAATACCTCCACAGGCCATCATCTGCATATCGAGATGTCGGAAGTCCGGAACAACCCCGTCGTGATTCGTTCGCTCTATAACCTGATCCACCGATACGAGAACATCATCTTCGGTCTTGTTGCTCCGAGTCGAGGCGAGAGTCAGTACACGCTCCGCCTGCCGGACAGGCCGCAGATGTTGTCCCGATGCCGATCGCTTGACTGCTTCCGCCGATCTCTTTCGTCGGTATCGAGGAACTCCGGCGTCAACTGGACGCACCTCTGGGGTCACAATCCTCGAATCGAGTTCAGATATCACGGCGGAACGCTTGACGCCCAGAAGGCCATGCATTGGGCGAGGTTTCTGATTCGACTGACAGATCATGCCTGCATGCGGACCTGCAAGGCGTCGCCGACGCAGTTGCCCAACACTCGCCAGAACTTTGACAAGATGGCCACCACGCTGGGTCTGAAGGTGAACTCCCGCGTCTATTCCAAAGTCTCGCCGGAACTTCGAGAGACCGGACGGTTCTTGCTGAAGCGATGGAAGCAGTTCGATGCTGAAACGGCGGACGAGCCCTGAGCATTGTGATTGCGCCCGGGCCTGACTCATTCGGACAATTGCACTCCTACACACTGGCTCAATACTCGTTCTTTTTTGCCGGATGAGAGTAAAGCGTCCACCGGACGAAGACACACCACGACCCAGAGCGTCCCGCAGCATCTCTATGTTCCAGAGTAATTGCCATCTGGACTCAGAAATACCCATGTTGTGTGGATCCGGACGCTGGCTCCGGCTTGATCGGAACCAAAGACGCGGGAGTGTGTGTCCCGCCACTGACGGGACGCTGAATCTCGTCCGGTGAACAACGGAGCCCTTGCCATGCCCGAATCGACCAACGCCCCGGACGCCAACGCCGCCATCCCACCAACGCTGAGCCATGTGATCGGTCAGCGACATGTTGTCGAGAAGCTCGCCGTCGCAACCGAGGCGGCGTGGAGCGACGGCACGCCGCTCGATGACCTGCTCTTGACAGGACCGCCCGGCGTCGGCAAGACCATGATCGCCAAAGTCCTGGCAAAGGAGATGGCTGGCGAGTTCAAGGAGACGATGGGCCAGAGTCTCTGCGCGCGCGTCTTCTCCCAGAGGAGCGCCTCGAATGGTCTATCCTGAATGAGGATCCAGACGCGTTATCCCGTTTCATTGACGATCAGAAGCCGGGTATAGCTGAGCAAAGGCGGCGTTATCTATGCGATAGAGGGCCGATCAGGAACCGACGATTGGTCACCGATCTTCAGAACATGTATGAAAGCAGATGTCAGTTATGTATGTGGGACCCTCGCGATGAATATAGGAAACCTCTGTGTGAAGTGCATCATATCGTTTGGCTGAGTCGCGGCGGGCAGGACATGCCGGAAAATCTCGTTCTCGTGTGCCCGAATCACCATCGGGCCATCCACGGTTGCGATGCTGTTCTCGACTGGATGTCGATGTCCTTTGTGTTCGGTGCAGGCAAGAGGGAGTCCCTGGCGGTCAATCGACATCTGCCGACGCATACCCTGTCGGCATAGTCCAGTCTTGGTGGTGGACCGGGGTTCGGCAAGCACACGCCACAGATCCTCGATTGGATTGACTGTCTGCTTGTCGTTCCCGATTCCAAATGCCTCGTCGAGGACAGGTGCGAAACTCAACTGAAGGCCGTAGTGCATCGAGTATGCCTGTTGGGCGGGCCACTTCCCAAGGCCATCCGCCCGCTCTGACTCGGTGCGCGGCATGTTGTCTACGAAATCAATCTCGCGTCCTGCGCGGATGTATGTAACGCCTCGTTGCTTCTTGCGGATCTGAAGGCGACGGTACTGATCGCTGTCCTTGGGGATGACGACTTGGTTGCCGTCTTTGTCCCAGATTCGCTCAGCAATGAAGCCATAGGGGAAACGAGCGATTTGCAACTCGATCTTACCGACCTCCAGAACTCCATCGTCCGCGATCGCGTCTTGGACCTCCTGTGGAGTCGCCAATGACGAAAACCCGCTTCTCCAGAGTCTTGATAGCCCCACCATCCTCGGGGGCCAGATAGAACCTGGCATCCGGAGTCAGAAACAGGGGGTCCAGCGGTTCCACGCGCTGCCCGTCAACGAACAGCGAGAACTGGGGCAGAAGGTAGCGATACACAACGCCGAAGTCATCAAGGAGCAACTTCCGCAGACTCGCCCCCGAGCGCGCCGTCAGACGGTCCGGCTTAACCCACACGACGACTGTCCCCGTCTGGAGATCCAACTTCTTTGAGCCCAGATACTCCGTCACAAACTCCGGCAAATCGGCTTCCTCGGGCTCGTCAACCGTTACGACACCGGTCTTGTACTTGTCGTCAGAGAGTTTCTCCGGGCTGATGTCCAGGGTTGCCCGCAACCACGGATCATTCGCGTTGGTCCGCGTGTAGACTTCCACACGACGGGTCTGATTGATGCTCGCATTCGGAAGACCGAAACCGAATCGCCCGATGCCGGTGGGAGTTTCGAATCGAGCTCCACCGCTCCAACTCAGGGCGAAGCGAGCCATCCTGGGCAGCATGCCAGGGCCGTCGTCAATGAACGCGATCGAGGTGACGGCGTCGCGACGCTGCCCCTTCTTGCGGGACTTGTCCGCCGGGCGCTTAAAGACGACATGGACCTCGTTCGCACCTGCCTCGAAACTGTTGTCCACGATCTCGCGACCTGCCCGGGCCGTGTTCTTGTAGCCGCTCTTCCGCTGGGACTCGACGGCGTGTCGCCCGCTGAAGAGGGGAAACTCATACTCCTCTCCCAACTCGCCGACAGCCCTTGCCTGGCTTTCGATCTCGGCAACGGCAGTTGGGTTCGATTCTGCTGTACTCGGTGTCATCATGGCTTCCTTTCGTTAGCCGCACATTGGCGGCGGGGTTGCTTCCCCTCAGATGTGGACGAGAAGGAGTCCGCGGGCGGAAACTGGACAGAAATCGGACAAGTTCCGTGAGCAGCGGGTCAAGAGACCGGCCAGAGCCGGTCAACCGTCGTTTCAGCATCGAAACGGTCGATGCCATAGGCCCGTAGGGAACGCTTCACTACCAGTCGCTTTGTCTGATTCGGTCGTCCATCAGGATCGCATACAGATAGGACGGGCCGCGGAGATCCTGTAGAGGGACCGTGTTCTCAACCGGCATGCGTCTGAACGCTTCTTTAATCTCGGTCTTGGCAAATCGATGATCGGTGCGGTCGGGGATAATGCCGATGCCATCCATTGCGTACCGAAACTCGCCGCCTCGAATCTGACGGAAGACCTCGCCCGCATGCGAGGTGATCCTGTTCCAGACAATCTCAAAAGCAGGCTTCTCCATTCGGTCCTCACAGCGAATCAGTTGACGGAAGTGATCGGCGAACGGGTCAGATGGTGGGTCACAGCAGGAAAGCCATGGTACTGGCCGTCTGCGAACAGTGTCCCACACCGAGTCTGCCCGGTCCGAGGCCCCAAGCCGCGTCAAGAAGCAAGTCCGTCCGCACCGGCAGAGTCACTGCTTCCCATACTCAGAAAAAACCGGTCGCCAGACCGGTCAGCGCAGGTCAGCCCCCGTTCCAACACCAAAACAGAAAACGCCGTAGACCCTTTGGTCTACGGCGTTTACGTTGAGTGGAGGCGACCGGGATCGAACCGACGACCTCTTCCATGCCATGGAAGCGCTCTACCAAAACTGAGCTACGCCCCCAACGTCTTGATGTCTTCGGACAGCTTCGGCCCGAACGGCCAATGGTAGGAACCCCGACCACGCCGTCAAGCGGGCGGCGGCCCGAGCAGCCGGGCGACAGCCTCGCGGGCGAGATCGGTCGAGATCTGCTCGATTCGGCAACGCTCGGGGTGCTCGTCAGCCAGTTCCCCCGGCTGGAGGGGCTCTGGGCCGATCTCCCCGGCTGCGAGGCGGATCTCACGCGGGGGCCCCCCCATTCCCTCGGCCTCCCCTGTGCCGCGGTGTTCGGGCAGGATGGTCCAGCGCGGGTCGGTCGGGCCGAAGAGGGCCAGGGTCGGCGTCCCGAACGCGGCAGCAAGGTGTCTCGGGCCGGTGTCGTTGGTGACCAGCAGGCGGGCGCGGGCGAGGATCGCTTTGAGCGCGGCGAGGGTCTGGCCGTGCTCGGCGAGCAGCACCGGTGCGGCGGTCTGGCAGGCATCGCGGACCGCCGACGCGACTTCCTCTTCGCCCGGGCCGGTGTTGATGAGGACGCGCAGCCGGTGGTGGTCGGCGAGGTGGTCAGCGAGCGCAGCGAACCGCTCGGCGGGCCAGCGCTTGGCGGGGTTGTTGGCGCCGGGGTTGAGGACGGCAAACGCGGTGGTGTTCGAGGCTGGGCTGGTCCCGCTGCCCGCGCCGAGCCCGGCCGAGCTGAGCACCTTCGTTGCCTCGGCCCGGTCGGCGTCGCTGAGGGGAAGCTCGAGTGTTGCGGTTTCGGGCAGCACCGACATCGCGTCGTCGAGTTCTTCAAAGGGCGGCGGTGGATCGCCCAGCAACGCCCGCCCAGCAGCGAAGTAATATGCGCACGCCGGGACCGCAGCCCAGCGGCGTTTGCTGATGCCGGTGGGCGCGCGCACCGGGGCGTGCAGCCGGTGCGTGAGCAGCAAGCCCCGCCCGTCGCGGTCGTAGCCGACACGCCAGGGGATGCCGGCGATGCGGGTGGTCAGCGCGGTCGAGAACGAGTTGGTCAGCAGCAGCGCAGCATCAAACCGGAGCGGGCGGACCCGCGCTGCGACCCGCTTGGGACCCATCACCCCCGACGCCCGCTCGACGATGATCTCGTCGAGCAGCGGCGTGCCTTCGAGCAGCGCCGCGACCGCTGGTCTTGCCAGCCCGGCGATGAACGCGCCGGGAAGCGCATCGCGCAGCAGCCGGAGCGTCGGGGTCGCCATCACCGCGTCACCGAGCCACGAGGGCAGCACCACCAGCAGCCGGCCGGGCTTGCCGGGACGGTCGGGATTGGAGGGGTTGGTGTTCACCGCGAACGGAGGATACGGGCCGTTGCGGCGGTGAGGTCGGGGAGTTCGCCATCCACCCCGACGCGGATGCAGCGCGCGGCTTCGATCCCCGCGCGCTGCCCGGCCTCGACGTCCCGCTCGGCGTCGCCGACCATCCAACTCGATGCCAGATCGAGGCCGAGGTCGTCGATCGCGGCGAGGATCATGCCCGGCTGAGGCTTCCGCCACGGGTGCTCGACATTGAACGGCTCGACCACGCCCAGCGGGTGATACGGGCAGAAGTAGGTCCGCTCGATGAGCGACGAGCCGGGGCGGTCGGGGCGGTCGGGATCGGGCAGCAACTCGGCGACCCGGGCGTTGGTGGCCTCGACCCGGGCGATCGTCGCGCCGCCTCGCGCGACCGAGCCCTGGTTGGTGATGACCACCAGCGCAAACCCGACCCGGCGGAGCGCGAGGCACGAATCGTGGACGCCCGGCAGGAGCGCCACCCAGGCGGGGTCGGCGAGATCACCCCAGCGGCCAGCGAACGCCTCGTCGGGAAGCTCGGCGTTGGCGATGAGGGTGTCGTCGCGGTCAAGAAAGACCGCGGGGTGAAGCGTGCGCGACATGCGCGAAGAATAGCGGACGGAACCTCTGAACAATGCCAAGCAGACCGGTTCATTCCCGCATCAGGCTGCACCAAGCGGGCTGGAAAGCCCGCCCCCCTGATTGTGCAGAGGTTCCGGGTGTTACTTCTCGACCGGCGGCAGCCCCCAGAGCCACGCGATCTGGGCGAGCTCGACGCGGTTGCGGGCGTTGAGCTTGACCCCAAGCGAGACCCGGTGGCCTTCGACGGTCTTGGTCGAGCGGTGCAGACTGCGGGCGATCTCGATGGTGGACATCCCCTGCGCGATCCGCCGGAGCACGTCGAGCTCGCGGGGGGTGAGCGAGGCGAGCTTGTCGTTTGTGCTGGGCACCAGCGAGACGGTGCGCGCGCCCTCGGGGAGCGGGGTGTCCGGCGCCCAGCGTGCGACCACCAAGAGCAGTCGGTCTTCATCCGATGTGTTGTACTCGCGGTAGGTCGAGATCGAACGCCGCCCGGCGAAGGGGCCGTCGATCACGACGGGCTGCCCTTCTTGGACAACCGCCCGGCGGGCCTGTTCGTGGGCCACGGCCGCGGCATCGTTGAGGTATGGACCCAGGTCCGGCGGGGAGGTGTCTCTCGATTCGGGGTCTTCGAGCAGTCTTGCGAACGTGCTGTTGTACGTCAGAATCTGTCCCGCGGGGTTGACCATCGCAACCGCACAGCCTGAATCGTTCATCAGCGCGTCGCAGATGCAGGTGGTGGTTGATGGGCCTTTTTGCCAATCGCTCGGAGTTTGCACGTCGGCCACGGTGGTGTTTTGCATTTTGCTTGCCCCTTGTGCGGCCGAGGGTGTCCTCCCGATGAGGATGCCACAGCACGCGGTTTACTCGTTCTTATTTTCTACAAGTATACTTCGGCACTCGTGCGGGTATATATGCGGAAAACAGCAACACACGTTGGGGAATACCGCGTGGTACTGATTGAGATGCCGAAATTGGAAGAAACCACTCAGAACTGAGTAGCGAAGCGGGCTACTTTCTGCAGAATCGAGTACACGCTTGTGAACGATCAGCGAACCGGGCTTTTTGTCTCACCAGAAAGCAGTATAAACCACCCTTATATCTGGTGCCGGGCGTTGGCTCAGGAACCCCTGTTGCCTTCTGACACCCCAGGGCTGATAGGATTTACCTAGGGAGTGCTACGCAGTCAGGCAACGGTCACGCTTTCATCGAGGTAAACGTCCTGAATAGCGTGGAGCAGCGCCGCACCCTCGTGCATCGGGCGCTGGAACGCCTTGCGGCCGGAGATCAGGCCCATCCCGCCCGCGCGCTTGTTGATGACCGCGGTCTTGACCGCGTCGCCAAGATCGCTCGCGCCGGAGCTGGCGCCGCCGGAGTTGATCAACGGCACGCGACCCATGTAGCTATTCATAAGCTGGTATCGGCACAGGTCGATGGGGTGGCCGCCCTGCCCGTTCTCGTCGCACCCGGCCAGCTCGGTGTAGACCTCGGTGCGGAACTTGCCGTAAGAGGAATCCCCCGAGTTGAGCGCCTTGTATCCACCGTTGTTGGTGGGGAGCTTCTGCTTGACGATGTCGGCCTGGATGGTTGCGCCGAGGTGGTTGGCTTGTCCGGTCAGATCGGCCGCAGCGTGGTAATCAATGCCGTTGACCTTGAAGGCGTCGTTGCGCAAGTAGCACCACAGCACCGTCACCATGCCATAGGAATGGGCCTCGGCGAACATTTCCGAGACATACTGGATCTGTTCACCGGAGTTCTCACTCCCGAAGTAGATTGTTGCCCCGACCGCGCTGGCGCCCATCTCGAAGCACTGGCGGATGTTGCCGAAGGGGATTTGTTTGGCCTGGTTGGGATACGTAAGTAGCTCGTTATGATTGACTTTGACCAGGAACGGGATTTTGTGCGCGTACTTCCTGGCGACCGACCCGAGCACGCCGAAGGTCGAGGCCACCGCGTTGCACCCGCCTTCGATGGCGAGCTTGACGATGTTCTCGGGGTCGAAGTATTCGGGGTTGGGGGCAAAGCTCGCCCCGGCTGAGTGTTCGACTCCCTGGTCGACCGGCAGGATCGAGACGTAACCGGTGCCAGCCAGGCGGCCGGTGTCGAGGATTGACTGGAAGTTGCGGAGGACGTTGGGGTTACGGTCCGTCGCGCTGACCACGCGGTCGACAAAGTCGCCGCCCGGCAGGTGCAGAGAACCTTTGGAGACCGCGGTGGACTGGTGGTCGAGCAGGCGGGCCGCGTCAGAGCCGAGGGTCTGGCGGATGTCGATGGTCAGGTCGGGCATGGGACGGATCTCCTTGGGGGGGAACGATAGTCGCGCAGCAGGGGATTCGGGGCTGGTTGTCCTGCCCTTCAGCCCGGCCGCCAGCGCTGGGCGATGGGCACTCTTCGTCCGCTGCCGAAGGCGACGGTAGTGACCTTGATCCCCACCGGCGTCTGCTTGCGTTTGTATTCGTTGATGTCGATGAGTCGGGTGATGCGGGCGACGAGGTCGCGGGCGAAGCCGGTCTCGGCGACGATGGTCGCGACGGCCTGTTTGCCCTCGACATACCGCTCGACGATCGCGTCGAGCACGTCGTAGGGGGGCAGCGAATCGTCGTCGCGCTGGTCGGGCGCAAGCTCGGCGCTGGGGGGCTTCTCGATGGTGCTCGCGGGGATCGGTGGTGTGGCGAACCCCGCGTCGGCGTGGTGGGCGTTCATCCACCGGGCGAGGCGGTAGACCCAGAGCTTGGCGACATCGCTGAGCACCGAGAGCCCGCCGTTCATGTCGCCGTAGAGCGTGCAGTATCCGACCGCCAGCTCGCTTTTGTTGCCTGTGGTCAGGAGCAGGGCTCCGGTGCGGTTGGAGATCGCCATGAGGATCGCCCCGCGCGCGCGGGATTGCAGGTTCTGTTCTGCGAGATCGGGGAGTTCAGTCCCGAGCGGGTGTTCGTCGAGGGTTCGGAGTGCGGGGTCGATCGTCTCGCGGAGGCCTTCAAAGGGCGGGGCGATGGGGACCGTGACGCAGCGCACGCCCAGCCGACTGGCGAGGTCGGCCGCATCGGTGAGGGCGTGGTCGCTGGAATACTTGCCGGGCATGGCGACGCCGAGAACATGCTCCGGCCCGAGTGCAGCAACCGCGATGGCGCAGGTGACGGCCGAGTCGATCCCGCCCGAGAGCCCGAGCAGCACGCGGCGGTAGCCGGTCTTGCGGAGGTAGTCGCGGGCCCCGAGCACGAGGGCGCGGAAGAGCAACTCCTCGTCGGCTTCGGTCAGCACCGGGTCGGTCGGGCGCTCGGCGTGGTTGATCTGATCGCGCGTCGGCAAGGGGATGTCCACGATCGTGACCGCGTCCTCGAACCCGGGCCCGAAGCCGAGGGGGTGGCCGCAGGCGTCGTAGGCCGCAGCGTGGCCGTCGAAGACGAGGTCGTCGTTGCCTCCGACCTGGTTGACCGCCGCGATGTTGACCCGGTGCCGGGCCGCGTGGGCGATGAGGATGTCGCGGTGGCGGCGTCCCTTCCCGAGGACGAACGGGCTGGCCGAGGGGCTGACGATGGTGTCGGCACCGGCCTCGACGAGCGCGGCGACGGGGTCTGGGTCGCGGAGATAGCGCGAGGCAAACCCGGCGTCCTCGCCTTTCCAAAGGTCCTCGCAGATCGAGAGCCCGACGCGGCGCACGCCGGCAGCCGTCGGGACGTCGATCACGACCGCCCGATCGCCGGGCACGAAGTAGCGGCGTTCGTCGAAGACGTCGTAGGTCGGGAGCAGGCGTTTGTCGTAGGAGTCGAGCATTTCGCCGTCGCGGTAGGCGAGCAGGCTGTTGGCGATGCCGCGGCCGGGGTCGTGGGTTGTGCTGTCCCGATCGACCGGCAACGGGCAGCCGAAGACGAGGGTGAGCCCAGCCGAGTGTTCTTCGCCGAGTCGTGTGGCGGCCTTGACGCAGGCCGCGACAAACCCCTCGTGCAGCAGCAGGTCACGGGGGGGATAGCCACAGACCGCCAGCTCGGGGAAGACCGCAAGCTCGGCACCGCCGGCCCGCGCCTCGGCGAGCATCTCGACCATCCGTGCGGTATTGGCGTCGAGGTCGCCGACGGTGGGGTTGAACTGGATGAGTGCGGTGCGCATGGGTGATTGTTGCACGCTCTGCGTGTCGGGCGCTGTGCGGGTCCGAGCTCGCCGAGCACCGGGCTTCAGTCCGGGGTGCTTTCTGTGGGTGGCGCATCTGCCCGGACTGAAGTCCGGGGCTCAGAGTCGGGGTGGTTGGGGTGGTTGGGTGTGGACGGAGTCTCTTCTGGCAGGGGTGTTTCTTCAGGAGCTTTCCGCAAGAGTCGATCGGGGCGGAGCCATACGGTGCCGGCTGCGGCCCCGGCCAGCAGCACGATTGATTCGGTGCCGGTGATAAAGAGGGTGAGCACCGTGAGCGAAGGGGCGACCTCTTCGGTGGACTGCCCGGTCGAGGCGGCGATCCCCAGTGCCCCGGCCATGAAGACCGTCCCGGCTTCTCGAGCGCCCAGTATGCCGAAGGGGCTGAGCATCCCGATGATGTAGTAGGCGCTGGCGACGAGGACCGCTTCTTCCCACCCGAACGCCACGCCGACGATCGACCCGGCGACGACGAACCGCCACGACATGACCCCCAGGTCGAGCAGCCGCAGCGCGATCCCGCCGGCCATGTCGAGGGGGGAGGCGGCCATCGCGGCGGCGGTGTGGACGCGGTCGAAGTGTTCGGTGCGTGCGAGCCGACTCACGATCGGGAGGCGGATGCTGTCGATGATCTTGTGGAGCCGGGCGATCCCTGTTTCGCCAGCAAACAGGCGGGCGATACCAACCATCAGCGCGCACAGCAGCGCCGCCCCGCCGAGGCAGACGATCCACCAGGTGGTGTCGAGCCCGCGGCGCCATATACTCGCGCCCATCGCGGGGATGTAGGCTGCGAGCATGATCGCGAACATCACGCCGTACCACGCGCCGATGGTCAGGAGAGGCACGCCGTCGCGGCGGTTGTTGATCGCGACCCGCGAGAGCGTCCCGATCTTGAAAGGCAGGAACGCGAGAAACGTACACACCGCGTTGATCGCGACGTGGTCGATCGCCCGGATTTTGTGCACCGGGCGGAGGGTGATCCAGAAGAGCAGGCCGTTGATGAGGAGTGTCCCCGCCGAGAGCGCCAGCAAGAGTGAAACCTGCCCGACGCTCGCCTCTCTGAGCCGGGCGAGCTGCTCGCGGTTTTCATCAGAGAGCGCGACCCGGATGCACCAGCCCAGGAGTACCAGCCCGATCAGAAAACCCACGCTCTGGAGCACGAGCCTGATCGCGCGGCCCGCGCGCGGCGGGGTCGGCGGCGGGGTGGATGGGGCGTCGGTCATGGGGTCGGTTCCGAGGGGATGCGGACGAGATAGCGGCGTTCGTCCGGCCAGAGCAACGCTGCGCCGCCCAGCGAATCGGCAAACAGCCGCACACGATCGGCGGTAACGTCGGGGTCGTACCACCCGCTTGCTTGCAGGCGGCGGAGCTCGCTGTCGCTGACCAGCAGCCAGCCGACGCCCATCTCGCGGAGCCCCCGCGCCCACGCGGCCGGGTCGTCGGGAGAGTCACGCATCAGCTCGCCCAGAGGTGAGGTGTCGTAGGTGGTGTGGTAGACCACGCCGGGCCCGAAGTAGAGCGGCGTGCTGTCGCCGACCAGCAGCACCAGCCCGTCGTCGAGTGGTCGGGTGTTGCTCCATCCCTTGGCGGTGGCAGCGGGGGATTCATCTTCGCGCCCGGTAAACGCGGCCGGGAAGATCGGCAAGCCCAGCCCGGCGCTGCCATTGTTCTGGCTGCTGTAGATCGCCAGCGTGAAGACCGATTGCCCGGCGACGGCGACTCCTGCCAGGAGCGCCACCCCGCCGCGCCCGTCGGAGCGCTCGCCGACGAGGACGCGGAGCCTGGCAACCGCCAGCCCGACCAGTGCTGCCCCGATCGGCAGCATCGGCAACAGGAACCGCGACTGGAGATGCGTGAACGCCAGCCACGCGAGGAGCTGGGTACCCAGACACACAGCCAGCAACAGAGCGGTCGAGCGGGTGCGCCCGCCCCTTGCAAGAAGCACCGCGATCGCCCCGACCACAAACACCGGCAACAGCCCCCATTGCGGGTTGGCGAGCCCGCGGAACCGCGTCACGGCTGGATCGCCCGGGGTCGAGGTCGGGCTTGTCCAGAGGAGTGTTCGGAATCGGTCGAAGAGCGAGCCATCGAAGGTGTGGGCGCTTTGGTAGCGGGCGAGCTGTTCGCTGGTCCAGTGGGCCGAGCCGAGGATGTCGGCAGCGAAGGGGAAGACGGGGTTGCCGCTGTGGAGGAAGTTGCGGAGGAGCCATGGGGAGAGCGTGAGGAGGCCGACCACCGCGCCGAGAAGAAGAGCTGGTGCAAGCGTGCGGAATCTTCGAGAGAGCGTCGTATCTTTCGGATCTCCATCTCTTGGATCTCTATCTTTTGGATCTCCATTTTTCCGAGCCCCGGACTTCAGTCCGGGGGGGCTTTCGTGTTCCCCGGAACCCCGGACTGAAGTCCGGGGCTCGGCATCTGTGGCGCGAGGGGAGGGATCCGAGACGCGCGGGAATCGGGAGCACGATGCGATGAGCAAGAGCCCCGCGGGCAGGCCGACAAAGAACAGCGCGGTGGGCTTGAAGCCGCAGGCCGCGCCGACGAGCAGGCCGACGAGTGTGCCACGGGCGACGGGTGAGAGCCGTTCCTGTGCGCACACCAGCAGCACGCCGGCGAGCATGGCGTTGACGCCGGCTTCGTTGTAGGCCAGCGACCCGGTGACGACGGCCCAGGGCGTTGCCAGCGCGACACACCCGGCAGCGGCCCCACCCCAGCGGGCGATGGATTCGGCGATCTCGGCGCGGATGGCGAGTCGGGTCGTCGCGCGGGCGGTCAGCCATGCTGTGACGATGACGAGCCCGGCGTGGAGCCCCTGGCACGCCAGCAGCCGCCAGCCGTCGCCGGCGAGCAGGCCGAGGCCGTCGGGGGAGAGGGGGTCGTTCGGAGCGAGGGTCATCGCGCCGAGGTGCATGAACGCCGACTCGATGTAGCTGGGCAGATAGGAATAGACGTTGTGTTCGACCGGCGCGATGCGGCCGCTGGCGAGCCATTCCTGAGGCAGCTGGAGGTGGTAGCTGAGCGCGTCGAACCCGCCGTACTCTGAACCCCACAGCACACCCGGCGGCATGAGGGCCGCGACGATCAGCACAGCGGCGGCGGGCATCGCCAGCGCGACCAGGACCGTTTGCCCCGCACCGAGTGACGCGGGCCTTTCACCTGCGCGAAACAGCCCGGCGAGCTGCACGCCGACGAGCCCGAGGCCGACTGCGCACACGCCGATCGCGGTGACGCTGTTCAAGAGCCCCAGCACGCCGAGCAGATGACTCAGCGAGAAGATCAGCGCCACCCCGACGGCGAGCTGGATCGGCACGCTGTCGGGCGACCCCCGCCAGAGCCTTCGCAAGGGCCACGCCAGCCCGAACGCAGCAACGAGGTAGACCACCCCCGGCCAGAGGGTGCCGAGCTTGAGCAGCAGGCTGCCCAGCGCGACCATCGGCGCGAGGGTCGAGCCCATGAGGCTGACCACGAGCAGGGAGGCTGCCAGCGCGAGGGCGACGAGCCCCAGCCGACGGTGGTCGGTAGGTGGGTCGGCGGGCGGGTTGTTTGGCGCAGGAGCCGTGTTTGTACCGGTCATGGGCGGGAGTCTACCCCGCGGCTGTGGCGGTCGTACCATTGCCTCGATGAGCCCGCCCGACGAGAACACCAACGAGTTCGAGATCAGGATCGAGGAGCCGCTCTGCTCGGTCTTCCGCCGCAAGCTGCGGTCCGAGGGGCTCAAGTACACCCCCGAGCGGGCGAAGGTACTCGACGCGATCATCCACTTCGACGGCGTGTTCGAGGCCGAACGCCTGCTCGACGACCTCAAAGCCAGCAGCTTCCGCGTCAGCAAAGCGACGGTCTACCGCACGCTCAAGCTGCTCCAGGACGCGGGGATCATCCAGCGCGTCCTTACCAACGACGACCACGCCAAGTACCAGCTCGTCTACGGCTCGACGCCCCGCGACCAGCTCATCCGGCTCGATACCGGCGAGGTGCTCGACCTGGAGCTGCCCGAGCTTGTCGAGTTGCGTGATCGGATCTGCCGCGAGCACGGGCTCGAGCCTCAGGGGCACCGGCTGCAGATCTTTGCGGTGGGCGAGGGCGGGTAAGAAGCCGAACGTGGTTGCCGATTGGGTACGCATCCGGTAGAGCCCCTCGCGCAAGCGAGGGGACGATTCGACAGGTTGCGTGTCCCCTCGCTTGCGCGAGGGGCTCTATGGCGGGCGGTTCTGCGCCACAGGTTCTGTGCCACAGGTCGTGCGCTACTCGACTTCGTCGAGGTCGCGTTCGTCCATCGGGCGGCTGATCTCGTGCTGGCCGCTGAACCATTTGTAGAGGTCCGCCATGCGCGCCCGGTCGCTGGCGAACGGCCAGCTCGGCGAATCGGCCGGGACGTGCTGGCCGGTGACCGGGCAGGTCGTCGGCGTGCGCACCGGCAACGCCAGCTCGCGCAGTGCCGCGAACGGGCTGCGCGATTCCCACGCTTCCGGGCAGTCCAGCTCGGCGGCTCGGGCGCTCTCGGCGGTGGCGCGGAGGCGAAGAGTCGCGGTGTGCTCTGGCGGCAGGGCGTCAGCGATCCGCTCGGCCCACTCGATCAGCAGGACCGCTGTGCCGTCGGCGAGCCGATCCCAGCCGAGGGGGTCGAGGTCTTCCGCCGAGGTCAGGCGGTAGGCGTCCACATGCACCACCAGCGGATCGCCCTCACGGGCGGGCGGGTATTCGTTGACGATGACATACGTCGGGCTCGAGATGAGCGACGGGTCCACGCCCCGGGCTTGGGCGATGGCGCGGGCGAGCGTGGTTTTGCCGGCACCGAGGTCGCCTTGGAGTGCGAGCGTGTCGCCCGCTCGCAGCAGCCCGGCCAGAGCGCAGCCCAGCGCGGCGGTGTCGTCGAGAGTGTCGAGATCGAAGTGCAGTCGCATCGCCCGAAGGGTATTCATGTGCCGTGGTCCCAGCCGAGGGCGGCCGCGTCGTGGGGGTTGCCAGCGGGGTCGAGGATGGTCGCGCCGGGTTTCTCGCCCGGCGCGCAGGGGCGGACGGTGCCGATGGGGCCGAGCAGTGGGGGGTCGAGTGAGAGGGGTGGGTCGGTCATGCCCGGCTTTTGCGGTCGGATCGCCATGAGCAGTTCGTAGTCTTCGCCTTCGCTCGCCGCCTGTTTCCAGCCGCGGGCGTGGCAGGAGGTGGGGAGCGCGGTCGTTTCGATCACTAGCCGCACGCCCGATGCCTCGCCGATTCTCGAAGCGTCTCGACCCAGGCCGTCGGAGAGGTCGATCATCGCGTGGACCGTGCCCGATCGTGCGGCTGCGCGTCCGGCGTCGAGGCGGGGCTCGAACCGGAGGTGCCATCCCGAGTCGAACGAGCCGCCGATCTGTCCGGTGAGCCAGAGCTGGTCGCCGGGTTGTGCGCCGGAGCGCAGGATGGGGGAGAGTGTGTCTGGCGTGTCACTCGCGGCATTGGTAGAGCCCCTCGCGCAAGCGAGGGGTCCGGGTGTCACCCTCGCTTGCGCGAGGGGACTGACAAGATGATGTCCCCTCGCTTGCGCGAGGGGCTCTGTGTCGGAGGAGTGGTTCTTGGGCATGCGTCCGACCGCTGTCACTGTGATCGCGAGCGGCCCGGGTCCGAACGCGATATCGCCGCCGACGATCGGGCAGTGCCAGTGTGCGCCCCATTTGTGCAGCGCCTCGGCAAGCTCGCGGCCGTGGGTGTAGCCGTCGGGCAGCAGCCCGGTTGCCAGCCCCCAGCAGGGCTCGCCGCCCATCGCGGCGATGTCCGAGATCGAGCGCGCGATTGCCTTGCGGGCGACGAGGTCGATGGGTGTGCCGGGGTCAAAGTGCCTCCCCTCGACGAGCTGATCGACCGTCAGCAGCAGGACGTCGCCCGAGGGCGTGCTGACGACGGCGCAGTCGTCGCCCGGCCCGACGAGAACATCGCCCGAGCCGGCGTTGATGCCGCCGGCGAGGGTGAAGATATGGGCGAGCAGGTCGGCTTCGGTCATGAGGGATTGTTGACCGAGCCCGAAGCGCAAGCGAGGGGCCTTTCCCAACAGACAAGCAAGAGCCCCCTCCGCCTGCCAACAATGCCCCACATGGAACCCATCAGCGTCTTCGACATCTTCAAGATCGGCGTCGGGCCGAGCAGCTCACACACCCTCGGCCCGTGGAGGGCGGCGCAGCAGTTTCTCGCCAAGCTCCGTGAAACGGGCCGATTCGCCAGCACCCGCCGGGTCCGCACCGACCTCTTCGGCTCGCTCGCCAAGACCGGCCGCGGGCACGGCACCGGCGTCGCAGTCATCCTCGCGCTCTCGGGGGAGGACTACCGCACTTGCGAGACCCGGGACATCGAAGCCCGCGCCAACGCGATCGCTGCGGCGGGCGTGCTCCGGCTCGGCGGCGAGCGGGAGATCAGGTTCGTTGCTGCCGAGGACATCGTGTATCACACCGACGAGCGGCTGCCGTTTCACACCAACGGCACCCGCTTCACCGCGACACTCGACGACGGCACCAAAATCGTCGAGACCTTCTACTCCGTCGGCGGCGGGTTTGTCGTGCAGGAGGAATACACCCCCAGCGCGCACCGCCGGGTCACGCTGCCCCACGGCATCGAGTCGGCAGCCCAGGTGCAGGGCTATTGCGACGAGCACAACTGGACCATCCCCGAGCTGGTCATGGCCAACGAAGCGGCGTGGCAAACCGCCGACGCGACCCGCGAGGGGGTGCTCGAGCTCTGGCGGGTGATGCAGGGGTGTGTCCATCGCGGGTGCCACACCGACGGCACGCTGCCGGGCGGGCTGGGTGTCAAACGCCGGGCGGCGCGCATGAACCGGGTGATGCTGGGTGACGATTCGGCCAGCTGTTCGCCGCGACCGATCGAAGCATGGCTCGGGCTCGTCGTCAAAAGCACGAGCGACTTTACGAAGATCAACCGTTGGGTCAGCGCGTTCGCGCTGGCGGTCAATGAGGAGAACGCCTGCTTTGGTCGCGTCGTCACCGCGCCGACCAACGGGGCGGCCGGCGTGATCCCCGCGGTGCTGATGTACTACTGGTGCTTCGCAGAACACCCAGGCGAGGCGGGCGTCGTCGATTTCCTGCTGACGGCAAGCGAGATCGGGAGCTTGTTCAAGAAAGGCGCGACCATCTCGGCAGCGATGGGCGGGTGCCAGGCCGAGATCGGGGTCTCCAGCGCGATGGCGGCCGCGGGGCTGGCGCACTGTCTGGGGGGCACGGTTGCCCAGTGCCTCATGGCGGCCGAGATCGCGATGGAGCACCACCTCGGGCTGACGTGCGATCCCGTCGGGGGGCTGGTGCAGGTGCCGTGTATTGAGCGGAACACGATGGGGGCGATCAAGGCGATCACCGCGGCAAACATCGCGATCGGCAGCGACCCGGCCGAGGCTCGAGTCTCGCTCGATGATGTCATCCGCACGATGTGGGAGACGGCGCAGGACATGGGGACCAAGTACAAGGAGACCGCCGAGGGTGGGCTGGCGCTGCATGTGAGTGTGAAGGTGGTGGAGTGTTGAGGGGTTGGAACGACGCGGTTGCGATTTGTCGTTCAGCTCGCTCCCGGTGTGACGATCTGCATCGGGATGCCAAAGCGATCACGGGGCGGCTTCACAGGGATCGACACTGCCACTCCTCGCGCCACGGCTCGGGCGACAAGCAGGCACGCCGCCGCGTCGATCAGATCATCCGCTCGATAGCCGGAGTTTCGGCCGTCGGGGGGGACTGAGGTCGGATCGGAGATTCCCTGCGTCGCGAGAAGTGCGATCCGGCGCACCTTTCCATCGTCCTGTTTCTTGGGTGGCAGCGGTTCATCGGCGAGCACCATGAAAACCACCTCAGGATGTGTCTCAACAACGCGGCTCCTCAGTTCCGGCACCGCTCTCAGCAAGGTATCAATCTCTCGAATCTTTGGTGCGAGGCTGAACGACTGTTTGGAAAGGGCGCCAGCACCGGGTGTGGAACTGCGTGACGCGTTGCATGCTTCTGGATAGGTCGTCGCTTCGATCGCCGGCCGCACCGGCGTTGGGAACACGCACGATCCTCTCGGGCTGAGCATCTTTCGGGTGAGCCGGTCGCATTCTCGTCCACCCTCTTGATAGGTGTCGAGCAATCCGATCGGCATGTCAACTGCAACAACAGCGCCCGGGCCGCCGATGGAGAGCGCTTCGAGAATGCTCGGCACAACATGCAACTGCATCGAGCTGAGATTTTCACTCTTGACCGCGGCAACAACCCAGCCACCCTTGCAACTGTCGATCCCGAGCAGAGTTATCGGTTGGGTGGCATTTGTCACGGTATTTGTTCCTGTGTTCAGACCGCCGCTGCCTGTTTGTTGAGCATCTCCCCGAACCGGTGCTCGTGGCGTTGCTTCCATTCGCCGCGGTGGTAGGCGTCGGACGCGAGGATCGGGAACAGCGACGCGATCTCGCCGAAGACCATTTGTTCGTGGACGATATCGACCTTGCCCCAGCTGCACGCTTCGCGGAGGGTCGAGCCCGAGAGCGCCCCGTCGCGGCTGTCGGCGATTGTCATCTGGACCGCGTATTTGTGCATCGCGATGTCTTTCACGGCTCGGAGCGTCGTGCCACCTTCGCCGGCGGGTTCCTGTTTTGCGCGCTCGTGCAGCAGCTCGGCGGCCACGACGACGTCCTGGGCGAAGTTCTTCGGCACGCCGCCCCCGAGCATGAGCAGGCCGCTCTCGGGGTGGGCGAGTTTGATCCGGGTCAGCTCGTGGAAGTCTTTGCCCGAGTCGATGGTGACGGGGTCTTTGCCTTGTGCGGCGCGCTCGACGCGGTGGAGCACGATGCCGAACCCGGCCGAGCAATCGCTGAACGCCGGGCAGAAGATCGGCACGCCCTTGCGGTGGCAGGTCAGGACGAGCGACTCGGCATCCGGATGGTGGTCGGCGAGGTGCCTGCCGAGGGCTTCGATGAGTTCGCGCGAGGAGTACGCCCCGCCGGGCAGCGCGTCGAAGACTCTCTGTGTCGTGTCGTCGCACTCGCGCAGCTCGTCCTCGTCGATATAGGTGTCGTAGATACGGTCGATCATCAGGTCGCGCAGCGTGGTGTCGCTGACCGGCGGGGCTTCGGGCGAGCCCGGCGCGATGTAGTGCTTGAACCCGAGCCCCTCGAAGAAATCCTGATCGACAATGTTGGCACCGGTCGAGACGATCGCGTCGACCATGTTGTGCTCGACGAGCGTGATCAGGGCTTTTTTCAGCCCCGCTGAGACAAGCGACCCGGCGAGGGTGAGGATGACGGCACAGTCCTTGTCAGCCAGCATCTGTGAATAGATGTCAGCGGCGCGGGCGAGGGTGCGGGCGGTGTTGGCCATCTCGCGGTAGCTGTTGACGACCGGGCGGGCGTCGAACGAGGTGATGTCGATGTGGCGGATGGGATTGGCGAGGAGTTCGCCCTTGGTCCATTGGATGGTGGGTTTCATGGGTGGGACCTTTCGCCGTTGGCTCTCTCGTGTCGCTCGGCCCCCGTGGCGGAGGTTTGATGTGCGGCTGTTCGGGGGTGGAGGCATGCGAACGCCGTATTCTAGCAGGCTGCTCGGCAGCCTCCCACTCCGATCGCGGGGAGGCGTTGTGCAAAAAATGGCATGGCGATGCGCGGAGGCCGATCGATGAGGGCAGCAACCGCGGAGGGCGGAATAAGCACGATAGTATAGAGATTTGTAGGTAAGCCCGCGACGCTTTCGTGTATGATCGAGTGGAAGAGAGAGAAAAATGCCGCTGGATATCTCCGATACGTGTTGGCAGATACGGGGCTGTTTCTTGCGGCAGAACGGCGGTGATTCGATGGAGAAGATTGCTATGCAATATCGATTTGTGTTGACCTTCTGCGCGACGGTTCTTGCGTGCCTTCTTTTGTCCGGGTGCGGGAGGGACGCGGCCACCTCGCTGCATGTCGCTGCCTCCAGCGCCCTGAACGATTCGGTAGCCGGGTTGCTTGAAAGGAACATGAGCGACGAGCAGCTCGCGGCGGGGTGGGCTGCGCTGGAGGCCAAGCGGCGCAAGGTTGACCGGGACGGGCCGAAGTCGTTTGACCAGCCGGCCGAGGCCTTCGATTTTTTCCTGGCCCAGCGCGTCAAACCGGGCGAGAGCTACCCGATGCAGCATGTCCTCGACACCCAACGGCTGATCCGTGACCGGGAGGCAGCACTCAAAAACGAGCGGAGCAATGGTCCCGCAGGCCTGACGAACTGGTCGTCGATCGGGCCGGGCAATGTCGGCGGGCGCACGCGGGCGATGGTGATCAACCCCGAAGACCCGGACATCATGTACACAGCGGGCGTTGATGGCGGGGTGTGGAAGAGCACCGACGCGGGCGCGAGCTGGTTTTCGACCGACGACATGATGCTCAACCTCGCGGTGTGTTCGCTGGTGATGGACCCGACCAATCCCGATGTGCTTTATGCCGGGACCGGTGAAGGGGTCTATGCGAGCAGTTACTTTGTGCGCGGCCTGGGCATCTTTAAGACCACCGATGCTGGCGAGACTTGGACGCAGCTCGAAGGCACCGTCAACGAGAGCGTGCCGCCCAACGCTTTCTTTTATGTGAACAAGCTCGTTATTAGCCCAAACGACAACAGCCGTATTTATGCCGCGACGCGGTTCGGTGTCTGGCGCAGCACCGATGCTGGCGCGACCTGGTCGATCGTCCTCAGCAATCCGCGTTACAACACCGACGCCCAGACCACCCTCGGGTGTACGGCCGGGTGTACCGATCTCGATGTGCGCGACGAGAACGGGCAGGATTTCCTGCTCGCGGCCTTTGGGACCTTCGAGCGAGACGGTCTCTACAGGACCGCAGACGGGGGCGATACCTGGAGCCGCTGGGCCGACGCCCCCTTGGCCCAGGGGCGGATGACCATCGCCTTTGCGCCGAGCGATCCTTCCGTTGTGTATCTCTGCATGGCCAACCGCATCGGGAAGCTGGTTGATATCTTTCGATCCTCGGACGGCGGCGTCACCTGGGAGCCGCGGGTCGATATGAACTCGCTGACCGGGCCTTGGTTGTTGAGCAATCTTATTCTCGCGACCGGGTGCCTGGAGGGCGGCACCTACCACCAGGGCTGGTATGACAACATTATCGCGGTCGATCCGATTGATCCCGATATTGTCTGGGTCGGTGGTATAGATATGTTCCGCTCAGACGACGGCGGCAGAAACTTCGGGATCGCGGCATACTGGATTTTCTACCAGGACCTTATGGACCCGCCGCCCTACCAGCTGCACCCCGACCACCACGAGATCATCTTTCACCCCGACTACGACGGCGTCACGAACCAGACAATGTTCGTCGGCAACG
Source organism: uncultured Phycisphaeraceae bacterium (assembly GCA_964394895.1). GTDB lineage: Bacteria > Planctomycetota > Phycisphaerae > Phycisphaerales > UBA1924 > PNC22. The sequence continues at coordinate 32,109 of CAYMZJ010000014.1, read as the reverse complement.
ACGGCGGTATCTTTCGCACGCAGAACGCGCGGGCCGCGACGGGCCTCGAAGACTGCCCGCTTCCCGGTGATGACCCGCTCCCCGAGATTGTCTGGGAGCGGATGAACAACGGGTTCGCTGTGACGCAGTATTATCATGGCTCGGCCTCGCAGACTGACGATCGTTATATCGCTGGTGCGCAGGACAACGGAACGACCCTGGTCGATTCGCGTGATACGCCCGACAGTTGGACCATGGTCTTCGGCGGTGACGGCGGGTATACCGCGATCCACCCCACAAACAGCGATATCATGTATGTCGAGTATCAGGGATTTCCGACTATCTACAGGACCACCAACGGGGGGCAGTCCTGGGTGTTCGCCTCGGGCGGCATCACCGATACCGACGGGTTGTTTATCACGCCGTTTGCGATGGACCCCAACGACCCTCGGCGCATGTGGACCGGCGGCCGACGGCCCTGGCGCATGAGTAACAGTTTGACCTGGCAGCTTGCCGGGCCGAACATCCCCTCTGGCAATCAAATCTCCGCGATCGCGATTGCCCCTTCTGAAAGTAACATTGTGTTCCTCGGATTTAACAACGGTTATATCGCACGATCCGAGAACGCGCTCGATGCCTCCCCGACATGGACCATCCGCTCGGATGGCCTTCCGACCGGCAACTGGATAAGCAGCGTCGCGGTGGACCCGGAGAACCCGGATGTCGCGTATTGCACCTATTCGAGCTTCGGTATCGAGCATATCTATAAGACGACCGATGGCGGGGTGCTCTGGGAGCCGATCGATGGCATCGGGCTTGAGGGCGTGCCCGATATCCCGGTCCACTGGCTCGCGGTGCGCCCTTGCAACTCTGACCATCTCTATGCCGCGACTGAGCTTGGGGTGTTTGCCAGCAGCGATGCGGGGCTGACCTGGCTGCCCGCCAACGATGGGCTTGCGCATTGCCGAGTTGAATCACTCGACTTCCAGAATGACGGGGACACGCTGGTCGCGTTCACCTACGGACGGTCGGCGTTTGTTGCCGACCTTGAGCCGTGCGAGCGGTGCCTGGCTGACTTTGACGGCGACGGAACAGTTGACACTCGGGATGTGCTCATGTTCCTCGCGGCGTGGAACCTTGGTGAGGCAGAGGCCGACTTCAACAATGACGGCGACATTGATACTCGAGATATTGTTCTCTTCCTCGGTGTCTGGGCTGCGGGCTGTCCGTGAGTTCGCCAGTGGCGCGGCCCGGCTGCACACTCGCCCCGAGGGTGGGCGTCGCTCCCGGTTGTTACATTGTGCGTTGGTTGAACGAATCATGTGAATCACAAGAAGATATCGTACGTTTCTACGAGCCCTGAGCGCAAGCTCGGGACCATAAAGGGCCATGTTTCACGGAGAAAATCAATCCTGTGCTCGCGCACAGGGCTCGTAAAGATGCATATATATTTTCCGTGATCCGTATCACTCCAGGTACGTGTACCCCTCCATCCCTTCGCTGTAGAACTTGAGCAGGTTCTTTGCTTCGCGGACGGTCAGTGTGCGGCTTTTGACCGCGCGTTCGACCTCGCGGCGCATCGCTTTGACCAGATTCTCCGGCTCGTACTGCACATACGACAGCACCTCTTTGACGGTGTCGCCCTCGATCACCTCGTCGATGTTCCAGTCGCCTGCGCCTTCGGAATCGTCAAACGAGACGTGGACGACGTGGGTGTCGCCGTAGAGGTTGTGCAGGTCGCCGAGGACTTCCTGGTACGCCCCCAGCAGGAACACGCCGAGGTAGTAGGGCTCGCCGGGGTTGAGGGTGTGGAGTTCGAGTGTGGGCTTGGAGGTCTCGCGGCGGTCGATGAACTTGTCGATCTGGCCGTCGGAATCGCAGGTGATGTCGGCGAGAATACCCCGGCGGGTGGGCTCTTCATCGAGCCGATGGATCGGGCAGATCGGGAAGAGCTGGTCGATCGCCCAGTGGTCGGGGAGTGTCTGGAAGATCGAAAGGTTGGCGTAATAAATATCGCTGAGCCGACGGGGCAGGTCGGCCAGATCGTCGGGCAGCTCGCCCTTGGCGCGGGCGAGGTCGAGGACGCGCTTGCCGATGGTCCAGAAGAGTCGCTCGGCTGCCGAGCGGATGGGGAGGCTCAGATAGCCGAGGTTGAACAGGCTCATCGCTTCGTCGATCGCCTGCACCGCGTCGTGGTAGATCTCGACGAGGTTGACCCGGGGCGTGTCGATCGCTTCGTAGGCGTCGATCAGCTCGAGCACCGGCTGGGGGCGTTTGTCCTCTGCAATCAGCAACGCCTTGACCGATTCGGCGTCGGCGTCAGTAGGAAAGACGCTCGCGCCCAGGACATCAAAGACCAGCATCGAGCAGTGGCTCACCATCGCACGGCCGGACTCTGACAAAATCCGCGGGTGGGCGATCCCGTTGGCGTCGCAGGCGCTCTTGACGCGGTACACAATGTCGGCAGCGTACTCGTCCACGGTGTAGTTGACACTCGACGGGCTGTTGGAGAGGCTGCCGTCGTAGTCGATGCCCAGCCCGCCGCCGACGTCGATGGTGTCGAGCCCGGCCCCGAGCTTGGCAAGTTCGCAGTAGATATGCGCCAGCTCGTTGACCGCCGCTTTGATCCGGCGGATATCGCCGACCTGGCTCCCGATGTGGAAGTGGATCATGTTCAGGCAGTCGGCCATGCCGTGGGCTTTGAGAAACTCGACCGCGCCGAGCAGCTCGGTCGCGGTCAGGCCGAACTTGGAACGCATCCCCGCCGAGCTTTCCCACCGGCCGACGCCCTTGGCGCTGGGCTTGGTGCGGACCCCGATGCGCGGCCGTACGCCGTAGTGCTCGGCGTGCTTGACCAAGAGCTCGAGGTCGCTGAACCGCTCGACGACCGGGATCACGTGTCGGCCGAGTTTGCCCGCGAGGATGACGGTCTCGATGAACTCTGAATCCTTGAACCCGTTGCAGACGATGGGCATGTCGGGCTGCCCTTCGGTGAGCGCCATGACCGCGAGCAGCTCGGGCTTGCTGCCTGCTTCAAACCCGAACCCCAGCTCGGCAGCCGCGTCGCGGAGGTCTTCGCAGAGGTGGCGCTGCTGGTTGACCTTGATCGGGTAGACGCAGGCGTAGGTATTCTGGTAGTTGTGGTCGGCGATCGCGGCATCGAACGCCTCGCGGATCTCGCGGAGCCGGTGGCGGAGCACGTCGGTGCAGCGGATCATCACCGGCGTCCCGATGTCGCGCTCGCGCAGCCCCTCGACCAGCTCGAAGAGGTCGATGCGGCGTGCGGGGTCTTTTTCGGGCTGCACCGCGAGGTGCCCGAGGTTGTTGATCCCGAAGTAGCCCGCGCCCCACGCGGGGATGCCATAGAGAGGCAAGGCGTCGGCTGCGGTCCAGCCCGAGGTCGGGGTGGGGGTCGGGGTGGGGGGCGAGGTGCGCGGCTCGGTCGGCGCGGCGGTATCGACCGTGGTGGGTGGCGCGAGTCTGGTCATGGGTCGGTGTCCGGTCATTGCACCACGGGGCTTGGCAACCGTGGGCGGATTCGGGCGTCGGAGTATGTGGAGAGCCGTTGTGTGTCGGCTCAGGCGGTGACCAGCGCGTCCTTGCCGAGCACCTTCGCAGCATAGCTGTTCATCGAGTCGCGGAGTTCCTCGAAGCTCTCCAGCACATACAGCACCGGCTGGTAATGGTCGATCTCGAAGGGCGTATCGCAGACCCGGTCCATATCGAACGGCCGGCGGTCTACGTCGTCGCTTTCAAGGGCGTGGAGGCTCTCCCCGATGCTCGAGATGAGCCCCGAGCCGTAGAGCTTGACCTCGCCGCGCTCGCGGATGAGCCCGAACTCGACGGTGAACCAGAAGAGTCGGCCGAGGCGTTCGATGTGGTAGGGGTCTTCGCACATCAGTGCCGCTTTGCCATAGGTCTGGAGAAACTCGGCAAAGACCGGGTCGCAGTGCAGCGGGACGTGCCCGAACACGTCATGGAAAATGTCCGGCTCGGGCAGATATTCGAGCATCTCCTTGGGGCGGATGACGATGGTCGTGGGAAACTGCCGCTTGGCGAGGCAGGCAAAGAACGCCTTGGCGGGGAGATAGCCGGGCACCGGTCGGCTCTGCCAGCCCGTCAGTGCTGCGAGCCTCGAGTTGACGTACTCGACCTTGGGGACGTGATCCTCGTCGAGCCCGAGCTTGCGGACGCCGTCAAGAAAGACCTCGGACGCCTGCTCGTCGAGCAGTTCCATCCGGTTGGCGACCATCATCGCCCAGACCTCGTGGTCCTCCTGGCTGTAGCGGTCGTAGTGCTGGGTGCAGTAGAAGGTTTCGGGGTCGATCTCGGTGGTGGTCTGGAACGCGGTCCGGTCGGCCGCGGCCTGAGCCCTGGCAAACTCTTCGCCGTCGATGACGTTGGTGTATCGGATATCTGCTCGCATCGTGATGCCCTCCGGTGGTGGCCCGGCTCTCCGAGCCGGGGTTCCCCATGCCATTCTAGGGGCAGACGCATGTCCGGTGTTTCTTGTGCCGTCCAAAGCCGTGTTGTGCCACCCGCTCCGGTTTTTCCTGCTCCCCCTCCCGCGCCCCGCGGGAGGGGGCTGGGGGGAGGGTGCCGTTCTCTGTTCGTCAGATTCGGCCGAAACAGTCGAGCACGAGAACATGACAGAAGCCGTATCAGTTTCTGCTCTCTTGAAGGAGCCAGTCGACCTTGTCCGGGGTTCTTCCGGCTCCGGACGCGATCCTGTCCCCTCGCTCGCGCGAGGGGCTCTACCGCGTTCTTTGCTTTGCATGGAGCCCCTCGCGCGAGCGAGGGGACAGGGAAGATGGTGCTCGCCACCTGATCCTCAGGCGTGTACACCAAACGCCGCCCACGCCTCGTTGCTGGTGATCGCGTGTTCGGGCGCGATCGCTTCACACGCGGGCATATTCGCCCGCTTTCGGGTTGTGGCTGCGAGGATCGAGTCCTCCGGGTCGGCCCGGACGATCGGCACGTCCGAGCCGAACAGCAGCGTCCGGCCGGGCACGCACCCAGCGTCGATCAGCTCCCGCAAGGGCAGCACACGCTCGAGGCGGTGGGGCAGCGCCTTGCGGAGCGCCTCGATGTCGGTCAGCAGATGGCACGGCTGCACGCTGGCGGTCACACCCAGCTCGACAAACCGGGGCACGTCGGCCGCGTCGATCACCTCGGCGTGCTCGATGCGGAAGCCCGGGGTCCTTGGGCCGACCTTCTCGATCGCGTCGAGCACCGCGCGGACCGCGCCGTCGCCGATCGCGTGGGCCGCGAGGGGGAGCCCGGCCGCGTCGCACCGCCGGACCGCGTCTTCGATCTGTCCGGGCGTCATCATCGGCGTGCCCTGCGGGTGGTCGGGCTGCCCGTCGGCGTAGGGATGGAGCACCCACGCGGTCCGCGAGTTGAGGGTGCCGTCGACGAAGACCTTGGCGCCGCCGAGCCGGAGGTTGTCCGATTCCCATGCGCAGCGGGTGGCGAGCGCAGCGTCGAGGTGTTCGAGCAGCGGATAGAGCACCACGCGGGTGTCGGGGGCGTGTTCGGGGAGCACCCGGTTCAGCACCGGTCCGAGCCACGGCTGGGCTTTGAGGTCGTGGATTTCTGCGAACGCGCCCAGCGCACCGAGCGCCGCGGCCAACAGGCCCGGCCGGTCGGTTTCGCTCGGCTCGGGGGCGGCGTTCCAGACGTGCAACGCCGCGGCTTCGTAGACCACGCCGGTGAGATGTCCCTCGGGGGTGTGGGGGGTGTGGGGGGTGCGTTGGATGATCCCCCCGGGCGGGTCCGGGGTTGCTGCACCGATACCCGCCAGCGCGAGCATCGCCGAGTTGGCCAGCAGGGCGTGGTAGTCAAAGCACCACGCCAGGGCGGGCGAATCACCGGTGACCCGGTCAAACTCGGCCAGGCTCGGCCAGTCGGTGTTGTCCCAGCTCTCGGGGCGAGCGCCTTGTGCGAGCAGCGGGGCAGTGTCGGCGTTTTGCTGTCGCGCCTCGGCAAAGGCGTCGAGCAAATCAGTCCCCGAGCGGCAGCCCGACAGCTCGATCATCCCCAGCGAGCGCCCGAGCTGAAAGATGTGGGCGTGCGCCTCGCGCAGCTCGAACGTGGGACGTGCCGATGCAGCCGGGGAACCTGCCGCCTTGCTCACGCCTGCGCCCCGGTCGCGAGTTGGGCGATCGCGTCCTGTGCCGCTTCGAGCGTTGACACCATCGTGGCAAACTCGATCCGCACGATCCCGAACTTGGCGCGCACGTCGATGCCGTCGGGATCGACGCCGACCGCGACGGGCTCGGCCACGTGCGCACCCGCGTGGTGCTGGCAGAGCTCGGCCAGGCGAGCGGGGTCGGCGTTGAGCGCGCGGCAGAGCGCCGGTTCGTGGTCGGCGAGCGGGTCGATGAGCGCGAGTTCGTCGCGGTCGAACGCCTCGCCGTGGTAGCGGAGGGCTTCGATGGTCGCCAGCGCCCACTGCGCCTCGCGGGCCGGGCCGTGGTAGACCTCGTGGCGGATCTCGGCCGCAGCCGGGGGGGTGGTTGTCACCTCGATGGTGAGCAACGCAGCGATGTGGGGGTCGTGCTCTTCGGGGATGAGCAGCTGGGCCTCGGCGAGGTCGTCAAACTCGCGGGGGATGGGGAAGATCAGCCGCCCCTGCCTGCGGTCCACGACCCACCGGACGGGCCTGACCGTGTCGGCATCGGCGCGCAGGTGCCCCTGTGCGGCGGCTCGGAGCGATCGGACAGCGTCGGCTGGTGTCGAAGTCATATGGGGATTGTGGCGTGAAACCGGGCGGCGTGCAACGCGGGGGACGCGTATGTGGACAAAAACAACGCGGGGCCGGCGTAAGAGCCAGCCCCGCGAGTGTTGTCACGCGATGCGTCGATCAACGACGGCGGGTGGCTTTTTTGCGTGTCGCCTTTTTGCGAGTGGCCTTCTTGGCGGTCTTCTTGCGAGTCGCCTTTTTCTTGGTTGCCTTCTTCTTGGAGGTCTTCTTGGCAGCCTTCTTGCGAGTGGCTTTCTTGGCGGTCTTCTTGGCGGTGGTCTTCTTGGCAGCCTTCTTACGGGTCACCTTCTTGGCGGTCTTCTTGGCAGCCTTCTTGCGGGTCACCTTCTTGGCGGTCTGGTTGGCAGCCTAATTACGGGTGGGCTTTATCCTGGTCGCTGTCTTCTTCGCCATTCGTGTTCTCCTTCGGATTCACTCGAAGCTCGGAGCCGACGAGAGTGTCGGCAGGAACGACCATCGCTCCACTCCGAGATACTTCAACAACTATCGGGTCACATTCATGCGTGTCTTGAGTGAACACGCGGGGTCTGTTCGTTGCGTGCCGACGCGAGCACGCACAGTTTGTCAACTCCCGATCGCGCGTAGTGTGCGCGCTTTCGGTCCGCTTTGCAAGTCGAGCGGTTCCGTTTGTGTTGAACAGGCAACCCCGAGCACAGCGAATGCGCGTCCGTGCGCGCGCACAAACACGCCTTGAAGGACACGATCGTCATGCTGCGCGAGCCGTGTTCGGCTCTGTCACGACACCGCCGTTGGGAACGTCCATCGTGCGCGCATCGAGCGCGCAACAGTGCAGGACAACCGCCCGAACCCGGCTCGATCGAGTGGATGTTCCGTTCGCGTGCCGATCAGCGCAAAAACGGCTTGTGGTGTCGAGAACGCACCACGTTCGTGCATGTACTCACCACGTTCGATACATTTTCGCGTGTGTGGCGATGCGCGATTGACGCATTCGGGACGCCGCACCGTTGGATTTCGTCCGATACACTCGCCTGTTCGATGTTGGCGCGAGTGTTGTCGGTGCCACACAATCTTCACCGCTGAGAGGCTCTTCATGACCGAGATATCCCAGTTCACGTTGTCCAACCACACGCGCGTTGTTGTGGAGTCAAACCCGGGTGTGCAATCGGCCGCGATGGTCTGGCTACTCCCGGCCGGGATCGCTACCGATTCGCCAGTTCGTGTCGGTCGAGCAGCGATGTGGTCCGAGTTGTTGCTCCGCGGCGCGGGCGATCTGGACTCCCGAAGCCAGGCAGATTTTTTTGACAGACTCGGTGCGAGTCGGTCCACAGCCGTCTCGAGCCGGTTCCTTTCGGTCGGGGCGACGATGCTCGGGTCGCGGTTGCTCGAGACGATCCCGCTGCTGGCGGACATGGTTTGCCGCCCACGGTTTGACGACAGCTCGATCGAGCCGACGCGTCAGCTCTGCACCCAGGCGATCGAGGCGCTGCAGGACGAGCCGGGCGATCTTGCGGCGCTGGGCGCTCGCGGGAGGCATCTTTCCTCGCCGTTCAATCGCTCTTCTCTCGGCGAGATGGAGGGGCTCAAGGCGCTGACCGCTGACGAGCTTCGTCAGCAGTGGCCCACGGCTGCGGCGGCTTCGGGGTCGATCATCACGGTCTCCGGGCTGGTCGATCCGCCCGCGCTCATCGAACGACTGGAAGAGCTGCTCGCGGCGTGGCAGGGGGAGGCTGCGGAGCCGACCCCGACCACCGAGCCGGTCCGCGGGTACGACCATATCGAGGACGAGACCAATCAGGTGCAGATTGTGCTCATGCACGACGCGCCGGCGGCACCCAGCGCAGACGCGGTGCTCGAACGGCTCGCGGTGCGGGTGCTCAGCGGCGGGATGTCGTCGCGGCTCTTCACCGAGGTGCGTGAGAAGCGCGGGCTCTGCTATTCGGTCGGTGCCCGCTACAGCGCCGACCGGGACTTCGGGCTTGTCAGCGCGGCTGTCGGCACCCAGCCCGACCGGGCCCAGGAGTCGCTCGACGTGCTCGTTGCCGAGATGCAACGGCTCGGCACCCCCGAGGGCAAGGTGACCCCCGAGGAGTTCGGCCGCGCGGTCGCGGGGCTCAAGTCCGGGGTCATCTTCAGCGGTGAATCGACCGAGGCGCGGGCGTCGGCGCTGGCGGGTGACCTGTTCCGGCTCGGGCGGCCTCGCTCGCTGGCCGAGATCGCGGCCGAGATTGATGCGGTGTCGCTCGAGCAGCTCAACGCCTATGTCGCGACCCGGGAGATGGGCCGGGTGACGGTGCAGACGCTCGGGCCGGAGGCGTTGGTTGTTCCTTCGTCGATTGGTTGATACAGCTTCCGTCGTGTTCTCGTGCTTGATTGTCTCGGTCGGGCTTGACGAACAAAGGCACCCTCCCCCCAGCCCCCTCCCATGGGGAGGGGGAGCAAGGCACCCTCGCCTTGGTCCCCTCCTGCGGGGCGCGGGAGCAGGAGGAAGCAGCGTCCGACGCGAGAATCCATCGCACAAGATTTTTGCGGGATTCCTTTGCATCTTCACGGGCTGTGTATGAGGGATGGTGCCCGTGCCCGGCGCGGGCACGACGATTCGTCTCGGACCGGCTCGCTACACTGCGGCCGCATGTTCCAGCGCGCCAAGCCCCATATCTGGCACTATGTGCTCCTCAGCGGCATCCTCATGTTGCTGGGCTGGTTTCTGGTGGTCCCGATCCTGCTGACGGTCCGAGGCGGTTTCGCGGCCGACCCGGCGACGGGCACAGGTTTCACGCTCGAACACATCTTTCTGGTCTTCCGCGACCCGCTCAAGATTCAGGGGCTGATGAACTCGGGGATGATCGCGGTGTGTACGACGACGCTGTGCGTCCTGATCGCGATGCCTCTGGCGTTGCTGAACGCGGGGTACAACTTTCCCGGCAAGAAGCTGCTCAACGCCGCGGTGCTCGTGCCGTTGATCTTGCCGCCCTTTGTCGGGGCGATCGGTCTCCGGGCGATCATGGGTCGGCAGGGGGCACTCAACGCGCTCCTGGGCACCGACTGGGACGTGCTGGGTGAGGCGCGGTTCCTGGGTGTGGTCGTTGCCGAGGCGTTGCACCTCTACCCGATCATCTATCTGAACGCGACCGCGGCTCTGGCGAATCTGGACCCGGCGTTGAATGAGTCGGCCGAGAATCTGGGGTGCGGCCCGCTGCGTCGGTTTTTCCGGATCACGCTGCCTCTGATTCGGCCCGGTTTGTTTGCGGGTGGGACGATCGTCTTTATCTGGTCGTTTACCGAGCTGGGCACGCCGTTGATGTTCGATTTTTACACGGTGACCCCGGTGCAGATTTTCTTCGGGCTCAAAGAGGTCGAGAACTCGGTCGAGCCCTACGCGCTGACGGTGGTGCTTTTGGCGTGTTCGATCTTTCTCTATACCGTCGGGAAGATGCTGTTTGGCGGGCGTGCCCACGCGATGTATTCCAAGGCAAGCCGCGCCTCGGCCGAGAAGCCGTTGACGGGCGTCGTCGGCTGGCTCGCCGCGAGCGGGTTCATCGCGGTGAGTTTCCTCGCGGTCTTGCCGCATCTTGGTGTGATTCTGACGAGCCTGTCTGCACCGGGGACGTGGTACCAGTCGGTGCTGCCCGGGGCGTTGACGCTGGACCACTTCGGGGTTGCGTTGAGTGATCCGGTTGCGACCAGCGCGATCCGCAACAGTCTGGTGCTGTCATTTGCCGCGATGGTGCTTGATATCTTTGTGGGGGTGGTGATCGCGTACTTGCTGGTGCGGACCAAGATCAGGGGTCGGGGGCTGCTTGATGCGTTGTGCATGATGCCTCTGGCGGTGCCGGGGCTGGTGATGGCGTTCGGCTATGTGGCGATGACGCTGGCGTGGCCGTTCGGGCGTGACCTGGTGGTGGGGGACGCGGCCGACCCGTTGCTGCGCATCCCGGCGTTGTTTCCGGGGGTGTTCGAGGTGTTCGGGTCTGATCCCAACCCGTTCCCGCTGCTGATTATCGCGTACGCGGTGCGACGGCTTCCCTATATCGTGCGGGCGACGGTCGCGGGGCTCGAGCAGACCTCGGGCGAGCTCGAGGAGGCCGCGGTGAATCTCGGGGCTTCGCGTCCCAAGGCGGTCATCAAGGTGATCGTGCCTCTGATCATGGCGAACCTGATCGCCGGCGGGCTGCTGGTGTTCAGCTTCTCGATGCTGGAGGTTTCGGACTCGTTGATCCTGGCGCAGAAAGCCGAACACTATCCGATCACCAAACAGATATTCGCGTTCAGCGAGATGCTGGGCGTGGGGCAGTACGTCGCCAGCGCGATGGGGGTGTGGGGGATGGCGCTCTTGACGGTGACGCTGATGGGGGCGTCGCTGCTGCTGGGCAAGAAGCTGGGGTCGATCTTCCGGGTGTGATTGATGAGGGCCGGTGCATGTCTCCTGCTCCCCCTCCTGCGCCCCGCGGGAGGGGGTTGGGGGGAGGGTGCCTTTGTTCGTCGGGCCCGACCGAGGCAGTCGAGCACGTGAACATGACCGAAGCCGCATGAAAGGGTTGGTCCTTGTTTCTTCGGCTTTGTGGCGTTTCCTTGTCCCCTCGCTTGCGCGAGGGGCTCTGCATCGCGTACATGGATGTTCCTGATCCCCATGCCATCTCTTTATAGAGCCCCTCGCGCAAGCGAGGGGAAAAGCGTGACCGCATCCAGAGCAAAGAAACACATTCATACAAGTGCTCTATTCCTCCCCAGCGTCGTCGATGGCAGGGCCCTCGTCAGGGGACATTTCCTGCACGTCGGCGTCGGTCATCTGGTCGGCAAAGAGCGCGGTGAAGTCGATCGGCTTGTCCTCGATGATGACCTGCATGCCGGGCAAGGGGTCGATCACGCCCTCGGCAGACACCCGCAGCTGCCCGATCGCTTCGAGGTAGTTCAGGATCGCGATACGGAGGTCGGTGAGCGCCTGGTCGCGGGCGTTCTTGGAGTTGAGCAGGTCGGTCTCGGTGCGGAGGCGGGTCCGGGTGTCGACCGCGTCGGCCTTGAGCTGCTGCTCTTTGAGGCGGCGCTGGTTGATCTTGACCGACGCTTCGGCGAGTTCGAGCCGGAAGCGGGCCAGGTCAATCTCGCGGACCCGGCGGCGGGCTTCGAGCACCACGTTGTCGGTAAACTCGTTGAGGTTGCGGCGGGAGCGCTCGAGCAGCACCAGCGCCTGGCGCAGCTGCAACCTCTCGATGCGCCGATCGAGCGGCAGGCTCAGCGTGATCGCCGCATCCCACGAGGTCTCGTCGGGGTCGATCGAGAAACGCCCCTCGCGCTGGCGTGGGTCGGTCGGGATGCGCACCCCGCCCGAGAGACCCAGGTCGGGGAGCAGTTGGTTCCGCGCGTTGAGCACGCCGCGTTCAGAATCGGCGTACTGATCGCGGCGGTTCTGCAGGTCGAGCCGGTAGGCGAGCGCCGAAGCGGTCGCTGCTTCGATCGTGGTCGAGGGCTCGGGGACCTCAATCGTCGCGGCGACCAGCTGCACGGGTTGTTCGACGGGGATGCTGAGCCTGATCTTGAATCGGTCGAGCTGGAGGGTGTACTGCTCCCGCGAGCTGGCCAGCGAGCTGCGGGCGGTGATGAGGTCGTTGCGGGCCTCGTTGACGTTGAACTCGGTTCTGCGCCCCGCTTCGTAGAGCGCCTGCTGCTGGGAGACAAACAGCTCGAGGTTTTTGAGCTGCACCAGCCGGTTCTGCAGCTCGTAGACGGTCTGGATCAGCCGGAAGTAGTCCTGGGCGATCGAGACGAAATACTCGCGGCGGAAGTTCTCGAAATCCCGAGCGGCGTAGACCACTTCGCGTTCGGCCTGGATGCGGGTTTCGCGGGCGACCATCCCCGCGCCGCGGAGCAGCGGGATGTTGGCGTCGAGCACGAGGGCTGAGGACTGTCGGTACTGCTCGCTGACGCTTGAGCGGAGTTGTTCGGTTGCGTCCCAGATCCAGCGGGCTTCGAGATTGCCGCCGTAGGGCAGGCGCTGGGTGGCGCGGAGCGTGTTGACGATGTTCACACTGTTGTCGAACCGGCCTTCGTCGCCGACGCCTCGGAACCCGACGCTGGTGTCGTTGAACAGCCGCGGCCCCCAGCGGTGGCGTTCGATAAGCAGGCGGATCGCGGTGAGGATGTACTCCTCCTCGGCCGAGAGGTACTCGCGGCCCTGCCTTTGGGCGAGCTTGAGGGCGTCGCGGAGCGTGATGGTGAGGACGTTGTCGGCCCCGATTCCCCCAGCCGCGAGGGCGAAGTTGCGCAGGCGGGTGTTGAGCCCTTCGACGATCTCGTCGGTCCCGGGCTCGCCGCGGTCGAGTTCTTCGTAGGTGAGCTGGTCGGGGCTTGGGTTGTTGGTGGAGGGGTTCTCTTCGTAGAGCCCGCTCCGCCGGGCCGGGTTGGTGCCGGGCGCAGCGAGCCGGGGGCTGGCGTTGAGGTTGGTCTGCGCAGCCGACTCGCCGAGCACCTTGGAAAGGCGGCGGTCGATCTGCTCCATGCTTCTCGAACAGCCCGTCGGGGCGGTGAGGGCGGCTCCGATCGTGATGATCGCGGCGCAACGAAGCAACGAAAGCCCGGCTCGGACTCGGGTGGAACGGGGTCGTGGGAACGGCTTCAACGAACGTACCTCCGTGTCGCCGGGGCGAGATCGGGCTGGTGTTTTAGAAGACCGGGACGCCCGGTCACGGGTGGGGGTGGCTGGTGGTGGCCGGTGCGGGGGTCCGGCGGCGGCCGGCGTGAAGAGCGTACCGCTGTTGATGGCGAGATGTTGCAGTTGGACCATGTTGCTCCTACTGTTGAGGTTCAACTTTCCCCGCCGGGGTTGTGGGCTGGGAGGCTCGCAGCGAAGGCAACTTAGCGAACGAATACCTTACGGAGTGTCTATGGCACAGGTGACCTATGACGGCCGGAGTTTCATGCTCGACGGGCGTCGCGTGTGGATTGTGGGCGGATCTATTCATTACGCGAGGCTGCCCAGGTCTGAATGGGCCGGGCGGATCGCCGCGGCGAAGCAGGCCGGGATCAACGCGATCGAGACCCCCGCGATCTGGAGCCGGCACGAGCCCAGACCCGGGAAGTTTGACTTCGAGGGCGACAACGACCTCCGGCACTTTGTCCAGCTGGCTGGGGACGCGGGGATGCACGTCATCCTGCGGACCGGGCCGTTTGTTGGCTCGGGGTACGACGCGGGGGGGATTCCCGCGTGGCTCCTTGCCAAGCCCGGGGTCGAGCCCCGGCGCGGCAACGGCCCCTTCCTCGAGGCCTGCTCGCGCTATCTGACCGCGCTGATCGGGCAGGTCAAGGACCTGCAAGTCGAGAGCCCGGGCAAGGGCGGCCCGATCCTGCTGGTCCAGAACGAGCACGGGTGGACCTGCGGCGACGACGTCCAGGCAGCGGCGTATCTCGGGGAACTCCTCCGCTACCTCCGCGAAGCCGGGGTCAAGGTCCCCGTCATCAACGCCAACGGGCTATGGCAGTCGGTCGAGGGTGAGATCGAGTGCTGGTCGGGGGCTGAGGATCTGCTGGCGATCTCGCGGCAGCTGACCGAGGTCCACCCCCGTGCTCCGCGGCTGATCGCGGACCTGCGGCTGGGCGACCCGATGGTCTGGGGGCAGGACGAGCCCGACGCCCAGAACGCCGAGGCGGTCGTGCGTTCGGCGGCCGAGGCGCTGGCCGGGGCGTCGCAGTTTGTGCTCAACCCCTTCGCCGGCGGGCAGACCTTCGGCTTTGGGGGCGGACGGATGCCGCACTCCATGGACGGGTACATCACCACGAGGCACGACCTCGGTGCGCTGGTCAAAGCCGACGGCGAGCGCAGCCCGGCCTACAGCATGGTCCGCCGGCTCACCATGTTTGCCAACCGGTTCGGGCGCGTGCTCGCCCACCTGGACCCCGACGATCGGCCGGTGGTGCTGAGCCCGTCGCTCGAAGGCAGTGGGATCACGGTCGTCCCCACACGGGGCACCCAGGGGTCGGTCGTGTTCGTCTTCGGCCAGAAGGGCAAGCGGGGCAGAGCCGCGCCGGTCGCGAGCTTGCTCCTGCCCGACGGCACCGGGCTTGACGTGCCCATCGGCACCTGCGGGACGTCGTGGTGCGTCTTTGACGTGCTGCTCGGTGGCCGCGCGACGCTGGATTTCTGCTCGCTGAGTGCGTTCGCAACCGTGGGCAGCACGCTGGTCTGCTTCGGGCCGAGCGGGTCGGTCGGGCTGGTGAGCATCAACGGCTCGCCGCTCGAAGTGACCGTGCCCGGGGGCAAGAGTCCCGACATCATCGAGCACGAGGGCGTGCAGGTCATCGTCGCGAGCGAGGACCAGCTCGACAACGTGCAGGTGACCGACGAGGGCGTCTTTGTCGGCGTGGCGGCGTTCGACGACGAGGGCGCCCCGATCGCCAGCGCGGGGAACAAAAAGTACACCCTCGTCGCGGCCGACGGCACGGTGAGTGCGTGCAAGGCCGGAACCTACGCCAGGCGGCCCACACCTGCGCGGAAGCTGGAGACCGAATGGGAGTTTGCCGAGACCACCGAGTACGTGGACGGGAGCAGCGCGAAGTACGCGGTGATCGCCGGCCCGGCCGATCTCGGCGATCTCGGTGCGCCCTACGGCTACGGGTGGTACCGGATGCGGTTCCGCTCGACCGGTGCACGCCGGGTCAAGGTCGCGTCTCCCAAGTCGGCCGACCGGCTCTCGGTGTTTCTTGATGCCGAGCCCACGGGGATCTTTGGTCGCGGCCCGGGGGCATCGGGCGAGCTCACGGTGCAGCTCAAGAAGGCCGACCACACGATGGTCGTGCTGGCTGAAAACCTCGGGCGTCCTTCGGGCGGGCAGGACCTCAAGCCGGCCAAGGGTCTGTGCGACGAGTGGTATGAGCTGAGTGCGTTCCGCGCCGGTCGGTCGAAGATTGTCGAGGGCTTGCCGGTTGAGTTGCTCTCCTACCGCGTCCCGTTGTGGGAGGTCCGGCGTGGCGACGTGACGCATCCGCAGCGGGTGTCGTGGTCGTTCATCCATCGCCGCAAGAGCCCGATCTTTGTGCGTATGGGCGAGATCGGGGTGCGCGGGCTGGTGATGCTCAACGAGGAGCCTGTGCACTTCTTCGAGCCCGGTGCAGACAACGACCTGGTGTTCGATCAGCAAACCCTCAACCGTGGCAACAACACGCTCGAGCTGGCGATCTCGGCCGACAGCGTGAGCGACGCCGACCTCACAAGCCTGCTCGCCGAGATGAGCAAGAACACCTCGTTCTTTGAGGGCAAGGACACGCTGGGGGGCAAGGCCGAGTGGGCGTTTGCCCAGTGGGAGACGCCCGGCCCGACCGCCTACGACCCGCTCGGCAAGAGCGCGCAGCAGGCGCCCACGTGGTTCCGCACCGAGTTCGAGACTCCCGAAGCCGACCGCAACGTCGCGCTGACTCTCGCGGGGCTCAGCAAGGGGCAGTTCTACGTCAACGGTCGGCACGTCGGGCGGTACTTTGTCGCGTCTGAGGGCAAGCCCGTCCCGCCGCAGCACGAGTACCTGCTGCCGCGGTCGTGGCTGCGGGACGACGGCCCCAACGAGCTGCTGCTCTTTGACGAGCACGGCGGCGATCCGCGCAAGTGCGAGCTCCGCGCCGTGCGCAGGGCGGACGGGGCATGAGCGTGCCAGGAAAGGCAAGCGGGTCGCCCGGTCCGATGTGGCAGCGGGCTGCGGCGTTTGCTGCGCGGCGGCACGAGGGGCAGCTGCGCAAGGACAAGCGCACGCCCTACGCGTCACACCCGTTCCGGGTCGCGATGACGGTGCGCGACCTCTTCGACCACGCCGACGAGGCGACGCTGTGTGCGGCAATTCTGCACGACACGATCGAGGACACCGCGACGGACTTTGACGACATCGAGAGCGGGTTTGGGACGCAGGTCGCCGAGATCGTCGCGGCGCTCACGAAGAACATGCTGCTGCGCGAGGACGTCCGCGAGCCCGAGTACGACCAGAGGCTCCGTGAGGCGGACTGGCGGGCGCGGCTGGTCAAGCTGGCCGATGCGTATGACAACCTTTGCGATATCGCGTACCGGCCCGACGGCGGTCCGAAGACACGGACCAAGCACCTCGCCCGGTGCGAGCGGGCGATCGCGCTGGCCGAGCCCGATGCTGCGGATCACGCCGAGACCGCGCGGGCGATCCTGCTGCTGCGCGAAGCGATGCAGCGCGTCGCGGGTGACTGAGGCACTTTGTTCGAGTGTGATGCGGGCTTGCCGGTTGTCCCCTCGCTCGCGCGAGGGGCTCTACCCGGGCCTGTCGCTCATGCTCTACCCGGGCATGATGCTCTTTCTCTACCGGGGCATTGTGCTCTTTCTCGATAGAGCCCCTCGCGCGAGCGAGGGGGCAGGGCGTGTGTGTACGCATCGTCTCGGGGTCACTCGTTCTCCGCCGCGTGCGGGCCAACCATGTTCTGACGTGGTGTGTTACTGCGCAGGCCGGGCGGCAAAGCTCTCGGGTGTCATCACCAGCTCTTCGTGCAGCGCCCACTTGCCCCCGGCGTGGAGGAATGTTTTTTCCGGTCCGCCGCGCTTGAACCCGAGGCGTTCGATCATGCGTTCGCTGCGGGTGTTGTCGCTCTGCATCCAGGCGAGCACGCGGTGCAGCCCGAGCCCGTCGGGCAGGTCGGCGAAGGCGTACCGGAAGAGGCCGATCAGCCCCTCGGTCGCGTAGCCCTTGCCCTCGGCGCGGGCAGCAAGCCAGCAGTTGGCGTCGCCCTCCCACGCCAGCCCGCGGCGGATCGCGTTGAGGTTGCACGCCCCGACGATCGTGCCGGCCCGGTCGATCACGATGCGGCGGCAGGCCTGTCCGGACGCTTCGCCCCGGGCTGTGAGCGCGAGCTGACGGTCGAAGAGCTGGTCGTCGGTCTCGTCTGGCATATGCAGCGGGCTGAAGCGCTCGAGGTGCTGGCGGCTCTTCTGGACCACCTCGATAAACACGCGGCGGTCGTTCTCGGTGAGCGGGCGGAGCAGCAGCCTGGCGGTGCGGATCGCGCCCGAAGGGAGCACCTCGACCGGACGGGACGGCGTCAGCGGCGTGCGGTCTGTCAGGGTCACAACTGCGGGCGTGCGCGGAGCACGCTGGGCTCGGTCGGTCTGCATGGTCAGGCCTCGTGCTGGGGCCGGTCGGGGTGCGGCCAGTCAAGGTGGAAGTGCGTGCCCCGCTGGGTGTCGGTGCGTTCGTAGGTGTGGGCGCCGAAGTAGTCGCGTTGGGCCTGGATGATGTTGGCGCTGCCGCGTGCGGTGCGGAGGCCGTCGTAATACGCCAGTGCGCTTGAGAACGCCGGCACCGGCACGCCCATCGCGGCGGCGCTGGCGACGACCTCGCGCCACGCGTCGTGCCACTGCCCGATCTGCTCGACAAACGTCGGCGCCATCAGTAAATTGGGCAGCAGGTTGGGCAGCCCCCCATCCTCACTTCCCGCACCGGCGTAGGCCTGGGTGATGGTGTGCAGCAGCCGGGCGCGGATGATGCACCCGCCGCGCCAGATGCCGGCGATCGAGGCAAAGTCGAGGTCCCAGTCCCACTCGTCGGAGGCCTCGGCCATCATCGCGAACCCCTGGGCGTAGGCGCAGACTTTCGAGCAGTAGAGCGCCCGGCGGATCGATTCGATGAACCGGTCGCGGTTGCCTTTGAACTCTGAACCCACCGGCCCCCGCAGCACGCCCGACGCAGCGACACGGAGGTCTTTCTGCGCACTGATCGCCCGGGCAAAGACCGCTTCGGCGATGGTCGGCGCGGGGACACCCAGCAGCAGGGCCGCCTCGCTGGTCCAGCGGCCTGTCCCCTTCTGCCCGGCGGTGTCGAGGACGATATCGACGAAGGGTGCGCCGGTCACCGGGTCGGCCTGGCCGAGGATGTCGGCGGTGATCTCGATCAGGAACGAGTCGAGTTCGGTAGTGTTCCACGCGGCAAAGACCTCGGCCATCTTCGCGGGGTCGAGCCCGAGCACGCCCCGGAGCAGGGCGCAGGCCTCGGCGATCATCTGCATGTCGGCGTACTCGATCCCGTTGTGGACCATCTTGACAAAGTGCCCGGCTGCCCCTGGGCCGATGTGCGCGGTACACGCCACGGCACCCGGCGCGTCGACGGGTTTGCCCGGGGCTTCGCCTTCGATGGGTTTGCCGGTCGCGCGGTCCACCTTGGCAGCGATCGCGGTCCAGACCGGTTCGAGTGCGGCCCACGCTTCCGGATCGCCCCCGGGCATGAGGCTGGGGCCGAAGCGCGCGCCCAGCTCGCCGCCCGAGACGCCCGACCCGACAAAGAGCAGCCCGCGTGCCTTGAGGTCTTTCTCGCGGCGTGCGGTGTCGTCCCAGTGCGCGTTGCCGCCGTCGACGATGACGTCGCCGGGTTCCATGTGTTCGGCGAGGGCGTCGATTACGGCGTCGGTGGCTTTGCCGGCTTTGATGAGCATGACCGCGACGCGGGGGCGTTTGAGGCTGGTGACGAAGTCCTTCATCTCGGCGGCGGGGACGAGTGAACCCGGCCCGCTGCCTCGGTAGCCGTCGCCGAACGACCCGGGCGGGTGCTCGGCGAGCATGGCTTCGGTGACGCTGGTGGTTCGGTTGTAGACCGCGGTGGCAAAGCCGTGGTCGGCGATATTGAGGGCCAGGTTCTGGCCCATGACCGCCAGGCCGACGACGCCGACATCTGCTGAGGCCGGGGAGGGGGGTGGGAAGGGCATGGAGAGACTCCGACAACGGGAACCACCGGTCCGGGGCCACGCCACGCGCGTACACACCACCAGTCGGGGGGGCCGATGGCTCTCCTTATCGGTCGGATGGGGTGTCGGCGCTTGGGGAAGCGGTCATGAGAGGGTCCTTACCCGGCATGAACAGAGAGTTTCCATGGGAGGCAAGTGTGAAATCAAGGGTGACCGGGGTTTGAGCCCGGGCATCGGACGCATCCAAGGCGAGACTCTGATCCAACTCTACTGCGGCTAGCCAGCCCCGTGGCTATCGGCGGCCAGCGTACTGGGCACTGCACTCTGCCAACGTGATCGATCAGGATCGCAAATCTCAGATTGAAGGTAGAGAGCGGATACATCGGGAGGGTGCTGGCCTTCTGTGTGTTGCAGCGCCGAAGAAAGCCGGTTCATGATTTCCCACTGATCTTGCGAGAACATCTCCGAGGCGATCACCATGGCCATCGGGCTGCTGTCCGTCATAAGACCCCACTTGTCCCTTTCGGAGTCGAGTTTCGTGCCCCGCAAGAGCAAGAGAGGAAAGGCCTTGATGACGGGAACATGACGATCGAGACACCACTGCACACTTTCCTCGAATGACGAAAGTGTTTGATTGGGTAGCCCGAAGATGAGCGAGACCTCGTGATCGATGTTCCGCTCACGCACGTCGGCGAGTATTTTCTCAATGCTCGCCATGTTGTTCGGGCGATCGATTGCCTTGTACTCAACCTCATGAATAGTCTGAATCCCGAACTCAAGGCAGACATCGAGCGATGCCGCGGCGGAAAGAAAGGCATTGTCTACCATCTCCGCCCGGCACTGGAGCTCAAGCCGACCCTGATAACCGTTCGCAGCAAAGCGCTCGAGGACTCTTGTTCCGTGGTCCTTGATATTGAAAATGGGGTCAAGCACAGCAATCTCGCGCACGTCGTACTTGCAGAACAAATCGATCTCTGCCTCGATGCGTTCCTGTGGGAACATCTTCGTGCCCGACCGGGAACCAGGCTCGCGGTGTTGACAAAACGAGCATTTGAATAGACAGCCGCGTTTGGTTTCCCATCGGATGAATGCCTGGTTGTACAGCGGAATCTGTTCATCGAGCCAGGGTGATGGGATCCGGTCCATCTCTACACTCGCTTGGATTAGTTGATCTTTGCTCCCGCTTCGGTGGACACCGGGTATGTCGAACTGCCCGAGCGGGCGAACGAGTTCACGGAGAGCATCCTCAGCATAGCCACGAATGAAAATATCCGCTTCGGGGTAGTATTCTTCGAGAGTTGGGCCACAGTAAGTTATTTGAGGTCCGCCAAGAATAATCCTGCCCCTGAATCCACCTTGCCGTAGAGAGGGGAGGATATCAGTGAGCAGGCACTCTCCCCAGACATAGGCACTGATGGCAACGTCTACGCGGTCAGGATCGCGCCCTCGCGCGCAGTCAAGGATACGGGTCGCAATGGCATCGGACGTAAGATTGTTATTGACAGGAAAGACAAGAGATCTAAGCCCGAGCCCCGAGATGTTCTTGAGGGCGGAAAGCAGGGAGGCGTGCCCGAGAGGCACTCGTGGGTCCTTGTCACGGGTCCAGATGAGATCGACGAGAACAAGACTCTTGTCTGACATCGCCATTCCAAATCCTTTCCCTTGTGGATACGAGTGATTGACTCTCAAGTACAATATACAGTTCGCCGCAGTTGCGAACTGCTTCCACCTGATCCCTTCATTTGCGTTGCGCCGTTTGTGTACAACTCCGTACTACTCCCCTCGTCCTGCCGAAGTTCCCAGCTTGCCGGGCTGCCGATCTCGGGAATCGACTCTGCCCCATCTGAGCACGGGCTGTAGCGCCGACTCGGCGGCAATCGGACTTTCCGGTCCAACAGCCGCCGATATCGTCTTGCTGACCGGACCGCGTGGACGCACGACCACCGGGCCCGGGTCGTGCAGTTGGCCGCCAGGGCGGATGGGGATGGAGGTAATCGCTGGGCTACGTCGGCTCTATTTGTGCCCGCACGACCAACTGCACCGGCATCCGGGCTGGCAGGCACACACAGCCCAGCAGCGAGCGGGTGTGCCCGGCCTTGTTGCCGAGCACCCCCACCCCCACCCCCAACACGGCGTTGAAGAGATCGGACGCCCCGTCGAGCACGCGGGGCATCGCGTCAAAGTCGGGGGTGGTGCGGAGGATGCCGTCCATGTGGACGATCTGGACGAGGCGGTCAAAGCCGCCGAGGGCGTCGTTGATCCGTGCCAGCACGTTGAGGGCTGCGAGCCGGGCGGCTGCGTAGCCCGCTTCGGCGTCGAGATCGTCCCCGAGCCGACCCTGCACCGCGGGCTTTCCATCGACAATCGGGAACTGCGCCGGGAGCCAGAGCAGGTTTCCTGCGATGACGGCGGGCTTGTACGACCCGCCCGGCGGCGGCGGGACAGGCAGCGTGAGGCCGAGGGCCGCGAGACGGTCGGGGATGGTCATGCTGCGGGTACGGCAGCACGCCAACGCGGGTTCAGGCGGGCGGCCTCTCGCCCCGGCGTATAAATACTCCCGGACCCCGGCAGAGCCCCGCGCTGCGAGAGACCCGAGGCTGGCACCCGGAGTTCAGGAGTAAGCCCGACATGCGACACACCACGCCGTCCGCAAGGCACCGAAAGTCGCCGACCCACCGCGAGAGCCTCTGGCGGTTCGCGGCGCTGGCGGCGGTGCTGGTGCTCTACTTCGGGTTCATGAGCTGGAAGTACGACGCCGCGACCGGGGCGTGGCTGGCGGCCCTGAGCTGGAGCTTCTTTGTCCTTTGCACCCCGATCGCCGACGGCGGGTTTGTTGTTGCGTTTCCGATCCGGCTGCTCTTTGGCACGCGGATGATGATTACGCAGATCGTGGTCTGGTTCGTCGCGGTCGGGCTCAATATCGCAGCACTCAAACTCGCGCCGCAGGAGTATGAACAGACCGCATTGACCGGCCTGCTGCACACCATCCTGACCACGCCGTGGCCGTACTGGAGCATCCTGGCGATCTCGGCGGTGGGGACGCTGCTCTCGATCTGGTTCGGCGACGAGATGCTCGACGTGACCACCCACGCCGCCCGCAAGAAGCACCACCGGCACGGCTTCACGCACCGGACGCTGGTGGTGATCGGGCTGGGCTTGCTGACGGTGCTGGCGTACTCGCACCTGCTTCGGCACCTCGGGGTGGAGGTGCCGGCGGGCGGGTGAGGGGGTGAGGGGGACGAGACGGTCGGGGATGGTTATGCGGCGGGTACGGCAGCACTCCAACGCGGGTTCGGGCGGGATCGACCGAATCAGAAACGAAGCCTCACCAGCACACCCGCCGCCCACTTGACCTGCATGCGGTTGTCCACCTGCTGATAGATCGGCAGCTGGAGCGTCGCCTCGAGGGTCCAGTTCTGCGTGACATACTGGATGCCCGGGGCGATGAGGACTTCGTTGTCGCCGTTGGTCTCATAGAGCCCGTTGGTCTCGAGGACACCGAAGAGGCTTGTGGTGTCGTGCTCGCTGTAGGACGCGGGGCTGAGGCGGAAGGTGTAGGCCAGGTCGTAACGCAGCTCGTCGGCCTCGCCGCCGGTGTTGAGCTGGTATTGCGCGGCGGCGCTGAAGCCGTGGCGGTCTTTGGCGTAGGTGCCGACGGCTCCGAGAATGGGGTCGATCGAGTCGCTCGAGAAGTCGTTGTCACCGCTGGGCAGCTGCGCCCCGAAGAGGACGCCGGCCTTGACAGTCGAGCCGATGCCGAAGTTGTCTTTGTAGACCTGGTACTTGGCAAGGGCGTTGATGTCACCGATGCCGAAGTCCTCGCGGTCGTCCATGCCGTTGTTGGGCTCGATCTCGCGGTAGATCAGCGGCACCCCGGCGATGAGGGTGAGCCGCTCGGAGACACCGTAGATGAAGTTCGAGGCGAGCATGAGCATCTCGGCCTCGGCCGGGCCGTGGGGCGCTTCGAGTGAGCGGTAACGGAACTGCTGACGATAGATGAGTGTGCCCGGCGGGGGCTGGAGGGCGGCGTCGGTGTTGATCGCCTCTTGGGCGACTGCGCGGGGGGCGAGTGCGCCCAGGACGCACGACACAAGAAGGGCGGCGGTGGCGGTTCTCATTGGGCACCCCCAGGGGCGTCGAACCGGTCGACGGTGAAGCCGGACTCGCTCACGGCCTTGCGGAGCGTGGCCT
This sequence comes from uncultured Phycisphaeraceae bacterium, assembly GCA_964394895.1. Taxonomy (GTDB): domain Bacteria; phylum Planctomycetota; class Phycisphaerae; order Phycisphaerales; family UBA1924; genus PNC22. The sequence goes on along the minus strand of CAYMZJ010000014.1, from coordinate 8,546 downwards.
CGGTGTCCGGGCCGATAGAGGCCACCTGCACCAGCACACGGCCGGTGCCGAGGTCGGCGTTGATCCCCTCGACGCCCTCGATCTTGGCGAGGTACTCCTCGAGGTTCGAGGCGCAGAACGGGCAGGTCATGCCGTTGACGATCATGGCGACTGTGCGGCCCTGGGCAAACGAGGCGGCGTCGGCGGGGTCGTCGTCGCGGGCGGGGTTTGTTGCCTGGCACGCCACGAGGCTGAGTGAGGCGAGAACGATGGTCGTGATACTGATGAGTGTGCGCACGGGTGTGCTCCTTGGGTTGATGATCTTGTGATGGGCTTGTGAGACCGGGCTGTCGCTCGCTGGCCAAGGGGCCCTGGACCGGACAGCCGCTCGGCCCGGAGACGGGGGCGGAGACGGGGGCGGGGGCGGGCGTTGGAAAGCTGGAAAGAAGAACAGATCCGGAGGCGGGGCTACAACAGCAGCGCCGCGTGGCGGAGAAGCATCTGTCTCGGCGGTCTGAAAGGGGCCTCCCAACAGATCGCGGCCCGATGCGCCTCCCGCCGCGGGTGAGGCGACCGGGCGGGGGGAGTCAGTGAACCCGCATGATTGCCCCGCTCTGTGACGGCCAGGACGCCGGGGAGGCCGCGGACGTACCGGCACGAGACCTGCTCTCCCGGGCAGCAGGAGGAGCAGGGGGAGCCTGTATCACGCGGGCCCATGGCCGTGACCGGGCTCGACAGCGCCGGTTCGCAACCCTGCCCGCAGCAACGATCGGGCACGGCGGCCAGCGCCACAAGCAGCATCAGGATGAGGCTTGCGAGTTTCATACGGGTGGATACTAGCAGAAAGGGCGCTCATGGGCACCCGGTAAGAAGCACCATCGGCACGGCTTCACGCACCGGACGCTGGTAGTCGTCGGGCTGGGCTTGCTGACGGTGCTGGCGTATTCGCACCTGCTGCGGCACCTGGGGGTGGAGGTGTCGGGGTGGGTGAGGGGGGTGGGTGAGGGGGGGTGGGGTGAGGGGGGTGCGAGACGGTCGGGGCTGGTCATGCTGCGGGTACGGCACCGCCCCAGCAGGGGTTCAGGCAGGCAGCCCACACCAACCCCCACCAACCCCCACCGCCCCCACCGCCCCCACCCCCCCCACCGCCCCCACCCCCTCGGCAGGGTGCCACTGGACACCGTCCAGTGCCGAGCCGCACGATGCTGCCTCGACAGTCCGCGACGTGGTGTCTGGGCAACCAAGGGAAGAAGATTCACCGCTGAGAGCGCAGAGGACGTGGAGGAAAGGCAGAGGAATCTCACCACAGAGACAAAGAGCCCACAGAGGGGGAGCCGAGCCAAGACAGGGGCCCCGTCGTGCCACCCAACCGCACGGACCTCGCGACGCCGGGGTCGATGGCACGGGTCGGTGTCACTCGCCTCTCACTCGTGGGGGTGCCATCACTCGTGGGGGTGCCATCACTCGCGGCTTCTTTCTTCTCCTCTTTCTCCCCGCTCTCTCCCGCGCAGTGATGCTGTCTTTGGCAGCACCCGGTCGATGCCCACCTGCCCACCTGCCCGCTACGCAGTTCCGCATCACTGCGCGGCAGGAGAAGGAAGAGATCGAGAGAGAACGGAGGCCGCGAGTGATGGCACCCGACAAAGGTCAGTCATTCGGGCCACCCGCCGTGGTTTCGTTGTGCGTCTCGAACAGGAATGTAGCCAAGGTGGCCGCTGCCCCGACCGCTAGCTTTGCGTGCCGCGGTGTCAGCCCTCCCGCGCGCCCGTGCTTGCCGTGTCCAGTTCCGTAGAGGTTTCGTAGCTCGGCGAGACCGATGCCAACAGTGGCGAGGTTGTTCAAGAGCTTCTTGATTATGTCTGCGCCTCGCTTCTCCTCCGGTACTCCCGAGGCAACGAGTTGAAGCGCCTTGAAAGTAGCCTTCGTGAGTTCGGGTATACTGGCTGAGTCTGCAAATGTTTCACCCCGCTCAGCGAGGATGGTCTTGCAACAGGTTTCGATGAGTTCCTTTGCACAGCCGATAGCAAGCCGAGGGTCGGTGGAGACCGCAGCTTCCATTCGCCGGATTCCTTCGTCGAGGTGCCTCGCGTCCAGCCGCTGTGCGTGCTCTTTCAGAGAGGAGAGGCCTTTGACGGTGCCCTGCAGTCGATTGGCGATCGTTCGGCACTTCGCGATGAGTACCGAGTCCTCTTCTGTGCGTGACTGTGGCGGCACTTCTTCATAATCCAGTAGTTCATCAAGGACTCGGGCCACGTGGTCATCGGATTCAATTTGCCAAAAGATCCTCAGCTTGTTTGCCTTCGAAGTGCCATTGCGGCTGTAGGTGGCCTCATGTATATCTATGCCGACCGCCTCGTTCACAAGTTGGCCGAAGGTCCGGTCAGAGTGCCGTCTAACATAACCGGAGGCCATACCCAGATAGCTCTCCAGGGTGCGCCGCTCCTTCGCAGTGAGAGAGCTCATCTGCAACTCTCGACGCAAGGAAGCGGAGAGTGATTCCCGCCAAAGATCCGATCCAGCATCACCTTCACATAGTGGCTGGCGTGCCAATCGCAGTGGTAATAGAAACTCCCGGTCTTCTTCAGCACCCGCTTGAACTGCACGCACCGAGGCCGCATGGAGTCGATGTACGCCTGGGTGCTGGCGTGGCGGTCCTTGAACGACCGCTTCTCCTTGGTCTCGCCCCAGAACACTTCGTAGTTGCGGTTGCTGTTGAAGGGCGGATCGATATAGACCAGATCGACGCAGTTGTCGGGCAGCTTGGCGAGTTGTTCGAGACAATCGCCGCAGTAGACCACCCGCGTATCAAGCAGGGCCGACGGCTTGCCGGGGGTGGTGCCTGAGGTTGGAGTGGGGGGAGA
>CAYMZJ010000014.1:5466-5674 GCA_964394895.1 uncultured Phycisphaeraceae bacterium | reverse complement strand
GCTGGGGGGCGTGCCCGCCCTGGTTCGTGACGCCGCCTTGGGGCTGCCGCCCTTCTTTGTGCCGTCCTTCTTCGCCCCCGCTTTCCCGGCGGCCTCCTTCTTTGTCGCTTTCTTGGCCATGAGGGGAGGATACCGGGCACGGGCGGGCGGTGCCGGGCGTGTGAGGGACGGCGGGGGATGGGGGGGGGCGGCGGGGGGGGGGGGTGGG
>CAYMZJ010000014.1:0-5447 GCA_964394895.1 uncultured Phycisphaeraceae bacterium | reverse complement strand
GATGGCGGGGGATGGGGGGGGGATGGGGCCGCGTGCGCTCTGGGGTCTGTCGCGGAACGTGTGTGGTGTTTCGGCGGCCGGGCCGTGGCTTTCGGTGCTGGCGCAGTGGTCTTCTGCGCCAGCGCATTGCTCTTCTGCGCGGGCGCAGCGCCGTGCTGGGCGGGTGCAGTGTCGCGGTGCGCGGGCGCAGTGACGTGGTGTGCGGGCGCGGTTCTTTGCGGTCGGGGTCAAGTGGGGTGCCGCGGCGGCCGATGGTGCCCGTAGAGCGGCGGACGGCCCGTGGGGCGGTTCCCCGTGGCCCCGCCGGTGACAGAACTCCCCCGAGGCGCACGCCATGCCCACTATCCCCCGCACCCTTCTGGGCCAGATCGAGTTCTTCGAGCGGCACCTGCCGGTGTGGAGCGATGACCCGGCGGCGATCGGGCTGTCGGCGGCGCAGGTCGCGGATATCGCGGCGCTGACCGGCGCGGCGCGGACGCATTATGAACAGGCCCGGGCGGCGCGGCTGGTGGCCCGGGGCGAGACCGGGCGGCAGAACACCTCGATCGCGTCGATGATGAAGCTGGGCACGGCGCTGGTCGCGACGATCCGCGCCTTCGCCGACGCCACCGACAACGAGTTCGGCGTGTTCTCGCGTGCGAATATCCCGCCGGTGGACGCCTCCTCGCCCGCGCCACCGCCGGAGCCGGCGGCAAACCTTACATCCGAGCTGCGCAACTCCGGGGCAATCCGGCTGACGTGGCGGGGCACCGTCGCCAACGGGACGTTCTACACCATCTGGCGGCGGCTCGCGGGCGAGCCGGGCTTCACGCTGCTGGGGTCGGTCTCGGACCGGCGGTTCGACGACACGACTATCCCCGCTGGCACGGCCGAGGCGACCTACCAAGTGCGCACCCACCGCGACACGCAGACCAGCGAACTCTCTGAGGCGATCAGCGTGCGGATGGGTGTGCGCGCAGAAGCGGGGGCGCGAACGGGCGCAGGCAGTCCTGACACCACAGCCTCGCGCCGGGCCGCCGCCTGAGCGGGGCTCAATGAGTGCTCGAGCACATTGGGTCAGGGTGGAGCCGGGTCTCTTGGTGTGCCACGGCCATTGTGGCTGTGCCGACGGTTCCGCACGGCCACAATGGCCGTGGCACACGAGACGAGAGAAGAGAAGAACGCACCAACCTGATTTTTTTCCTTGAAGAGCTGAGAGATCGGGCCGCTATCTCCGCATCCATTGCGAGAAGGCGGGAGTGTCCCGCCTCTGGCACAGAAGTTTCTCGAATGAGAAAGAAGGAGCAGAATCATGCTGAACGCACGAATCGTCACGAACCCCAAGTCCATCCTCATCCTCGCGGGCGCTCTGTCGGCGTGCATGGCGGGGGCGGCAACCGCCCAGCCCTATACGTTCCTCGCCGGCGATGTCGACGACTTCGGGGGCTCCTACGCCACCGAGGACGCGCTGCCCATGCGTCCGGTGCTTGCCCAGTATCTCTCAAGGGTTGGTGGGGTGAACCAAATCCTTCACAACAGTCAACCCATGCCATTCGACACTGAGAGCCGCGATTGGGAGTTCGGCTACACCTTTATGGATCTCCCGACGCTGTACGAGGGTGCGACGCTGGAGATCCGCATGAAGGCCACCAGCGGGCTTTCAACCAACGATTCACTCCACCTCCAATACACCAGCTTTGGCGAGGGCCTGAGTAATCTCTGGTCGGACAGTATTGCTGACCTCAATGGAACCTGGAACTTCACAGACATCACGACCCTCACGCTGAATCTGAGCGACCTGCCCGGCTTCGATGGTAGCAATGGGAGCTTCATCGACTTGGTCAACGACGACGGGTACCTCGATGTGTACATCACGGACGACACCTCGGTCGACTGGATTCGACTGACAGTCCCCGCGCCCGGCACCGCGTCCCTGATCGCACTGGGAGGCATGGTGGCGATGCGGCGGCGGCGGTGACGCCATCAGGAGCCTCTGAACATATCAAGATCCAAGAACGGCTCAGTGTTCCTGGTGCTTACCGGGCGGACAGAAGGCTCGACACGCTCGATTGTTCAGAGTTTAGAGATTGCATCCTCTTCGAACCGTCGGAAGAGTACTCGGCGGGTTGGGGTCGTTCTGCGAAGGCGGGACGGACCCTGTTCAAAAACCGGATGGATGACTCCCTCAGTGTGAGGGGGCTGGTCCGGTCTGTTGGGATCGAGAAAGCACAAGGAGTAGTAACGATGAAGAAGATCACCGCAACTCTTGTGGTCGCCGGAGTGGCGGCTGTCGCAAGTGCACAGACCTCTGTCTATTACCTCTCGGATGGGGAGTACAACCGACTGAATGCATACCAGGGTGGTGTGCAGCAATGGGATCAGCCTCAGGCTTTCGGTTTTGAGGCCCCGCTGGCGATCGTCGGCAGCGAAATTCGTACCGTCAGGAGCTTCGGCGGCCAGACAGGCGGCCAGTACGACCTCAACGGGAACTTCATGGGGGCTACATACACCAACATCACCGGCGAGTGGCACTGGGACAGCACTTCTGACAATACCTCCAACTACCTGGTTGGTCAGCACACCGGCAATGTCTACGCCACCGACACGAGCTACCAGAACCCCGTCGTGCTGTTCACCATTGGCAGCGGTGATGCGCTCGGTATCACCTATGACCCGACCAACAACTCGCTCTGGATCGCCGACTGGACTGGCGGCAGGGTGACCAACTACGGCATGGATGGGACTGAGCTGAGCAGCTTTAACAGTGGGCTGGATAGCCAGGCTGCGCTCGCCCTCGATCCCGCCGATGGCACGCTCTGGATGATCGAATGGGGTTTGCAGACGGCTTACCAATGGGATAAGGCTGGCAACTCCCTGGGCAGTTTCTTCGACGCGGGGATGACGGGCAACCCGCTTGGTGGCGAGTTCATGATCCCCGCGCCCGGGAGCTTGGCACTGCTCGGGCTCGGTGGACTGTTGGCAGCCCGTCGGCGTCGCTGAAGCCCGTCTGTACCCACTCGCGGGCGGCTTGAAAGGAATCCGTATCACTCCTCATGTTGTTGGGAGGTGTCGCGGCGATGCGTCGCCAGCACCGGTAACGCCGGCAGACCGACGGGGTAAGGGGAAAGGGCGCAAGAGCGCTTAGCGCAGCCCGCGGACTTCGCTCGCCCATCGTCGCATGGGCGCGAGGTTCGCGGGCTCGCGCCCGAAGGTGCCCTCGAGCCGGGCGGCGTGGAACTCCAGGTTGCCCGCGATATGCGGGGCAAAGGCCCCGAGGTCCCACAGCCGGACCTCGGGGTCACTCCCCGCGCTGCTGGTCAACATCGTGGCCCCATCGGGGCTGATCGAGATCGACATGATCATGTCCCGGTGCTTGGGCAGCGTCGCGAGCCGTGTGTGGTGCTCGACATCCCAGAGCATGAGCGTGCCCGCCCGATCACCGGAGACAAGCACACGGCCCTCGGGCCCGAACGACAGCGCAAAGATATCCCCAGAATGACCCCGGAGCGTGGCCACCTCACCACTTCGCAGATCGGTCAACGCGATGGCAGCATCGTCCCCGCCGGTGGTGAGCTTCGTGCCGTCGGGGCTGAACAGGACTACGCGAACGCCCCGGCCATTGTGGGGGCGCAAGACCTCCAGGGCCTTTCCGGTCGCGGTCTCCCACAGCCGCACAGTCCCGTCCACGGACGCCGAAGCGAGCACGCGGCCATCAGGGCTGAACGAGACACTGGGGATGCGGCCTGTGTGGCCCACGAGGGTGCGCACCCGGCCCGTGTCCAGGTCGTGAAGGACAACAGTGTTCTCAGCGCCCGTAAAGGCGAGCAGGTGGGCGACGGGGCTGAAGGTGACCGAGGAGATCTTGCTGGTGTGGTTGGTGAATCGTTCGAGCAGCGCACCATCTGCTGTATCCCACACGCAGACGACACCTTCGTAGTCTGCCGAGGCCAGCAGCGCGCCGTCGTGGCTGAAAGACACCGATGACACAAAGTCATCATGGCCTTCCAACTCGAGCCGGAAGTCTCGCTCGGTTTCGACATCCGACAGCATCACACGATAGCTACCGATGGTGTTGTGGATCTGGGCCAGGGTCTGGCCGTCGGGGCTGAAAGAAACAAACGTGCTGTTGAGGCCGCTCTTCGAGATGTTGAGCGTCTTCCAGGGCGTGGTGGTGTGTTCCTCCCAGAACATCACCGAGTGGTCTCCTATGGAGACGAGCGTCGATCGGTCTGCGAGCGTACCGACCGTCCTGAGCCAATCGGCGTGCCCGGCGAGTTCCCCGGCGAGCCTGCCCCGGTCGAGATCCCAGAGACGGATGGTGCGATCACTCTCGACCGTCACGAGCAAGGGGGGCTCGCCGAACCAGCACTGCGGACTCGAGGGGTGGCTCGCCGTGATGAGGGTGACCGGGTCGTTCTGGCTTTGATACTCCCACCGTTGAATCTGCATGTCGGCGTTTGTCATCACCACCGCACGACTGTCGGGTGAGAAGAGCAGGCCGATGATGTGGCCGGCCTGTTGCGTCCTGGCGAGGAGGACGCCCTCGGGCATCGACCAGACGCTGATCGTCGAGTGAGAGGCGTAGTCGCTGGTGTACTCTACGGATACCGAAGCCAGCAGCGAGCCGTCAGTGTTGAACCGAACGGATCGGAGACTCCCGACCCCCGCGTCGAGATCGAGCGTTTCTGGAGGATCGGTCGGGCGGAGAATCCTGAGCGTGTTGTCTTTCTCGCGGGCAAACGCGGCAGTGCCGTTGGAGCTGATATCTTCCGCCGCGTATGCCATGGACATAGCCAGAGAGTCCTCGCGGATCAGTGTTCCCTCCGCAAGGCTCCATCGTGCAAGGCGGCTCTGCGAGAGCGTGAGAAGCGACTGTCCGTCGGCTGCGAACACTGCGCGGCGGACCGGGCTGGGCAACGGAAACTCGGAGAACAGACGAAACTCCGGCAGCGTCCAGATCCGCACCCGGCTCTCGTTTATCGTCGCAAGCAGATCGCCATCGGGACTGACAGCACCGGCATAATGAAAGTCATCCGCAAACCCCACGGCTCGCTCGCACGGATTCTGCGCGTAGAACTCCCACAACGCCCAGTACGAATCGAGCGGCTCGAACGCGTTGCCAAAGCGGAGGGGGCTCGGTGGAGAGGTACCCGGCTCGGGCACGAGTTGGGCACGCCAGAGCAGGTCGAGCCCGATTGCCCCCTCGCCCGAGAGCCCAGCGGCGCGACCGAACTCGACATTCAACCGACGGAGCTGCTGGCGGGTCTCGACCTCGGCGGCCGTCTTCTGGCTGTAGAGCAGGGTCATCGCAATCGAAAAGACCGCGAGCACCAGCACCGCAGCCGCGGCACTCGAGGTCACCACCCAGTGCCGGCGGACGGTCTTGCGCACGACATACCACGCGCTGTCCCGCCGGGTCTCGATGGGGCGGCCCTCAAGAAACAGTTCGACATCACGCGCAAGGTCGG